>CAYUHK010000006.1:0-72584 GCA_964444425.1 uncultured Verrucomicrobiota bacterium
GTCGCCAGAATGGTTTTCCAAGTTTTTACCGATAGGCGAATTGTCGGTAGCGATAAGCGCTGCCCGCGCGAAATTAGTTGGCTGGTTTTTTGCCAGGCGTTCCTCCTAAGGGCGGCGCATTTAGCAGCCAGCTGAGAGCCAGCCGCGCTCGTCTGGCTTGTGCTGGGTTTAGTTGGGCCCAGCTTCGCCGCAGGTATTTTGGTCGTCGGCGGCGGTGGCGCCGTGCGATTGCGATATCTCTGTATTAAGTCCTCGGCATTTAATCCTACGCAGTGAGCGTAAAGCCTGATGAAGCCAGCGGCGTAAATGGGTGCGGGGAAAAAACTAAAATCGTCGGCCTCCAGCGCTTCGATATGCTTTACCATTGCTTTGGTGGAGTGAGCGATATCGCTCACACTCATTTTTTTGTTCTCGCGAGCTTGTTTCAAGATCTGGCCTATGGTTTTCATTATATTTGCTCCTCCTGAGTGGCCGGCCCGGAGGGAATGGTTCCATCCAGGTCAATCAGAATCTCGCGCGGATCCGAGCCATGGGCCGGACCGACTATCCCCATGCTTTCCAGCTTATCCATCAGGCGGCCAGCGCGGTTGTAGCCGATCCGCAAGCGTCTCTGTAAGTGCGAAACCGAGGACTTGCGCGATTCGCGAATAACTGCGATAGCCATTTGTAAGAGGTCATCATCCACGCCATCATCTTCCAAAGCGGCCAGGGCGGTGGGGCTTTCGATTTTATCCTTCAGATCTTTAATATAATCTGGCTGAGACTGCTGTTTGATAAATGCTACAATAGCCCTAATATCTTCATCGGTGGTCATGGCGCCTTGGGCGCGCACCAATTTACTGACGCCTGGTGGCAGAATCAACATGTCGCCGCGCCCCAACAATTTTTCGGCGCCGCTGCTATCCAGAATGGTGCGGCTATCGATCTGTTGGGCTACCTGAAATGAAATTCGTGCTGGGAAGTTGGCCTTGATCGTGCCGGTGATCACATTGACCGATGGCCGTTGGGTTGCCAAGATCATGTGGATGCCGACGGCGCGTGATAACTGTGCCAGGCGGGCAATAGCATTTTCGACGTCGGCTTGGGCCACCAGCATAAGATCGGCCAGCTCATCAATGATGATCACGATATAGGGCAGGGTCGCCGGCAAGGCCTCGGCTGGCTCATCCGCCAGCGCCGCGGGTAGCGGGCGCGCATTAAAGCTCTGAATGTTGCGAACCCCCGCCCGGGCAAATATTTTATAGCGCTTCTCCATTTCGGCAATGGCCCAGCGTAGCCCAAAGGCGACTTTCTTGGCTTCGGTAATTACCGGTACTAACAGATGGGGAATATCCTGATATACCGAAAACTCTATTATTTTGGGATCCACTAAAATCATTTTCAGCTCGCTGGGCTTGCGCGCCATCAAGAGCCCGGCCAGGATGGAGTTCATGCAGACGGTTTTGCCCGAGCCGGTAGCGCCGGCGATCAATAAGTGTGGCATGGTGGCTAAATCCGCAATCAAGTCGGTTCCCCCGACATCCTTGCCTAAGATCAGCGGAATGGCCGCCTGGCTAGACTGCCATTGCTCGCCTTCCAATATCTCGCGCAAACATACCTTGGTAGCCATAGAGTTGGGCACTTCAATGCCCACCAGCCCTTTGCCGGGTATCGGCGCCTGCACGCGGATGCTGGCGGCCTTCAGGGTCAAGGCCAGATTGTTGCTCAGCTGAACGATTTTTTCGATCCGTACGCCGGCCGCCGGCAGCAGTTCATAGCGGGTGACCACCGGGCCTTCCACCACATTTTTAACAGTGCTTTCAATCCCAAACTCGGCCAAGGTTTCGGTCAAGACCCGCGCGGTGGTCTGGACGTCTCCGCGAATGCTGCGGTCATTGGTCAAAGAAAGTGGCTGCAGAATGCTAAGCGGCGGCAGTTGGTATGCGGCCAGGTCGGCCGCGCTGGCCGCCGGCTGTGGCTCGGGCCGCGCGCGCGCTTTTTCCTTGCGTGGCTTGGCCGTTGCGACAGGTTCCATTACCGGAAAAATAGTCTCGGGCGCCTGGGCTGGCAGGTTGGCTGGCTGGTCCGGCTTGGCTTTGCTGAGCTCTTTTTCTTTGCGCGCGATTTGCCTTGAGAGTTGGCGTTCTTCCCAAGCTAGTTTTTCCATTTGATCGCGGCGCGCATCCCGCATTTGGCGTAAACGTGCGCGCAGCCATAGCGCCAAGCGCGCCGCCAGGCGGCCGAGCCGCAGTAACTCAGCTTTGCCGATAAACATGATCAAGCCGCAAGCCAATAAGCCGATCAGCAAGACCGTGGCGCCAGTGCGACCCAGCAGCCCCTCCAATCCTTTGCTGGCCATAAGCCAGCCGATTAGCCCCCCGGCAATGCCAGCGATATTCAGTTGTTGCGTTAGGCCGCTTTCGCAAGCGGGAGCATAGAGGCTCAAAAGGCCGCTGACCGCTAAGATTGTAGCAGCGGTCCAGATCCAGCGTTGGCCTGTCGGCGTGTCGCGCTGCCAGAGCTGACCCAGTCCGATGATCCCGCAGAAGAGCGGCAGCAGAAACGCGCCTAGCCCCAAGGTTATTAGGCTGCCGAAGGCAAACCAGGCGCCGGCCGGTCCTATGAAATTAAGCGGCGGATCGTTGGGCGGAACCTTCAGTAGAAAAATATCTTCCCAGCGATAGGAAAATAAGGCCAGAGCCATCAGTAGGCTGGCGACCAGCAGGGCTAGGCCGCCTAGTTCGCGCAAACCGATTTGACGATTGGAGGATAGAGCGCTCATATCACTTTCCCGGAACTATATGCACGAAGGGAGGGTTGGCCGCTACCGTCGCGCTGTAGGCTGGCGGCAGGTATATATGCACGGGCAGATCGTAAGTCAGCGAGGAATCTAGATCAATGCAATCCACCAGGGCCATCGGTGGTACCGCCTTCAGTTTTTCCAAAACCTCTTCGGTGCCGGTGATCAGAATATTGACTCGCGCCGGCGAGATTTCTACCTTGAGAGGCGCATTGGGGTTTTCAACCGCGGCCACCGGCACGTCTTTCCATTCCAGGCTTTCGGTTTTTTCAATGATGGCTACCTGCACCCAGACATCGGCTGGGTCAATGTGTGGCGACCAGCTATCGCTGGGGGGCAGTACGCGGGCGCGCTTGGCAAAGCTCTCGATGCGGCCTTCAACATCCACTGGCTCGGTGTAGATCCATTCGGTTTGTTGCAGCTGCTGGGCTGGGCCGCGCACCCGTACTAGCGCCGGCTCGCAGATGATATCGGCCACTTCGCCGGCCAGGGGCTTGCCGTTGACGCGGCCTTTCACGGCAACGGTTTTCTCCATTTCATGATCCAGGCTGATCCGGACGCGCTCGGGGTGAACCCGCACGGCACGCACGCCTTGAAGACCTTGAATCGCGCGCGGGGTAACCGCCACTTCAATGGCGCCGGCAACGGCATTGGTGCGCAGATCAATCAGCGCTTTAATCTGTTTGTAATCCATCAAGCGAATATCGTCCTGGGAGCCTCGAAAGGTTACCGTAACTACATTATCCGATTGATGAAACACGGCCCAACCAGGGCTGGCTTGAATCTGCAGCGGGATATCCGCCGCGCTGATCTCAAAGTTGATCGTTTCGCGAATAGCCAGCCACGAGACCAGCGCCAAGACCAGGGCAATTGTTTTTAAGCCAAGGTTATTGAGCAAGATGGTTTTCATGCAATGGCTATCTCCGGGGCGGGGCAATCAAGGTGCTCAGTGAGTTCTTAACACGGCTCCAACGGCTCTCAGCCGCCTGGGTCTTAAGTAAAATATCGGTCAATAAGCGGCGTAGATCTTCCAGCTCCAGCTCCTGGATTAAGCGACCCTCATAGCCGACAGAGGTCATGCCGGTTTCTTCCGAGACCACGATCACGACGGCATCGGTTTCTTCGCTCAAGCCAATCGCGGCGCGATGGCGCGTGCCGACCATCCTGCCGAGGCTGGTTTTTTGAGATAGAGGAAAGGTGCAGCGCGCCGCCGCGATGCGATTATCAGAAATGATCACGCCGCCGTCATGCAGCGGCGTATAAGGATAAAAGATGCTGGCCAGCAATTCGGCGCTTACTAAACTATCCAGCAGCACGCCGCTTTCCTGGATGGGGCGGGTGCCGATATTACGCTCGATGGCGATCAGGGCGCCGATGCGGCGCTTCATCAAGATGGTGACGGCTTGTATTAAGTTATTAACCAGGGTCTGATCGTTGGCGATATTGCCGAAGAGATGGCGCTTGCCTAACTCGCCCAGCGCCCAACGAATTTCCGGCTGAAAAATAACCAGCAGCGCCACAGCTAAATAAACCGAGAAACGCCCCAGCAGCCAATTCAAGGCGTCCAGATGCAAAAAGTGCGTGGCCATGATAAGGACCACAAAAACCAGCACGAATCCGGTCAGCACTGGCATGGCCCGGGTGCCGCGGAAGAAATACAGCACATAATAAAATAGGATTGCCAGGCAGGCTATCTCGATCCAGCCATAGATGTTAGGAGTAACTAGCCGGTTCAGCCACTGCATGAGGCGTTTTTCTCCCGTAGCAAAGCATTGATAACTTTAAGAACATCCCGAGACTCGCCTATATCGTGGACCCGTAGGATCTGCGCGCCGGCCTGTAGAGCATAGGCCAATGCGCCTAAACTGCCCGCCAAGCGTTGGCCTAGCCGCCGCCCGGTTAAATGCTCCAAAAAACGCTTGCGCGATAGGCCCACTACAATCGGGCGGCCGCAGGCGCGTAGCGCTCCCAAGCCGGCCAATAAGCTAATATTATGTTCAGCGGTTTTACCAAACCCGATGCCTGGATCAATAGCCATGGTTGCCCGTTCTAGCCCCTTTTGTTCCAGCGTTGCCAGCCGCGTCTGCAGATAATCGCGCACCTCGCGCCGCACATCGGCATAGTGGGGATTCAGTTGCATCGTGCGCGGCTCGCCGCGCATGTGCATCAGAATCACGCCAGCGCGAAACTCGCGCAGCACCTCCAGCATGCGCGCATCGGCGGTCAGAGCCGAAATATCGTTGACTATCTGCGCGCCGGCGACCAAAGCCTGCTCGGCGACGGCGCTCTTCCTCGTATCCACCGATATTATCGTCTCAGAGTTTTTACGCAAGGTTTTTATCACTGGGATCACGCGGGCTAACTCTTCATCTAAGCTAACCGGCTGTGCGCCTGGCCGCGTAGATTCTCCGCCTACATCAATGATGTCGGCGCCCTCGCGCACCATCTCCAACGCATGAGCTATGGCGCGCTCCCGATCAAAATAGCGCTGCCCATCGGAAAAGGAGTCGGGAGTTACGTTTAGGATGCCCATCAAGAGGGGCCGGGCGTTTAAACATAACTGGCGTTCGCGGCAACGCCAAACCCCGGAGTCGCCAAGCTGTGTTTCCGATGTTTGCATCAACTTTTTTTTAAGTCGGCGGCGTTGCCTGGCCAGTGGAATCCAGCGCCGGCGGGCCCGCCGCGGCGGCCGCCTGAGGCTCCGGCGCTGATTGTGGCGCGCTGGCCCCGGCCTCGGCATCTGCCTGCTGGCGCTCCGCCTCCGATAAAACTCGCCCAAACTTTACGATTTCCTCAATGTCGCGACCTTCCAAGGTTTCTTGCTCAAGCAGCAGCTGGGCGATCAAATCGAGCTGCGCGCGCCGCTCTTGCAGAATGCTCCGTGCGCGCTCATAGGCCTCGCGTAACAGCTTGTTCACCTCTTGATCAATGCGGCGCGAGGTTTCTTCGCTGAAGTCTTGGTTGCGGGCCACTTCGCGGCCCAGAAACAGTAATTCTTCCTGAGTGCCAAAGGTCTGCGGGCCCAGCTCTTGGCTCATGCCCCAGTTGCAGACCATCAGCCGGGCTAAGTGGGTGGCTTGTTTTAAATCATTGCCGGCGCCGGTAGAAATATCGCCCAGCACCAGCTCCTCGGCAACCCTGCCAGCCATCAGGCCGGCCAACATGCCTTTGAGCTTAATCAGACTCTCGGTGTAACGATCTTTTTCCGGCAATTGCATGGTGGCGCCCAGATAGGCTGTGCCGCGTGGAATGATGGTTATTTTATGGAGTGGTTCGCTTTTTTCAACCAGCTGTAAAACCAGGGCGTGACCAGATTCATGATAGGCGGTCAGGCGTTTTTCATCATCATCCAGAATCCGACTGCGCCTTTCGCGCCCCCAGCGAACTTTGTCGCGGGCCTCTTCCAGATCATCTATCTCAACGGCCGGCTTAGAATGCCGCGCCGCCAGCAGAGCGGCCTCGTTCAGTAGATTGGCTAAATCGGCGCCAGAGAAGCCGGATGTGCCCCGGGCCAGACGTTTTAAATCGGCGTTGGGGGCTAGCTTTATGTTTTTGGCGTGAATCTTAAGGATCTCCTCGCGGCCTTCCAGCACCGGAAGATCTATGACGATTTGCCGGTCGAATCGGCCCGGACGCAGCAAGGCTGGATCCAAGACGTCTGGTCGATTGGTGGCGGCGATGATTATCACGCCATCCTGGGTTTCGAAGCCATCCATTTCTACCAAGAGTGCGTTGAGAGTTTGTTCGCGTTCGTCGTGGCCACCGCCGATCCCGCTGAAACGACTGCGGCCAACAGCGTCGATCTCATCGATAAAGATGATGCAGGGTGCATTTTTTTTGCCTTGCTCGAACATGTCGCGAACCCGTGAGGCGCCGACGCCCACGAATAACTCAACGAAATCCGAGCCGCTGATGCTGAAAAACGGAGCATCGGCCTCGCCGGCAATGGCTTTGGCCAAGAGGGTTTTGCCAGTGCCAGGCGGCCCCATCAGCAGGACCCCTTTGGGAATGCGCCCGCCCAGGGTCTGAAATTTCTTGGGATCTTTCAGAAAATCAACTATTTCCTGGACCTCTTCCTTGGCCTCGTTGATGCCGGCCACGTTGGCAAAGGTGATTTTGTTGCGGGCGCGGGATAGCAGGCGCGCGCGACTTTTACCAAAGCTCATGGCGCCATGTCCCACCGAGCGGATTTGGCGCATGAATAGAAAATATAATAAGCCTACGAAAATCAGGATAGGCAAAGCGCTTTGCAGCAATTGCCACATATCGATTCTTTGGCGGTTAAACGAAAAGGCTACGCCGTTTTCTTTAAGCCAGGCCGGCAGGCCATCGGTAACCACTATGTCTACCTTGAAGCGCCGCGGCTTGCCGGTCTTGGGGTCCAGCTCCGCCATCTCGCCGCGAATATACTGAGCGCCAGCTACCTCGGTTATAATTTGACAGTGCCGGATCTTGCCTTGCTCTACCCATTGGGTGAAATTGGGATTATAATCAATCGTTTCCAAAGCTTCACGGCGGCCATTGAACAGACTGAAGGCGATCAATAAGCCCATTAATAGCACCAGCCAGAGCAGCAGCGAGCGCGCAACCTGTTTGGGACGATCGTCGCCCCCAGGTTTTTTTGGGGGAGCGGGATACTGTGGTTTCATATAATTAGCATGTCCTATTGCGAGTTTTTAGTAAAGCAGGGAACTTAACATAGCAGCGCTGGCTTGGCAACCTGGCTGTGCTGGCTCGGCCGGCTAAAAATCGGTCGGCGGCGCCAGCCGCGCTGGCTCGTCCTGCTCGCCGGCGCCGGGCGCCTCGCGCATCAAAGCCATCTTGGACTCCACCCGTCCGAGGCGTTTATCGGCCTCGGCGTAGCGTTTGGCGGCCGCGTCCAGATGTTTGCCCATCACCCTGAATTCTTCCATGAATAGATCCAATTCTTTGCGCAGTCGCGCTAGATGATCAATGATCTCGCGCGCGTTCTCCTCCACCCGCATGCCGCGTAAACCCAGCAAAATCGTCTGCAAATAGGCGTAAAAAGAATTAGGTGAAACCGGGATCACCCGCCGCTCAAGCGCGTATTGAAATAAAGGTTCGGCTTCGCTCCATTCATTCTTGATGATCATTTCGTAATAGACGTTTTCAGCCGGAACATACATCATCGCGAAATCTAAAGTGCCTTCATCGGTACGGATATATTTGGCGGCAATGGTGTCAATATGTTTCTTTACGTCCCTGATGAACTGCTTGCCGGCGGCTCGCCGCTCCTCGCCGGCGCCATCTGCCTGTAGCCGCTTAAAATTTTCAAGCGGGAATTTGGCGTCTATGGCCACCAGGCCTAGGCTGAGGCGGATGACCGCATCGACCGTCTCGCCGCCATTGAACTTGTGCTGTATGGTCACGCTCTGTTGAGGCAGCACCTGAGTCAATAAATCGGCCAGCATATATTCGCCCATTCCGCCACGCAGCTTGGGGGCCTGCAGGGTTTGCTGGAGCATGGCGATGTCGCGGCCGACTTCAAAGATGCGCTTGGAGGCTTCGTCCATCTGACCTAGGCGCTGGCGCACATCGCCGATGACTTTGGTCGCGCTGTCCAGGCGCTCGCCTACCGAGCGGTTAGACTCGGCCATGGCGCGGGCCACCTGCTCCTGGAGCTGACGCATTTCCTCGCGAACATTTTTTTGCAGAGCCTCAACCTGTTGACCCGTTTGGGCTGCTCCGGCATGCAGTTGATTCTGCAGCAGGAGTAGGGCCTGCGCCTCGGGCTCTTGCTTAATCGCTCGTAATAACGAGCGGCGCAGCCACCAAAGCGCTGTCAAGATCAGAGCGCCGATGATTAGAGCTGGCAAAAGAATATCCATCCTTCTAGAATGATACTGTAATAGTTTAGAAGAACAAGCGTTTTAGCTCTAAAGGCCCGATACAAAGAAAGTTGTCCCGCCGGCGGCTGGCTTGAATCGGTCTATAAGCAAGTCGGATTTATAATCATGACAGCCTCTTTAATTAGAGTTTTATCGGATCAATTAATCAATAAAATCGCCGCCGGAGAGGTTGTAGAGCGCCCGGCCTCGGTCTTTAAGGAGCTTATCGAAAATGCTCTGGACGCCGGCGCCACCCAGATTGAAGCCTCTGTGGTTGCCGGCGGTAAAAGATTAATTAAAATCAGCGATAACGCTGCCGGCATGAGCCGCGACGACGCCCTGCTGTCCATCGAACGCTATGCCACCAGTAAAATCGCCAGCGCTAGCGATATCGAACATATCGCTACCTTGGGGTTCCGTGGCGAGGCCTTGGCGGCTATCTCGGCGGTAGCGCGTTTCAGCTTGCGCACTCGCCGAGCTGTCGATTTGGCCGGCACTGAGCTAAATATGGCTGGCGGAAAAATCCTGGAGGTGCGCGAGCTGGGCTGCCCGCCAGGCACCACTGTGGAGGTTCGTCAGCTGTTTTTTAACGTGCCGGCCCGACGTAAGTTTCTGCGCACGGAAGCAACCGAGCTGGCTCACCTCCGCCAGGTGTTTTTTACCTATGCCTTGGCCCATCCGACTGTCGATATGCGCCTGATGGTGGATGGCCGACCGGTCTACGTCCTGGCCGGCGGCGGAACCTTTGAGGATCGTCTGCGCGAGTTGTTGCCGGCAACGGCAGAAGCTCCTTTGCGCCAGGTGGACTATCAGGTCGCTCCGCTGCATATAAAAGGCTATGTCGGCTTGCCAGCTAACAGCCGGGCCAATCGTTCGGAACAGTACCTGTTTGTCAATGGCCGCCCGGCCAGCGCCGCGGTCCTCGGAGCTGCCATCCGGGCTGCTTATCATTCCCTGCTGCCGTCCGATCGTTTTCCGGTAGTGTTTTTATTCCTCGATCTTGATCCTGGCCTAGTGGATGTCAATGTCCACCCTACTAAAAAGGAAGTGCGTTTTCGCGACCCTAACGCCATTCGCGCCGCCCTCGGCGCGGCGCTGCGCCAGGCACTGGCCGCCAGCGGCCCATTTGGCCCGGGCGGCGCCGCCGCGCCGGCTGGCCCAAGTTTGGCCCAGACTTGGCGCTCTCGTGCCTTGGGCGGACCAAGGCCGCTTGTTGCCCCGCGCGATTTTTTCTATCCCCGGCCCAAGTCGCTAGACCAGCCGCCGCCCCCGCCGCCAACCCAGCTTGCTCAGCCGGCCGCCGCCAGCTTGGCGCCGGCCGCGCCATGGTCTTGGTGCCGTGTCTTGGGACAGGTAAATAATTTATACGTGGTGATGGAAACCGAAGATGGCTTGGCGCTGATGGACCCGCACGCGGCCCATGAACGCGTGCTTTACGAACGTTACCTTGCGGCTTTGGCCGGCAGTCGGGTCGAAAGCCAAGGCCTCTTGATAGCCGAAACTGTGGATTTGTCGCCCGTCCGCGCGCAACAAGCCCGCCAGCGCTTGGATCTTTTAAAAGAACTTGGCTTTAGCATAGCTGAGTTTGGCGCCGATACTTTCTTGGTGGATGCTTTGCCAGCTTGCTTTGCCGGCGTGCCCCCGCGGCTGCTTTTGCCAGATCTAGTGGCGGCTCTGGAGGAAGCCGGCGCCGCCGGCGGCACCCGTCAGCTGCTGCAAGAACGTATCGCCCGCGCGGCCTGTCGCGCTGCGGTGAAGGCGCAGCAAACTCTCTCCGAGCAGGAAATTCTGGATCTGGTAGCCCAGCTTGCTCGTGCCGAAATGCCCTATACCTGCCCGCATGGCCGGCCGACCTTGATTCATCTATCGTTCCAGGAGCTGGCCAAGAAATTTGGGCGCAGTTGATCCATCCATTTGATGTTGGTGGCCGGCCGCCGGCGCGCTTTGATGCTTTTATAGGCCCGCTGATAGCGCTCGCGTTCATCGCTGCCTAGCGCGTCGATGTTGGCCTGGCGTAGATCCTCAAAAGGTTTTTGCAGCAACTGGAATAAGCGCTCGGCATCCTTCAATAGGCGTATGCTGGCTGCGGCCGGATCGACGTCCGCCTCTAATGGCCCAGCGTTTTGTAATAATGTCCGCAGCGGATTACGAGGATCATTGAACTGAGACACGCTGGCCAACATCGTTCGAGCGGAGCGTAAATAACAAAAGATCAGTTGTAGCATGATAGCCAGGGCTGCGTCTAAACGCTGCTTGGCTGTGGATAGATTAGCCAATTCGGTTGCCTCCTGCGCCGCCTGTAAATAATCCAGAACGTCGTCAATATGGCCCAAACGCTTGGCGGCTGGTAGATCGGCCAGACATTTTGGCAGGCGCGCCAAAATTTTTTCGATGAAGGCGTCGCGCCAACCTAAATAAACCGGACGGTTGAGATCCACATTGGCGTTGGACGAGTTCATGATGTTTGTTTTTACGAGGTTATAGGAAGGCTTAGCCGGGGCGGCCAGAGCTGAGTTTCGCTCAGCGTATAGCTTGCGCCTTAGCCTGCTTCATGCCATACTGAGCGGCGATCTTCAAGCGAAAAGGGGAAAATTTTATGCTGGATCTAAAGTTTATCAGAGAGAAGGAAGTGGAGGTGCGCGCAGGGCTCCGCCGCCGCGGCGCTACTGCCGCCGGGCTGGATGATTTGATGCGCCTGGATCTAGAGCGCCGCCGCTTGATAACAGATAGCGAAGCCCTGCAATGTCAGCGCAACCAGGCCTCCGAGGAAATCGGGAAGTTAAAAAAAGCTGGCCAAGCTACTGCCGCCAAGCAGCAGGCGGTAAAAAAGCTCGGCGAAAAAATTACTGAGCAGGCCGCCCGCCGCCGTGAACTGGAGGCGGAATTAAAAAAAATATTATTGGCTATTCCCAACCTGCCGCATGCTACTACTCCCGCCGGCGCCGGCGCGGATGCTAATGTTCTGGTGCGCTCGTGGGGCCAGCCGCGCCACTTCGCCTTTGCGCCGCAGAGCCATCAGGAGATCGGCGAGCGTCTGGGGATTCTGGATTTTGCTCGCCCGACACGGATGGCCGGTGCAGGCTTTCCATTATATGTCGGCTGGGGCGCGCGGTTGGAGCGGGCCTTGATACAGTTTATGCTTGATCTGCATGTTAAAGAACATGGCTATTTGGAAGTTGCTCCGCCTTTTGTCTGTAATTCGGCGGCCATGACTGGTACCGGCCAGCTGCCTAAACTAAGCGAAGACATGTATCATATCCCCAGCGACGATCTCTATTTAATTCCCACCGCGGAGGTTCCCGTAACCAATATCTATCGCGAGGAAATCATCACTCGCCCCTTACCTGTCTATCTGGTGGCCTATTCGCCCTGTTTCCGCCGCGAGGCCGGTGCGGCCGGCCGCGAAACCCGCGGCCTCATCCGCATACATCAGTTCGATAAAGTGGAAATGGTTAAATTCGTCGAGCCGGCAACTTCCTACGCCGAATTGGAAAAGCTCCTCAGTAATGCCGAGGATGTTTTGCAACGCTTGGAATTGGCCTATCGAGTGCTTGCCCTGAGCAGTGGCGATCTCAGCTTCGCAGCAGCTAAATGTTATGATATCGAGCTGTGGGCGCCTGGTCAGCAGGCTTGGTTGGAGGTGTCTTCCTGCAGTAATTTTGAAGCTTTTCAGGCCCGCCGTGCCGATATTCGCTACCGCAATAAGGCTGGCAAATTGGAGTTCGTGCATACCTTAAACGGTTCTGGTGTCGCCCTGGCCCGCTTGATGGTAGCCCTTTTGGAGAATGGTCAGCAGGCCGATGGCTCGGTCGTTTTACCCGTTGCGTTGGCGCCCTACCTGGATGGGCATAACCGCTTGGAACCTGATCAGGGCGGGCGATTATAAAGAGAATAGATCTTTATTTAACGCTGCTTGCTAAAGGATCAACAGCACTAGACGGCAGCGGTAGAACGCGATCATCTTCGCGACTTGCTTCGCGTTAAAGATTGGGCATAGCTTGAGGTTTCATGACGCTTCTGCGCACCATCACCCAGACCATTCGCCGGCACGATTTGTTCCAGCCGGGTCAACATATCCTTGTCGGCGTTTCCGGCGGCGCAGATTCCATGGCCCTATTGGCCCTCTTGCATGAAATGGCACCACGTTGGCAACTGCGTTTAAGCGTTGCTCATTTGCAGCACCGCATTCGCGGATCGGCCGCAGCGCAGGATGCCCGCTTTGTCAAGGCTAGCGCGCGCCAGTTAGGCCTCAACTATGTTGAAGGCAATGTCGATGTGCCCCGCCTGGCGCGGCGCCGCGGGGTCTCCCTGGAAATGGCCGGGCGCGAGGCTCGCTATGCCTTTTTTGCCCAAGCTGCGCGGCGTTGGCATTGCGCCGCTCTAGCGACGGCGCACAACGCTGATGATCAGGTCGAAACGGTTTTGCTGAAGCTCGCGCGCGGCGCCGGCCCCCAAGGGCTGGCCGGAATTCCCTATCATACTCATTGGGGTAAACTAAAAATAATTCGCCCCTTGCGCGATGCCAGCCGCATTGCCATCCTGGAATTTCTGCGCCGCCGCCACCTGGCTTGGCGCGAGGATGCCACTAATAATGATGAAGCTTTTTTGCGCAACCGTATCCGCCATGAGGTGCTGCCTTTTTTAGAGACTAGGCTCAATCCGCGCATTCGCCAGGCGTTGGCCCGCACCGCCGATATCCTAGAAAAAGAAAATGAATATCTGGCTGCACTGGCCAGCAATATTTTAGCCCAATGCGCTGGCCCGGCTAGGCCGCTGGATGGCGCGCTTTTGGCGTCATACCCCATAGCTCTGCGCCGCCGTGTGCTGCGCCAATGGCTGGTAGCTTATGGTATGGCTGTCAACCATATTGATTATAATGCTGTGGATCGTTTGGATAACCTGTTGATCCATCGCCAAAGCGGCCGCTCGATCACTTTGCCCGGCGCTTGGCTAGCGCGTAAAACGGGGCGGCATATTGATCTGACGCACGGCCAGCTGCTAGCGGCCGAGGCCTTCCGGGTGGCCCTAAATATTCCTGGCCAAACCTTGCTGCCTCAGTGCGGCTTACGGGTAGTTGTTGAGTTAGGAGCTTACGTCGATTGTGCCAAGCCATCTGGCCTTGGACAGTATCCCGCCCAAGTTTGCTTGGCGCTCTCCAGCTGGCGTCGCCGGCGAGTTTATGCGCGTTCTTGGCAGGCCGGCGATCGGATGGCGCCCTTAGGCCTGCGCGGATCCAGGAAATTGCAAGATATCTTCACCGATGGTAAACTTCCCCGTGAGCAGCGCGCGCGCCTACCGCTTTTTGAATGCGCCGGCGGCTTGATTTGGTTGCCTGGCTATCGCGTTGCCCGTGGCTGGGCCGCCGCACCCAGTCAGCAGAAAACCTTGCGTTTAACTGTCGAACGGCTCTGATTAGACTTGCTTTGGCTTGGCCGAGGAGCCTAGCGCAAGCTGGGGTTCAGTTGAGCCAGTCTGGCGATGCGCGTCTCCAGCGGCGGGTGCGAAGCAAAGAGCCGCGTCCAGCTCTTGGCACCATTGATTCCAAAAGCTTTCATGGAAGCAGGCAGCGCGCCCGGCGTCAAGCCGGCCAGGCGTTGCAGGGCGGCAATCATATCGGCGGGCGAGCCGAGGTATCCGGCGGCTTGAGCATCGGCGGCAAATTCGCGCCGCCGCGAGTAGGCCATCACTATCATTGAAGCTAGAATGCCAAGCACCAGTTGCATGAATAAATAAGTTAGGTAATAGCCCGGCCCCACGCCGCGGCGCGTTCCAAATACGGCGCGATCCACGGTCAAACCTAGCGCCCGGGCCAGCAAGATTACCACGGCGTTAAGCACGCCCTGCAATAGAGCCAACGTGACCATATCGCCGTTAGCCACATGGCCGATCTCATGGCTCAATACCGCCCGGATTTCAGCGCGTGACATGCTCTCTAAAAGTTCACTGGAGACAGCTACCAGAGCTTTATGTTTAAAAGCGCCGGTAGCAAAAGCATTGGCCGCGCCGGGATATATGGCTACCTCGGGCATGCCGATTTTTGCTCGCGTGGCCAGCTGGGCAACCGTGTTTAATAGCCAAGATTCAAGCTCGCCTTCCTGCCCAGTAATGACCTTGGCCCGCGTGGTCCATTTGGCCATAGTTTTTGAAAGCAAAAGAGAGATAAAGGCTCCGCCAATTCCAAAGATCAGAGCAAAGCTAAGTAGGCCCACGCTGGTGTTTGGGTCAATGCCCAAGATCAGGCAAACTGCCGAGAGCATTAACATCAAGGCAATGTTGGTAGCGACAAAAAGAAAAACCCGCTTCATAAAACACCTAATCTTAATACGACTTAGAGATATTGCCCTGCTGGCAAGCCCTAGGCAGTTTTTTAAGAGCGCATTCTATGCAAAGCAAGGCTTTTTGTCAACGGATCTGGCTTAATCAAGCTGCTGAGATGGCGTGGTTGCTAGCGCGCTTGGGGCAGCCGGCCCGGGCCGCTCTGGGCTTCGCGAGAGGGAATCATAGATTGATCGGGTGGCGCGCTGATAGCCGACTTGCTTATTGGAGCGAAGGTCATCAGGCCTGGCCCGGGCTGCTGAGGCTTGCCTGGTATGGGCTAGGATTTTTAACGAACCTGCCAGGCTAAGCTTTCTGGGATGATTTATTTGCTGGACTAGGCTGTTTTCTCCTCTTGACAATATTCTAATATTCTGCAGAATGTTAGAACTTGGCGCGGGCGGCGGTATAACTGGGTTGGCGTCAAGCTCATAGCGCAAATCGGCTCAGCGGCGCATCTGGTCAGCTAGGCGGCAAGAGCATATTGGAACAGGGGCCCTGCGATGCAGACACCCAAACAATTAGAGCGTTATTTCAAGGGAGCGGCCAACCATCGCCGCATAGCCATCCTGAAAGTCGTGGCCATCCAGGCCGACATCAGCGTTGCTGGAATCGCCCAGGCCCTTAATAGCAATTTCAAGACCATATCGCAGCATACGCGTGCATTGGTGCAGGCTGGTCTCTTGAATAAACGTTATCGCGGCCGTCAGGTTATCCACCGGCTTTCGCCGTACGGCAAGGCATTTTTAAAGTTCATGAAAACATTCTAATATTCTGCAGAATATTAGAATGTTTGGAGTGGGGCAGATGGTCCCTTAATGGGCCGGCTAGTCTGAGGGCCAGGGCGGTCGGAAGCTGAGCGGGTCGGCTGATGGCAAGGCGCTGGCCGAGAAGCAATGCTGAGTCAGGAGATTCTTAGCTGGCGCCAGCTGGGGCGGCGCGTTTGGATTGGAGCGAATTTGGCCCAGAGATAAACATCCAGTCGGTTGCGGCCCAATGCGGGCAGACCCTCTCATAGCAATCAGGGTCTAGAGCCTGTAGCCTCCAATAGCCGGAGCAACCGCAGATAAAAAACCAACGCGCCAGCTAAAAACCAACTTGACCGATATCTTTTAGACATTAACTTGCTCGCCAAGAGGTTATGAATAAAGTTTTGCTGGAAGTAGATGATTTGAGCGTGGTTTTTGGGCCGGCCCGCCAGTCAGTACAGGCTGTGAACGGTCTTAGCTTGACCCTGCGCGCTGGAGAAAGCCTGGGGTTGGTTGGCGAAAGCGGTTGTGGCAAGAGCACAACAGCCCGGGCGATTCTGCGGCTGGTGCCGATTTTTTCCGGATCGGTCAAGCTGGGCGGCCAGGAGATTCGCTCTCTGCGCGGCGCGGCCTTGCGCGCTTTCCGCCGGCGGGCACAGCTGGTGTTCCAGGATCCCTTTGCTGCGCTCAATCCACGCCTGACGGTGGGCGCGGCTTTAGAGGAACCTTTGTGGGTGCATTACAGGATGTCGGCGGCGGCGCGGCGCGCGCGAGTGGTGGAATTGCTGAGATTGGTTGAACTGGAGCCGGCGATGGCGCGGCGCTATCCACATGAATTCAGCGGCGGCCAGCGCCAGCGTATCTGTATCGCCCGGGCCTTGGCGCTGGAACCTGAATTGTTAATAGCCGATGAGCCGGTTTCAGCTCTGGATGTTTCAGTTCAAGCTCAGATCTTGGCTCTGCTCAAAGAGCTGACTAAGCAGCGCCGCTGCGCTCTGCTGTTGATAGCTCACGACTTGGCGGTGGTGCGCTGCCTATGTGAGCGAGTTTTGATAATGTATGGCGGCCGCTTCATGGAAAGCGGGCCTACGGCGGAATTATTTAAGCGGCCGGCGCATCCTTACAGCGCGGCTCTCTTGGCAGCTATGCCGGATATAAATAAACCTGGGTTTGCGCACGGGTCGTCTGCGCGCGCCATCAGGTTAAAAGGCGACGCTTACTGGGCCGGCGCCAGCCGGCCAGGCTGCCGACTGCTGGCGCGCTGCCCCCTAGCTCGGCCACTCTGCGCCGCAAGCACTCCGCTGGCGCGGCAGGTAGCCCCGGAGCGCTGGAGCGCTTGTCATTTTGCCGAGGAACTACTGGCTAGGGCTTCGCGGCCAGAGCTTGAATTTACTTAATAATTGGTAAAGATAGAGCATTGATTGGATTGGTTTAAGTTTGTCGAGGCTATTGGCGCAGTGGCGGCTATGCTGGGGCGCAGGCAGCAGGCGTATTTTCTAGGAGGATAATATATTATTTTAGCGCGTCCATTGGTGAGAGCAGCGGTCTTGAGCATGCCAACAGGGCCTGGCCGGGTGGAATCCGTGACCATGGCTACGACGCTCAGCGCGCGTTTTTTGGGACTGATGGGGCGCGCGCCGTTGGGCAGTGGGCGAGGGATGTTTTTGGCCCCTTGCGCCGCAGTGCATACCTGCTTTATGCGTTTCGCGCTGG
This sequence comes from uncultured Verrucomicrobiota bacterium, assembly GCA_964444425.1. Taxonomy (GTDB): domain Bacteria; phylum Verrucomicrobiota; class Kiritimatiellia; order JAAZAB01; family JAAZAB01; genus CAYUHK01. The sequence goes on from CAYUHK010000006.1 coordinate 17,406, forward strand.
ACCTTATTTTTATCTCGCGCGACTGGCGCGTGGTTCGGGTTGTGCCGGCTGTGCCGCCATGGAGGTTGGTTTGGGGCGGCTGGGCTGCCTGGGGCGTTTTAGAATTACAAGCAGGTTGGTTTGCCTGCGGCCAGCTGGCGCCTGGCACAAGCATGCGTTTAGAAGCCAATAATTAAGGGTTATTAGCCTGAGCATGGGTCACGCTGGCAGCAGCGCGACTGGCAGGTTGGGGTGTGGGAGGGGTAAATTCCGTTTACGATACTAAATGGGCCGCGGTCTTAATCCGCTTTAGAAAGGAATAAAATATGTGGAAAGAATTCAAAGAGTTTGCGATGCGAGGCAATGTATTGGACATGGCCGTGGGCGTAATCATAGGTGGCGCTTTCGGTAAAATCGTTACCTCGCTGGTCAATGACATGATCATGCCGCCGATTGGCTTATTGGTTAGCCGGGTGGATTTTGCCAAAATATCATTGAATCTGCAGAATGGCCGTTTCACCACCTTGGACGCCGCTCGCAGTGCAGGAGCAACCACCTTAAACATCGGCTCGTTCATCAACACGGTGATAGATTTTCTGATTGTGGCCGCGGCTGTTTTTTTATTAGTGCAATTTATGCAGCGCTTGAAGCAAAAAGCGTTTCCGCCGCCGCCGCCGGCCGTGCCGCCGCCCTCGCGCAGTAAGGCTTGCCCCTTCTGTTGCTCACAGGTTGCCCTGGCGGCAGTGCGCTGTCCCTTTTGCACTTCCAGCCTGGCCGAGCCGGCTCAGGCATGAATACAGCCTCTGGAAGCTGGCAAGGTTTTTTTGGGGCATTAAATTTATTTATGTTTTATTTTTACGCTCAATCCTTTAGCATCGGGGTTTAAACGGGTCTCGTTGCGCGTTTTTTTGATGGGGAGGTTGGACGCCATGCGTTGCCCTAAATGCGGACATTTAAGAGATAAGGTTATAGATAGCCGCTCGGCTCAGGAAGGCAATTTGATAAGGCGGCGGCGGACTTGCTTGCAATGTGGGCATCGTTTCACGACCTATGAGAAGATCTTCAAGGAGCTTCTTCGCGTGATCAAGCGCGATGGGCGCCATGAGGAACTGGATCGCAATAAATTATTGAACGGCATCTGGCGCGCCTGCGAGAAGCGGCCCATCAGCGCTGAGCAGATCGAGGGCATGGCCGACGCGATTATCGGCGAATTGAGCAACGAGCATGATCGTGAAGTATCCAGCGACATCATTGGCCAGAAGGTTATGGAACGTCTGGGGCAGCTGGATGAGGTAGCCTATGTTAGGTTTGCTTCGGTCTATCGACGTTTCAAGGATATTAATCAATTTTTAACGGAAGTGAAAGGTTTGATCGGACACGAATGATCTGGAACCATAAAGCTGATAAGCTTGGTGCCGATTTAGCTGCGTTAATTGCGGCGGAGCTGAGTGCGGCAGTGCCAGCGGCGGCGGATTCGGCTCCGGCAATCGCTCAGGCAGTAGCGGATTTTATCGCTCAGCAGCACCGCGCCGAAGCCTTGCCCTCGGCCTATTTACTGCTGTTGATCGCGCGCGCCTTATGGGCGATCGGCGAGGAAGCTATCGCGCGCCAATTTATTGCGGCGCGCGGTCGGGAGTGGCACGTGAGTCCGCCTTTTGCCGAGGCGATCGTCTCGCGCGATCTATCTTTATCGCACTGGCGGTTCATGTTGGGGTCGCGGCTGGTGCGGCCGGATTCTTCGGGGACCTGGGGGGCCATCTGGATCGTGGATCTGCGTCGGCTGAGCGCGCCAGCGACCAGGCTTGAGTTAACCTTATTGCGTGCGGTCAATGCGTTGATGGATCATTTAGCGGGCGTTTGGGACAAGGCGCAGGGCGAGGGCATTCTAGGGCTGCAACATCTGCGTGCGGCCGCCGCCGATCTATTAGGCTGCTCGCCGCGGCTCAGCCCCAGTTTAGCTTTGGCGGCCGAGATCAAAAGCCAATGTTGCTGCCGTTTGCAGGCAGCCGGGCGCGCGCGCGGCTGGCAGACCATTCCAGAAGTTATCCAATTGGATCTTTAAAAAAACAACATCATGACAAGCACTCGGCAGCGTTATTCTAATAAGTCTAGTTCATTTGATCCTTTGCCTGAGGTGATGCGGGCCTTTCGGCGCGGCTCTATGGTGATCATAGTAGATGACCGCCAGCGCGAGAATGAAGGTGATCTGGTGGTTGCCGCGGAGCGAGCTTCGGCCAGCGCCATAAACTTTATGGCCACACACGGCCGCGGACTGATCTGCGTGGCGCTAACCGGCGCGCGGCTGGCTCAGCTTAAAATAAATCGCGCGGTGGCGCGGCACAGCGCCGATCGTTTCCGTACGGCTTTCACGGAATCGGTGGACGCGCGCGCGGGGGTTACTACCGGCATCAGCGCCAGCGATCGCGCTCAAACCATTCGGGTTTTGATGGATCAATCTTCCCAGCCAGAGGATTTAACCAGTCCTGGGCATGTTTTTCCATTGGAATACTGCGAGGGCGGCGTATTGCGTCGCGCCGGCCATACCGAGGCTTCGGTGGACTTAGCGCGTCTGGCCGGATTACAGCCAGCGGCGGTGATTTGCGAGATCATGCGCGCTGATGGCCGTATGGCCCGGCTACCAGATTTGCGCCGATTCGCCGCGCGCCATAAACTTAAGATGATATCGGTGGCCGATCTAATTGCTTGGCGCCGCCGCCGCGAGCGTTTGATTGAGCTGGTTCAAAGCGTGGCCTTGCCCACAGAATTTGGCGTTTTCCAGTTAAAATTATATCGTTCGGTTATCGATGGTGCTCGACACGTAGCCTTGGTTATGGGCAAGCCGGCCGCCGCAGTCAAGCCGGTTCTGGTGCGCGTGCACAGCCAATGTCTTACTGGCGACGTATTTGCATCCTTGCGTTGCGACTGCGGCGCGCAATTACATGCCGCTTTGCGGCAGGTGGCTCGGGAAAAGGTAGGTGTGGTTCTCTATATGCGCCAGGAAGGGCGCGGCATAGGCCTGGAGAATAAAATTCATGCCTATGCTCTGCAGGAAAAGGGTTTGGACACAGTGCAGGCTAACCAACGTCTGGGCTTTGCTGCCGACCTGCGCGATTACGGCCTCGGCGCCCAGATCTTGGCCGATCTAGGTTTGAAAAAAATCCGTTTGCTAACCAATAACCCACGCAAGGTTATCGGCCTGGAAAGCTATGGTCTTAAAATAGTAGAGATCATTCCCTTGATCTTTCCCGCCAACCCGTATAACCGCCGCTATTTAAAGGTTAAAAAGACAAAAATGGGGCATTGGCTATGAGCAACAAGCCAGCGTTAGCAGCGGTGCCGCCGGAACAAAAAACCGCTGCGCCCCGTCTTTTTGCCCTCATTGGCGCAGCCGGCTATATCGCGCCCCGCCATCTTAAGGCCATTCGGGACACCGGCAATCAATTGGTGGTAGCAGTGGATAAAAGCGACAGCGTAGGCATCCTGGATAGTTATTTTCCCCAGACTTCCTTCTTCACTGAATTTGAGCGGTTTGAACGGCATGTTGAGAAACTGCGCCATGATCGCAGCGCGGCGCCCTTGGATTTCGTCAGCATCTGCTCGCCCAACTATCTGCACGACGCTCACATTCGTTTCGCCTTACGCGCGCAGGCTGAGGCTATTTGCGAAAAGCCCTTGGTGCTGAATCCTTGGAATATTGACGCCCTGGCTGAAATCGAGCATGAGACCGCGCGGCGCGTCAACACCATCTTGCAACTGCGGCTGCATCCGGCCATCTTGGCATTGCGCACGGCCATGGCGGCGGCGGCCGGTCGGGTTCATGATGTGGATGTAACCTATATCACAGCGCGCGGCCATTGGTACGAGTATTCCTGGAAAGGCAGGCTGGAGCAATCTGGCGGCATTGCCACGAACATAGGCATTCATTTTTTTGATATGCTCTTATGGGTCTTTGGCGCGGCGCGCCATAGCGCACTACACTTGGCGGAGCCGAACCGGGCGGCTGGCTATCTGGATCTGGAGCGGGCGCGGGTGCGTTGGTTTCTTTCCGTGGACGCGCAGGATTTACCGGCGAGCTTGGCTGGGCAAGGCTTGCGCTCCTATCGCTCGATACAGGTTGACGGCGCTGAGATAGAATTCTCGGAGGGCTTGGCTGATCTGCACACGCGCAGCTATGAGGAGATTTTGCGAGGCCGCGGCTTTGGTTTGGAAGAGACGCGCGCCTCAATCCAGCTGGCTCATGCTATTCGTCATGCCGCGGTGCAGCCACCGGCAGGCGATTACCATCCTTTGGCCAAGCGCCGGCGCGGCTGAGCTCAGCTGGTTCTGCTTAGGCGCATGGCGAGCCAGCCGTCAAATTTGATATTACACTTGAATAAAGGTTAAGTTTGTTCCACATTGCGCCATGGTTTAAGCAAGGAGGCTATTAAAAGCTTCTTGGGTTAGCGCGGGGAGGCTCCCATCAATAAAAGCGACTATTTTGTGCATGAATCGGCCTATGTGGATAACGGAGCTCAGGTTGGCGCCGGCACCAAAATATGGCATTTTTGCCATATCATGCCGCAAGCGGTGATCGGCCGGGATTGTGTATTGGGCCAGAGTGTTCATGTGGCTAACGGTGTGACTATTGGCGATAACGTGAAGATACAGAACAATGTTTCCATCTATAGCGGCGCAGTGATTGAGAATGACGTATTTTTAGGGCCGGCCTGTGTTTTAACCAACGTGACCAATCCGCGCGCGCAAATCAATCGCCAAGCCCTTTATGAAAAGACTTTTTTCCGGCGCGGCTGTAGCATTGGGGCCAATGCCACCATAGTCTGCGGCGTCAATATTGGTGCTTACGCCTTTGTGGGCGCCGGCGCAGTGGTAACCAAAGATGTGCCCGATTACGCCTTAGTCTTGGGCAACCCCGCCCGCCAGCGGGGCTGGATGAGCCGCCATGGTCATTGTCTGGGGCCGGCCGATTGCGCTGGGATCATGCAATGTCCGGAGAGTGGCTTGCGCTATCGCGAGAATCAGCCTGGGATTCTACGCTGTCTAGATCTGGACGAGGCCGCGGCGCTGCCCGACAAGTTAGCTAGGGGCTGCCGGCCCTATGACGATTTTAAAAATGTCACTTAATTAAGGAGACCTGTCGCGATGAAGATTCCTTTGCTAGACCTAAAGGCCCAGTATAATAGCTTGCGCGCTGAGATTGAGCCGGAGTTAAATGCCATCATAGAGGCTCAATATTTTATCATGGGCCAGCGGGTGCGCGATTGTGAGGAGGCAGTGGCCGCCTACAGTGGCTGCGCGCATGGTGTCGGGGTTTCCTCGGGTACGGATGCCCTATTGATCGCCTTGATGGCAGCTAACATTGAGCCGGGCGACGAGGTGATTACCAGCCCTTACACCTTCTTCGCCACAGCTGGATGCGTGGCCCGACTGGGCGCGCGGCCGGTATTTGTGGATATAGATCCGGTCACGTTTAATATCGATCCGCGTTTGATAGAGGCCAAGATCAGCAAGCGCACCAAAGCGATTATTCCGGTGCATCTTTTTGGTCAAATGGCCGATATGGAGCCAATTATGGCCTTAGCTATCCGCCATGATCTAGCTGTGATAGAGGATGCCGCCCAAGCCATCGGCGCGGAATATGCAGGCCGGCGGGCCGGCTCGATCGGGCTTTGCGGCTGTTTTTCTTTTTTTCCTTCCAAGAACCTGGGATGTTTTGGCGATGGCGGCATGGTGGTTACCCAGGACGCTGCTTTGGCTGCGAAGCTGGCTGTTTTGCGCAATCATGGTTCCGAGCCTAAATATTATCATCATCTGGTCGGGGGCAATTTTCGTTTAGACACCTTGCAGGCTGCGGTTGTGTTTGTGAAGCTGCGTCATCTTGATGCCTGGACGCAAGCGCGTCAGGCCAACGCGCGGCGTTACGGCAATTTGTTTGATGAATCAGGCTTGCCGGCGCGGGGCAGCGTGCGTCTGCCGGAGCTGCGGCCCGGCCGGCATATTTTTAATCAATATGTAATTCGAGTTCCGCGGCGCGACGAGCTGCGGGCCTTTTTAACCGAGCAAGGCATTGGGACAGAAGTTTATTATCCGGTACCCTTACACCTACAGAAATGTTTTAGCGCTCTAGGCTACGCGCCGGGAGATTTTCCTGAAAGCGAGCGGGCCGCTCAGGAGACTCTGGCTTTGCCGATCTATCCCGAGCTTAACGATGCCCAGGCGCGCCAGATCGTGGACGCCATACGGCGCTTTTACGAAAAATAAAATCAGCGGCCGCCAAGCAGTCGGCCAGTAAGCAGGCGAGGCAATAACCATGGATATGCAGCAGCAATTGATCGAACGCTTACGGCGCAAGGAAGCTTTGATCGGCGTAGTCGGGATGGGCTATGTAGGCCTACCGCTTTTGCTCAGGTTCAGCGAGGTGGGCTACCGCGTCTTGGGTTTGGATGTGGACAAGGCCAAGGTTGATAAATTAAATCGCGGCCAAAGCTATATCGAACATATCGACGCGGCGGCCATTCAAGCGACTCAGTCGCGCGGCTTTGAAGCCAGCACTGATTTCGCCAAGGCCGCCCAGGCCGACGCCTTGATCCTTTGCGTGCCCACGCCACTGACTCGCCATCGCGAGCCAGATATCAGTTATATCGTCAGCACCATGATAGCGCTGGCGCCGCATTTACGCGCTGGTCAGGTGATCGCCTTAGAGAGCACCAGCTATCCCGGCACCACCGACGAGGAGCTCAAGCCACGTATAGAGGCTTGCGGTTTAAGCATAGGCCGCGATGTTTTTCTGGTGTTCTCGCCCGAGCGCGAGGATCCCGCTAATCCTCATTTTCATACCCAAACTATTCCCAAGGTATGTGGCGGCTGCACCGCGGCCTGTCTGCAGGTTGGCCTGGAGCTATACGGGCAGGTGATAGATCGTGTGGTTCCGGTTAGCTCATTACGAGCGGCGGAAATGACCAAGCTGCTGGAGAATATCCATCGCGCCGTAAACATTGGGTTGGTCAACGAGCTGAAAATGTTGACCGATGTAATGGGGCTGGATATCCATGAAATCATTCGGGCGGCGGCCACCAAGCCATTTGGCTTTGTGCCCTATTATCCTGGTCCTGGGCTGGGCGGCCATTGTATTCCAATAGATCCATTTTATCTTACTTGGAAGGCCCGCGAATATGAGTTTCATACCCGCTTTATTGAGCTGGCTGGAGAGATCAACAGCGCCATGCCTGCCTGGGTGGTAGGTAAGGTTGCCGCAGCCTTAAACGATCGTCAGAAGGCCTTGCGGGGCGCGCGCATTTTAGTGTTGGGGGTGGCCTACAAGAAAAACGTGGATGATATGCGCGAATCGCCGGCGGCGAAAATCATGGATATTTTACGCAGCAAGGGCGCCTTGATAGATTATAGCGATCCACACGTGCCAGTGTTTCCCAAGCAGCGCGCCTATCGCTTTGATTTGCGCAGCGTGGAGCTGACCCCGGCGAATCTGGCCTCCTATGATTGTCTGATCTTAACCACCGACCATCAACAATTTGATTATGAATTGATTCAGCGCCATGGCGCCTTGATTGTGGATACGCGTGGCGTCTATCAGCAACCGGCCACCAACATCGTCAAGGCCTAACCAATCCAGCGGTTTTGATTCGCTGGCTCTACGGTTCTATCGTAAAAGTATATTCGCCGGCACTCTGAACCATTGTGTTGGCCGCGGTAAAACAACCATAACCTTGTTTAGATTGGAGCTGAGGCTGAAATGAAGCTTATAATTCAGATTCCATCGTACAATGAAGAGCGCGTTCTTGCGGCCACTCTGGCAGCTTTGCCACGCCAGGTGCCGGGCTTCACATCTGTTGAATGGCTGATCGTGGATGACGGCAGTTCAGACCGCACGGTTGAAATAGCGCACGCTCAGGGTGTAGACCATATCATCAGTCATCCCCAAAACCTTGGGTTGGGCGCGGCGTTTGCTACTGGATTAAACGCATGTCTGGCGCGCGGTGCCGATGTCATTCTCAATACCGATGCCGATAACCAGTACAATGCAGACGATATTCCTTTATTGACTCAGCCAATTCTTGAAGCCCGGGCAGATATGGTTATAGGCACGCGGCCAATAACCAGCATAGCGCATTTTTCATTGCTTAAAAAAATACTCCAAAAAACAGGCAGCGCTATTGTTCAATTCATGACCGGCATTGAAGTTAAGGATGCCGTAAGCGGCTTCAGGGCTTTCAGCCGCCAAGCGGCCATGCGCACGTATTTTCAAAATACAGTTATGCGCTAGAAACCATTATTCAGGCGCGCCCTAAAAATATCATTATTGCCTGGGTCCCCATTCGCACTAACCCGATAACAAGACCTTCGCGCTTGATCAAATCCATGCCGAATTATATTTGGCGGTCAGCCTGCATCATCCTTCGCGTATTGGCAGTGTATCGGCCGTTCCGCTTCTTCTGCATAATCAGCGCGCTGCTGGGCGTCTCTGGCTTAATGATTTGTGTGCGTTTTTTATGGCTTTTTGCTCATGGCCAGGGCACCGGCCACATTCAATCTCTGGTCCTGGCTGCTATTCTTCTGGGGATTGGTTTCCAGACCTTGATGATGGCCTTTTTGGCTGAAATGTTCCGCCTAAATCGTCAATTACTGGAGGATATTCAATTCCGCTTGAATAAAAATTCATTGGATGCTGCGCGCGCAAAACCCTAAAGAGCATTCATCCGTGAATGAGGGAGTATAAGCAGCTGTCTGCCCGGCCTGTGGCTTTCGCAATCCGCCAGATTATATCTGTGGGGAAACCCTTATGCTATTTTAAGCCGTGAGACAAAGCAAAAACAGAATTAAACCTTTACTTGATGGCTTAGGCTGGCTGGTCATAACTGTGGCCATTCTGTTTCTGGCAAAAAAATGCTGGATCTCCAGATTCTGGTTTGCTGAATGGCGGCCGGATGCCGGGCTTTTGATCAGCATGGCGGCGGCCACGTTACTCTATGCCGTTTTTATGGCCACACAAGCCTTTGCCTGGGCAAAGTTAGCTCAATACTGGCAGCCGAACGCAGCGACTGTGTTTCTATTTCGATTATGCGCGCGCACGCAAATTGCCAAATATATTCCGGGCAATGTTTTTCATATAGCCGGCCGCTGGATGGGTGCGCGGCAGCTTGGGTTGTCTCATGCTGCCATTATTGCAGCAACAGTATATGAATTGGGCGGCTTAGCCATAGTAGCCGCCTTTATTGCCTTGCCTGGGCTGCCTGTGGCAACAAGCCTTGATCTGCCTTTCAATCTGCTGGTGTTATATCTAGGCATAGCGATTCTGGCTGCAATTTCCCCCTTTTTTGCCATCAAGGTAACCGGACTGCTTGCGCGCTGGCAATTTTTAAAAGCCTGGCCGTTACAAACTAAAATCGCCTTTAAGCGCGGCTATGTGCCCGCTCATTTTTTATTCATCGTCTTCTTTGTGGCAACCGCCCTATTGTTTGCAATATGGGCTAAGGCCGTATGTCCCCAATTAAGCTTAAGCCAAACGCCTCTGCTTGTTTCCATCTTCGCCTTTGCCTGGCTTGCCGGATTTATCATGCCTGGAGCATCCGGCGGGATTGGGGTACGGGAAGCCATTTTATCAGCCGCCTTGGAACATTCCGCAGGCTCGGCTGAGGCACTTATTATTGCCTTTGGATTCCGCATTATCACAATCGCCGGGGATGTCCTGCTTTTCATTGGTTCGTTCCTCTTGCCAAAACCTGTTCCAAATTTATCCACAGATAATCAGATGAACACAGCGAGGGGATAGAGGGAAAAACCAATGAACCGCAGCTGCTCACGTCAAGAAGCCCTACGCAGAGTTGCCGCGCATATTCCGAAAAACTCCGTGGTGCTAGATATTGCTTGTGATTCTGGCCGCCTGCGCGCTTACAGCCGAATCCAAGCTAAGGGCTAGTTTTTTGGAATTGGATATTTTGGCTGATGCTGCGTTTGCGCAAATCTAACAATGGTTGCCAAGCCCAGCAGACTGCATTATCTGCGCGGCTTTTCTTGAACACCTTGAAAATCCATTAGCATTTGTTCGAAAATACATATCGCTGCTTCATCCTAACGGCAGTTTCATCGGCACAACTCCGTATCCATGCGTCAGATCAATCCATGAATACCTCGTGCGCATAAACAGGTGTAGCCATGAAGCATCAGGCGAGCATAAAGCTTTTCTTGGTCAATCAGAGATTGAAATGCTGGCGGTGATGACTAATGGCAAATTATCACAGTATGGCAGGTTGCTTTTGAGGCTGAAACTGTTGTTTGTGATAGAATATCCTTAATCCAATGAATATCAAAATGATTATCCCCATATACTTGCTAAGAATTTTGATTAAGATGGATCCAAGCCTCCCTCAAGCCGATGGAATCAATGACAGCCCCCGCCGTGCCGCTCAAGAATGCTTGTGCCAGCCTTTTTATCCGTGTATATCAGGAACTACCGCGATTCAATCTAAAGGTAGTTTTTAGCAGGCTTAATAAAAGGCAATACAATGAAGGTGATAAAATGAAAAAGCACTGGCTGCTGCACATTCTTGCAGGCTTGGCAATCTCCAGCTTAGCCCTTTGGAATCTCATGGACCGGGCCAGCGGCGCGGCAGTCCGTTCTGATGCATTGCATTATCTAGCTTATGGCTATAATCTTGCACGGCATCATGTTTTTTCAAGGAGCATAAAGGACACTGCCGAAGACGCCTGGCTTACTCGAACTTGCTATCGCACTCCAGGTTTCCCCGTCTTTCTAGCAACCTGCCTTACCCTGCATCCTAAATTAAAGAAGGCCTCTCTAGCGCAACTTACAGCCAATGAAGTGGAACGTTTATCATTGGCATACGATCTGACGCACCTGGTAAATCCGGGCGATTCGCTGATGCTTGAGGCATTGGTTAAATTGCCCAGTACAGACCGAGCCTCTTCGCCCTTGCTGCTGTATCCGCTACAAACTAGGCTTCAACTGTCTGGTTCAGGGAATGGGGCGCTGTTTATCAATACTCAACCATCCGAAAATGATGCAACATGGACATGGGAAGGCGGCCAAACCGAGGCAGATTTTTTAAGTGGCGGCAATAGCTGGCTATTAACATCATTAAAAAAGATCAACGTGCCAAAGAGCGCAAAAATTTTGGCTGGTATTACCTTCCGTCCCTATGCCACTGGCGACAGTTTGCAAATCAAGCAATTCCGCGTTACCAGGCAATCAGATAACACTGTCTTGATTGATGATGATTTTACGGTCTGGAATGGCCCGGCAACCGTGCAAGATGAGCAAGTCAGCGCTATTGGCGGCAAATTGAACATAATGGCGGAAAAACAGGGCGACTTTGTCCTGACACATGGAATGGAAGATGGCGTCGCATACCAAGAAATAAAGTTTATTCGCCCTGGGTCAACGCCGCTCCTTGCCACCCTCAAGGCCATGCAAGCTCCTATTGTACTTGTAGTTGCTTGGCTGGCCTTCAGCATTGTATTGAAACTCACTAGGCGTATTAGCCTCAGTTACCTTGCGTTATGCCTTATTCTTTTTAGTTTTACCATGCAGGAGCAAATGAACACCCTGCTTACGGAATTGCTCACTGGTACGATTCTCCTGGTTGTAGCCTGGCTATTATATCTTATTACAAAACAGTCACGGTTCTGGTTGTGGATAGCGCTTGGGGTGCTTACAACTGCCTTGGCCTTTACGCAAGCGGTGACACTTTATTTGCCTGGCATTATTGTTATTCTGGCCCTGTTGCTTCTGGGCAAGCAACCAAAAGGAGCCCGCCTCAAATATCTTGCGGGTGTGCTAAGTTTTGCCTTGATCTGCGCGCTCTCGCTGGGCGGCTGGATGACGCGCAATTTAACTGCCGGCGGCAATGGCCGCTTTTAGCCTTTTGCCTGCCGGCTCTTTATCTATTTGGTTTTTATGCGATGTTTTCGCATCATCTTATGCGATACAGCTATCCTATAATACCAGTGCTGGTGATAATTTTTATGCTGACCATGAATCATTTCCTTACTTTGCGTCAGCGAGTGGAGCCACAGAATGTGCGCATGGAGAATTAAAGAGTTATCCATAGACATTCATCATCGCAGTTAAGATCAGGATCGAATGGAAGGAAAACCGATAAGACATCACGGAAGTGTTTAGAAAATGACAAGCAGTTTCTTATGTCTTAAATCGGTATGGTGGCAAATCGTTTATTTAGCCCAATTGCTGCTCTTATCATTTGGGTTAGGCTCCTTGACCCTGCATTTGCCGCGTTTATTGCTGGTTCCGCGCTTTCCGCGCTTTGCCATTGGGTTTTGTATTGTGCCTTTTGTGATAGCCTTGTGGATGTTGGCAATGCTGCTTATAGCGCCGGGCGCTTCACGCTGGTGGTTTCTGCTTCCACCGCAAATAATCGCCCTTGCTCTTGGGCTTTATTATGGAAAAGGCGCGCTGGTTCGCTTCCGCCGCTTTATAAAATATAGCTGGCGCCAGAGGAGGCGTATATGGCCTATCTTTGTGGCCTATGTTTGCGCGTTACTGATAATTGGCAAGCTTTGCAGCATTCTGGTTGTCAATGGCTCAACGCCGATTTTCTCAACCGATGCTCTGCGTTACTTGGGCTATTCCTTAAAGCTCGCGCAGCATAGATCCGCTTCCGCCATCACAGGCTATCAAAGCTCCGAAAATGGCGATGCTTTTGGTGATATGCATGGACCTGCCTGGCATGCTTATTTAAGCCATGCCTTGATGAATAATGGGCGCCATCCACCAGGATATCCGCACGATCAGGCTATTGGGGTTGCCTTTCAAATAACAATAATCTATATGTTGATTGCCGTGGCAGCCCTGGCCGCTGTATCAGGTTCTCAAGGAACAGGGGCGTTGGCCTTGCTGCTGCTACTATTTGTTCCTCAATGTGAGTATATTTCCACTGCCTCTTCACGCGATGGCTTCAGGGTAATTCCGATTGTTTTGTTGGCTGCTCTCCTGTCCGGCATGTCTGCGCAAAGAATGCGCAGACGCTTCCATCTTGCACCCTTGCTGCCGCTTGCGTTGATGGCAGGTTTTGCCTTGATCGGCCATTCGCTCGGTCTGGCTGTTTCTGTATCTATCGGCATTGCCTGGGCCATTTGGGCGTTTGCAGAAAAGGCGTCCTGGAAACATGTGTTGAGTGTTGGGATAGCTATAATGGCAGGATTGACGCTGGCAGGTCCGCAGTATTTTGCCGCATTTCTGGAAATACGCTCTCTGCCGGAGCCGGATGTTTTCCAAAAAATAGCACTTGCCGGCACCCCCATGTTAGAACACTGGAACGCATGGATGACATCGCGCTTACAAGGCGCTGATAGTATTTTTCAACGCCTACAAGCTTTGCTCGCGCGCGATCATTATCGCTTGAGCGTCCTGGGCGTATTGTTTGGTTTGGCCGCAACAGCGCTCTGGCCGGTTCTAAGAAAGCGTCGTCAATCTTCCATTATCAGTCTGCTGGGGTTGATTACGCTGATAACCGCCCTGCCTTTTACGGGCTTGCTTAATATTGGTTTTGATTTATCCGCGTGGTTTATAAGAAATAAGCGTTATGCAATGCAGTGGTATCCTTTTGCGGCAGTCTGTGTTGTCATGCTGTTGATTGATGTTTTTAACCGTATAACGCTTGCTGGCGGCCGGCGGCGCCGGCTGACAACTCAAGTTGTTTTTTGCCTTGTCATCTTGATGGCTTTTTCCACCAGCAGAGCTGTTATTGCCACACAATGGCGCGTAAATCGAAATGTTGAGATGTCTTCGGCTTGGCAAAGAATCCGACAGATAGTTACAGCCCAGCAACAATTATCGCCTGGCAAAAAAATGCTGCTGGATAGCAAAAGCTACAATTACTATCTCAACAATCAGGCTATTGTAATGTATACGCCAATCACATACCCGGTGCTTCACGCAAAAGATGAGCACGCGGTAATGCAAGCGCTGCAGTTGCTGAATATAGGTGCAGTATATTTAGACATGGCGCCTTATACCGGCTATTGGAAAGACACGCCTTTATATAGTTTCCTTAGCAATCTTGAAAAGGCCAGACCAATATCGGTTGGCAGTCCTTACCTATTAAAAGATGAATGGGATAAAAACTATAAAGTAATTGATCGGATAGTTTTCCCTATAACTGGCCCGCAACAGCCTGCTTCTTGTGCCATGCTGGTTAAAAACGGACCGCTAACATGCGGCTGGTTCAATCAGGGTTGGCGTGGAGAAATAACCCTCCAAGCCTGTGGAGAGCAAACCAATATCCTCTGCCTAGAGGCCGGCAGACCAGGCCCTGATGTTGGCGAAAGCTGTCGGCATGTGCTTTTTCTGCGGCCTGACCTGACTGGATCAGATAGCCTGCCTGTTGTTAGCGGCAGTAAAATAGTGGAGTTGATTTGCGAGTTACGCTCTACAATATCAGACAAACCTGGGATATTGTTGTTGCGCTTTGATGCCATGACTGCTACTGGCCGGCAATACAGAGTATCAACCCAAGCAGTGAGCAATCTTAAGGAAAACTGGGAGCGCTTTGTTTTGCCTATGATTATTGAGGATGATCTCTCGGCCATAACTCCTTTTTTTGTATGGTATCCTGAAGTTGAAGGCGCTACTCTTAATATCCGCGCGCCCTGCCTGCAATGGGTGGGCTTGCGAGAGGCCCAATAGCTGTGGGATCAAGGCAGAATAACTTAAAATGGCTATCAAAATATATCCCCGGCATGTTGGCCATGTTTCTATAGAGCAATTGCTTATTAACCGGCAGCTCGGTCTCGCCTATATTAATAGGGTTGTTTCCAAACCCCTGGATAATCCGGCGCCGGCTCAGCCGCCGCCGCGTCGGAGGAAAAGCGCCGCCAGATGAATTGGATTAAGACCCAAATCCAGAAACTGTTTCAAGCGCGCTTCACGCGCAAGGTAACAATTCTAGCCGCCGGCACGGCAGCCGGTCAGGCCATCATGTTGCTGGCCGCGCCCGTGCTAACCCGTCTTTACGGCTCGACTGATTTTGGGGTGTTGGCCGTATTCAGTTCCGCTCTGGGCATCCTATCGGTATTGGCTACCTTGCGCTATGAAGAGGCCATTCCCCTGCCGCGGCAAGATGAGGCTGCCTTTGCTCTGCTGGTTCTTTCGCTGGCGATTTTAGGCGCCATCGCGCTGGTGGTGGCGGCGGGCGTTTGGCTGGCCGGCGATGAAACCTTGGCGTTATTGAAGGTTAGCGTGCTTAAACCCTATCTTTGGCTCTTGCCCCTGGCCTTGGTTGGCATGGGCTGTTATCAAACCTTAAATTATTGGGCGGTACGTAAGGCGGCCTTTCATGACATCGCCGCCACCAAGATCGGCCAGGGCGGCGCGCTGGCCTTAGTGCAGATTGTTCTAGGCTTAGTTCATAAAAGTCCTCTAGGCTTGGTGCTGGGCGAATTTGTTGGGCGTGTGGCTGGCGTGGGCATGCTTTACAAGGTTTTACGGCGCGACCGCTTGAACGCGGCGCTGACCTGCTCCTGGGCCGCGCTGAAATCCCAGGCGCGCACTTACTGGAAGTTCCCAGCTTTTAATCTGCCCAATTCTCTCCTGAATACCCTCTCGGCCAACATTCCTAATTTGCTCTTGGCGGCCTTTTTTAATCCCGCAGCTGCCGGATATTATTTCTTGGCCATTAAGGTAATTTCAGCGCCCTTATCCTTAATAAGTAAATCGGTGGCTCAAGTGTTTTATCAGCGGGCTGCCGAGAAATTCAGCCTGGGGCAACCATTGCTGGGATTGGTGCGCCAGGTGCACATAAAATTATTTTGGATCGTGAGCGGGCCATGTCTGGCGCTGATGATTTTTGGACCTGATTTATTTGCCTATATTTTTGGAGCTGAATGGCGCACGGCCGGCGAATATATGCGCTATTTGATCCCCTGGATAGCGACCTCATACGTGGTTTCTCCCACCGCCTATGTGCTCACCATAGTCAACAAACAGGAGACCATGTTAGTGTTTGAGGCTACCCTGCTGGCGGGGCGGGTGCTTGCGCTGGTGCTGGGTGCGCATTACAGCCCTGATCCCATCTGGGCGATTGCGGCATTTGGCGCGGTTGGCTTCGCGGCCCATTTGGTGATGTGGCGGCTGGTGCTGGCCGCCTGTGTAGCGCCTGGCCGTACCAGGAATATAAAATGATCGGCGTCTACCTTATAACAATATGAATAGAAACTTAAACCAGCCAGCCAATATATCAGAACAGGCCTATGCTCGGCCGAGGCCCGGCTCTATGATAAAGAAAGAATCAGCCGCTTATCGCTGGGCTGCTTTTTTGGCAGTTGCGGTATTTCTGCTGCGCGTTCATCCATCTCTGCCAACCCTTGCCGCGCGCTTTTCCATTCCCGCTTATTTTATCTGGGGACTTTTGGCCTTGCCGCTATTGGGCGCAATAGCATTGAAGCAGAAGTGGTGCCGCCGCGACGGAATTGTTGCTTGGCCTTTCTTGGCACTCATCATCTGGCTGCTGGTGCGGGCGGTTACTTCGCCAGCATTTGGTTTGCTGAATAATCTTAGCTCAATACGTAGCATTGCGGTGCTGATGCCGATCGCGCTGCTTTGTGCGGCGCTTGCGGCCAAAAGTCCTAAAATAGTCTTAGTAACCATTTTTTTACTGGGCTCGATCGCAGTAGGGCAATATCTCCAGGCAATCCTGATTGGCCATATCGATGCATTTGGCGAGGCCAAACGTTTCCATGCTCTTTTCAGCGATCTTGGGAAATCTAGTTATCAATCCACATCGCTTTATTTCGGCCTGCTTGCTACGATTGCCGGCGCGATTTTTGTTGCCAAAAGATGGCTGGGGCTATTTGCAGGAGCCTTTATGTTTCTTGGCATAATTGCCTTGATGGGAACGGTTGGCGCGCGCGCTTGCATGGTTGCTGTAGTTGCCGCTCTAGTTGCTATGGCGGTTATACATGGCGCGGGCGGGATGGCCCGGCTGACGATGGTCGGGCTATTGACCGTGGCGATTGTCGCCGTTGCCAGCGCCATCGGAAGACTTGATATGGCAGCGCTGCTTGATCGTTTTGTGATAACATATCGTTTCGCTGTTTTAGGCGCCAACCACGACTCCTCTCATCGCATCTGGTTATTTTCATCTGCCATTCATATGTGGGTGTCTTCGCCAGCCAATTTTATTATCGGCGGCGGAATAGGAACCTTCCCGGCTTTCATTGGCGAGTGGGAGCAGGGCTGGTATCCTCATAATTTTATCTTGGAAAGTCTGGCAGAAGGCGGGATTATCGCTGGCATGCTGTTGCTAATCATCGCCGTAAAATTTATTAGAGCGTTGAACCTGTTTGCCGCCAGGCCCAATAGTTTTGAACATGTTTGCTTGAGTGGATTGGCAGTATACGCGATGACGGCCTATCAATTTATGGGTGGCTTGGAATCTCTGTGGTTTTCCACGTTCTTTCTGGCGCTCTTTATGTTTTACCGCAGCGATGTTCTTGCCGCAGATGCACGGGGCATTGAAAAAGAAAATAAAACTGGTAATCAAGCGCGCTGGGGCGACAGCGCTTGAGCTGACTGATTAGGCGCTCTGGCCAGCCAACAGAAATATCAAGAGGCAATTGAAGACATGCACGAGCAAAGCGATAATTTGATAAAAAATATCCGTGGCAAATATCATATTGTCCATCTAACTTCGGTTCATCCTGTCTTTGATAACCGGATATTCCACAAGGAATGTCGAGCGTTGGCTGAAGCTGGTTATAAAGTGTCGCTGATTGCGCCGCATATAGCCTCCGAGATTAAAAATGGCGTATCAATTAAAGCGCTGCCCCGATCGCCCAATCGTTTGATGCGCATGACCCTCACGGCCTGGAAGGTCTGGCGCCAGGCGCTTAAATGCGATGCGGGTTTATATATCTTTCACGATCCCGAATTGCTGCCGGTTGGGTTGCTGCTCCGCATTGGCGGTCGCGCCGCAATCTATGATGCGCATGAACAGGTAGCAGGCACCTTGCTCTCCAAAGCTTATCTGCCCCGCCCAATTCGGCGCTTTTTGGCTTGGTGGGTCACGCTGATCGAATCATTGGTAAGCCGTAGATTAACCGCGGTTATCACCATCACGCTCATCGCAGGCAAGCAGTTTCAAGCTATTAACCCGCGCACCATTATCATTCAAAACCTACCTAAAATATCCGAGTTGGCGCCTCCAAGCAATATGGCTTGGGAACAACGTGAACTCGCGGTGGCTTATGTGGGAGCTATCAGTTTAACTCGTGGCTTGCTGGAAATGGTTCGTGCCCTGAACCTCTTGCCGGCGGCGCGGCAAATAACCTTGAAGTTAGCTGGCCGTTATGCAGCAAGCAATACCCGCGCTCTTGCCGAAGCCTTGCCCGGATGGGAGCGGGTGGAGGAATTGGGCTTGCTGGACCGACCCGAGGTGGCGAGTTTGTTGGGCCGCGTGCGCGCTGGGCTGGTCATTATACATCCCACCCCTAACTATGTTGTGGCTCAGGCTACAAAACTGTTTGAATATATGTCGGCAGGAATTCCAGTAATAGCCTCAGACTTTCCGCTTTGGCGTGAGTTCGTTGAGAAACATCGCTGTGGTCTGCTGGTGGACCCATTGGATCCGCCAGCCATAGCTGCGGCTATCTGCTATATTTTTGATCACCCAGAAGAAGCCGAGGCCATGGGCAAGCGCGGCCGCGCGGCCATTGAAGGGGGCTTGAACTGGGAAGCTGAGGCCGCCAAATTAGTGGCGTTTTGCGATAGACTTTTTGGCGTGGAGCAGACTGATATAATCAACAATTAGATGATCCACTAATCGGCCTGATTTTATATCATAAACGCTATGCATGTTTGGATAGTTGGAGATGGTGAGCCAATGCGCGGGATAGATCCCGGCACGCGCGATTGGCGTTGCGGCATGTTAGCCAGAGCCTTGGTGGCGCGCGGGCATAGTGTGCTTTGGTGGAGCTCAACCTTTAATCACTATAGCAAGACCCAACGTTATAATGAGCCCCACACCTTGGAAATAATGCCCGATTTTAAGGTGCGCCTGCTCCACGGGCCGGGATATCGCCACAATAAATCTCTTAAACGTTGGCAACATCACCGGGTTGTGGCGCGTGAGTTTGCTAAGGAAGCGTTAGCGGCTTCGCCGCCAGACATTATTTTCGCAAGCCTGCCGACCTTAGAGCTGGCCGAGCAGGCCGTGCGCTATGGAAAAAGCCGGCAGCTTCCAGTGCTGGTTGATGTTCGCGATTTATGGCCGGATCATTACTTGACCTTGGCGCCAGGGCCATTGAGACCTATCTTTAAAGCGGCGCTTTGGCCTGAATATAAGCGTGTTGGTAGAATTTTAAATAACGCCACAGCTATAACAGCAATCTCTCCAAGCTATTTGAATTGGGCATTGCGGCATGCCGGCCGATCACGGAGTGCGCAAGATGGCATTTTTTTTATGGGTTACCCAATATCTTTTGCTAGCACGGCAGAGCTGGCCTCTTGTCAAAAAGAACTCTTAGCCAGGTTTAATTTAAAGCCAACCGATCAGCTGTTAACCTTTGTAGGAGCTTTTATATCCTCGTACGCCTTGCCAACGGCCATCGCGGCGGCGCGTTTGTTGGGCCACGCTGCTGCAGCTGATTTCCGATTGGTTTTAGTTGGCGATGGCACGGATAAGAAAAAACTGCACGCCTTGGCCCGCGGGCTGGACAATGTTATTTTTGTTGGCTGGTGCGATCAAACCACCATCACAACCATGCTTAAAATGTCCATGGCCGCTTTGGCGCCTTATCGTAACGATGCCTCGATGTCCCTCCCTAACAAACCATTTGAATATATGGCAGCCGGCTTGCCGTTGATCTCCTCCTTACACGGAGACTTGGAAGAATTGGTTAGGAAAGAAGGCATAGGCCTGCAGTATAATGCGGACGACCCTCATTCACTGCTAGAGCAGATCCGCTGGCTAACCGATCATCCCCTCGAACGCCAGACTATGGGTCGCCGCGCCAAAGAACTGTTTGAAAAACGCTTCCGAGAAGATATCGTTTATAACGGTCTAATTGATCATTTGGAACAAGTTGCCGCGGGGCCAAGCAGGAGATAGAAAGTTTGCTTTCGGCCAGGCTATCTGAAATGCTTTAAAAGACAGGTCGCTTAACTCAGCGCTGCACCAACGACTAAAAAGCGTTCTCTTGGAGCAGAGTGCACGCAATAGGCTTGAGTTGCTTAGGCTGACGCTTTAATGTTTTTGTAAGAGGTCGATTCCTAGGCTCTTGAAGGGTAGATGTTTAAGGCGGCTCAAATACAAGCGAGCAGCTAAAACCACGGGCCAGGAGTCAATAATCAGCTATATGAAGACGGCGTTGTAGAGATGAATGAAAATCAAACGCTTATTCGTGCAGCCGGAGCCAGTGATATTCATCGTGTTGCTTGCTTGCATCAACAAGGTTTTTCTAAAGGACTGCTTGGCCACTGCTCCCTTGCCTTGATAGGCAGATATTATCTGGCTTTCCTTGCCGACCCTTCATTAGTTTTTCTTGTAGCGGTTGATCACTCAGATGTCGTAGTGGGCTATATTCTGGGAGGGCATTTTGAGCGGCTTGCTGCCGGCCTACACAAGTTCATTCGCGCCTCTTGGCTTAAAGCGCTAGGCGAAATAGCCTATCGTCCAGCTCTCTGGCCGCTGTTGTGGAATAGGGCGCGTTCGCTTTTCTTGCCTAAGCGCTCCTCTCGGCCCTCCTTTGCCCAGGATGAGCCTTTTCGTCTATTGGCAATCGCAGTATGTCCCTCGACGCATCGCGCTGGGATAGCTTCGGGATTGATTCGCTCCTTTGAATCCACCCTGCCAGCGCAAGCATCTTCTTATGGCCTATCTGTTCACCGCTGGAATAAGCCCGCTTTAAAACTATATGCCAAGCTGGGATTTAGTGAATATGGCGCATCGCCAGAATCCTTTTACCTGCGCCGCTCACTCGGTCGCGCTGCTAAAACCATAGCCACCTAGGCCGCGCGCTTTGTGCTGAGGGTCTTGGCCGGCGCTGGGGCGCCGGTCGGACACGCTTGGCAACGGGTTGGTGGGCGACTTAGGGTCATGTACTTGATGTGCATTACCAAGGAGGTTTTTAGTAATCCGCCGCCCAGGTAACGAAAGCCATCTAGAGGCATTCCAGATGAAACGTATGTTTGACATGCTTGCCGCCGCACTAGGATTGATTATTTTGGCGCCCTTGTTGCTGCTGATTGCCGTGGCTATTCGTTGCGATTCTTCTGGCCCGGTATTCTTTCGGCAAACGCGAGTCGGGCGCGGGGGCCAGGATTTTATACTATTAAAATTCAGGACCATGATCGTTAAGGAAGGGGCCGAGCAGGGCGACTTCGATGTTGGCTCGAGTCTTAGAATTACCAGAATCGGCCGCTGCTTGCGCCGCGCCAAGTTAGATGAGTTGCCTCAGCTTTGGAATGTGCTCATTGGCACAATGAGTTTAGTGGGGCCCCGCCCGGAAGTGCGCAAGTGGGTTGATGAGTATCATGAACGTTGGGCTTTAGTTTTGTCGTTGCGGCCAGGCATAACCGATCCGGCTTCCATCGCATTCCGCAATGAGGAGCAAATCCTGGCTGCTCAAGAGGATCCCGAAAAGTTTTATCGTGATATTCTGCTTCCCCGCAAGCTGGATTTATACGAGACTTATCTGCGCAAGCATAATTTTTATGGAGACTTGCTTATTCTGTTAAAAACGTTTTGGGCGGTTGTCGCTCGATAGCGCCCAAATTGGGCGCCCTTAAATAGGTGTGAACATGGCTCTAAAGATTCCTTTCGCTAAAGTAGATTGTTCCGGCAATGAGATGGCTTATATTCAGGAAGTGCTGGCCAGCGGCTGGCTGACCACGGCTGGCAAAGCCATGGAATTCGAGCGGCGTTTTGCGGCGGCGGTTGGCGCCAAATTTGCCTGCGCGGTCAATTCTTGTACCGCGGCATTACATCTGGCGGTTGAAGGGCTCGGTCTGGGCCCCGGCGATCAGGCTTTGGTGCCGACGATGTCCTTTACCGCTACGGCTGAAGTATTGCGTTATGTTGGAGCTGATCCTGTTTTTATAGATGTTGCTTATGGCAGCAACCTGATTACGCCGGAGATTCTGGCAGACGCCTTGCGTAAGCATCCGCGCGTCAAGGCTTTGATGGTTGTTCATTATGGCGGACAGGCTGCTGATATGGACGCGCTTCTGCAACTATGCCGTCCGCGCGGAATAAAGATAATCGAAGACGCCGCCCATGCCTTTCCTTGCCGCTATAAGGGCCGGGCAATAGGCTCTTTTGGAGATGTGGCTTGTTTCAGTTTTTATGCCAACAAGACGATCACCACCGGCGAGGGCGGCATGTTGACCACCAATGATGAGCAGCTCTTCAAGCGCGCGAAAATCATGCGGTTGCATGGCATTGATCGTGATGTCTGGGATCGCTTTACCAGCAGCAAGCCATCTTGGGAATATGATGTTGTGGCGCCCGGATTTAAATACAATATGCCCGATGTGAATGCGGCGATAGGTTTGGCACAATTGGAAATAGCGGAGCAGCTGCGCCAAGAACGCCAGCGCTGCGCCCTGTTTTATAATCATCAATTGGCCACAGTTGCCGGCTTGGATTTGCCGCTTGCTCTCTGCGCGCCTGAAGAACACGCCTGGCATCTCTATCCCATTGTCTTGAACGATACTCGAATATCGCGCGCGGCATTTATGGCTGACTTGGCGGCACACGGCATAGGCGCCTCCGTCCATTATAAGCCCCTGCATCGCATGCGCTATTACCGCGAACGATATGAGCTGCTCGATAGCAATTTTCCTAATGCTGAGCGCACTTGGAGAGGCAACCTATCACTGCCGATATACCCCACGCTATCGGATGATGATTTAAGTTATGTGTGCCAAACAATTCGTAAGATTATGGAAGCGCATTAACTTGATCTTATAAGGTTTTATCTCAAAGCTTGTGACGGGGGCCTCGGTTAAGCAAACGCGGGTTTGATCATGTCGTATCTGCTCCAACATCTGCTTTGGTTCTTTCTTCCCGGGCTGCTACTGCTATATCTCTGCTGTCCTAGGCAGATCTCCTATTTAGCTGTCTTTGCGCTTTCCTATGTGCTGTTGCTCTTAAATTTGTTGCCCTTAGAGTATCTTGGGGCTGCTATAAGCTCTTTTACTGGTCTGCTCTACGCCGAGCTGGCTTTGCTTGTTTTACTGACCGCTCTTAAAATCTTCTGGCGCCGGCGCCAGGGGCGCGGTTTGAGCGCGGCGGCTTGGTTTCGCCAGCGCCGCCGCCGTTTGGGGATCTATGGCGCTGCCCTAGTTTTGGGTTTGATTGGAGCAACTTATTGGCTCTGGGCCGGCCCCTACACCGAAATACCCGCCGATATTTGGGCGCATTTAGGACGCATTCAAGATCAGAATCTTATTCTAGAAGCAGGCCGTTTTAAGGAGGTATTTCAGGCTGGTTTTTGGCTGAGCCACCAACATCAACATTGGTATTTTATTGAAGCTTGGCTGTGTCAACAAAGCGGCCTGGACTTAGCCGTGGCGCTGCCCTTTATGGCCTTGGCCAACGCACTTACTTTTATTCTAGGATTTTTTTCTTTCGGGTTGTTTTTGTTTCGGCGCTTGCGCCGTTCTCTGTTTGCCAAGGCAGTCATCGCGGCAGCGGCGGCCTTGTTTGGCGCAGCTCATCTGGGCGTCAACGTTTTTAGTTACATCCGCTATTACACTCTGGCTCCGGCGCTATTTAATTATGGCATGTTTCTGGCTGCGGCGGCACTGGGGATCGCTTTTCTAGAGGGTGATCGCGGTAGCGCCCGGCGGCTATTATTTCTGCCGCTGCTGGCGGCGTTGATGTTTTGGGTGCATACGCCTGAGTTGATTTTCCTCGGTGTCTTATTGGCGGCAGTCAGTGTGGCGGCATTATTATTGGCGGTTTGCCAAAGCCCCGCTTGGCGCGAGCTTTGGCGGGATAGACGGGCGCTAGCCTTTTATTTCTTGGCGCTGGGCGGTATAGGTCTTTTTATCTGGATGCGTTGGCGCCATCCGGGGATTGTGGCTTGTCCAGCCGGATTGCGCCCCTTGGCGCCCTGGGCACCCTTGCTCAAGAATGCCTTGATTCTTAAGCCCTTGGGCCCCTTTCTGGAAGTCGTTACGCTTTGGGGAATATTGGTCTATTTGGTATTCGCGCTGCGCTGGCGTGCTTTTCTTAAACAGCCAGCCATTATCGGAGGGATGCTCTTGCCTCTGCTGAGCGTATTTAATCCATTCGTGATAGATATGTTTTTGCGTCATGGCCCCACCGGCGGCAACTACATCTATCGGCTGGGTTATGCGCTGCCTCTAGCTTATGTAGCCGGGTTCTTGGCTGTTGAGGCCATCTATAAACTGTGGCGGCCGCCGGAGGCCTCCTTTCCATGGAAAAGACGGCTAGCCCAGCTAGGGCGCATAGGACTGCTGCTAGGACTATTGCTATTGTTGGGGCCAATGCCGCCCGCGCTGGCGGCCCAGAGCCGTTGGTTAACTCTGCGGCCGGTGGCTGCAGCTAATTCTGAAAAGCAATGGGGCGACCTGTTGAGTTATCTGCGCGGCTTGCCGCCTAAAACGATCATCGCTGACCCGGTGACAGCCTATGTCGTCCAGGGGCTTACTAAGCATAGCGCCAGCATTGATAAATTCTTGAACGCCCGCCGGGCCTTGTACGTGACGGGCAGTAATGATTCGTTAGCCAGCGTTTGCCGCGATATTAGCGATGACCTTAGCTTCGACGGGCTGTTGATTATAAATCATCGCGATGGCGCTTTTAGTAAGGTTGGTCAGGTTTCCAGGCACTGGCCTGGCAATGTTCTGGCCGTCAGCCAACATTATTCTGCCTCTTTGGTTGATTATGTTCAGGCTCGACCGGAATGTTTTGGCAAGCTATGGGCAAGTGCTGGCATCGCAGTCTATCAACTAAAGGCTGCGCGGATTCATGAGCATTTGCCCCAGGCGCCAGAGATGATTGTTGCTGAAGCTGATTATTTTCACCGCTATGGCTATGGCATTCGTCTGGACTGGACCAGCGTGGCGCCGCTGGGATTTCAGGGTTATCAGGTTCAATTCAGCGATAATGGGATAGATTGGAAAGATTTACGAGCCAGCCGCGAATACCGTTATTCCTGGTTATACCATCTGGGCGATCAATCTAATGCTGCTGGAACGCTAAGGCGTTGCCTGCCTTCCGGTAAAACCTATTATTATCGTGTGCGCGCGCTTTATGATTCTGGGGCGAGCGAGTGGTCCAAGGTAAAAACGGCAACGGTAGCCAGCTATCCTTAAACTTGCTCGTCGCCAGCTTTTAGGTTAACCTCTGAACGCATGCGTAACCGCTATTTATTTATTCTGGATATAATGCTATTGGCGGCAACCCCGACCTTAGCCTTGGCCTTGCGGCTTGATAGCCTGATGGGAGCCCTGGCTTATGGCTCAGCCCTGATATATTTCACGATCCTTAGCTTGTTGCTTAAACCAGCGTTGTTTTTTGTCTTTGGTTTATACCGGCGCTTTTGGCGCTATGCCAGCGTGGAAGAGATGATCAGCATCTTAGTGGCTGTGGCCAGCGCTAGCTTGTTGATCGGTGGATTGTTTTTTGGGCTGATGCAGCTGAATCTGGAAATCCTAGGGCTGGATATTGAGCGCCAATTGCCGCGCTCGCTGCCCATGATTGATGGCTTATTGACTTTATTGGTGGTTGGCGGCCCACGTTTTGGCGCCCGGGCCTTGTTTTATAAACGCCGCTCGACCAGTCGCGACGGCGTCAACAAAACCGTTTTGATCGTTGGCGCCGGCGATGCCGGCGCAATGATTGTTCGCGAAATGCTATCCACCCAGCACATCAATTATACTCCGATAGGTTTTGTGGATGATGATCCGGCCAAGCGCCATAAGGCATTGCATGGTGTGCCCGTGTTGGGAACCCGCCAGGATATTCCCCGCCTGGCGGCCAAGTATGGCGTGGACGAAGTGGTGATAGCGATCCCTACGGCGCCGGGTAAAGTGGTGCGCGAAATCGTTGCCCTTTGTGAGACAGCCGGAGTGCCCTCGCGCACTATGCCGGGAATGTATGAGATCCTCTCTGGGCAGGTCAGCGTGGCCCATTTGCGTAATGTGGATATCGAAGATCTCCTGCGGCGCGATCCGGTGCGCATTGACGCTCAGGAGGTGGAACGGATGCTTGCCGGCAAACGCGTGCTGGTAACCGGCGCTGGCGGCTCAATCGGGTCGGAGCTATGCCGCCAAATTGCGCGTTGTGCTCCGGCCAGTCTGGCTCTGTTGGGGCATGGCGAAAATAGCCTGTTTGCCTTTGAAAGCGAGCTGCGCCTGCGCTGGCCAAAATTGGCCGCCGCCGTTTTTGTGGCCGATATTCGCGACCAAAATCGCTTGGCCGCCATTTTTAAGCAAATTCAGCCCCAAGTGATTTTTCACGCCGCCGCCCACAAGCATGTGCCTATGATGGAATTGAACAGCGCCGACGCGGTTACCAATAACATTGGCGGCACTCGCGCGCTAACGCACTTGGCGGAACAAAACAACGTGGAACGTTTTGTGTTAATTTCTTCCGATAAAGCTGTTAATCCCACCAATATCATGGGCGCCACCAAACGTGTTGCCGAAATCCTAGTCCAAAACGCGGCGCGGCGGACTGGGCGGCCCTTCGTGGCCGTGCGCTTTGGCAATGTCTTGGGTAGCCGTGGCAGTGTGGTGCCTACTTTCCGTGAACAAATTGCGCGCGGCGGACCGCTTACCGTGACTCATCCGGATGTAAAACGTTACTTTATGACGATCCCCGAAGCTGTCCAATTGGTGTTGCAGGCGGCGACCTTGGCCGCTGTGGAATGCAGCCATGGCATATTTGTTCTGGATATGGGCGAGCCTATTAAAATAGCGGATCTGGCTAAAGATTTGATCGAGCTTTCCGGTCAACAGGTTGGCCGCGATATCGAAATCATCTTTACCGGTTTGCGCCCTGGCGAAAAACTATTCGAGGAACTCTTCGGCGCCGGTGAAGACTATCACCGCACTCGCCACGCTAAGATTTTTGTGGCGGATGGGGCCTCGCGCCCGAGCTCTGCCGCTGCCGCGGAAATTTTGGAAAAGCAAATTGACTGCCTGCTGCAGCAAGCTACCCTGAATCAAGCCTCAGAAATTCGCCGGCTGCTGCAGGAGATAGTGCCCAATTACGCGCCTCTGCTCCCAGTCGCGCCGCCGCCGACTCGGATTAGTCAAACATAATCGGCTTTACCATTCCAACTCAATTTTGACTGTCTGCCTCAAAGAAACATAGCATCCCATGCGGCTTTTACTAAAAAAACGGCTGAGCTGTGATCTTTATGCCGCCGCTATTCTGGCCTTATCCCTCATGCCTGCCAGCGCCATGGAGGGCTCGCCAAAATTGCTGCCGCATCAGGATAAAATAGTCCATGTCGGCCTCTACGCCGGCCTGGCCTGGCTCATGGCGCGGGCCTGGGATCAAGCCCTGCAGCGCCGGCCTTGGAAAACGATTGGCATAATCGTGATTGGGGCCACCGCCTACGGGGGTTTACTTGAAATGCTGCAGGGGTTCGTCCCGGCTTGGCAAAGGAGTTGTTCCGCGTGCGATATGCTGGCCAATCTGCTCGGAGCTGCTCTGGGAATGGTGCCGTTCCTCATGGCGGCGCGCCGGCGCGGCGCTGCTTAAGTTCTCGCTAAAGGGTGCGGGGCCATTTAAGATGGGC
Organism: uncultured Verrucomicrobiota bacterium; assembly: GCA_964444425.1. Classification (GTDB taxonomy): domain Bacteria; phylum Verrucomicrobiota; class Kiritimatiellia; order JAAZAB01; family JAAZAB01; genus CAYUHK01. The sequence goes on from CAYUHK010000006.1 coordinate 45,153, forward strand.
GCCATGCTGGGCTGCGGCTTGAGGCCGGCGTAGCCCGAGCTTGCTTTTGCGGAAACAAACATAATGCTGACAACCAGTTATCAGATCGCGCGCATATGGGGGATACCCATTCGAGTCCATTTTTCGTTGGTCCTTTTTCTGCCGATCATTGCCCTGCAATTCAGCCCGATTTTAGGCGAAGGCTGGCTGGCCTGGCTGTGGGGCCTGAGCGCGGCATTGGGGCTTTTCGCCAGCGTAGCCTTACATGAATTGGGCCATTCGCTGGTCGCCTTACGCCTGGGTTTCTGGGTAAGGGAGATACTGTTATTGCCGATAGGCGGGGCGGCTCAGCTGGCGCGCATGCCGCGCCAGCCGCGCCAAGAACTGGTTATAGCCCTGGCGGGACCAGCGGTCAGTTTATTATTGGGGATTATCTTCTGGGCGCTGGTCCGAGGGTCTGGGCCTAGCTTGGCGGCCAGTAATATCAATAGGGTGTTCGTCATCCTGATGCAGCTTAATATAGCCTTAGCCATCTTTAATCTGCTGCCTTCCTTTCCGATGGATGGCGGCCGGGTCTTGCGGGCACTGTTGACCCCATTTTTGGGGCGCTTACGGGCGACGCGCCTGGCGGTGATTCTGGGGCGGGGCTTAGCTATTCTGCTGGGCCTGGTGGGCGCTTTCCCGCCCTTTAATCTGTTGTTGGTGGCAATCGCATTTTTCTTATATAGCATGGCCGGGGCGGAATACCGCATGGTGTTGGGCGAAGAAACTAAGCCCTCGCGGGATGATCAATGGCTGGCTTCCTGAATTGGTTGGCCGTCGCCGGGAGCGCGGTCAGCCGCAAAGAATCCGCGCGAAGGCGCGTTTGCCGGCTTGAATCACGCAGCCATCTGGAATGGCCAGCTCGGCATGAACGTCTTTGATGATTTCATCGCCGACCTTTACCGCGCCCTGTTGAATCAGGCGCCGCGCCGCGCTGTTGCTTTCAGCTAGCCCAGCCGTGACCAGCAGGGTTACCAACCATATTTTGCCGTTGGGGCGTTGATCCGCAGGAATGTTGATGGCGGGGATGGAGTCGGGCAGTTTGTGTTCGGAAAAAATACGACTGAACTCGGCGGCGGCGGCCTGGGCTTGTTGGGCGCCGTGAAAGCGCGTCACGATTCGGCGGGCCAGCTCTTCCTTGGCTTGGCGCGGATGTTGCTCGCCGCTGGCAACGGCCCGACGGGCGGTCTCAATCTCGCTATGTGCCCGGCATAGCAGCAGTTCATCATAGCGCCACATCAGGCTATCGGGGATCGACATTAATTTTCCGAACATCTCCCGGGCCGGTTCGTTGATCCCGATATAGTTGCCCAGACTTTTACTCATTTTGCGCTTGCCATCGAGGCCTTCTAATAATGGTAGGGTCAGGGCGATTTGCGGCGGCTGGCCGTAGCTCTTTTGCATATCGCGGCCGACCAGCAGGTTAAACAATTGATCGGTGCCGCCCAGCTCAATATCGGCCTGCACCATCACCGAATCGTAGGCCTGAATCAGGGGGTAGAGCAGTTCGCTCAGCGAGATGGGATTATTGGCTGAGTAGCGCTGTTGAAAATCATCACGCGCCAGCAGCTGAGCCACAGTAACCCGCGCCGTTAATTTAAGCAGATCTTCAAAGGCCATGCCGGCGCACCACTCGGAGTTGAAACGCACTTCCGTGCGCCGCCGATCAAGGATCTTAAAGACCTGATCTTGATAGGTCTGGGCATTGGCTTTAACCTGATCGCGGGAGAGCGGCGCGCGGGCATTGGCTTGTCCGGAAGGATCGCCGATCATGCCGGTGAAGTCGCCTATGATAAACACCACGGTATGTCCAAGATCTTGCAGCTCACGCAGCTTGTTCAAGCCTACCAAATGGCCCAGATGAATATCCGGAGCCGATGGGTCGGCGCCATACTTCACCCGCAGCGGTCGCTTGGCGGCGTTGGCCTGAGCCAGTTTTTGGCGCAGCTCCTCAGCCGATACCAAGTCTAGCGCGCGCGCCGCAATGAGCTTAAACTGTCGGTCGATCTCTGCGTTCATGGCATCCCGGCCGCGGCGGCCCATAGCCTGCCGGCGCGGTCTATTGCTGCTGAGCGGCGTCAGCTTCAGCTGGCGGCGCGGCATCCTTGGCCGGCTCGTTCTTGCGCTGCTTATCGCGATTTTCGCCAGGACGCCATTCCGCCGCGCTGCTGCCGGCCAGGCCGAAAGCTTCGTCAAAGGCTCCGGCTAGATCCACCAGGTCCTCACCCGGCTTCAGGCCGGTCAGCATTTCTTCCTGAACGACAAACTCTTCGTCGGGGACGGCGGCGGCTTTAATGCTTAGGCCGATGCGGCGCTCAACTGGATCGATCTTGACCACGCGGGCGGTAACGTCCTGACCCACCTTGAGGACATCGCGGGCATTTTCGATATGTTCTTCGCCGATCTGCGAGATATGCACCAGGCCGTCAATGCCTTCTTCCAATTTAATAAAGGCGCCGAAGGCTGCCAGCTTGGTGACCTTGCCCTGGACGATCTGGCCGACCTGATAGCGCTCGGCTATGGAGGCCCAGGGATCTTCCTTGGCCTGTTTTAGGCCCAGGCTGATGCGCTGGTTGTCCGGATCAACTTCAAGGACGATAACCTCTACGGCGTCGCCCTTTTTGAGTATCTCGGAAGGGTGGTTGACCTTGCGCGTCCAGGACATGTCGGACACGTGGATCATACCATCGATGCCTTCCTGGAGTTCCACGAAAGCGCCATAAGAGGTGAAGTTGCGCACCGTGCCCTGAATGCGCGATCCAATCGGATATTGTTCGCGCACCAGGTCCCAGGGGTTGGTGGTGGTCTGGCGTATGCCTAAGGAAATCTTCTGATCGGCGCGGCTGATGTGCAGCACGACCGCTTCCACTTCGCTGCCAATGGCCAGCACATCGGCGGCGCGAGCCACGCGTTGGGTCCAGGATATCTCGGAGACATGCACCAGACCTTCCACGCCCTCTTCAATTTCAATGAAGGCGCCGTAAGGCACCAGGTTGACCACGCGGCCGTGGATGCGGCTGCCAACGGAATATTTCTGCTCAACGTTGTCCCAGGGGTTAGGCAGTTTCTGCTTGAGCCCCAGCGAGACGCGCTCGCGTTCAAGGTCAATATCCAGAATCATCACTTCAATCGTATCGCCAACCTTGACGACTTTGGAAGGATGGCTGACGCGGCCCCAGCTCATATCGGTGATATGCAGCAGGCCGTCGAGCCCGCCCAGGTCAATGAAGGCCCCGAAATCCGTGATGTTTTTAACCAGGCCTGAGCGCAGCTGGCCAATTTGGATTTCCGCCAGCAGGGCTCTCTTTTTATCGCGGCGGCGCTGTTCAATGAGCTCGCGGCGCGAAAGCACGATATTGCGCCGATCGCGATTGATTTTCATCACCTTGAACTCAAAGCGTTTGCCCAGGTAATCATCGAGATTACGCACCGGCGAGCTATCCACCTGCGAGCCTGGCAGAAAGCCCTTGACGCCATTGATGTCTACGATCAAGCCGCCCTTGATACGGCTGCGGACTTCGCCCTCAAGGATGCTGCCTTCTTGACTGGAGGAGAGCACGTTATCCCACATGCGCTGCTGTTCGGCCTTCACCTTGCTCAGGATGACATTGCCGTCGGCGTCCTCGATTTGTTCCAGCAGGACTTCGATTTCATCGCCGATCTTGATTTCTTCCAGGTTCCGAAATTCTTCGGCCGCGATGAGGCCTTCGGCCTTATAACCTATATCAACGGATATCTCGTTATTGCGAACTTCGATTATTTTGCCCTTGACGATGGCGCCTTCGGTGAAGTTTTTAAGGGTATCCTCGTACATCTGCGCCATGGCCGCCTCTTGATCGCCAGTGAATTTATTCAACTTTACATCGAGGCGGCTTTTAGGTGTTTTTTCTTGTTCCATACAATCTGTTAATGAATCAATTATGGGCGTTGGTTTATGAATCCTAATAGCTGGCCGACAAACAGCCCTTACATTTGCCGGCCAAAAGCAAACTTATAGCACTGCTGGCCCGATTGAAGCAAGCGCCGATTTTAAACGTTTGCCCGTGCGCCGCCGTCTGGGGCTGGGTTGGCGAGGCCGGCTTCCTGGCCTGGCGTGCCTCTGGCCAGCCAGCATTGAACTTGGCGCCCCGCGGCTAGCTGGGCCAAGGGCGGCGGTTGGCGGCGGCAGATCGGCTGGCAATAGGCGCAGCGCGGATGAAAGCGGCAGCCCGGCGGCAAATCTTCTTCCAGGCTGGGCACGGAACCGGGGATGCCTTTAGGCGGGGCGGCCTCCGTTAGGCTGGGCACGGCATCAAGCAGTCCTCGAGTATAGGGATGGAGCGGATTCAAGAGCACTTGATCGGTTGGTCCAGATTCCACGATTTGGCCGGCATACATCACGTAAAGCCGGCTGGCCACGCCGCTAACCAGGCCTAAATTATGAGTGATCAATAACATGGCCATCCCCAGCTTTTGGCGCAGGCTGACCAATAGCTCCATGATTTGCGCCTGGATGGTCGCGTCCAGGGCGGTGGTTGGCTCATCAGCCACCAAGAGAGCTGGCTGGCTGGCCAGGGCCATGGCAATCATAATCCGTTGTTGCATGCCGCCGCTGAGCTGATGGGGATAGGCCTGGCAGTGGCGTTCGGGATCGGATAGCCCTACCAGCTGTAACAGCCGTAAGGTTTCCGCGCGCGCGGCGATGCCGGGGCGATGCAGTTTTATGGCCTCGGCGATTTGCCAGCCTACCCGGAAGACGGGATTGAGCGCCGCGCCGGGATCCTGAAAAATATAGGCGATGCTCCCGCCGCGTCGCCGCCGCAGGGTGCTGTCAGGCGCCTGGAGCAGGTCGCAACCCTCCCAGCGGATTTGGCCACCGGCAATTAACCCTGGCGGCGATGGCACTAGCCGAGCCAAGGCCAAGGCGCTAACGCTTTTACCACAACCGCTTTCGCCCACCAAGGCAATGTTTTCGCCCGGCCAGATCGAAAAACTTACGCCATCAACGGCCCGCGCCAGGCGCCGGCCGGTCGCGAAATAGACGCGCAATTTATTAACTTCCAACAAGGGCGCTGGCATAGGCATCAATAATAACAGGTTTTGCGCAGGAGGCAGACTTAATTTTAACAGGCTTTAGCGCAGCCTCTGTTTAAGCTGCCCAGCGCCACCCCCGTTGCTTGGCCGCTATCGCTAAGGTGTAAATTGCGCTGGAGTCAGCCAGATCGGCCTATCAGCAGGGACCCGCAAGCTTAGGCCGGCTGGCTGATAATCATCTCCGGATAATGCACTTGCCCAAGTAGCCGCCGCGGCTTGAAAACAGCCTGGATCGGTTTTAAGATCACCATCATAATCGCCGGGGACAGCTATGGCCCCGGCCGCGCCAAAAGTGCTGTAGGCCGGCGTATAGCCGTAGGCTGACTCTATCGCATACCAGATTGAAGGGTTATCACGATAAACGGCCAGATCGGTTTTGCCATCGCCATCATAGTCGCCGGGCACAGGCTGATAGCCAGGGCCGCCCATGTTAGCGATAGCCAGCTTATATTGATCGGCGGATAAGAAGGCATACCAGTAACCGCTGCTGGCCTGATATACGGCTGGATCGACTTTGCCGTCGCCATCGTAATCGCGCTGCACCGCGGCGCAGCCGCTTAGATCAGCACTGAAGCTAAGATAAGCCGGCCTATAAAAGTTGCCCGATAACAAGACATGCCAGTCTCCGCTGCTGGTTCGGCAGACAGCTGGATCGGCTTTGCGGTCGCCATCATAATCGCCGGGGACCGCCCGGTATTCAGCTCCGCCCCAGCTGAGGGCTTGCGCTTGGTAGTCCTGGCTTGATAATAGAGCTACCCAGTCCCCGCTGACATTGTTGTATACTGCTGGATCGGTTTGGCGATCGCCATCGTAATCGCCCGGCACTGGGACCCAACTGGGTCCGCCCAATAGGGTGCTTGCTAGGGCTTCCAGGGCATAGCCACGGCTGGAGAGCAAGGCGCACCAGAGGCCTGTTTCGGGATTATAAAGGGTTGGGTCCATCTTGCCGTCGCCATCGAAATCCACATCGGCTCTGAGGGTGGCATAGAGCTGGGCGGGAATGATGCTCTCCTGCAGCCAGGAGCTTAGTTGCATCATATTATTGGTGTATTTTGGGGTTGCCAGCTCCTGGGGTTGGTGCCAGGCCGCATGGGTATAAAAGGCGTTGCTGGAGAAAGCGGCGCTGCCCACGCGGATCGCTGCGCTCTTATCCACCGGCACGCTGATCACGGCCAGGTCCTTGGCTAGCTGCAGCTCTCCCTGATACCAGGCGCGAATGTCATTGATCACCTCGTTGGTGGTGTCGGGCTGGAACTGACAATGGGTGGCCACAGCCAGGCGCGGAGCCGCACCATTAAGCTCAAGCTGATTGAGGATATAGCCAAGGGCTAGGGCGGGGGTGTGCGAGCAGTCTTGGATGAGCCGCGCGCGCGCCACGGCATTGGAATATAAAGGATCGCCCGGCCGGCAGCCGCTGTTCTTGGCGGCCCAGGTCTCGGGCGATAAGGTCACTTCATGGATCAGCACGTCCAGATTGGTGGCCTGAGCAAGCATAAAATTATTGGGCAGGGTGTCGCCGGCAAATAGCATTGCTAGCCCATTCCATTCCAGCCGGAAACTAATTGCGCCGTCGCGGTCGTGAATCGCCGGGAAGGAGGTTATGCGCACGCCGTTGTTGTTATAGACCTCCAGCCCGATTTTATCGTAGGGGCATTCCTGAGGTACTAGGTCGTAGCCATCCAGGCCATTGGTCAATCCGGTAGAAAGGAAGCTAAAACTTTCTCTGTGCCAGCGAGTAAGCTCTTGCAGCATTTGGCAGGCGTAGATCGTGCCCTCGTTGGTTTGGGCTCCTTGGGGCGCGGCGCTGTTTGGGCCGCTGGGGCCCCAGACGTATAACGGGGTCAAGCGGTCGGTGGAAGGGCCAAAACAGTAGATGAACATCAGGTCGCTCAGGTGATCACCGTGCAGGTGAGTTAGGAAGATTTTATCCATCCGCGAATAAGCCACTCCGGCGGCCACGTATTTTTCCACCACGCCGGCGCCACAATCAAAGACGAAGCTCTCACCATTGCCGCATTCCACGAAGACGCTGTTGGCGGCCTGAGAAAGGCGCGGCAAGAAGGAAGTTCCCATGAAGGCAATGCGCATTTCATTGCTGGCGGCCGGCTGACTGAGATCAATGGGTTGTTGCTGGGTCGCCAGGCCGCTGCGCGCGGAGGTGGCGCTATGGTGGCTTGGCGGGTTTGTATAAAGGGCCGCTGGAATGATCTGATCCTGTAGCCAACTGCTTAGCTGCATCATATTGTTGGTGTACTTCGGACTGGCATATAGCTCAGCTGGATAATGGGCGGCAGCCGTATAAAAGGCGTCGCTAGAGACTTGCGCCATGCGCTGCCGAATAGGCTGGTTTTTGTCGGCCGAGATATTCAGCACCATCAGGTCGGTCGCCAGCATCAGCGGGCCGTTATACCAGGCGCGGATGCCATTGATCACCTCGTTGGTGGTGTCGGGCTGGAACTGACAATGGGTCGCCACAGCCAGGCGCGGCGCGGCGCCGGCTAGCTCCAGCTGATTCAAGATATATCCGTAGGCTTTACAGGAGGTGTGCGAGCAGTCTTGAATTAATTTGGCCATGTCTGCCGCCGCCGGGAAACGTGGGTGGCTGGGAGCCAAGCCGCTGTTCTTGGCGGCCCAGGTCTCGGGCGATAAGGTTACTTCATGGATCAGTACGTCTAGATTGGTGGCTTGATTGAGCATGAAATTATTGGGCGCGCTGTCGCCGGCAAATACCATTGAGATGCCATTCCATTCCAGCCGGTAACTGATCGCGCCGTCGCGGTCATGCACTGCCGGGAAGGAAGTTATGCGCACGCCATTGCTATTGTAGGCTAGGTGGCCGACCGTGCTATAGGGACATTCGCTTACGATCAAGTCGTAGCCGTCTAGGCCATTGCTTAGACCGGTTGAGAGAAAGCTGAAACTTTCACGATGCCATTTGGTTATCTGGCGTAGGTTTTGGCAAAAATAATTGACGCCTTCTTGGGGCAAGCTTCCGGATGGGCCCCAGACGTATAACGGGGTCAAGCGGTCGGTGGATGGCCCGAAATCATAGATGAACATTAAATCGCTCATGTGGTCGGCATGCAGGTGGGTTAGGAAGATCTTATCCATTTGGGAATAGGCTACGCCCATGGCCACGTATTTTTCCACCACGCCGGCGCCACAATCAAAGACGAAGCTCTCGCCATTGCCGCATTCCACGAAGACGCTGTTGGCGGCCTGAGAAAGGCGCGGCAAGAAGGAAGTTCCCATGAAGGCAATGCGCATTTCATTGGTCGCCAAGGGCTCACCAGGATAATAATAATCGCTGGCCGCCGCGCTTATCAGCAAACAAGTGGCTAATCCACTGAAGGCCATTAATATTCTTCTCGTGGAATACATGGAGTTATATCCTTCTGTTATGAGGCTGGTATGATTTGTTTAAGGATCTAGCGGCGCTAGGCGCGTGCCGCTAAGACGTTTTGTTTCAAGTAATTGAATCATTGCTGTAAAAAATCTACACCTTGATTTTAAGCCTGTCTATTGTAAAAGAAAATTTTTTTAGCAGTCGGCTGGGGCGCAATAATTGCCCTGAAAACTCGGGGAAAGGCTTGTTTCTTGCCTTAGATATTTTCAGCGTGCAGGCGTGGGTCCAAAGCGACGCGCAAGGCATCGCCCAGTAGATTGAAGGCCAATACAACCAGGAAAATGGCGCAGGTCACGAAAGTCATCTCCCACCATGCCCCCTGCCAGAGCCGCAGGCGCGCGCTATTGATCATCAGGCCCCAGGAAGGTTCGTTTTCCACACCGATCCCTAAAAAGCTCATGAAGATCTCGGTGCCGATGGCGGCTGGGAAGCGTAGAGTGAATAACACAATGATCACATGGGCCACATTCGGCAGGATATGGCGAAAGAGAATGCGCAGGGAGCTGTAACCCAAGGCCCGGGCGGCTTCCACGTAAGGCTGCTGCTTGTGTTTGAGCACCTCGCCGCGCAGTAGTCGGCAAACGCTAACCCAGGTGGTGAGCCCGATCCCCAGAAACACGCCCGGCAAGCCGCGCCCCACCAGTAGAGAAATCACCAGGATCAATAGCAGGCTGGGGATCGAGGCAAAGGTGGAATATAGCCAGACGACACAGTCGTCAACACGCCCGCCGAAATAACCAGCCAGGCATCCCAAAATAACGCCAATGGGAATGGCGATAAGCGAGGTAACCACGCCCACCTGAAAGGAAATACGCGCGCCCTGAATCAGGCGCTGTAGCACATCGCGGCCCAATCCGTCGGTGCCCAGCGGGTGGGCCGCACCCGGAGGAGCATATTGCTGCTCCAGACAGACCTGTTGATAGGGCGGCGTGCGGTCCATCCAGCGGTAGGCGCGGTAGATCACCTCGCCATACAGCGCCAGCGCGCTGAAGCCGATCAGCAGAGCTAGGCAAGCCATCGTTAAGCGCTTGCGGCGCAAGCGGATCCATGCGCTCTCACTGGGCGTAGCCGCCAGCACCGCTTGGCTGGCGGCTGGCTGCTTCAAGCTTGTGTATACGCTAGTTTTCATTTCAGTTTTACACGAGGATCCACCAGGGCATAACAGAGATCTGCGATCAGGTTGGCGGCCATGAAGAGCAGCGCGCCGATCAGCACCACCGCGCGCATCACGTCGATATCGGCGGAGTTTAAGGCGTTGACGCTTAGGTAGCCCAGGCCGGGAATTCCAAAGATGCTTTCTAATAGCAGGCTGCCGGTATAAAGAAACGGCAAGGCGATTACCACATTGGTGATGATCGGAATCAGGGCATTCTTTAATATATGACGAAACAGCACTCGGGAGCGGCTGAGGCCCTTGGCGAAGGCGCCGCGAACATAATCGCGATAGACTTCATCTAACAGGATGCTGCGGTAGAATCTGAGATTGGCGCCCAGCCCGCTGAGCACGCCGATCAGCACCGGCAATAACAGATAGCGCCACGACTCAAATCCCCATAGCGGGAACCAGCCCAGCCGGAAAGCCAATAGATATTGCCCGACCACAATCCAAACTAAATAATTTACGCTCATCAGCGCCACAGCCAATACCACGAAGAAACGATCAATAAATCTGTTCCGGAAAAAAACGCAAATCAAAGCCAGGACCACCGCCACCAGTAGCTCAATGATCAAAATTGGCACGGTCAGTGCCAGGGATGGTAGTATTCCTTGCGCCAGCAGGCGGGCAACCGGCTGATTCATGCTGCTGGAAACGCCGAAATCCAGTCGGGCGATCTGGCGTAGATAGAAGATCAACTGCGAGTCCCAGGGATGGTTCATGCGCCGGCGCAGCTTGATGGAGCGGATTTCCAGAGGGCCGCCCTGCGCATTTAAAAGCAGCGTCGGCGACTCGGCTCCGTTGCGCCAAGGCAGCCGTACGCTCTTCCATTTTAACGAGTGGGGCAACTTGGCTGGCGTTGGGCATGCCTGAGAAGCTGAGCCTGGCGCCGCGACTGGCTCCATCCGCCTCAGTAATGCGGCCTGCGCGCCGGCGGCCAAGCGATAAGTAATTATTAATTCATAGCTGGTTTTGGGGAAGAGCTTGCATTGCAGAGGCAGGAGGAAACAACTGTCTTGTAGAATTAAGCTATTGGCCGTGCCAGCCTTAGTCGGGTAGTTTATATCAGCCATGGCCCGAGTGCGCGTATGCCAGCCAAATAAGAGCGGCTTATTGAATCCGCGCTGTTCATCAAATTCTTCCAGGGCTTGGGGGCTAGCATGCTCGCCTAAAGTTAGCGCCGCTGGACTGCCACCGACCAGATTAAATAGAATGAAAGTGATCAGGATTACCCCGCCCAAGGTGGGGATCATCTGCCAACAACGTTTGAAGATATAGCGGAGCATAACAGGCCCGGCGCTGAGTTTTAAAACCTGCTTTGGCGGCACGCTGGCGCTTGAACCCTGCGCCCTAAAGATCAATCATGCTAACCCTTTAGCCGCCAACATGCAAACCCACAACAAGAAATCTGCCGCCGCCGCCAGGCCGCGTTGCCAGGGGCCCTGGAGCTCTTGATAAACGCGTTGACAGGCTTAAAGCTTGTCACTACGCTATTTAGCAATGCTATCACTGCGCTCAGTCTTTAATAATTAAACTTTGGATGAATTGTTTTCTCCCCTATAAGGTTGCCGACTATAAAAGGTAAGTTTAATATAAGCATGAGCCAGATTACTGACCCTTTGAGCTTGTACGATATTTTCCTCCCGCCGCCTTGCACTTTAACGATGCCTGGCGCTTCGCTGGCCTGCGGCTCGCGCTGAGCATTGCCAGGAGGATGGATTGGCCCAACTTCAATATATTTGGGAAAAGCAATGGCTCCATCTGATCTTGCTGGCCGGATTATTAGCTGGACTGGCTGGCCTCAGCGGCTGTGATCGCATCTGGCAGGGGCAGCTTTGGGGGCTTTCGTCCGCGTGCTGGTTTTGGCTTGCTGTTGGCCTGGCCGTGCTGCATCAAGTATACGTTTGGTTCTGCTGGCGCGTGCAGCTGCATGCCGGCTGGATAACGCGGGTCTTCGGCCGCTGGGGCTTCCGCCTCTACGCCACGCTGTTTGCCTTTTTGGGTCTGGCGCGCGCGGCGCTGGTATTTATTTTGGCCGGCGCCAATCGAGGCACGCTGGCAGCCAATTCCGATCTGCTGCGGGCCTTGGCTCTGCTGGTGTTAGTTCCGGCGCTTTACTTGGTTTATTCAGTGCTGCGCTATTTCAGCTTAAAGCGTGCGCTGGGCATGGATCATTTCGATGAGAGTTACCGCCGGCGCCCGTTGGTGCGCCAAGGGATCTTCAAGTTTAGCGCCAACGCCATGTATGCTTATGGATTCCTGTTGATCTGGGTCCCGGGACTTTGGTGTGCTTCGCTGGCTGCCTTGATATTGGCGCTGTTTAATCATCTCTATATCTGGGTGCACTACTGGACCAGCGAGCGGCCCGATATCCAACATATTTACACCCGGGCCAGCCTCAGCAATGACTTGACTTAAGCCCCCGAGGAGAGCATGCTTTGCCTGGATTGCTGGCCAATCCTCTGGCCTCTGGGAAAGAATATGAAAAACGCCTTGTTAAGCTTGGCTGGCGCGTTCCTTCTGGCCTTGGCCGGATGCGTGCAATCCTTGCATCCGCTTTATAGCGCAGATGATCTTATTTTCGACCCCCAGCTGCTGGGCTGTTGGACCGATCAAGCTGGCCAGGAGACCTGGATCTTTCGTCCGCGTGGCGAGCAGGCTTATAGCTTTATTTATCTTGACGAGCAGGCTAAGTCGGGCGAGTTCATCGCGCACCTGCTGCAAGTGGGCGAACATCGTTTTCTGGATCTTTATCCAGCCGATCTGAAAACGCCTCATAACTCCTACTATAATTATCATTGGCTGCCAGTGCATACCTTCCTGCGTCTGCGGCAAGATGACGCAGGTATCCAAATGGAGCTGTTGAAGCCTGATTGGCTCAAGCAAGAGCTGCAAGCCAATCCAGCCGCTCTTAAACATGAGCAGCGCGACTCCATTATTATTTTAACCGCCACCCCCAAGGAGTTGCAGGCTTTCTTGATCCTGCACGCGGATGCGCCTGGTGCCTGGGAAAAATCTAAGCTGATGCAGCGCCCAACGCCGCGGCCGGGTCAGTAGCTAAATGGAACCAGGCCTTAAAATGATCTTGGCTTATTGGCATAACCAGGCTGCGCCGTGGACACTAGCGCTGCTTATGTTTTTGGGCAGTCTGGCCTGGGCGGCCGCTGCCGCGCCGCCGGGCGCGGCGTTAGCAGCAGCTGAGGTTGCCGCCACCCAGGCCCTTATCGAGAAACATTATCAGCATATTTTGCGGCGCCAGCCCGATCCCGGCGGACTGGAAACCTATACCCGAGCTTTGTTGCAGGATGGCGAAAATGAGCAATGGCTTATCCAGGTGCTCAGGGCTTCGCCGGAAGCTCGCCAGCTGCGCAAAGCTCAGCGAGCTAAACTGGTCAAGCTGCTGCTAGGCCTGGGAACCCTTGTGCTGGCAATTGGGTTCAGGCGGCCGCTGCGCTTGGCCTGGTCGGTCGGCCGCAAGGCTGCTGACCGTGTGGTTGATCGTTGGCAGGGCTGGGCTTGGCCCTCCTGGGGGGCCTTCTGTGGGGCGCTGGGCTTGCTGTTTTTTTTGCGAGGCCTTATTTTGTTAAGCGTCTATCCGCCGCTGGAAGGGTTCGACGAACACCAGCATATTGCCTACCTCGTGTTTGTTAACGAACAAGGACAGCAGCCACGCTATGGCACCGCGCAAATTCCCTTCTCGCTCTATGCTGATCTAGTTGCTAATCCGCATTCCGATTATGGTTGGCAACAACTCAAGGAGATCGGCGCCAGACGCTATAAGCATTTTTGGTCGGCCGGGACGCCGCCGGCGCCGGACTATCGGTCGGCGGTTATGCTCAGCGCTGCTTTTCACCCCCCTCTTTATTATAAATTGTTTGCCAGCTTGTTTGTTAATCTGAAACAGATTTGGGGCTTTCGGCCGGCGGTCTACGCCTTGCGCCTCATCAATCTGGCCTTGGCAGCATTTTCGGTGATGCTCTATGTCTGGCCTTTGCGGCGCCTATTCGCGACTTCCCATCATGCCAGGGCCGTGGCATTGGTTGTCAGCTTGGCTCCCATGTATCTGGTCTACGCGGCGCGCATATCCAGCGATGGCTTGGCTTTGTTGATAAGCGCCGCGGCCTTTGCCGGGCTAGCCGCTTTCCCGCGACAGCGGCCGGCAGGTGTGGCCGTTAGTGCGTTGCTGCTGGGAGCCTTGCTGGGCTTGGGGATGTTAGTGCGCGCTTCCGCGGCTGTTTGGTTATTGGTAACTTTGGTTTACATGAGCTGGCTCTTTTTGAACGGCCGCCTGAGCGGACCGCTCGCGTTAATGGCCTTGGCCCTTAGCTTGACCGCTTTTATGGCGGTCGCGCTGCCTCAATTTTTGAACAACCTGGCCTTGTATGGCCAGGCTATTCCCGGACAGGAAGGCATGCGCCTGATCGCGGCCCAGCAAGGATTCGCCGCGATAATAACAGCTGCCAGATTTTCCGATCTAAACGAATTTTTTATTATTAGGATGATTCGCGATAATTTGTGGACGAGTGGCTGGCTCTTTTTGCAGCCAGCGCTTATTTTGCGGCGTATTTATTGTGGCTGTGTTCTGGCTTGTTGGGCTGGCGCGGCCTTTGGGTTGCTGCGTTTGGGCCGCCCGGGCCAGCGCCAGCTGCTCGGCGCTGGGCCCTTGATAGCCTTGGGATTGGCTGCCACGCTATTGACCTTTGCGGGAGCCTATCTGCACGCTTTATCTTGTCGAGCTGCCTATGGCAGCATTTTGACGCCAGCTTACTACGCCATGCCGGCCTTTTTGCCATTCTTGGCATTAACCTTGCAAGCGGCCGGCGGTTGGGGCCGCTTGCTCGAGAAGGCTTTGCTGATAACTTTAGGAAGCGTATTTATAATAACAGAGTTTTATGGAACTTTTTTTATTGGCGCGCCGCGGTGGGCTTACACATTGGCGCCGATGGAGATAATGCGGCGTTTAGCAGAGCTGCACCCGACCTTTCCAAGCCCAGCATGGCTGGCTCCATTATGTTTGGGCTATGGCCTGCTCGGTGGGCTGCTAGCCATCTCCATCAGGGCATCCGCTCGTAATACGCGCCGCGCTCATCCGCCTGCGCCGGCTCGGCCGGCAATTGATCTGAACTAGCCACTGATGCCGCTGGCGGCGTGGCTCGCCTGGATTTTATTAGCTAAGGTTTGCAGCTCGGCAAGGGTGGCCGCCCGCGGCAGCCCCTGACAAAATACCGTCCCCAGCATTTCCACCTTGAGATTAGGTATCAAGGCGGCAAGCTGTTCCAGCGCCTTGCTGCCCCAGCCATACGATCCAATGACTGCAGCATATTTGAGCTTGGGGCGAAGCAAATTTGCCAAATGGGTGGCGGCATAGACGCTGGGATGAGGACCGACATGCACAGTCGGAGTGCCGATCACGATGGTGGCGGCATCAACCAGCGCCATGGCCAGCTTGCCCAGGTCGGTGCTGGTGAGCTCGAACTTTTGGACCCTGATCTCTCGTTCCGTCAGGGCGGCCACCAGGGCGTCGACCATCAACGCGGTGCTGCCGTGCATGGATACATAGGGCAGGACCACCAGATTCGCTAGGCGTTCCGAAACCCAATCTTCGTAGGCAGACAAAATTAATTCAGGGTTGTTGTGGATCGGGCCGTGACTGGGAGCGATCAGGTCGCAAGGACACTCGCGCACCTTTTTTAGGTTGTTTTGAATCGGCTTACGAAAAGGCATCATGATCTCGGCATAATAGCGTTTGGCGGCTTCCAGGATCTGGGGGTTATCGCCGGCGTATAGATCGGTGCTGGCCCAATGAGAGCCGAGGAAATCGCATGAGAACAAAATGCGCTGCTCCGGAACATGTGTAACCATGGTTTCGGGCCAATGCACCCAGGGGGTGTGGATGAAACGCAGAGTTTTATCGCCCAGCGAAAGCGTTTCGCCATCGACAACTGTTTGGATGCGCTGCTCAGGCAGGTCAAGATGATCCATCAGGATTTGCTTGCCTTTGGGAGTGCAGATCAGGGTGGCGTTGGGATGGCGTTTGAGGACGCTGGCGATCGCTCCGGCATGATCTTGTTCGGCGTGCTGAGAAACAAGATAGTCGAGCTTATCTACCTCGGCGAGCTGCTGCATCAAGATGTGTTCCATGGTTGGATCCACCGTATCGAGCAGAGCGGTTGCGCGCGAGCCGCGCACGAGATAGGCGTTGTAGCTGGTGCCGTCCGGCAGAGGAATCAGCGCGTCGAAAAGGCGCCGGTTCCAGTCAACCGCACCCAGCCATTCAATGCCATCGCGGATCGGTCGAGGTCGCATAGCTGATTCCTTTCTAGAGGCTGCTTTATCGCTTTCCAGAACCTGCTTAGTCACTGCCGCCATGGCGGCAGTAAATCTTCGAGTGAGCTGTTGTTTCTGGATGCCACAAGCTGTGGCGTTAATGCCTTAGGCGATCAAAGCTGCTTAAAATTCTCGCTGTCTTCTTATTAAAGTTTGTTTTAATTTATTTAACAATATTTCGGTAAATCTGCAAAGGTTTTTCCGGTGTTTGGGCGGCAGTCGGGCGCTAGTCGGGATCTTGGGATAATATTTTTTGCAGGGCTACCGCGTTGTTAAAAGCCTCGTTTTTTGCCGCAAAAAGCAAGGTCACCTTGCCGCGTTTGGCGGCGGTGCGCAGTTGCTTAAGGGCGGGATTGTCTTTAAGCTCTTGTTGGTATTTTTTCTGGAAGCCCGCCCATTTTTCCGGGGCATGTCCAAACCATTTCCGCAGCTCATTCGAAGGCGCTACTTCCTTAAGCCATAAATCTATTTTAGTCTTGGCTAGCCCTCTAGGCCATAAACGATCTACCAGAATGCGTTGGCCGTCCGTCGCTGCCACCGGCTCATAGACGCGCTTGATCAATGTTTTCATTTGGCCTCCTTGTGCTGTATCAGCAATAAGTCGCTCCCCCGCCGATCGGTCGTGAGTTGCTGCCGCTCGCTGTGGAGCAGATCCTCTTTTTCAGAGGTGACCGCGGCCAGCTTAAGCCGGATTGTTTGTGGGGCTAGCGCACTGATCTGATTTGTCAAGCGCATTGCTAAGATCATAGCAGCAAGCTCCGCTTAGATCTGCTTAGAGCAGGGGCGTTTCTTCCGTGCCGCCGGTTTCGTTGCCGGGCTTAACTAAATTTGGGTCTAATAGAAAACCTTGCTTTATCAAGCGTTCTTGTAAATCGGCCACGGCCAGCGCCTGGGTATTGCCTTGGCTCTGGTGCGCCGCCATGGCCGCGGCCACGCCCGCCACCGTGCCGGTTAGGGCGCAGGTAGGAATGGCCCTGGTTATATCCCAAACAGTGGTGTCGACGGAAATGCAGCGCCCGGCCACGAGCAGATTTTGATTGTTGACTCCACTCAGCGCGCGCCAGGGAATGGAGTAAACTGGCCCGCGCTGACGCCAGTCGCCAGTCAGGCCTACCGTATCATCCAACCAACGGTGCTTATCTTTTTCGTTTAATGCATTTGCGCCAGCTAGGCGCCTGGTCATGCGGAAGCAGGGCAGGGTGGGCAGCTGAATTATCTGGATGTCCTGAGCGGCTGACTGGGCGCGCAGTTCGGCTAGGCTGCGGCTGATCAGCGCGCGCGTTCCCAGGATCTGGGCGGTAGTCTCTTCGGCGTTATCGCCCCGATAGAAGGGGCCCTGAGCATTAGCGGGATTATAGTCATTAGAGAGGGACTGCAGGCACAGGACGTTGTCCTGCAGATAGTAGAACCAGCCGGCCAGCACATTGGCGTCGTAGCTGGCGGTTGGCTCGCCTGCCAGAAAACACAGGTCGGCGTCACCGCTGGCATCGATCATCACTTGGCCAGCCAGCGCCGTCCGTCCGCTCTTGTTTTCTACTAGCAGATGGCTGATGCGTTGTTTGGTGCGCTGGACGGCGCAAACGCGGGTATCATAAAGCAATTTTACTCCAGCCTGGATTATGAATTGCTCCAGAGCCAGTAAATAGCTGGCCGGATTGAATTGCACTTGGTAGCGCTGCCGCCGGCGTTCCTGCTGATCGCCGCCGGGCAGCCAGCATGCTGGAATCCCAATGAAATGTGCTGAATGGTTGGGATGCTGCAGATCGGCTACTGATAGCTTCAAGAGTTCTTCGGGCAAGCCGCCGATGATCTGGCGACCGCGACCATCGCAAAGGGGCAGCCAAACGGTAACATTGCCGAGGGTGGCCAGGCCGCCCAGGGCGCAGGTTTTTTCTAAGAGGCAGACCGAGGCTCCATTGCGCGCCGCCCCCACAGCCGCGGCCACGCCAGCTATACCGCCGCCGGCTACGATCACATCGAAAGCGCCGGCAACGCTTAATTCGCGTGCGGTTTCAAGGATGCTTGCCCTTGGGGCGCTTGAGCGACTTGTATTCATCTGTTATGCCATAACTAATCAATTTGGCCACGAAGTCAAACTTTTTTTTAAGCATTCAATCAAGGCTGATGAGAGGGAAACTTTCAGTTGAAGCATTCTATGGGAGGCCTGCCGGGGGTCCCGCTTGGAGCTGATTTTTTTGAGCAAGCCTGCTGTCGTCCGCGCCCCATTACGTCCTCTAATCTTATTCTAATATTCTGCAGAATATTGGAATATAATGTGAGCAGGGATGATTATACTAGCCTGGCGCTGGCGGCTGGCCGGAGCAAGCTGATGGGCTAGAGCCGCCGCTAATGCTAAAGGAGTCGAAGAGACCTGGAATTGGCTCTTTATCAAGAGGCCGCGCGCCGACCCCATAGCCCGCCCAGCGGCGGGAAAAGGCTTGGGCCCGTCAGAGCGTAATCCCGATGCTCTTGGCCAGCTAAAAACTTTTTAGTGAACAACTCGGCGGCGCGGCCAGCTGGGCCGCCTTGAAAGCTTAAACGGCAGCTGCTTAAGACTGTTTGATGTAAAACATCGGATTCAGGCCTGAGGGATTGCTGTAGGCTCGCCAGCCGGCTCAGCTGAACATCTTCCCCAGTCTCAGTGCATTGGCGATTACCGATAGCGAACTGAAGCTCATCGCCGCCGCGGCTAGCATGGGACTGAGCAGCAGGCCGCAGACGGGATAAAGGACGCCAGCGGCGATAAGAACACCAGCAAAGTTATAAACAAAAGCAAAAAATAGGTTTTGTTTGATGTTAGCCATGGTGCGCCGGCTCAAGCGCCGCGCCCGAGCGATGGCTAGTAGATCTCCTTGTATCAGAGTAACATCAGCGCTCTCCATTGCCAGGTCGGTGCCGGTGCCCATCGCAATGCCAATTTGCGCTTGAGATAGGGCCGGCGCATCATTGATGCCATCGCCGGCCATCGCCACCACGCGGCCGGCCGCTTGTAAGCGTTTGATGGCCTCGACTTTTTGGTCGGGTAGGACTTCGGCGATGACCTCGTCAATAGCCAGCCTCCTGGCTACGGCGGCAGCGCTGGTAGCATTGTCGCCGGTGAGCATCAGCAACTGCAGGCCCTCGCGTTGCAGCGCGCGAATAGCTTGAGCCGCGCTGGCCTTGATTGAATCGGCCACTCCAATAATTCCAGCCAGCCGCCCGTCGCGCGCGGCGAAGATAACCGTTTGACCTTGCTGGCGCAGCTTGGTGGCCTGAGAGGCGAACTGACCGAGGGCAATGGCGTGCTGATCCATTAAGGTCTGACTGCCCAGCAAGATGGCGTGTTGACCAACCTGTCCGCTGGCACCGGCGCCGGCTATGGCATTAAAATCTTTGGCTTGGGTTAACTCGATTCCGCGGCGGCCGGCCTCTTTTATTATGGCTGTGGCCAAGGGGTGTTCGCTAGCTAGTTCAAGGCTGGCCGCCAGCCGCAGGAGCTCGGGTTCTCCGACATCGGCGGCAGTCACCAAGCTAACCAGCTGAGGTTTGCCTTCGGTGAGGGTGCCGGTCTTATCCACGACGAGCGTATCGACCCGGCGCAAGACTTCAATGGCTTCAGCATTTTTAAAGAGAATGCCCATGCGCGCGGCTTGGCCGCTGGCCACCATGATAGACATGGGCGTGGCCAGTCCCAGAGCGCATGGACAAGCTATGATAAGCACCGCGACCGCATTGATCAGGGCATGGGCCAGGCGTGGGGCCGGCCCGATAAATGACCATGTAATAAAGGTTCCGGCGGCGATAAGGATGACTGCCGGAACGAACCATTGAGCGACGCGGTCGGTTATATTTTGAATGGGCGCGCGACTGCGCTGCGCCGCACTTACCAGCGCGATTATGCGGGCGAGCAGGGTTTCGCCAGCGATCTTTTCAGCGCGCATGATCAGGCTACCAGCGCCGTTGACGGTTGCGCCGATCAAGCGGTCTCCGGGCTGTTTATCAACCGGCATAGCTTCGCCTGTCATGGTCGATTCATCCAAGGAGCTGAAGCCCTCCAGCAGCAGGCCATCAACTGGCACCTGCTCGCCCGGGCGCACGCGGAGGCGGTCTCCCACGCGCACCATTGCCAAGGCGATATCTGTTTCGCTGCCATCGGCAGCGATGCGCCGGGCCGTCTTAGGTTGCATTTGCAGGAGTTGTTTGATGGCCTGGCTGGTGCGGCGGCGCGCGCGCAGCTCGAGAACCTGGCCGAGCAGGACCAAGCTTACGATGACGCTGGCGGCTTCGAAGTAGACGGCGACTTCACCGTTCAGACGAAAGGATTCCGGAAATATGTTCGGGAACAGCGTGGCGCTAAGGCTATAGAGATAGGTTGCGCTCAGGCCGAGGCCAATCAGGCTGAACATGTTGAGCGCTTTATTGCGTAGCGATTGAAGGGCGCGCTGGTAGAGCGGCCAGGCTGCCCATAGACAAACCGGGGTGGCCAGGGCCAATTCGAGCAGGGCACGGCCTGACTTAGTAAAAAATTGTGCAAAGAATCGGGGTGCTAGCATGTCGCCCATGGCTACAAACAGCAGCGGCAAGGTCAAGGCGGCCGCAAACCAAAAACGTCGCGTCATTGCTCCAAGAATAGCATTTTCCGCGGCCGTAGCGGCGCCGGTGTAGGGTGGTTCCAGATCCATGCCGCAGGCTGGGCAGCTGCCTGGCTTGTCTTGAGCCACCTCCGGATGCATGGGGCAGGTCCATTTATCGGTGGCCGGCTGTGGGCGGCCGCTCCCGGACGTGCGGGCCATCTGGCAATGTGGGCAGGGAGCGGCTGGGGGCTGTTGTTCCGGAACGCTCATGGGTCGCTGTTCTTGCATGTGTAAATTTATATCTGATAGCGAAGCGGCTTACAAGAACGCAAGGGGCTATATGAGGGCGTTTGGTCGGGTTTTTATTAAAGCTTGGCGGCCTTGAGATAATTGCCCGAATCAAGCTTGGCGGTCAAGGGGCAGTAGCGCATTTTATTTAGCTCCCCAGGAAGGCTAAGTGCCGGCAACCTATTTTAGCGGCGTGGCTTGATCCGACCAGTGGTAGCTATGCAGGCTAAGTTTTTTCAATAAGGGTCGCGGCAGGTGTGTGGCAAAATGGCCGGCCACAGTTCCGCTGGCCTTGGCCAGGGTATATAGGAAGTAGTAGGGGATATAGCTGGGGTGACGTTTGCAGACGTAAGCGAACTCCTGTTTAAGGTAACGCCAGCCCATAGCGGCGCTGGTCTTGATATCGTGATTGGGGAAGATAACTGTGAGCGAGTAAACGCTGTCGAAGTAACGGCGCAGCGCTGTTTTCAGCGAATAGCGGTGGGAATGAATCACCTGGGAGCTAGGCTGGTAGACCAGCGCATAGCCAGCTGCCAGCAAACGTTTAGCGAAGAGCTGATCTTCGCTCATGATCAAGGTTTCATCGAAAGGGAAACGCAGTAGGAACTCGCGGCGGATCGCGGCGCTAACGTTAGAAAAAAACACATCAGTTAAGGCCAGGGGCTCGGCGGCGTTCTTTTGGCGGCGGGCCGGCCGATCTGCTGGAAAATGGTAACCCAGAAAAAAGCGCTCGGTGGGCGGGGCATCCGCGCGCGGGATCTGGCGGGAGTAGGCGGCGCCCACTTGAGGATCGGCGAAGGGCTGCAGCAAGTTGGCCAGCCAATGCTCATTATTGGGCAAGGCGTCTTGGGTAAGGAAGACAAGGATATCGCCGGCGGATTCACGGACTCCGAGATTGCGCGCGCCGCCGTGCGAGAAACGCGCAATGGAAACTATTTGGACATTGGGGTAGGAGCGTCCGATGCTGCGGGTGTTATCGGTGGAAAGAGAATCAACCAGCAGCACTTCCTGGGGCGGCGTCGGCTTCTGGGCAAAGATGGCCTCCAGCAAAGCCGGCAAATAGGCTGCGGCATTTAACACCGGGATCACTACAGAGATGCGTGGCGCCCCGGGCTCTGAAGCGGGTTTCATGTATCGGTGATTCCGGTATCCTGAATAGCGGGCGGCAAATTATTTAAATGCCGCGGCAAGGCCATGATGCTGAACAGGAATGAAGCCGCGCCGATCTGAACGCCGTTAACCAGGCAGAGCACGGCGAAGAATAACAGGCGCTGTTGATTAAGGGCGCCGAACCCACTAACGAACCATTCGATCAGCACCTTCAAGGTAATGATCAGGCCGATGAGGATGGCGACGCCAGCAACGACGATGGCCTTATCGAAGGTAAACCAACGGTAGAACCAGGCTATCACCACGTCATCTTGCAAGCCTGAGAGGTGCCCATAGGCCTTGGCCAGCAAACCGATGGTGATGACCTGTATGCTGATGATGTTTAAAATGCCGCCAATCAACATGCAGTGAATATCCACGACCCGGTAATTGAAGACGATGGGGCCAAAGGCTAGCGGCAGGGTTATGGCCAGGCCCAGGGTCCAGCAGATCAATCCGGGAATCAATAGCATGAGAGTGGGGCTGTGCAAGATCATGAAGCGCAAGTGGCGCCAGCCATCGCGGAAGGAATTCAGCTTGGAATCGCCCACCCGCGGATGGTAGACGATATCGCGTTGGGCTATGCGCAGGCGGCAACGAATGGCTCGCACAACCATTTCGCTGGCAAATTCCATGCCGGTGGTGACACAACGCAGCTGCTGATAGGCGCTGCGGGTTATGGCGCGCAGGCCGCAATGAGCATCATGTACGGCTGAAGATCGAAACATCAGACGGAGCGTAAAGGATAACAAGGGATTGCCGATGTAGCGGTGTAGGGCGGGCATGGCTCCCGGGCGGATGCTCTTCATGCGATTGCCGATGACGAAATCGGCCTGGCCGGCGAGGATAGGTTTAACCAGTTCGTCGAGGGCTTCGAAATCGTAGGTTAGGTCGCCATCGCCCATGACGATGATTGCGTGGCGTGCGTTATCAAAGCCCTTGCGCAGGGCCGAGCCATAGCCACGATGATTTTCGATCAAGACGCGTGCGCCGTGTTGACGGGCGATCTGGGCGGAATCATCGGTGGAGCCGTTATCCACCACGATGATGTCTTCGTCCGCGCCTGGCAGATTAAGTTTAGCTAGGCCGCGGCGGATTTTTTCAATGACTTGGCCGATGGAGGCGGCCTCGTTCAGGCAGGGGATGACAACGGAAACTCCCGGCGCTTGATCAGACATTGAGTTTGGTATGGGTTGCGCTATATTTTTATTATTAGACATGGAAACAGCAGGCCAACAGCCTTCTTGCGTATTGAGCTCCAAACCCGGCTGCCCTGGCGCTCTCGATGGGGCTGATGCTTCACTCCTCGGTTAGGTTTTCTAGATCTTCCAGATCAGGCAAGGGCAGTGGGGGCGGTTGTTCCTGATCGGGGTTAGATATCATAAAACTTTCAATCGTGCTGCCACGGCCTATCGCCTCGGCGCTTGGCTCCAACGGCGTCAAGGGCGCAAACTGATGGGTGCCCTCGGGCTGGGTGCGCAGGAAGTTGGCAATGCTATCTTCTTTATCGTCGCCGCGGCTATCCGGCGTGAAGGGTCGGAAGGCGCCTGGCAAGCCGGCGCCTATATTGGTATGAGCCTTCATGAAGCCTTCGAAGGATTGGGCTCGAAAGGGGAGCGGGGTATTGGTGCCCATCGGTTTAAATGGCGAAAAGCCTTGTTTCTTAATGTCCGAGAAAAAAGGCTTTTTGGCATCGGGCAAGGGAAAGGGCGCGAAGGACTGCTGTTGAGAACGCTCGGTTTCAGCAAGAGGTGCGTTCAAGAGCGCGGCGGAGCTGGCTGCGGCCAGGGCGGTTGGCGTCGCGGGGGACTGGTTTTGATTAGGCTTCAAGGTGAAGAGCGAGGATTCGGTTCCGCGACGGAGCACGGCCTCTTCACTATCGTAATCAACTGAGAGCAGTTCATAGTTTTCGTTGGTTTCGCCGATGGCCAAGTAAAAAGTTTTATTGCTTTGTTTATCCAGGAAACCCACTCGTAAAAGATTGTCGCCATCGTCAATGATGGCGCGCATTTCCAGCTCTCTGGTTAACGAGTCGTTGGCGGCGCTGACGGCATTGAAGTCGGCAGACTCATCCGGGACTATTTCCCCGAAGGGCTGGCGCTCAAGAATCACACGATAACGTTCAAAGTCATTGGCGCTGGAGTTGAGCGCGGCCAGGCTGGCGGTTAGCCCCAACAGGAGATAGACGCAGCAAGCATGTATTGTTTTTATAAGCATAATTGAGCTCCAACCAGGCCGCTGCGCGGCCTGGTTGGATATATTAAACCTTGGCAAATTACAGGAGCTATTATAGCATGGCGCTCAGCTTTGACAACGACTATAAATTCATAGGTTTTAGAATAAGATGCGTTTATTAGTAACAGGCGGAGCCGGTTTTATCGGCAGCAATTTCATTCATTACATGCTGGCTGAGCATGCCGACGTAGAGATAGTAAATTTTGATGCTTTGACTTACGCCGGCAATCTGGAAAACCTGGCCGCTTTGGAAAAGAATCCGCGTTACCTCTTTCGCAAAGGCGATATCGCCTGCGCCTCGGATGTGGCGGCTATTTTCGCTCAACAATCCTTTGACGCAGTAGTACATTTCGCGGCCGAGAGCCATGTGGATCGCAGTCTACATTTAGGGGCTCAGGCCTTTATTATGACTAACGTCTTGGGTACGCAACTTCTGTTGGATGCTGCTCGTGCCCAGCCTGTGCGCCGCTTTGTGCATGTCTCGACCGACGAGGTTTATGGTAGCCTAGGGCCGCACGGCCGCTTTACCGAAACCTCTCCGATTCAGCCCAATAACCCTTACGCGGCCACCAAGGCGGCCTCGGATTTCTTGGTCCGCGCGGCCGGCTGTTCGCATGATTTAGATGTGGTGATCACGCGCTGCTCCAACAACTTTGGTCCTTATCAGTTTCCCGAAAAGCTGATTCCCTTGATGATCATCAATGCCTTGGAGGATAAACCCTTGCCGGTATATGGCGATGGGTTACAGGTGCGCGATTGGATTTTTGTTGAGGATCATTGCCGCGCCATTGACCTGGTGCTGCGTCAGGGTCAGAACGGTCAGATCTATAATATCGGTGGCAGCCATGATGTTCCGAATCTAACCGTCGTGCGCCAGATTCTTAAGCTGCTGAAAAAGCCGGAAACGCTGATTCAGCATGTCGCCGATCGGCCCGGTCATGATCGGCGTTACGCTATGGATAGCGCCAAGATAACCAGTCAGCTGGGCTGGCAGCCGCGCTTGGATTTCGCAACCGCTTTAGTGAAAACCGTTGCTTGGTATCAGGCCAACCGCGCTTGGTGGCAGCGTGTCCGCAATGGCGCCTATCAGCAATATTATGCCACGATCTATGCCCAGCGATGAACGAGCCGACCATCCATTCCCGCCGGGCCTTTGACGGCCGTCTGCTCAAGCTCGATCTGCTGGAGGTTGAGCTGGAGAATGGTCGCCACGCGCGCCGCGAGATCGTTCGCCACCCGGGCGCGGTGGCGGTTTGGGCCATGGCGCCGGATGGTCGTTATCTCTTCGTGCGCCAGTTTCGCAAAGCGATCGAAAGCGCATTGTTGGAAATAGTTGCCGGCACTTTAGACCTAGGCGAGACCCCCGCCGCTTGCGCCCTTCGGGAAATTAAGGAGGAGACAGGCTACGCCGTGCATAAATTGATTCCGTTGGGGTTTATTTATCCGGCGCCGGGTTTTTGTGGCGAGCGCCTAGAGCTCTTTTTCGCGGAATTGAGTGGCCAGCCGGCGGCGCCGTGCTTGGATCAGGACGAATTGTTGCGGAGCGAGTTATTAAGTCGCCAGGAATTCGAAGCCCTATTGGCTGCCGATGAGATTCACGATGCTAAAACCTTGGTGGCTTGGTCTTTGGTGCAGTCCAAGGGATTACTAGAAACTTCAGCAACAGCGGAGCGCAAGCATGGCGCAACAGCTTAAGCTAGGCCGGGCCATTGATTACGCCAAGGCCTTGAACCCGGAGCAGCGCGCCGCCGTGCTGGCGTCGGATGGCCCCTTATTCGTGCTGGCGGCCGCCGGCACCGGCAAGACTCAGACCTTGGTTTACCGTGTGGCGCACTTGGTTGAGAAGGGGATCAATCCGCAACGGATATTGCTCTTGACCTTCACCAATCGGGCGGCGCGGGAAATGCTTGAACGGGCTCAGGGGCTGGTGGGTCGCAGTGTCGGGGGTCTGTGGGGCGGCACCTTTCATCATATGGCCAATCGCATCCTGCGTCGGCAGGCTCAGCGTTTAGGCTACGGATTAGATTTCACCATCCTGGATCAGGATGACAGCCGGGCCATGATTCGCGCCTGCCTGGAAACCTTAGGCCTCAAGGGCAAGGATTTTCCCAAGGCCGATGTCTTAAATGCCCTTTTCAGCGGAGCGCTCAACCGGCGCCAAGAGCTGCGGGCCGCGCTGGAGCAGCGTTACGCCAATCATCCCATCGACGTTGCTGACGTACTGCGGGTGCACCAGGCTTATGAGAAGAAGAAACACGATCAAAATGCCATGGATTTCGACGATCTGCTGATCAATGGTCTGAAACTCTTCCAGGAACATGGCGAGGTTCTGGCGCATTATCAAGAGCAGTTTCAATATGTGTTGGTGGATGAATATCAGGACACCAATCCGATCCAGGCCGATTGGGTGGATCTGATCGCCGCCGGCCATCGCAATTTACTGGTGGTGGGCGACGATTTTCAAAGCATCTACTCCTGGCGCGGCGCGGACTATCGTAATATCATGACTTTCCCGAAGCGTTATCCGGATGCTCAACATTTCAAATTGGTAACCAACTATCGCAGCACGCCCGAAATCTTGACGGTGGCCAACATCTGCATAGCCAATAACCCGCGCCAATTTCAAAAAGAGCTGCGGGCCACTCGCCCAGCGCATCAGAAGCCGATCATGGCTCTGCTACGTGATGGCGGCCACCAGGCGCGCTATCTCATAGAGCAGGCTCAGCGGCTGCGGCGGGCTGGCTATGCCTGGCAGGATATGGCCGTGCTCTATCGGGCTCATCATCATGCCCTCGAGCTGCAGCTGCTTTTGGCGGCTGAACGCATTCCCTACGTGGTGACATCCGGGGTCAGATTTTTTGAACAGGCCCATATCAAGGATGCCTGCGCCTTGCTGCGCCTGCTGCATAATCCTGGCGATGAAATGGCCTTCATGCGTTTGCTGGAGCTCCTGCCGGGCGTGGGCCCGCGAACCGCGGCGCGGCTATGGAAGGGTCTGGGGCAACGCTTTGTGAGCGGCGATTCAGCGCAAAGGCGAGGATTAAGCGAGGCTTTGCCAGTGCCGGCGCGGCGCGTCTGGAGCTCTCTGGAACCCTTGCTGGAAGCTTATATTAGTGACGATCTTAAGGACGATCCAGGCGAACTTGTCTTCCAGTTTCTTAAACTTTTTTATGATCAGTATCTGCTGGATAACTATGAAGATTTTCAGCGCCGCCGAGATGATC
>CAYUHK010000007.1:0-50574 GCA_964444425.1 uncultured Verrucomicrobiota bacterium
CCATGCCCGGAGCCAGGGCGATGGGATAACGCGCCAGCAGCGCCATCAGGGTTGTGCCGATGGCCGAGGCTAGACAAGTGGCTAATAGCACGGCGTTGAAATCCAATCCGGTGGGCTGGCCAGTAAAATCAGTGCTCAAAATTGCCGGCTGGACAAAGATGATATAGGCCATGGTCAGGAAGGTGGTCAGCCCGGCCAGCAATTCGGTGCGCAGGCTGGTTTTGTTCTCAGTTAGATTAAACCAACGCTCCAGCTTCATCAGCGCGGCTCCAAGCTTTTGTTCAGGTTGCGGCCGGTGCGGCCGCCTGAGTGGGATCAGCTTTTATGCTTCAAGATTATGGAGGGTTTGTCAAGCCTTGTTGCGGCGGAGCGCGGCCATTAAGGCTAGCCTATCCCGCGCCTAGATAAGTATTTAAAAAAAATAAAAATTTCTGTTGTAATGTAACTTCGCTTTGCTATAGTGTGTTGCAGCAGTGTGGGATGTGAGTTCGTGAGATGGTAGGTTGTCGGTCGAGCCTCGTGCTCGCTGACGATCTGAAACCCGAACGAGTCGGGAACAGTCATAGAGATGGTCTATCCTGCCCTGCCAAAGGAAAATAAAGATGGGTACTAAACTGTATGTCGGAAACCTGTCGTTCGAAGCCACCGAGGGGGACGTATTGGATTTGTTCTCCAAGGCCGGCAATGTGGTCAGCTGCAATCTGATCGTAGACAAGTTCACCAATAAATCCCGCGGATTCGCCTTCGTGGAAATGAGCTCGCAGGAAGAGGCTAATAAAGCCATTGCCGAGTATAACGGCAAGGACTTAAAAGGCCGCGCCCTGACGGTTAACGAAGCGCGTCCCCGCGAGGAACGCCCGCGCGGAGATTTTGGTGGTGGCCGCGGCAAACGTGATTTTGGCCGCGATCGTCGCTAAGCTTAGCTCTTTTAAGGGAAATTACAAACAAGGCGCC
This sequence comes from uncultured Verrucomicrobiota bacterium, assembly GCA_964444425.1. Lineage (GTDB taxonomy): Bacteria > Verrucomicrobiota > Kiritimatiellia > JAAZAB01 > JAAZAB01 > CAYUHK01. The sequence goes on from CAYUHK010000007.1 coordinate 955, forward strand.
TCGCATGGGGCGCCTTGTTTTTTTTGTTGATATGAATGCCTGGGATGGGAGTCGAACCCATACGACCTTACGGTCAACGGATTTTAAGTCCGTTGCGTCTGCCATTCCGCCACCCAGGCGCCTCTTATCAAAATTAATTTAGAGTGGTTTTCTGCAGCCCGCCGGGTATAGTTTGCCGCCAAGCGCAAGCTGCTGCAGCGGATAGGATTTACCATATGCTGGGAGCAAAAATCAAGCGATCATTAATTATCTTATTGTTTAGTAGCGCGCTAGCTTGTGGCGCCGCGCCGAGAGAGAGGGACATGCCAAATAACGAAAAGCCATATCGGGGTTGGGCTGATTGCTGTGTGCTGAGTAACCAGCAAACGCAAGTGGTGATCGCGCCCGCGGCTGGTGCCCGAGTTATTGAGTTTTCTCTGCAAGGCACCAATGTGCTATTGGTTGATAAAAATGTCGATGGCCAGACTCTAACTGGCGAGGCCAATTGGATGCCCTGGGATGGCTCGGCCCCGGATACGATTTCTCCGGATGGCGGCAGCCAGTTGGCGCATATCTGGCTGGGTCGTTATAGCGTTATCGAAAGTGCGCCCGGTCGGCTTAAATGCCGCTCGCGCGATAATCAGCAGGCCGGTATAGCTATGGAGAAGGAATTTATTCTTGATCCTAAAAACCCTCTGCTGACCATCAAGCGCAGCATCACGAACTTGCGGCCAACCGCGGCCAAATGGAGTTTTTGGGAACGCACCCTAGTTCCCGGCGCAGATAATCTGGCAGTCGCGCCGGTAAGGGCGAACAGCAATTACGGCCCCAATGGATGGGCCGGCAATGTCGCTAACAGTTATCTGCCCGGTCAGCCTGTTGATGGCAATCCCCTGGTGATCAATGGTCTGTTGCTTCTGCGGCCGCATGGCCAGGGCCAGGGGATCGGGCTGGATGCGGATCAAGGCTGGACCGCGGCTATCGTCAATAACATTTTCTTTGGCATCAGCTTCAAGATTTGGCCTGAGCAAGAATATCCCCGGGGCCAGCGCATCAACAACATCTTCTACTTTGCCGATAATCGCATTGAGCTTGAGCCGCTGAGTCCCTATTTTGAAATTCCGCCTGGCGGCACAGCTGAATGGGTTGTGGTCTGGCGCTTGTTCCCATTTGATCCGATTTCTGAAGATAAGGCTGTCCTGACAGCCCAGATCAGGGCAATGGCGGCGCGACTTAAATAGCCTTGGCCTGAAGGTCTATCCCTACAAAGCCGCTTTGCTGGCGCGCTATTTTTTTTAGGCTCATAGAGGATCTTTTCAGCCTTGATAGGGGCAGCTGAGGTTTTCGTACGCAGCTCATAATATTCTAACATTCTGCAGAATATTAGAATATATACTCAGCGGCTAGCAGGGCCCAAGGCCGGCCGGCTAGGTTTTCGCTTGTCTTGCCCGGCGGCGCATGCCATTTTATAGCCTAAACAGTCGGCCAGGCAGGGTTGGGCCGATCAGCTTATAAAGGAAGGTTTGATCCTATGTTCACTGCTATCTTAGATGGCGGAGTAGTGCTGTGGCTGATTGTAGCTGGCGCCATATTGGCCCTGGTGGTGTTTCTAGAACGCCTCTTTCAGGTCCACCGTATTAAAATCAAGTCAGAGGACTTTGTCCGCGGCGTTTGCAATATCATGGAACGTCGAAACGTCAAAGAGGCCTTGAGCATTTGTGAAGAAACTCCCGGCCCGGTGGCCCGCATGGTCCGCGCGGCGATTCAGCGCTACGACCAAGATCGTCAGCAGATCGCCCAGGCCATTGATAGCACCGCCATGACGGAAATAGCGCTGCTGGAACGCCGTTTGGGCGTATTGGCAACAGTGGCTCAAGTGGCGCCGCTGTTGGGCCTGTTAGGCACGGTGCTGGGTCTGATAAAAATAGCTATCTTGGTTGAACAAAAAGCACCCTTGGTCCAGGCAGGAGACTTGGCTGGCGGCCTTTGGCAAGCGCTCATTGCTACGGCGGCCGGCCTTGGCGTAGCCATCTTGTCTTATGTCAGCTATAACTTTTTGGTTATTAAGATCGACGCCATAGCCTTGGATATGAAACGCGCCGCCGGCGAAATCAGCGCCTTTTTCGCAAGCTTATCTTGCGCGGCCCGGCGGCCGGCGCAAGCCACTGGCGCCATCAACAGCCATCCGGATCCGGCGCCGGATACTTTGCGTTAAAGGTGTAGTCTATGGCAGCTTTCTCAGGACCAAGTTTCAATTTATCAGGTGGCGGCATTCTGTGGCGCGTTCTGCTGGGCCGCTGGCCGGAGCGGTCGCCAGCCGCGGAGCGCTGGCCCAGATATCAGACCCGCTATCGTTTATATCAAGGTCCGCTGCCGCTGATAGCCTTGTTGAATGTCATCTTATTGATCTTTCTTTTCATAATCTGGGGCTCGCGGATTGTACTGCAGCCCGGCCTGTTGGTTCAACTGCCGGTGGCGGCCTTCGCGGCCGGCGCGCCTTATGGCCAGGCGGTGGTGACTGTCACGCGCGTGGGGCAGATATTTTTTAACGACGAACGCATAGCCCTGGACAGTCTCGGATTGGCTTTGAGCCAAGCCATAGAGCTTAATGAAGATTTAACTTTGACCATTGAGGCTGATAAAGATGTTTCCTATGAAACCGTTATTCGCGCTATGAATATAGCGGCGGCGCTGGGCTGCAAGCAAATCAACCTGGCGGTGCATCCCTCTTTTGGCGAAGAGATTGTGCCATGAGCAGCTTGTGGAGACGCTTAGAAAATTCATGGCTAAGCTGGGCCTTGGCCGGCCTCCTGGGCTTGTTTGGTCTGCTGGGCGCCCTGGTTTGGGTTACACAGAATTCAGTGGGAGCGCCTGGACCACAGCCGCGCGCTCCGCACGTTCGCTTGCTGAGCTGGGGAGATGAGGCTGCGGCGGCCAACTATGAATTAAGGGCGGTTAGGTCTCCGGCGCTGATAGCTTTAGCGCGCGGGGCGACGCTGCTGCCAACCAATGCTCAGGCCATGCCAGCGCTCTCGCCGCCGTTAAACTTGCCAGCGCCAGCCTTAACCGGCCCGACCAGGCTAGCTGGGCGGCCAGCGGCTTGGCCGCTGGCGTTCGACCTAGCCGATCAATGGGAGAGCTATGACATGCCTGGCATGGAAAAATCCACCAGCCAGCTGCTGGCGCCTGCATTTGTGTCCGGGCCGTCCGCCAGGCCCGGCGGCCTGATCATTGAATACCAGGGCGGCTTGGCGGGTAAAACCATCACGCTGCCGGGCTGGTCCTGGCAGGCTTGGCTGCAAGCCGGGCTTCCTTGGGTCTTGACGCTAGATATCCAAAGCGATGAGCAGGGCAGGATCAATCATGTTTTGTTGGATGCGCCAACGCCCGTTGGCGCCCTGGGCGTAGAGCTGCTTAAGAATTTGTATCAGGGCGGCCAAATCCAGCCGCCCGGACCTAGCCAGGGTCGCGTTGTGGTTTATTTTGATGGTCGGCTCTAACCAGCAAAAGAAAGTTGCAAAGCAGGAGCAGTTCAGCTAGTAAAGCATGGTTTATGCAACAAGAAAAATCCGTAACAATAAAAATAATTAATTGCGCGGCGCGGCGCTCCGCGCCACTGCTAAAAGCTTTTCTGGAACGGCCAGCGATCGACGCCGCCGCCGATAAGCTGGCGCGGCGCGTGTTGGCCGAGATTAAAACTGCTGGCGATCCAGCGCTGGCAAAATACATTAAAAGATTCGATGGCGTCGTTTTGGCGCCCAGTCAATTTCGAGTGCAAGCGGCGGAATTACGGGCGGCGCGCAGTCAGGTCGATGCGAAATTTAAGCTAGCCGCTAAGCAGGCTCATCAGCGCATTAAGGCCTTTGCTCAGGCCGGCCTTAGCCAGGATTGGCTTATCCCAGCCCCGCAGGCAGGAATGCTGGGGGAGCGCTTTACGCCGCTGGATCGCGTTGGCGTGTATATTCCCGGTGGCAGCGCCCCGCTAGTATCCTCGGCTTTGATGACGGTTAGCTTGGCTCAGGTTGCCGGCGTGCCAGCGATCATGGCTTGTTCGCCAGTAGGTCCTTCTCGCCAGCTGGACCCTTATTTGCTTTACGCCCTGGAATTGGCGGGAGCCACAGAAATATACAAGATAGGTGGCATTCAAGCTATTGCTGCCATGGCCTACGGAACAGCCACGATCCGGCCGGCCCAAAAAATTGTTGGCCCGGGCGGTCCTTATGTGACCGCAGCCAAACGTTGTGTCTATGGCGATGTAGCCTTGGATCTTGTGGCCGGCCCTAGCGAGATCGCTATATTGGCCGACGCCAGCGCTTCGGCGGAGCTGGTGGCAGCTGATCTGCTTTCGCAGGCCGAACATGGTACTGGCCATGAAAAATGTTTATTGGTTACCACTTCACTGAGCTTGGCCCAACAGGTGCGTTCGACCCTGTTGCGGCAGGCGCGCAGCTTGAGTCGTTGGCGCGCCATTAGGCGGGTGCTGCAGCAAGGCACGCTGTTGGTGGTGGTGCGCGATCTTCATGACGGCATGGAATTGTGCAATCGTTTCGCGCCTGAGCATTTGGAGCTCATAGTGCGCCAGCCGCGGCGTTGGCTGACTAAGGTAAAGAATGCTGGAGCGATTTTTGTGGGCGCATATACCCCGGAATGTGTAGGTGATTTCGTGGCTGGCCCGAGCCACGTCTTGCCCACCGGCGGCACGGCGGCCATGTTTTCCGGCTTGACCAGCGATGATTTTCGCAAGCGTTCCAGCGTGATCGTTTTTAGCAAGGCTGGCTTGCAAGCAGTTTTACCAACCATCGAGGAATTTGGCCGGGTGGAAGGATTGGATGCCCATGCCCGTTCGGCGCGCCTGCGCTTTGCTGGCAAGAAGACTGCTCGCGCCGGCCGCGGCGATTGAATAGCTATGTCTGCCTATATTAAACGATCCGTGCGCGCTTTGACCGCCTATCGGCCGGGCGAACAGCCGGCCGATTTAAAAGTCATTAAGCTGAATACCAACGAAAATCCCTATCCGCCCTCAGTAGGGGTTTGTCAGGCTCTGCGGCGGCTAAGCCGGGAAGCCCTGCGGCGCTATCCGGATCCTCTGAGCCGCAGCTTGCGTCAGACCATAGCCAGCCTGCATGGCTGTGCCTTGGATCAGGTTTTCGTAGGCAATGGCTCCGACGAGATCCTGGCTTTATGTACGCGCGCCTTTGTGGAGGATCGGGGAACCATCGGCTATTTTAGCCCCTCTTATTCTCTCTATCCCACGCTGGCCGCCATCCGCGCAGTTGCCACCCGCCCATTGGAGTTGGGCCGGCGTTTTGAATGGCAAATGCCAGCGGGCTATCGCAGTTCGCTTTTCTTTTTGACCAACCCCAACGCGCCCACCGGCCTGCTATATCCCCAGGCTGTTGTGCGGGCCTTCGCCGCGCGTTTTCGCGGTGTGTTGGTTGTGGATGAGGCTTATGCGGATTTCGCTGAAGAGCATTGCATGGATCTGGCGCTGCGTTTTCAGCATGTGTTGGTGCTACGTTCTTTATCCAAAGCCTATTCGCTGGCCGGTTTGCGCGTGGGCTATGCCGTGGGCTCGGCCGATCTGATAGGGGCGCTTTTTAAAATCAAGGATTCTTATAATTTAGGTCGGGTGGCTCAAGCCGTTGCTCAGGCGGCCTTAAGCGATCAGGCGACCATGCGCGCCAATGTGGCTAAAGTGAAACGAACGCGGCAAGGTTTGGCCGCGGCCTTGCGGCGGCGCGGTTTCGAGGTTTTGCCTTCATCCACTAATTTTCTTTGGGTGAAACCGCCGGGGATCAGCGCCGCCGCGCTCTATCTTCAACTGCATGCTCAAAAAATTTTAGTACGCCATTTCCCGGGCCGGCGCACAGGTGCTTATCTGCGGATCAGCGTTGGCACAGCAGCTCAAAGCGCTGTCCTGCTGGCGACTTTGAGCAAAATGTGTGCTGCGCCTTAAAGCTGGCTCAGTCGCCGCCAATCCTGTTTTGATGGGTCAATAGCTCTCGGATCATAATGTCGGCGGCGCTTCCAGGCGCCTTTCAGAGCATGACTGGCGCCGGTTTGTTAGTGGGCGCCGGGCCGCTAGGCAGCACCAAGACCGAGCAGAGCGAGCGATCGGTGATCCGTTCCGCCAGGCTTCCCAGAAAGATATGTTTAAGGATGTTTTCTTTGGTTTGGCTGATGACGATGATGTCGGCTGCTTGTTTTTTGGCCAAGCTGGCTATCTCGTCGGCGTCCCGGGCTGGCTTGGGCATGGTTGCCAAGGCGACGCCGGCTTGAGCAGCCAGGGCCTGGAAACGTTCGTTGATTTTGCGATAGACCTCAGCAGCTTGCGGCCGCCGGGCAGCTATGATCAGGGTGATGGTCTTGGTGCCATATTCTTGAGCTATTTTCAAGGTTTGAGTCAAGGCCGCTTCGGCTGGCGCCGCCGCTCTGATCACCAGAATAATATTTTGCCACTGAATCATTGCCGCCAGGGGCACAATCAGCACCGGGCAGGGGGTATAAAATAACAGCTGTGAGGTTAAGCTTTGCAGCAAGAGATGTTTTTTGAGGCTGCTTTTGCGTCGCCCGATCATGATCAAGTCTACCTGGCGACTGACGGCCTCTTGCAGGATCGTGCGGTAAAACAATTCGCCGCGGCGGACGATGGTGGTGAAGTTCATAATGCCATCTTCGGCCGCCAATCCCTTGAAGGTTTTCAGGAATTTACGGGTGGATTCTTGCAGCTGTTGGGTTATGACCACGGATGAGCCGCCCAGCGGGTCCATGGTCACGAAGCTGCCCAGCACGTGCAGCAGGTAAAGCTCACTGCCGTATTTTTGGGCCATGGCGGTGGCTTCAAGGATGGCGGAGACGCTATGGGCGGTTCCGTCAGTGGCAATCAATATCCTTTTATACATTGGCGGGTCTCGACTGAGGCCCTGCTCTCCTGATCAGGGCTATATGATAAACCTTTCGGCGCCAATAGCGCAATCTAATTTATCGTTGAAATGAAATTGGCTCGTGCTACCATGAGACGATCTGTTAACTTCCGGCTAGCGCGTCCAAGCTGGCTGGGCGCAAGGGAAAGCTGGTGGGAGGGATTATGCAACAACGGCGAGTCAGCCTGCAGCGGGTAACACGCGAAACCAACATTCGCATTGCCCTTAACCTGGATGGGGTTGGCCGGGCTAAAATAGATACCGGCTTACCTTTTCTTAATCATATGTTGGAGCTGCTCACGCGGCATGCCTTGCTGGATCTGACGCTGCGCGCCAAAGGCGATTTAGCGGTGGATGATCATCATACAGTCGAAGATATCGGCCTGGTCTTGGGCGCCGCTTGCAATAAAGCGCTGGGGACGCGCCAAGGTATAGTGCGCTATGGCTGCGCCTGTGTGCCGATGGATGAAGCTCTTTGCCGGGTGGCTCTGGATCTGGGCGGGCGGCCCTACTTAGTCTATCAGTTAAACCTGCGGCGCCAGAAGATCAAGAGCTTTGATACCAAGCTGATCGCCGAGTTTCTGCAGGCCTTCTGTGTGCAGGCGCGGATGAACCTGCATGTGGAACTGCTGCGCGGCCAGCAACCTCACCATGCTTGCGAAGCGGTTTTTAAGGGTTTGGCCCGGGCCTTACGTCAGGCTGTGGCCATTGATCCGCGCGAACGCGGCATACCCTCGAGCAAGGGGCGGCTATAATGTTTACGATCATCCCGGCCGTTGATATCAAAGGCGGGCGCTGCGTCAGGCTTTGGCAAGGCCAGGCCGCCGCCGAGACAGTCTATGCGGCCGACCCGGTTGCGCTGGCGCTGCAATGGGAGCAGCAGGGGGCCACTTGGCTACATGTTGTTGATCTGGATGGCGCTTTTGCCGGCCATCCGGTCAATGGCGCGATCATTGAGCGAATCATCAGCAGCTTGGCGATTCCTGTTGAGGTTGGCGGCGGCCTGCGTGGCGATGCTGATCTGGAGCGCTACTTGGCCGCTGGCGCCGCGCGGGTTATTCTGGGAACCCGGGCTTGTCATGGGATTGCTGATCTAGCGCCCTTGGCGACTCGCTTTGGGGAGCGTTTGGCGGTGGGGATAGACGCGCGCCAGGGCCAGGCGCAGATCAGCGGTTGGACCGAGTCCAGCGCCTGGGATGCCGGAGTTTTAGCCGAGCGGCTTGATCAGCTGGGCATCCGCACCTTGATTTACACCGATACTCAGGTGGATGGGACCTTGCGAGGTCCGAATCTGGCGGCCTTGCGCGCAATCTGTGGCCGGGTAGCTTGCAAGGTGATAGCTTCGGGAGGCATCGCTTCCTCGGATGATATTTTAGCGCTGCGCCGTTTGGGGCAGCCCAATTTAACTGGCGCCATCGTGGGCAAGGCGCTTTATGAAGAAGCGGTGACTTTAAGCGCTTTGCTGGCGGCGGCGCTTGAGCGTCCCGGCGCTTAGGAAACCAAGCATGCAGATGAACATTCAAGCAAGTCAATTAGCCAATGGCATACAGGTGGTTACTTCGCCGCTGCCCTCAGCGCAAAGCGTCGCCATGGGAGTCTGGGTGGGGGTGGGGGGACGTTATGAGAGCGCCAACCAGTCCGGCGCCAGTCATTTCATTGAGCATCTCTTGTTCAAGGGCACCCAACGTTTGTCGGCGCGGGAAATCTCGCGATCGATCGAGGGGCGGGGTGGATATTGCAATGCCTTCACTCAGGAGGAGATGACCTGCTATTACGCGCGGGTGGCTTATAATCATGCCTGGAAGGTCTTGGATGTTCTGGCCGAGATGTATCTGTATCCCCGCTTTGATCCGGCAGATATCACCAAGGAGCGTGGTGTCATCATTGAGGAAATCATGATGTATCGTGATCAGCCCGAGCATGTGGTCTATGAAATGCTCGGTCGGGCGCTTTGGCAAGATCATGCGTTGGGTCGGCCCTTGATTGGCTCGCTGGAGTCCTTGCGGCGCTTGGATCGTCAACCGCTGCTGGACTTTAAAGAGAAAAAGTATGTTCCGCGGAATACGGTGGTGGCCCTGGCTGGTCGTGTAGAGCATGATGAGTGTGTCGCCCGACTCGCCCGGGTCATGTCAGGTGCGCCCGGGCGCAAGCCACCGCTTTATGCATCGGTGACGCCGGCCGTATCTCAGCAGCGTCTGGCTTTAAGAAATAAGGATATCGAACAGGCCCAACTGGCGCTGGGCTTAAGGATCTTCGGGCGCCATGACAAGCGGCGTTATGCGCTGAAAGTGCTCAATGTTATTTTAGGCGAAAATATGAGTTCGCGGCTCTTTCAGGTTGTGCGCGAGAAGCACGGTTTGGCCTACGCCGTGCGCTCATCCATTCAGCTCTATGCTGATACCGGCGTCCTGTTGATCAACGCCGGCTTGGACCGGCGCCGGCAGGAAAAGGCGCTACGCCTGATTCTGCGCGAGCTGCTGCGCCTAAAACGCGAATTGGTCAGCGCGCGTGAATTGGCGCGGGCTAAGGAATATGTGGTGGGCCATTTGCGCCTGGCCTTGGAGAGCCCCGGCGGCCATATGTTATGGATAGGCGAACATCTTTTGGCTTACCAGGCCTGCGTGGATCCGGACGATGAGATCCGTACGATCATGGCGCTGCAGCCCGAGGATATCCGCTCTGTCGCTGGCGCGATCCTTAGAGATCGCCGCGCCAGCCTTGCCTTGCTGGCGCCCCAGCAAGGCATGCCGAGCGCGGCGCACTTGCGTGATATTTTACAAGAGCTGGGCTGATTGCCTTGGCGCCGGCTGGAGCTGGCTATTGACTAAATAAAAAAAGGAGGGGCTGCGATGATTAAACGATTAGTAATAGCACTGTTGATCTTGTTGGTAGCCGCGTTCATTGGCCTGCAGCTTTTCCTGCAATATGGCTTGACCGATTCCTTGAAGAAATACGTCCTGCCGGTCATCCGCGATAAGATCAACCTGGATGTTTCGGTTGATAAGGTGGGGGTCAACCTTTTGGGCGGATCCTTTGCGGTGCATGGCGTGCAGGTAGCCAATCCGGAGGGCTTTATTGAGCCCACCATGCTGGCGCTGCATAAACTAAGCATTAAAATAGGCATTCCGGCCCTGTTGCGGGGCGGGGTGGCCGAGATTAAAAAGGTGGTTATTAAAGATGGTCAGCTGACGATTATTCGCGATCAGCATGGCGCCCTTAATGTAGCGCCGCTGCTGCAGTCGGCAGAGAAGGCGCCGCCGGCCGCCGCGCCAGCAGAGCCAGAGCCCCCGGCCGCCGCCCAGACAGTGCCTAATATCATCATCCGCCTGCTGCAAACCCAAACGCTGATCAGCTTTCTTGATTATAGCTTGGCGAGCGAGCCGTTTAAGCTGGGCTTGGAACTGCAAATAAAGTTGCAAAATCTGGCCAATTACGGTCCAGCCGATCAGCTTTCCGGCAGCGTGGACCTGCAGGGACAGCTGCTGGTGGAGGAACAAAGATGCGCCTTCGAGCTGCATGGGCAAATAGCGCCCATAGTAGACCCTCTGCGCCTGAGTTGCGATCTGGCCGGATCGATGCAGGAACTGGATATCAAGGCCTTCAAGGGTTTGACTAAAAACCTGGGCATCGCCGGCGGTTTGGTGCACGCCGCGGCAACTTTCCGTTGCAATCAGGGGGTTTTTGACCCGGATAAATCCGTCTTGCGCTTAACCTTCAAAGATATTCAGCTGACGCCGGAACAGCAAGCCAAGTTCTCAGGGGTGCGTCTGCCGCCGACCCTTTCGATTGTGGTGCCGGTGAAGGGCGATCTGGAGCATCCCGAAATAGACTTTGGTGGCATTCTGGAAAAAACTTTATTTAGTCCGGACGTGATAGGGACGGTCCTTAAAAACGTCTTGGAAGATCAGGGTAAAAACCTGGGCCAGGCGGCGCTTGGCGCAGCCAGCGGATTGACTGAGTCGCCTGAGACAGCGCCCCCGAAGCTTCTGGATGTTAACAAAAACCTGAAACAAATATTTGGCAAATAATAGGACGCGTTCGTTAGCCCGGATTTTAGGGGAGGACGCGCTCGGCCATGATGCGTCGCTTGATTTTATTATGGGTTCTGGCGCTGCTCGGCATGGCGGCCTTAGTGCTAGCCAATCTATTTCTGGGCAATTTAAACCAGGATGAAGGTTGGTATTTATATGCTGCTCGTCTGGTGGCGCAGGGCCAATTACCCTATCGTGATTTCGCCTTTACTCAAGCCCCGCTACTGCCTCTCGTTTACGCCTGGATCCAGCCCTGGATTGATGTTTGGGGCCTGGCCGCCGGACGAGTTTTTACAGCCTTATTGGGTCTGGGCGCGGCGCTGTTCGCCGCCCTGCTAGCCGCCCGTTTAGTCGGGCGCTGTGCTGCCGCCGCCGCCCTGATCTGCTTCGTGCTGATCATGTTGAATGTCTACCAAAGCTATTATTTCACCATGGTGAAAACCTATGCCCTGACCGCTTTTTTTCTGACCCTCGGCCTGTTGGTCCTCAGCTGGGCCTTAAGTCGTCGTTCAAGCTGGCTGGCCCTGGGGGCGGGGGTTCTATTGCTTTTAGCTGGAGCTACGCGGACTTCGGCTGGCTTGGTTTTGCCCTTGGTAATCATCATGTTATTTTGGGCGCGGCGGCGCTTAGCCTTTCAGGCCTGGGCCTTTCTGATCTTGGGCGGTTTGCTGGCGGCCGCCATCACCTTGGCGCCTTTTGCTCTATTGGCTCCCGAAGCCGCCCGCTTTTTCTTATGGGACTATCATCTGGCTAGAACCGCCGGTTCATTGGGACAGTCTTTGACTTATAAGGCCGGTTTTTCATCGCGCTTGCTTCAGGGGTATTTTGTGGCAGTGGCCCTTTGGCTAACTGTCTTGTTTGGCCGCTGGTTGACTCGGGGCCGGCCGGCGGCGGCCGTGCCGTCCGAGCCAACGCGCTTGATGATCCGCATGCTTTGGGCTAGTTTGGCAGCAGTCAGCCTGGTTCATTTTTTAGCTCCCTTTCCTTACGAAGATTATCAGGTGTTTGTCTATCCCCTGTTTGCGACGCTGGTAGCTGCTATGGCGGTTGCTTTCATCGCCGATCACATAAGTGGCTGGGGGCTGGCCCTGCTGATTCTACTTTTATCTTCGGGAGCGGCCTTATCATCGCCGCTTAATCAGGATTGGTTTGTGCTGGGGCGCGATCGGATATGGTGGCATTTAAAAGAGCAGTCGGCTTTGCGACAATTGCAGAGCACTGCTGCGCTGCTGCGATCCATTAGTCCAGCCGGCAGCTTGCTGTTAACTCAGGACCCCTATCTGGCGGTGGAATCGGGTCTGAATCTGCCGCCTGGTCTGGAAATGGGCCAGTTTAGTTACTTTCCTGGCCTGAGCCAGGCGCAGGCGGCACGCTTGCATGTATTGAATCGTAGTAGCTTTGAATCCTTGTTACTAACCTGTCCGGCGCCCTTGGCGGCCATCAGCGGCTATGCCTTCGCGATCAGCTCACCGGCGGTAGAGCCTCTAGCGGCAGCTGAACAATCCGCTTTCGAAAGCTTGCTTGCGGCGCGCTATGAGCTCATCGGTGAGGTGGCTGATTTTGGCCAGGCCTCTACGACCCTGCGAATTTTCAAGCGGAAGGCAGCGCTGTGAAGATAGCTTTGCTGGGCTTGGCTCAATCAGGCAAAAAAACTCTTTTTGCCCTTTTAACTGGTCGGCAACCAGCGCTGTTGGCGCCGGCGCGTGCAGAGGAACCCCTTGAGGGACTGGCTCCGATCCATGATCCGCGCGTTCTGGCTCTGGCCAATATTATTAAACCAGCCCGCGTTAAGTTTGCTGAGCACGACATCGTGCTTTGCCCTGATATCAGCGAGACATCTGGGCAGCGCCCCTGGCTGGCGGCGGCGCGGCGTTGCGACCTACTTTGCTTGGTAATTCGCGCGTTTGGCGCAGCGGAGGTATATCATCCCCGCGGCACAGTGGATGCCGCGCGCGATCGTCAGCTGCTGGAGGCGGAATTATTGCTGGCGGATTTAGAACTGATCGAGACGCGGCTAACCCGTTTAGCCAGGGAAAAGCGCGCTGGCATAAGCGCCGCTCAGGCCCAGGAGGAACAGACCCTCAGCAAGATAAAAGAAATCCTGGAGCGGGAAATGAAGTGGACGCCGATCAGCTTAGCGGCGCATGAGCTGGAGCCAATTAAAAGCCTTAATCTATTAGTGCTTAAGCCGCTGTTGGGGGTCTATAATGTGGATGAAAGCGCTCTGGTGCAAGGAGCGGCGCCCTCGGCTCAGGGCGTCCTGGCGGCCTCCTGCCGGATCGAACAAGAGATCATGGCATTGGACAGCGCCGCGGACAAAAAAGCTTATTTAGAGACGTTGGGCCTAAGCGGTTCCGGCCTGGACCGCTTCAATCAAGCAGCCTATGCGGCCATGGGGTTGTTATCCTTTTACACTGTTATCAACGACGAAGTGCGCGCCTGGACGATTCGGCGCGGAACAGCGGCGCCGGCGGCAGCCGGTAAGGTGCATTCTGATATCGAGCGCGGCTTTATTAGGGTGGAGGTTATCAAATACGATGATCTCTTGGCGGCCGGCAGCGAAAGCGCCGCCAAAACCCAGGGCAAGGCCCAGGTTCGCGGCCGAGATTACATCATTGCCGACGGCGATATCTGCCGCTTTCGCTTCAACGTTTAGATTATTTTCCCGGCGCGGCATCAGTGGCGCCGCCCTTGTTTGCGCTTTTGGCGCGCCAGCGGCTCCAGATGGATTTCTTTGGCTCAGGCTGTTTTTCCGGCGCGGCGACTGACTCGGCCGGGCTGGTTTGGATCGTCGCCATGGCCTCATGGCCCTGCTCGGGCTCAGAGTTGGCGGCCGGTGGAGCCAACATCATCATTTCCGGCTGCAGTGCGCTGGCGCCGTTGAGATAGGTGATCTGGGCTTTGGCTTTAAGATCTTGGATCAGGGGCTCGGCCTTTTGTTGAGTTTGGCGGCCTTTAAGCATGCCTACGATCTGGCCCTTAACTTCATCAAATGGCTGAATCTGATGATCCAAAGTTTGAATGATATGGTAGCCGAAATCCGTTTCCACCACCTGGCTGATTTCATTATTGGTCAGGCTGAAAGCAACATCTTCAAAGAGTGGGGTCATTACTCCCCGCCGGAAGGGCGGGATCAATTCGCCGCCAGCTTCTTTGCTGGGGCAGTCCGAATTTTCTTTTGCTAACTTGGCGAAATCGCCACCGGCCAACAGCTCTTTACGCAGCTCTTCGGCCCGTTCCTTTTTGGCGGTTTTCTTGGCGGCGTCATCGGTTGGGGCGGTGCTGATCAAGATATGGCGCGCGCGCACCGTTTCGAAGAAGCGGGTGCGATTATTGTCGTAAAAATTACGGACGTCTTCATCGCTCACCGCGATCTTAAGCAGCTTCTCTATTTGCAATTGTTCTTTAACTTGTTCCTCCAGCATGCTGGAGCTGATGCCTTGTTTCTCAAGCAGGGCTTCCAAGCTTTGAGTTTTGGGTAGATTAGCTTTAATAAATTCGATTTCTTTTTTAACCTCGGCAGCGCTAACCATTATGTTTTTGGCGGCGCATTCATTGCTGATCAGCCGCTGGGTTAGCAGTCCTTCCAAGATTTGCGGCTTAAGGCTGGAGAGCATCAGGGCGACCTGTTGTTCGGGCATGCCGCGCTGCAGCATCATTCTTTCGATCATCTGGGTTTCCTTATCAAGGTCCGCCTGGCTGATGGTTTGATCATCTATCTTGACCAGGATGGTATCAGCGGCGGCCTCCGACGTTTGTGGCGCTGGCGCAGCTATTTCAGGCGGTTCGGCGCCGACTTGATCGGCCGGCGCGATCAGGGCCTGGCTCAGAAATAGAATCGTCCCGCTAAAGACAATCAGCCGAATGTTTTTCATGGTAACCTTTCTTTGGCTCAAGGGAAGCGGGCTACCCGCTTCTTGGTTTGTGAATCGCTGCGATAGGGCATAGTGAACTTTTTCAATTTTGCTGTCAACTTGCAAAAAGCTGCTCTTTAGGATGATTTGCGCAGGTGCGAGGGCAGGATTTTAAGGGCGATGCGATACTTGGCGACAGTGCGCCGGGCGATGTTGATGCCCTGAGCCTTGAGTTTTTCTTGAATGACTTGATCGGAGAGGGGGTGCAGCAGATCCTCGCTGCTGATCAAATTGACGATGGTATCCTGGACGGTTTTATTGGATATGGCTTGGCCATCGATGGTTTTCAATCCTGGCGTGAAAAAATATTTCAGCTCGAAGAGGCCGCGGGGCGTCTGGATATGTTTATTGGCGATGCAGCGGCTGATCGTAGTTTCGTGCAGGCCAACGGCTTGAGCCACCTCGGCCATGGTCAGGGGTTTGAGAGCGGCGATGCCCTGATCCATGAATTCCGTTTGGGCGGCCACGATGGCGCTGGCCACCTTGCGCATAGTTTGTTTGCGTTGATCGATGCTTTTAATTAAAAGCAATCCCGAGCGGATGCGTTCCTGGATGTAGGCTTTGGCATCGGCCGGCGTCTGCGCGTTACGCAGCAGGTCCTGATAATGTCGGCTGATCCGCAGGCTGGGTATCTCGGCGTTATTGAGAAAGACGTGATATTGCCCTTCGATTTTTTCAACGAATACATCCGGCAAAATATAGTAAGGCGATTCTGCGCTGAAGGCCCGCCCGGGCTTGGGCTCCAGGGTGGCGATCAGTCGAGCGGCTTCTTGCACAGCTGCCAGCGGCAGCTTGAGGCCTTGGGCGATTTCCTTGAGATGTTTGTTGCCCAGGGCTTCAAGGTGGTCGCGGGCGATAGCCGCGGCCACGGAATCGCCTTGGCCCAACCTTTCCAGCTGCAACAAGAGGCATTCTCTTAAATCGCGCGCGCCGATGCCGACCGGGTCAAAATCCTGGATCAGGGTTAGCACATCGTTCATCTCGATGGGGTCAAGACCGGCCGATGCCGCCAGATCCGTGATATCTTGGGTCAGGTAGCCATCGTTATTGATGCTGCCGATGATCAAGGCGCCGATGCGTCGGCCCGGCTCGCTTATGTCCGCCAGGGCTAACTGTTGTCTAAGGTGTTCCTGGAGGGATTTCTTCTGGACTTGGGAATCCATAAAATGGCGCCGGCGCTGCTCGGCCTCGGGGTTATAGGGTTCCTGTTCATGCGCCTGGGTGAAGTAGCGCCACCATTCCTCATCCAGCCGTGAGAGGCTGGCAAGCTCTTCCTTTAAATCAGGCTCGGGCTTGTCCGTGGCCAGGCTGTCATCGGGGGGGCTGGCCAGGCTGTTGTCGTTGGCGCCGGCGCGCTCCTCCGCCGCGGCCGGCTTTTCCTCCAGAGTGGGGTTTTGCTGCAGTTCGTTTTGGATCAGCATGCGCAGTTCCAGCATGGGCACCTGCAGCAGTTCCAGCGATTGGCGCAATTGCGGCGCCAGGATCTGGATCTGGCGTTGATCTTGAGTTAAGGCTAGGAGCTGGTTAGGCATATTGATTTCTTTCTTTTGTAGAAACGGAAAATAGTATAATACCATCAAGATATGTTCTCAAGCAGGTTTCATTTATGAAAGTATGTGTGTTGGCTAGCGGCAGTTCGGGCAATTGCATTTATGTGGGGGCCGGCTCCGCCCATCTTTTGATTGACGCCGGGTTAAGCGGGCGGGAGACGGCGCGGCGCCTTGAAGAAATTGGCGTTAAGCTGGCTGAGATTCAGGCCGTTTGCCTGACCCATGAGCATAACGATCATATCGCCGGCTTAAGCGTTTTGCATAGTCGCCATGGCATTGCCCTCTACGCCAACGCCGGCACAGCGGCGGCAGTGCGTCTGAAGGATAAATTAAGCGATCTGACCTGGCACATCTTCAGCACCGGCGCGGCTTTTAAGATCGGCGAGATAGTTCTGGAGCCCTTTGCGGTATCGCACGACGCCTATGAGCCAGTGGGCTTTATAATTAAATATGGCGCCAATCGCGTGGGCATCGTGACCGATATTGGGATCAGCACCCATCTGGTGCGGGAACGCTTGAAAGGTTGCTGCATGTTGATAGTTGAATCCAATCACGATCAAGAGCTGCTCTCCAGCGCCCGGCGGCCCTGGTCTTTAAAACAACGCATCGCCGGCCGGCAGGGCCATCTATCCAACCAGCATGCGGCAGAGCTGATCGCTGGCATTGCCGGCCCTCATTTAAGCCAAGTGTTTTTATCGCATCTGAGTGATGATTGTAATCGGCCGGAGCTGGCTCTCAAGGCGGCGCAAACAGCTTTGCGTCGGCAGGGCCAAAATCATGTACAGGTGAAATTAACTTTCGCCGATCGGCCCAGCGAGATCTGGAGATCCAGCTGTCCCGGTCGAGAACCGGCCTCGGCGTAGTTTTTCATTTACTTAACGGCTGTTTTTTTAGTATTCTCCGAGCAACGCTAGCTCAAGTTAAGAATATTGATCGAAGAGGGAGACCCAGAGCATGTTTTGCGATAACGCTCACGCTGTCAGCTCAACTGCACCAGCCGTCCCGCCGAGTGCTGGAGCGTCACCAATCGATGATTTTTTATCGTTGCGTGAAGTTCTGGCGATGATTCTACGCCACCGTTGGCCGGTGCTGATCTTTGTAGTGTTGGTTACGCTATCCGGCGGCGTTTTCTTTCTCAGCCAGCCACGTGAATATCTAACCGAAGGCTACCTGCAGGTGATTCCGCCGCTCTCGCCAGAGGGGCGGGTCGACAAAGATTTATTTGAAACCAAGATAGTTTCGCATTTGCAGAAAGCATCTTCGGCCTTCTTGGCCAAAAACGTGGCCGCAGCTTTGCAGGAGCAAGGCATTGCCCTGCAGCCCCTGGAATTACAAAGAAAGATTAAAATAATCCGCCCGCCCAAAACCGACTTGATTCGCATAACAGCGCACGCCGATTCTGCCGCTCAGTCGCTGTTGCTCGTGCGCCTATGGATCGAGCGCTATCTGGAAAGCATTCAAAAGAATAACATTAGTACGGCCTTGGCCCAGACCCGCTTGCAATTGCAGCGATCGCAAGCCGAGTTGATGGAGCATCATGCTGGCGTGGATCAGCTCCAGGCCCAAATCGGGCAGAGCGCCCCGCTGATTACCGTATTGCGCTCGGTGGACGATCAGCAGCTCTGGAGCGATCTGGCACAGCCGGCTGGGCCGGACGCGGAATCCTTAAAGAAATTATCGGCTATTCATATCAAGGGCCAGGAGCAAAGCCAGGAATATCTTGATCTGCGCAACGCCTTGATTGTGGCTCAAGGGCAATTGGCAGCTGCCCAGGCCCATCAAGAATTTTATCAGGCCGCCGAAGAGATGCTGGAAGCTCACGCTGAGAAAAAATCCGTCAGCCAGGCTGTCCCGGTTACGACGACCAATCCAGCTATCCTGGCGGCCGCCGAACTTTATGTTAAGAGCATTCTAAAGGGCACCGAAGTGGTGCAGTTTGGCACGCCGGGACTGATTTCCGATAGTCGCGGCCTGCTTAAAAAAACTGGGCTGGTTTTCTTGGCAGCCCTGGCGCTGGCCAGCTTCGCCGCCCTGCTGCGTGAATGGGGCCGGGGCCTATTGGCGGCATGAATAAACCTTGGGCTGGCTTAGCAGCTTGCGGCCGGCCTTGGCGCTTAGGTCGCCACAGGCGCTTTAAATGAAGCCAACACTCATCTCTACTCCCCTGGCAGGCTTGGTTCTGCTGGAGCTGCAATGCCATCAGGACCAGCGTGGTTTCTTTCTTGAAAGCTGGCATAAGCGTGATTTTAGCGCGGCTGGCTTAAATGCGGAATTTGTGCAGGAAAACCACTCGCGCTCGCGCCGCGGTGTTTTACGAGGCTTGCATTATCAAGATATGACGGCGCCCCTGGTCAAGCTGGTGCGCTGCACTCAGGGCGCTATTTTTGATGTGGCGGTGGATTTGCGGGTTGGCTCGCCCAGCTTTGGGCGCTGGTTTGGCGCCGAGTTGTCCGCCCAAAATAAACGCCAGCTCTACGTGCCGATTGGTTTCGCCCATGGCTTTTTGGCGCTCGCCGATTTTGTGGAAGTGCAGTATAAACAGACAGCTTACTACGCGCCGGCGGCCGAGGGCAGCCTGCTTTGGAATGATCCACAGCTGGGCATTAACTGGCCGCTGGCCGATCCGATTCTTTCTGAGCGCGATGCCCGGGCGCAGACTTTAGAGCATTATTTAGTTAAGCCGGCCTTTATTTATGAGGCTGGCCGAGCCAACTGAGCTACGCGCGCTGCGGCGCCAGCTTAAGCAAGTTGGCCAATGAAGGTTTGCCTGGCAGGCCGGCGCTGCTGACCTGGTCCGCGGGAGCGATTGAGCCTATGAATGATATTGTCGTCAGCGTAGAACATTTAAGCAAAAGATATCGCTTGTATCAGCGTTATGCCGATCGTTTAAAGGAGGCCTTGCATCCCTGGCGCCGCAAATATCACCGTAATTTTTATGCTTTGCGCGATATAAATTTCAGCGTGCGCCGCGGTGAAACAGTAGGAATCATCGGTCGCAACGGCTCGGGTAAATCCACCTTGCTTAAAATCATCACCGGCATCCTGATGCCCAGCTCCGGCCAGGTTAACATTCGCGGCCGCATCGCGGCGATCCTGGAATTGGGCGCCGGATTCAATCCGGAATTAAGCGGCTTAGAAAACGTCTATTTCAGCGGCACGATCATGGGCTACACCAGAGCGGAAATGGATGAACGCCTGGAGGCGATCGAAAGCTTCGCTGATATCGGCGGCTATCTGGAGCAGCCGGTCAAGACCTATTCCAGCGGCATGTTCGTCCGCTTGGCCTTCGCGGTGGCCGTGAATGTGGATCCGGATATCTTGATCGTGGATGAAGCCATGGCGGTGGGCGATCTTAGTTTTCAGGCTAAATGTTTTAAAAAATTCAACGATTTTCGACAGCGCGGCCAAACGATCATTTTTGTTTCTCACGCGCTCGACAGCATCATTCGCTATTGCGATAAGGCCTTGGTGTTGGACCAGGGCGAGAAGGTCGCCGAAACCAGTCCCAAGGCGGCGGTGGATGTCTATAAAAGGTTGCTGTCGGAGACTCACGCGCCGGCTGCCCCGCCAGCGGCGGCAACTGCGCCGGCCAGGCTGTCCTTGCAGACTCAGTTTTCAGTTGATCCCAATATGTTATCCTATGGCGACCGCCGTGCCGAGATTGTGGATTTCGGTATTTTTGACCTAGCCCAACGCCCCTTGCAACTGCTGCATCACGATCAGGTCTTCCTGATTAAAATGAAGGTTTATTTTCATACCGACTTGGCTAATCCAATCTTTGCTTATACCATCAAGGATCTCAAGGGCCTGGAGCTTACCGGGACCAATACGGCCTTCAAAGAAATCGCCAGCGGATCGTGGCGTAAAGGCGAAACAGTCCTGGTGGAGTTTAAGCAAAAACTCAATGCCCAATCGGGCGGCTATAGCCTTTCGCTTGGCTGTGTTGGCTATGATCAGGGCGAGCTCAAGGTGTATCATCGTTTGTACGACGTACTGCTGTTTGAGGTGCTCTCGCAGAAACAAATGGTCGGCTTCTACGATCTATGCAGCGCTATCAGCATAGCTAAAGTGGCTGGCCATAATTAATAAAGGCTGACAAGATGGCTAGGATAGGCACAGATATTGAACAGATTTCGCGGCTGCAATTGGTGCTGGAACGCCGGCCGGCCGTGGCGCCGCGGGTTTTTACCGCCAGCGAGCGCGCTTATTGTCAACGGCAAGCCTACCCAGCTCAGCATTATGCTGCCCGTTTTTGCGCCAAGGAGGCTGTCGCCAAGGCCTTGGGCATCAAGGTGCGTTGGCAGGAAATCGAGGTTTGCCATAATGCCGCGGGCGTGCCCCAAGCGTGTGTCAGCGGCACTACCGCCAGCTGCCTGGGCCGCCGAGTCCTACGGCTTTCCTTGGCACATGCCGGCGATTATGCCATGGCTATGGTGTTGGTTGAAGAGCCGCGCCAGCACGCGCCAGCAAGGACGGATAATTATGGCGACGCTTAATCTGGACTATAGCTGCGGCAATCCTTATTCGGACGGAGAGCTGGAAGATGAGTTGCTGGAGCTTTTTCGCCAGCACCAGGACCCGACCGAACTTCTAGAGCGCGAGCGGCGCTGGCCGATCCTTTATCATCTGGCGCCGGCGCGACGAGCCCTATTAGACTGGTATCCCTGGGAGCCGACGGCGGCGGCGCTGGAGATCGGCGCCGGCTGCGGCGCCTTGACCGGCCTGCTGTGCGAACGTCTGGCCAAGGTTAGCGCGCTGGAGCTGTCGGAAAGGCGCAGCCGGATTATTTTTCATCGCTACCAGCAAGCGCCCGGGCTGGAGGTGATAGCCGGCAACGTGATGGATATGCCAGCGGCCGGCGTCTTTGATTATGTTACCCTGATCGGCGTGCTGGAATATGCTGCGGCTTTTATTAAGACAGCTCAGCCGCTGGAGGATCTTTTGCGCCGCGCCGCTGCCGCCCTCAAGCCGCAAGGGCGCCTGTTGCTGGCGGTGGAGAATCGCTATGGCATCAAGTATTTTGCCGGCGCCGCCGAGGATCATACCGGCCGCCTTTTTGATGGCATCGAGGGCTATCCTGGGCGCCGCGATGTCCAAACCTTTTCCAAAGACGAGTTGGTTGGCCTGCTGCAGGCCAGCGGCTATGCCGCTTGCCGCTGGTATTATCCCTATCCCGATTATAAGTTTCCCGATGAGATTTTTAGCGATCAGCGCCTGCCGGGAATCAACCATAAGTTCCGCAATGCGCCTAACTATGATCACGATCGCATCCAGCTCTTCGATGAAAAATTGGCTCTGGCACAGCTGGCCAAAAACAATCGCTTCGATTTTTTTGCTAATGCCTTTTTGGTGGAGGCGACGAAAGCCTGATGTCCCAGGAAGTGCTCTACGCCAAATATAACTATCAGCGTTTGCCGCAATTCCAGCTGGTTACCTCGCTGGTCAGCCAGCGGGGGCGGCCTTGCGTGATCAAACGCGCCCTGACCCCATCGGCTGAGGCTCACATTGCGCGCATCCAGCAAAACCACCGCCTCTTTGGCGAGCACGCCCTGGCCGGCGGCTTTGAATTGCCGGCTATCCAACAGGTCGCCGCCAATGCCATAGTCTTCGATTATGTTGAGGGGCCCAGTCTAGATGATTTATTGGCCGCGGCCTTTCGCCGGCGGGATCGCCAGGGTTTCTGGTCGCTGCTGGATGGATTTGTGCAGCGTCTACGCCAAGGTTTCCGGACCCTGGCGCAGCCGCTGCCGACCGGCCAGGCAGAAATAGAGCAAATCTTTGGTCGGGCCGATTTTGGATTTGTGGCGCCGGCGCCGGATGCGTTTTTGCCCCTGGCGCCGATCGACCTATTGTTTGATAACGTGCTGGTCAATGGGGCACGCCATATCTTCGTGGATAATGAATGGGTCTTCTCGGGCTGTTTGCCGCTGGGCTATATTATTTATCGGGCGCTCTTTTTTTATGAATTGAAATGGCGCGATTTTGGGATCAATCAGTTTTTGGCCTTTCCGGCGGCGGCGCGACGCTGGGGCCTTGACGCTGCGGCCTTGACAGCTTATCGCCAGATGGAGGAGCATTTTCAAGTCTATGTGCACGGCGCCCAACGTTTAAACTTCAATCAGCGTTATTTAAAAAAGGTTACGACGATCCCCCATCTGCAGGCGGTTATTGCCGAACAAGAGCGCCAGATCGATCATATCTTCAATTCCTATGGCTATCGTCTGCAGCGTTGGATTGGCCGTTGGCTGTTGCCTTTGGGATCGCGCCGGCGCCGCTGGCTGGCGGTTGGCGTTGGCGCTCTGCAGGCGCTCTGCTCAGGGCTGCTTAGATCTCTAAAACTTAGTTGATATATTGGCGCAGATGCTTTAAAACTAGGAATCTATGCAAAGCATTCAAACATCTATCAAAGAATCCATCAGGGTTAAGCAGGCCATCCTGAGCGACGCTGCTTTGTTGAGCCTGATAGATACGCTCGCCCGGCGGATCGCAACCATCTATCGGCGTGGGCATAAATTGCTCTTGGCCGGCAATGGTGGCAGCGCCGCCGATGCTCAGCATATTGCCGGCGAGCTGGTGAATCGTTTTTGTTTCGATCGGCCGGCCCTTGCGGCTCTGGCCCTCACCACCGACACCTCGGTGCTTACCTCCATAGGTAATGATTCGAGTTTTGATCAGATCTTTGCCAGGCAAGTTCAGGCGTTGGGCCGTTCCGGCGATATGTTTATTGGCATATCTACCTCGGGCGATTCGCGCAACATTATTGAGGCCTTGCGGGAATGCAGCCGGCGCGGCATTGTCAGCGTTGGGCTAACCGGTCAGGGCGGAGGCAAAATGAAGGCACACTGCGATTACTGCATACAGGTTCCCTCTCAGGCTACCCCGCGCGTTCAGGAATCGCAGATTATGATCGCCCATATTCTTTGTGGCTTGGTAGAGCAAAAAATCTTCAAGAAAACCAAATAGCATGGGCGCGCCAGCTCAGGGCTTGACCGAGGCCTGATCCAATAGCTGCGCGCGCAAGGCTGCCAGCAAGGCTTCCAGCCCTTCTGCTTTCTTAGCCGAAATCGGCAAAGGCTTTTGGCCGGTGCGTTGAATGAACTCAGCCAAGTGGGCGGCCGCCGGCGCCAAATCCATTTTGTTGGCCAGACAGAGAGAAGGTCGCTGGATCAGCTGGGGATTATGTTGGCGCAGCTCCTCCATCAAAACCGCGTAATCATCGGCAGGATGACGCTGATCGGTGCCAGCCATATCTATTACCAGAATAAGAAAGCGGGTGCGTTCCACGTGCCGCAGGAAGGTATGACCTAAGCCGGCGCCGCGGTGGGCCCCTGCAATCAGCCCGGGCACATCCACGATACGGATATCCCGATAGGGCTCCAGCCAGAGGGTGCCGATGATGGGATTAAGGGTGGTGAAGGGGTAGGCGGCTATCTTGGGGCGGGCCTGGCTGAGGGCGCTTAGCAAGGTTGATTTGCCGGCATTAGGAAAGCCGATTAGCCCGACCTCCGCAATTATTTTGAGTTCCAGGCGCACCCTTTTTTCTTCGCCGGGTTGGCCGGGAGTATGCTCGCGCGGAGCTTGATGGGTGGCCGTTTTGAAGTGATGATTGCCCAGCCCGCCGCGGCCGCCGCTGGCCGCCAAGTAGCGTTGGCCGGCCGTGGTTAAGTCGGCCAGTAAACTGCCCGAGTCGGCATCGTAGATTTGGGTGCCGCAGGGCACCAGGATCAGCAGGTCCTTAGCATTACGGCCCTGCTGTTGTTTGCCCCGGCCATGGCCGCCGTCGCCGGCCTGGCGCAGTGGGCGGTAGTAGAAGTTGAGCAAGGAATCGGTATTGCGATCGGCCTGGATCAGGACGTGTCCGCCGCGCCCGCCATTGCCGCCATCCGGCCCGCCATAGGGCACGAATTTCTCGCGGCGAAAACTTAGGCAGCCGTTGCCGCCGCGCCCGCCGATTAAAGTGGCTTTGGCCGAATCAACAAATTTATGGCTTTTCACGGCGCGGGAGTTAGCTCATCCACCCGAACGCGCTTGGCGTGCTTTTCGAAACGGACCACGCCGGCTTTCAAGGCGAATAAGCTGTCATCGCGAGCTCTTTTGACGTTCAGGCCGGCGGCGAGACGCGTGCCGCGTTGGCGCACCAGAATGCTGCCAGCCTTAACGCGTTCGCCATCAAAACATTTTACGCCCAGCCGTTGGCCATGGCTGTCGCGCCCATTGCATTTAGATTTGCGGCTTGCCATGATAGAGGTTCCTTCTAATGGTTAAATTTGTGGAGCTGAGGCCTGGTTTAGGTTAAGGAGGCTATCTGCAACTCCGTTAGTTCTTGGCGATGCCCCTTTTTGCGGGCATAGCCCTTGCGCCGTTTTTTCTTGTAGGCAATCAGTTTGGGCCCGCGCAGATGGCGCAATACCGTGGCGGTAACCTGAGCGCCTTCGAGATGGGGAGTGCCCACCGTCAGATGGGATCCATCGCTGAGCGCCAGGACCGGCTGCAGGGTTATCTGTTGGCCAGCTTCGGCCGGCAAACGCTCCACCTTCAAGGTGGTGCCTGGCTCCACCCGATATTGTTTGCCACCGGTTTCAATCACCGCATAAGCTTTCATAATAACTCCTCTTGGCGATCCTTGCTGGGCTGGTCTTTAAAAAACCAGCTCATCATAGCTAGCCTGAAGGGTCTGTCAACTATAAATCAAGGCTGCTGTGGCTTAGGCCAGTAAATCAAGCGTCGCCGGCCTGGCGCCGATTTTAGGATTGTAAAATTATCTATTAATATAATACTAGCTCTTGCTTGCAAACCAAACCTACATAATCTCGGGAGAAAATCATGGGTCACATAGCTGCGTTTGCTCATAAATTCGTTTTGCGGGTTAGCTTGATTGCCCTGGTCTTGCCTTGTGCCGCTCTGGCGGCTGCGCCGGAAAGCGACTCGGTTAGCCCAGCGCCCAAGGCACTGGCGGCTCCAACCCGCTTGGGCTTGGAGGAAATAATCGTTTTGGGCACGCGCCTGCCCAACAAGCAAAAGAACCTGACCGCCTCGGTAGGCTTGATAGACCAAGAACAGATCGCTGCTTCCAGCGGCACTTATGTTCTAGATGTCATCAGCGCCGCTCCCAGCGTCTACGTCAGCAAAGACAATATCTATGGCCGGCAAGATATGAATATTCGCGGGCTCGGCTCCAACATGCGCCGCATTCAAACCTTGGTGGACGGGCGCCCCGAAAAAATGTCGCTTTTTGGCTGTACCATTCCGCAGACCCTGAGCTTGGCCAATGTGGAACGCGTTGAAATAATGCGCGGAGCTGGATCAGCCTTGTATGGCTCGGATGCTCTGGGCGGCGTTGTCAACGTGATTACCCGCCGGCGTTATGATCCCGGCTTTGAGACAGAAGGTTTGTTTAAATATGGCAGCTATAACACCTGGAATGCCGTGGGTCGCCATGGCGGCAAGGTGGAGGATTTTGATTATTACGTTACTTATGATCATAAACAAACCGACGGCTATCGTAAAAACAGCGAGTATGTCGCCGACTTTGCTGCCTTGCGCTTAGGCCAGGACTTGAACGATAATTGGCGCCTGCAGCTGGGGGGCCAATTTTTGACTGACTTGGGTCACGATCCCGGCCCGCTCAGCGAGCCCTACGTCAACGATGATCGCCGCCAATATAAACGCGGCGCCTGGAACATAGATTTGGGCGGCCAATGGGAAGATTCTCGATTCCTTTTAATGGTTTACGAAAACTTTGGCGAAAACGATTTTCATCTGCCGACCATCAATGATTACTGGCATTCCAAGGACGCCAGCTATGGCGCTAAAACCGAGTATGCGCGGACGGTATTTGAGAAGGATGAGTTAAAATCTACCGCTGGCTTGGGCTATGAGTACCAATATCTCTGGGCCAGACCTCAAGACGATTGGGTGGCCTGGGCCCAGGCGAATATGCCCGCTAAATACATGAGCCTATCCAGCCATGTCCAACAAAATAACGATCTCTACGCCTTTAATGAATTGGTTTGGGGACGTTGGGTGAACAATCTTGCGCTGCGCGCTCATATCGATAACGTTACTAGCGATATCGAGCTGTTGCCCGAGATTGGTTTACTGCGCCATCTGACCGATTCAACCAGCTTGCGCGCCAGGGCAGCGCGAGGCTTTCGCCAGCCGCGCTTTAGTGAATTATACCTTTTTCCAGCGCATAACGAAGACCTGCAACCGGAAGAGATCTGGAGCTATGATCTGGGCTTGCGGCAAAGCTTGGGCAGCTGGGCCAGCTTGGAGATTACCCCCTTCTACCAACAGGTGCATAATATGATCCAAACGGTTGGCAACCCTCAGCCGCCCCCGCCGGTCAGCAATCAAAACTCGGGCGCCTTTGACGCGCGCGGCCTGGAGCTGGCATTGGAATTACGCCCGATCGCGGCCAACCGCTGGCAGTTTGCTTATACCTATAGCGATATTGATGAGGCTGGCTCGCTAGAACCCCATGCCAATCGCTCCGGCACCCCACGGCACGATTTGCATTGTATAGTCGAATATACTCTGCAGAAGCTGCGCCTGGCAGCCGAGCTGCAGTATGTTAATGATTTATACAATAGCGACATTCAGGGCGGCGGGCCCATCGAAAAGATTTCCAACTACTGCGTGGTGAATCTTAAGGCGGCCTATGGCGTGTTGCCAAACGCCGAAGTGTTTGCCGAGGTTGATAATCTATTTGATAAAAGCTACCAGCAGGTGCCTGGTTATCCCATGCCGGGCATAACCGGCTATCTGGGTCTGCGCGCATGGCTATAGAACGAAGTTCATCTTCCAGCTGTTCGGGCCCTAAACGCAAATACAGCAGCTCCCGGCTGAAGGAGCAAAAGGCGTTTTTCAACGCGCGCGCGGCCAGCTGGATGCAGCTATGCTATGACAGCCCCCAGGCTCGGCGGCGCCAAGGCTACCAGCGCGAGTTCCAGCGCTTGCTGGCCTGGGCGCCCATCGCCAAAAACGATATCATCCTGGATGTCGGCTGCGGCCCGGGCGTGTTGGTGCCCTATATCTTGCGGCGCTTGGGCCCGCGCGGGCGCTTGCGGGAAGTGGATTACGCCGAGCAAATGATCGAGGTTAACCGCCGCCGCCATAGCGACCGCCGGGTTAGTTTTTATGTTGCTGATGTGCAGGCTCTGCCTTTCGCCGCCCAATCCTGTCATGGCCTGTTTTGTTTTTCCTGTTTTCCGCATTTTCAAAATAAGCTTAAGGCCCTGCGTTCGATGGCGCTGGTCTTAAAGCCAGGGGGCTGGTTGCTCTTGGCTCATTTTGATTCGCCGCGCACTTTGAATCGTCATCATGCCAAGGCCGCCGGGGCGGTTAAACAGGATCGCTTGCCTGGCGCCAGTGCCATGCGGGCTTTGTTTGAGAGCTGCGGTTTGACTATTGAGCGCCAGGCCGATGAAAAGGGTTTTTATGCTTTCTTGGCCCGCGCGCCGGCGGCGCCGGTCTAGGCCAAGCATTGCGCCAGGCTTTTTTCAAAGCCGCGCCAAAAATGTTCTGGGGCGAATCGTTCGGCCTGGGCCCGAATAGCTTGAGGATCCCATTGGCGCCGCGCGCCGGCTGCCAGAGCATCCAGCAAGGCCTCCGGCGATTGCTCTTGGAAGAAGACGCCGCTAACGTCTTTGACCACCGTTTCCAGCGCCCCGCCGCGTCCCAAGGCCACCACTGGGCAGCCGCAAGCCTGGGCCTCCAAGGGCACTATGCCAAAGTCTTCTTCGCCCGGAAAGATTAAGGCGCGCGCGCGTCGATAAAGGTCGCGGATATCTGAGTTGGCCAGCCAGCCGGTGAAATAAATGTTGGGGCCTGCCAGAGCGCGCAGCCGGCGCCATTCCGGACCGACCCCCACAATCACCAACCTGGCGCCAGAGCGGCTATAGGCCTGAACGGCCAGATCGACGCGTTTATAGGGCACCAGGGCCGATACGACCAAATCATAAACGCCCAACTCGGCGCCGAAGCCTGTGGTCGCCGGCTGAGTTGGCGCTGGGGTCCAGTAGGCCGTATCCACCGGTGGATAGACCAGGTCGGACTCGCGGCCGTAATAGGTACTGATTCTGGCTTGGACATGGCGGCTGATGGCGACAAAGCGATCCACCCGCGCGCTGCTTTCCTTATCCCAGCGGCGCAGGTGTGCCAGCAGCGGTTTAAGCAGGGCTTTTTTTATGGGATTATTGCCAAAATACTCTTCCTGGAAGAGCCAAGCGTAGCGCATCGGCGTCAAGCAGTAACAAAGGTGGCGGGCGCCCTCGGGCGCTTGGGCTCCTTTGGCGACGCAGTGGCTGATGCTGATCAATAGATCGGCTGGCGGCAGCTGTAAACTGGTCATGGCTGTTGGGAAAAAGGGCAGCCAGTAGCGGTAATGGCGCTGAATGCCGGGAATCCGTTGCAGCCAGGAACTGTTGATTGGGTGGCGGCGGATCGCCGCGGATATCTTGGCTGGATTATGAATCAAGCTGAAGATCGGCGCATCCGGAAACCTTTGGCCGATAGTTTCCAGGACGCGTTCGCCGCCGCGCATGCCGGTTAGCCAGTCGTGGGCCAGGAGCAGCCTGGACTGGGATGATAGTTGGGTTATCTGGTTCATGTCAGGGCCTTCCAGTAAGCCTGCAGGGTTTGGCGTGCCGCCGCAGTCCAGCTGAACTTGGCGGCGCGGCTTAGCCCGCGCTCGCTAAGCTGTTGGGCCAGGGTGGGATCATTCAGCACGCGGCCCATAGCCGCTGAGAGGGCCTTGCTGTCGCCTGGCTCCACCAGTAAGGCAGCCGAGTCGGCGACTTCGGGCAGGGCGCCTTTATTGCTGCATACCACCGGTGTGCCGCAAGCCATGGCCTCCAGCACCGGCAAGCCGAAGCCCTCGTAATAGGATGGCAGCACAAACAGGTCGGCCTGCTGATATTCCTGCAGCAATTGGGCGTCGCTGATGTAGCCGGTCCAGTGTACCGTGTCGGTTAGCGCCAAGCGCGCGACCAGTTGTTGCGGCGCCGGATAACGTTGGTCGGGGGCTCCCACCAGGCGCAGCTCCAAGGGCCGGAGGTTTTGGCGGCGCAGTTGAGCAAAGGCTTCGATCAGGCCGCTTATGTTTTTATAGGGATCGGCGCGGCCCACCCATAAAATCACTTGGTGAGGTCTGTTGGGGCGCGGCCTGGCGCTGGGCCGGAAATAAGCTGCCACTCCATCGGGGATCGCCAGCACGCGCTCCTGGCGTTGCGGGGCAATGCGCAGATGCTCGAGGATGTCTTGGCGCGCGGTTTGGCTGCCGGTCAGGATGATGTCGGAGCGCGCGGCGACCTGGCCCATGATCCAACGGTATAGCCAGAAGAGACGTTTTTTGCGCGCGCGCGGAGCGTATTCCGGATAAATCAGAGGGATCAAGTCATGGATATTGGTTAGGCAACGAATGCGGCCGCTGCGCTGGCGCGGAAAGGCCCGCAGCGGAATCATATAATTGGGAGAATGATAGACGTCTAAACGCTCCTGCGTCAGAAGCGCCGGCAAGAGCCATTGATTGGCTGGCGAGAAGAGCCCGTAGGGTATTATTCGAGCGCTGAAATTTTTGGCTTGGGCAATGGAGTTATCGGCCCATAAAGCATCTTGTACGGCGGCGCTGCCGCAAAAGATCCGGTAATGGTTATTGGAGTCGATCTGGGCCAAGTGACGGATCAGCTCGCGGGTATAAACGCCGATGCCGGATAGCTTGGGGAATATCCAGCGTGCATCAATGGCGATTCTCATGCAGCCACCTGTCGGTAAAGTTGCCAGGTTTGACGAGCTGTTTCCTGCCAACGATAGCGCGCGGCTTGCTGACGGCCTTGGGCGATCAGGGCCTGGCGTGCGGCTGAGTCGTCTAGGAGCCGCTCGGCGGCGGCGGCCCAGCGGGCGCTGTCGAAGTTATCCAGCAAGAGCGCGCCCTGGCCGAGCACTTCTGCCAAGGCGCCGCCGGTTGAGGATAGCACCGGCGTGCCGCAGGCCATGGCTTCCAGCGGCGGGAACCCGAAACCTTCATAGAGCGAGGGGAAAAGGAACAGCTCGGCGCCGGCATAGAGGGCTGGCAATTCTGCATCCGTCAGATAATCCAAATAGCGGATATCGGCGCAGCGGGTCGACTGGCGCATCCGCTGCAGGATCGGTTCATATCGCCAGCCGCGCATGCCGGCGATGACCAGCTGGCCATCGAAACGCGGCAGGTTTTCGAAAACTTCAACCAGGAAAGCATGGTTTTTGCGCGGCTCCAAGGTGCCCACCATCAGCAGATAGGGGCGGGCGAGGTTTTTGGCTTGTCGCAGTGCGGCGATAGCTTGAGGACTGGGCGGGGCGAAGCGCGCGGCGATGCCCAAGGGGATCGGCTGGATCCTTTCCGGCGCCACCTTCAAGGCCGCGGCTATCTCGCCGGCGCTGAAATGCGAATCGGTAATGATCGCATCGGCCCGGCCGATGCTGCGGGCGATTTGCCTTTTCAGGTAGAGCAGATTGCGGGCCTCGGCCAGGTCGGGATATCTTAGAAAACTGACATCATGAATTGTTACCACCGCTTTGCCGGAGGATAACGGCGGAATGATATAATTGGGGAAATGATAAAGATCGGCCGCGCCAGCCAAACGATCGAAGGTTGGCCAGTCGCAGTAGCGCCAATATTTTTGGGCCAGCCGGCCGGGGCACCAGCGGATGGTTTTTTGTTCCAGATCCGGCGCGAGCCAGGGCGCTCCGCGCCGCCGGAAATCGAAATAAAACAAGCGCAGACTATCGCCGCCGCTGGCCGCGCCCAAATGTTCTGCCAGGGCGCGAGTATATTGGCCGATGCCGGCGCGCTGCGCCAACGCCGCCTGGATATCAAGGCATATCTTCAAGAAGGCTCCTTTTTAGGATTGACATCACTATAAATCATTTTCATAAAGGTAGGCAATGATACAATAAAGGAATCGGCATGCACCATCGTCAACAATTTGAACGTTTAACCGCCTCGGAACTATATTGTCCGCGCTGTCGCCAGGCTCAGCCGGTGCGCGAGCGGCTCTTGCTGGTCTTGCCGGGAGCGGAGCTTTACGAATATCGCTGCGGCGTTTGCCAGACCTCGCTAGCCTCGCGTGAGGTCTCCCAGTCGCCGCCTGAACTGCTGGTTCCGCGCGCCGGCGGGTTAGCGGGAGCACGGCCGCCAATTTAGGTCGGCTGCCGTCCTTGAAAGCAGATGCCAATATGTCGCGCCGCATTCTTATAATCCTTAGCATGGCTCTGCTGAGCTCAGCGGCGTTAGCTGGCCGGCTGGAACAGCGCGCCGATGCAACCATTATCCATTTGGATCTCTGGGATTTACCGAATCCGGCTAATCCTCAGCCAGCGGTGCAGGCCGATGTGGCTGTGGTGAAAGAATTTGTGCGGCGCTTTCCCGAGATCTTCGCCGCGCGCTATCGCGATAAATATCAAGCGCAGCCCGAGAAATACGGCCACTACAATTGGGATAATCTGAGCATCGTCTTGCAGCGGGTTTCTGGCATCAGCATTGCCGGGGCGGCGCTGGACTCGGGCCCCTTGATGGCGATAGCCGGCGGCGTAGCGCCGGATGTGATCTACGTCAATTTTCGCCAATCCGATACCTATATCCGCCAGGGTTTTTTATATCCGCTGGATGATCCGGCCGATCAATATTTTTCTGATTTAAGCGCTGCCGAGCAAGCCTTTCTGATCCATCCCCGCATTCGGCCGGTGATCGAACGCGCCGGTCCGGACGGCCAGCAACATGTCTGGGCCTTGCCTCAGGGCGGCATCATGGGCAAGGTGGTCCTCTACCGCAAGGATATCTTGGATGAACATCAGATTCCCTATCCCGATAACGATTGGACCTGGCAGGATCTCTACAGGATCTGCCGCCAGGTCAGCGATCCGGCCAGGGGCATATATGGGATTCGCTTTGGTCGCGGCTTTCATGAAAGTTTCTCCTGGATTAATTTTTTATGGTCGGCCGGCGGCCAGGCGGTGCTTGATGATGGCGCTGGCCGGGAATGGCGCGCGGCCTTCAACTCGCCAGCCGGCTTGGCCGCGCTGGATTTCTATACGCGCTTGTGCAGCGAGCCCTGGCTCGATAGCAATGGCCGTAAACGTTATGGCTACGCCTATAAGGAAGCCGAAGGCGGGCGCAAATGGGAATCGGGTCAAATCGCCTTCAATCTCGCCTATATCGATGAGAAGGTGTTCGCGGAGATTAATCCGGACCTTACCGGAATGGTGCCGGTTCCGCGCGGACCTGGGGGCCAGCGCGGCGGGGAGCTGAATGCCAAAATGCAAGGTATCTTTGGCGGAGTGGATAATCCGGTTATTCGCGATGCTGCCTGGGAATATTTACGCTTTATGGGAAGCCGCCCGGCCATGGAGCTGCGCACCAGCGTGTTGGTGGCCGGCGGCATGGGGCGCTTCGTCAACCCGCGCTACTTGCGCATGTTTGGCTATGAGGACATAGTGCGCTTGGCGCCGCCAGGATGGGAAGAATGTTTTGAGATAGCCATTGCCACAGGCCAGCCTGAGCCCTATGGCAAAAATTGTCAACTGATCTACGATCACATGACCAAGCCGCTGGTGCGCGCCGAGCAGCTGGCCTTGGCCGGCCGGCTGGGCTCTGGCGCGCAACGCAGCAAACTGCTGCAGCAGCTCTTAGACCAGGCCGCTCATGAGACCAACGAACAAATGCTGAATCTAGTAGCCGGGCCGGAAAAGATGAAGCGCCGGCTCACAGCCCTGGCGGCCCTGCTATTGATCGCTGGCGTATTCATCATGATGTTTCGTAAGCTAACCAGGCTTTTCAGCGCTCCAGATGTCGGCGTCCTTGCGCGCGCACCCGGCCGCTGGCGCAAGCAGGCTTGGGCTTATCTGCTGCTCTTGCCGGCGCTGCTGCTCATTCTGTTCTGGCGCTATATCCCCTTGGGGATTGGCTCGGCCCTGGCCTTTCAGGATTATCAGATCATGGGGCGCACCAGCTGGGTGGGGCTGGATAATTTCGGCGCTATCTTATGGGATCGGGCCTGGTGGCAATCGCTCTGGAATTCGGCGCGCTATGCCTTTTTGGTGATCAGCCTATCGTTTTTGCCGCCGGTGGTCTTGGCGGTATTCTTGCAGGAGGTCCCGCGCGGCAAGATCGTCTGGCGCACTTTGTTTTATCTGCCGGCGATGATCAGCGGCTTGGTTATCATCTATTTATGGAAATCATTTTATGAGCCAACCGAGCAGGGCATCTTAAACGCTATGGTCTTGGCTGTGCCGGCCTGGGGCTATATCGCTTTGGGCGCTCTGTTGCTTTGGCTGCTGGGGGCCTTCGCGCGGCGGCTCTGGCTGCACCAACGCCATTGGCCGGCCTGGCTTTGCCTGGCGGCCGGATTGGCGCTGGGCTGGTTTTTCTTCGCTTTGGCTTGGCCGCTCCTGCAGACGCCCGAGCTGCCCTGGTGGCGGGCTTTAGCCAGCCGCCCGGTCGATCCCTACCGCTGGCTGCTGGATCCTAAAACAGCCATGTTTTGCTGCGTCCTGCCGGTAGTTTGGGCTGGGCTGGGGCCGGGCTGTTTGATTTATTTAGCGGCCCTCAAGGGGGTTGCCGATGATTTTTATGAGGCCGCCGATATCGATGGCGCTACCTTTATAGATAAAATTCTTTTTATCGTTATTCCTATTCTCAAGCCCCTTTTGATCATCCAGTTTATCGGCATTTTCATCGGCGCCTGGAACAGCGACGCCTATATCTTGGCCATGACCGGCGGCGCCAGCCAAACCGAAGTGGCTGGCTTACATATTTTTTATAAGGCCTATTTGCATCTGCAATTTGGCCCGGCGGTGGCCATGGCTTGGGTTCTGGGGGTTCTCTTGATCGGGTTTACCGTCTACCAGTTAAGAATCTTGGCGCGGCTGGAGTTTCATGCGCCGGGCAATCAGGAGCGTGGCCAATGTCTATCATAGCACCAATCGGGCGCAGCAGCGCGCGCTCGCGCTGCCTCTTTGCCGGCATTTATGCGCTGCTGCTCTGCGGAGCCCTGACGATGATCTATCCCTTTATGTTGATGGTCTCGGGCAGCATGAAGAGCGCTGTAGACATCAAGCATTTCGAGGCCATTCCCGGCTTTTTACTAGATCCGCTCTGGCTCTATCGCAAGCATGTCGAAGGCTTGTTCAATGAAAGCTTGCTGGATGCCAACATGGTCTATGGCGCTGGCGCCAATTCCTTCGAGCGGCTGGAGCTGCCAGCGCCGGCGCGCGCCGCGGCCTTGCTGAGTGAATGGCAAGATTTTTTAAAGGTTAGCGCGCTGCCGGATTACGCCTGGCAATGCGGCTATCAGCATACCCCCTATTCACGCACCCTGCCAGCCGGATTGCGCTTGTTCAAGGCCGGGTTGCGCCAGCGCTTCGGCGGCGATATCGATCAGGTCAATCAGGCCTTGGGCACCGATTTCCTGAATTGGTCCAGCCTGAGTTATGTGCCCATGGTTTGCTTGTTGCGGCGGCATCAGCTGCCGGATACGCCCTTGAGCGCAGAGCTCAATCGTCATAAAGCCTCCTTGCCCTTGGCCTGGAGATATTATGTTTCTCCGGAAGGCGCCTATAAAAAATTATATCTGCAAGCGCAATGCTCCGGCGATCTGGCTAAATATAATCAAACCCATGCCAGCCATTATGCCAGCTGGGATGATATCCATCTGACGCGTTCTTGTGGCGCTAATCTTTCGCCCCAGGCCAGGGCCGATTGGGAGCAATTCGTACGGCATGTTCTGGCGCTGCAATGGCTACGGGTGGAACCATCTGCCACAGCTGCCTACCATGATTATCTGCTGGCTAAATACGCTCGGATCGACGTCTTGAACCGGCTTTATGGAACCAAGCATGTTGGCTTTGAGGCCATTCCTCTGATTGGCGCGCCGCCGCCGGCCGGTTTGGCCTTTAGCGATTGGGATGGCTTTATCTCGGGCTGGCGCGATCCTCGTTCCGGGCAGATCCATCAGGCCCCCTTAGAAAGCTTGCGCGTACATAGCGTGGAATTTCTTTTTCGCGATCATCTGCGCTCCAAATACGGCAGCCTGGCTGAGTTGAACCGCCAGCTGGGGCAGAATTATCCGGATTTTCTGGCGATCTTGCCGCCGCAAAGGGAATGGCATTGGCAATGGTTTCAAGAGCACACCCGCTCCCTGCGCTGGGAATTCGCTACGCGCAACTATAAGGCAGTGGTTGAATATATCATCTTGCATGGCCGGGGCCTGCTCAACACGGCTATCTATTGCGGCCTGGCCGTGCTGATGGCCTTGCTGGTTAATCCGCTGGCGGCCTATGCCTTAAGCCGCTACCGCCTGCCTTCGACCTATAAGATTTTACTGCTGCTGATGGCCACCATGGCCTTCCCGGCAATGGTTACTCAAATCCCATCCTTTTTGATGCTGCGGCAGCTCAATTTATTGAATACCTTCGCGGCCTTGATCCTGCCGGGCGCGGCCAATGGCTTTGCGATCTTTTTGCTGAAGGGTTTTTTTGATTCCCTGCCGCGCGAATTGTACGAAAGCGCTCAATTGGATGGGGCCGGGGAGTGGGTCATGTTTTGGCGCTTGACCATGAGCCTCTCCAAGCCGATTCTGGCGGTGGTGGCCTTGGGGGCCTTCACGGCGGCCTATGCCAACTTTATGTTCGCTTTCGTGGTCTGTCAAAATGAGCGCATGTGGACCCTGATGGTCTGGCTCTATCAGCTCCAGCAGATCAGCGGGCCGGGCGTGATGTACGCCTCTTTGATCATTGCCGCTGCGCCCACTTTTTTGATTTTTTTGTTCTGCCAAAACATCATCATGCGGGGCATAGTGGTGCCCGCCGAAAAATAGGAGGGCCGGCGATGGCGCAGGTCGTTTTAGAACAAGTCTGGAAAATCTATCCAGGCCGGGTGACGGCCGTCAAGGACTTTAATCTGGCGGTGCGCGCGCGCGAGCTGATCGTTATCGTAGGCCCCTCCGGCTGCGGCAAATCAGCCGGGGCAGCATCCGCATCGGCGCGCGCCTGGTCAATGACATGCCGCCCAAGGATCGCGATATCGCCATGGTCTTTCAGAACTATGCCCTCTATCCGCATATGAGCGTTTATGAAAACATGGCCTTCGGCCTGCGCCTGCGCAAGATTCCCCGCTCGCTGATTGAGCAGCGCGTGCGCCGCGCCGCCGCCATCCTGGAGCTGAACGATTATCTGGACCGCAAGCCCAAGGCGCTCTCCGGCGGCCAACGCCAGCGCGTGGCGCTGGGCCGCGCCATTGTGCGCGAGCCGACCGCCTTCCTCTTCGACGAGCCCCTCTCCAATCTGGATGCCCGTATGCGCGTGCAGATGCGTTCGCAAATAGCTAAGCTGCATCTGCAGCTGGCGGCGACCATGATTTATGTTACCCATGATCAGTCCGAAGCCATGTCGCTGGCCGATCGTATCGTGGTGATGAATGCCGGAGAGATTCAACAGATCGCCGCGCCAATTGAATTGTATGATCGCCCGGCCAACCTTTTCTGCGCCGCCTTCATCGGCACCCCGGCGATGAATTTCTTTGAGGGCCAGCTGCAGGACGGCGCGCAAGGTTGTCAGTTCAGCGCGGCGACCTTCCAGGCCGCGCTGCCGCCCGAGCTGGCCGCGTTGGCACGGCCTTGGCTGGGCCAGCCAGTCATCTTGGGGCTGCGCCCGGAACAGATCGGCTCGCCGGCGGCCGAGGCCCAAACGGCTGCCGCCAGGATCAGCGGCCGGGTGCTGGGAGTCGAGCCTTTGGGCGCCGAGACCTACGTTACCCTGGCGGCCGGCTCAACCCGTTTTTGCGCCCGTTTGGAGGCCCACCGCCGCTGCCGCCCGGGCGACGAGCTTAGCCTGGCCTTGCTGATGGCCCGAGCGCATCTGTTTGATCCCCGGACGACCCGCCGCTTGGGCGCCGAGGCCTAAAAAGAACTTGTCAGCCAGCGCCGCCGGGCTAAACTGAGCTTAGTTATAAGCTCAGCGCTTAAATAACAATGAACGATCAAAGCATTGCAGAACTTTGCCAGGTTATCGCCGGCTTGGGCCAGCCCCAGGCCGTCGAAGATTTTTTGCGCGCCTTGCTGACCCCAGCCGAGCGCGCCCGCATCGCCCTGCGTTGGCGCTTGGTGCGCCTGCTGGCGGCCGGCATGAAACAGCGGGCCATAGCCGAAAAGCTTGGGATCAGCCTGTGCAAGATCACCCGCGGCTCGCGCGAGTTGAAACATGGCCCGGCCAGTTTTCGCCGCGCGGTTGCCCAGGGTGCCGTGCCGGCCAAAGGCCGTTCGGGCGTTGCTCGATCCAGCTAAGGCCCCGGCGGCCTCAGGACAAAGGCCTTGGTTTCCTCGATCATGGCGCGGATGTTGTCCAGGGGCGTGTCCAGGGGCAGGTCGCAGCTGGAGCTGACGATCAAGTTGGCTATGGGGCGGGTGCGCTCCAAAAAGGTTCGGGTGGCCTGGCGCACTTGGTCGGGGGTTAAGTTCCTAAGAACCTGCACAGCGTCCAGATTGCCGATCAGGCTGACCGCCGGCTTAACCCGCGCGGCGATCGTGGGAAAATCCAGTTTGCTGTCCAGGCTCAAACCCTCCACGCCGCAGCGGCTCATAGCTTCTATCAGATGGTTGGTGTCGCCGCAGACGTGCAGGGCGGTCATGCCGGCGGCCTTGCCGGCCAGCTTGGCGATATAGTTGCCGGCGAATTCCGTGAACTGACTGGGCGATAATAACATGGCGGTAGGGTCGAGGATGACCAGCAGGTCGGCGCCATGATCGAAGAGCGCCGCCACGTAACGGGAGATGATTCTTTCGCAAAAGCCTACGACCTTATGGACCAGCGCCGGATCATCCAGGGTGGTCAAGGCGATCGTTTGGGCGCCCATCAGCAAGCCGGCCAAGGTGAAGGGGCCGATGCAATAGGCGCCCTTGACGGGATTGATGTGCTTGGCCATCCAGGCCATGGTTTTTAGATATACCAGCACGCGCGCGTCCTTGAGGATGTCTATGGCCATGAATTGCTGCAGATCGGCCTGGGTTTGCACCAAGGGCTCCTCCACGCAGGGAGAATCTTCCAGCGGGTAGCGGACCGGCAGACCCAGGGCGCCGGCTTCCACCGATAGATCCATCATGAAGAAAATGCCGTCGGGAGCGAGCTGGTCAACCAGCTCATAGATCGACCAGCATTGCACGCCCCAATTAAAGGCATTTTGTTTCAGAGAGGTGTTGGTTAAGCGCGCCCCGGGATAGCCCATCAAGGGCATGGCCAGGCGGCGCGGGGATGCGCCGATCAATGCCGCTAGCTTTCCGGTTGCTTTTTTGCTGGTAATCTTCATCTTAATCGGCGCCAGCCTGAGCAGGCCTAGGCGGCTGGGCGGCCGCCTGGCCGAGAGAGTTGCTGGCGCGGCCTAGCTCGTAAGCTGAGATGGCCTTGGCCTGTTCCAGGCTTAAGGTTCCGTGAAAAAGGATCAGTTCATCCACCACGCCATTGGGCGCACCGCTGCTGCCGCCGAGCGTCAGCAGGGCCTCGCCCTGGCTCAAGGGCTTGGGCTGGCTCTGGAGATAATCGTAGCCATCCAGGAAAAGGGTTAGGCGCCCAGCCTGATTCCAGGAGATGGCGATATGATGCCATTTGTCTTTCCAGTCATAGGGCTGGAACTCGATGCCGGCTGGTTGAAATTGGATTTGCGAGTTGGCGTGCCGCAGGCGTAGCCCGGCCGGCTCCAAGGCCAGCAGCAGTTCGCGCCCGCCATCGCTGCTGCTCCAATCTGGCTTGAACCAGAAACTGATTGCGCCGGCCTGGTGCCAGTCTTGCCAGGGGCCCTCAGCCGGGATGCGCAGCAGCAATGCTTCGCGCTGCGCCGCGGTTTGGCCGGGCAGCCAGGAGAGCGGCGCGAGCTGGCGGCTGCGTCCGCCGCCAGAGAACTCGCGCGGCTCGAGTTGGATGGCATCGACGAAAAATTCAGCCGAGTGCTTAGTAGCGGTTCGGCAGCGCAATTGCAGTTTGCTGGTAAGCTTAAGGCCGGTTGGTAGCAGATTGCTCCAGTCTGCGGCGTGGCCCGGGCCGATATTGCTGGCGGCGAAGTTAGCGCTATAGACGCAAGAAAAACGTTTCCATTGGTCGGGGCTAAGATCGGCTTGGACCGGTTCGATCATGCTCGGCTCATCCGGATTTTCTAGGGATAGCAGCAGGCACCCGCGACCCTTTAAGTAAAGTGAGGCTACATAGCCAAGCGGCGCCAGGGTCAGACCATCATAGCAGGCGTTGGTAACCAGGGCCGCCAGGGTTAGGCCTTCGCCGGCTTGGTTGCCGGGGGTGGCCACTTGTAGAGATTCTTGGCCTTCGTAATATTGCTGATTGTTGATGCTTAGCTGCGCGCCGAGCAAGGCGCTGAATTCAGCTTGCTCGGCGGCGCTGGCCTGTGCCGCGGTCAGTAGATTACAGTGAGCGTCCTCAAGCAATAGGCCGCGGCCGAACTTGCCGGCGACCAGGCGTGGACTATTGTTGGCGTAGACTTGGCCAGCCGCGTAGGCGCCGCTGGCGCGTTGGAATTCTAGCCTTCCCGCCCAAGCCGCTGGCTGGTCCTGCTCATCGCCAGTTAGGCGCAGGCCGATCTTGGCCAGCAGCTCATCTGGCACGCTTTGGACCAGCGCCGCGCCCGGGGTGTTTTCCGACTCAGCCGCGCCCGCCAGAGTGGCCCAGCTCCATCCTAACCCCAATAATATCAGCAAGATTGTTTTGCGCATTGGTTCTGCCAGCGCCGGCCCTGCTTTGGCGCGGCTGGGCTAAAATAGCCTGGGCGGATTAAAGCATATTTGGGTGGCGGACGTCAATGAATCGGAGCGCTCAGGTCGATGGGCAGGGGCTGGACCTGCCAGATATCGCGAGCATATTCGCGCACCGTACGATCGCTGGAAAAACGCCCCATACGGGCTACGTTTAAGATGGCCATACGATCCCAGGCGCGCTGTTCGCTGAAGATCTTGGCGACGCGCTGCTGGCAATCCAGATAGTCGCGGTAATCGGCCAGATGAAAATAGCGGTCACCCTGTTCCATCAAGGCTCGATAGATCCGGGCGAATAAGGCCGGATCGCCGTCAGCCGTGATGCGGTTGGTGGCGATGGCGTCAATCACCTGGCGCAGCTCGGCATCCTCGTCGTAAAAAACGCGGGGATTGTAAAGCGGGCGCATTTGGCGCAGCTGTTCTACGCGCCGGCCAAAGATGAAAATGTTTTCCTGGCCCACCGCCTCGGCGATTTCAATATTGGCGCCATCCCAGGTCCCGATGGTGAGGGCACCGTTCAAGGCCAATTTCATGTTGCCGGTGCCGGAGGCCTCGTGGCCGGCCGTGGAAATTTGCTCGGACAGATCGGCGGCCGGCACGATTGATTCGGCCAGGCTGACGTCGTAGTCGGGCAAAAAAACTATTTGCAATCTGCCGGCCACCGCCGGATCGTCCTGGAGGCGTTGGCTCAGGCTGGTGATCAGTTTAATGATCAGCTTGGCCATGGTGTAATTGGGGGCCGCCTTAGCTCCAAAAATGAACACGCGCGGCTGCAGGCTTTGAGTGGGGTTGGCCTGGATGCGTTGATATAGCGTCAGGATATGCATGAGGTTCAAAAGCTGGCGCTTGTATTCATGCAGGCGTTTGATCTGCACATCGAAGAGGGCCTGCGGGTCCACCTTGGCGCCGGTGCGCTCTTGAATAAGCTTGGCCAGGCGCGTCTTGTTCTGGAGCTTAGCCACGCGGAAGCGCTTTTGGAAAGCCCGGTCGTCGGCGAAGGCTTCCAACTGTTGCAATTGTTGCAGATCCTTGATCCAGGCATCGCCGATGGTATCGCTGATCAAGCTGGCCAGGCCGGGATTGCAAAGCAGCAGCCAACGTCTTGGGGTTATGCCGTTGGTTTTGTTGCTGAATTTGCCCGGATAAAATTGGGCGAAGTCTTTAAAGACCCTCTCCTGCAACAGGCGCGAATGCAGTGCCGAGACGCCATTAACCGCGTGGCTGCCAACGATGGCCAGATTAGCCATGCGCACCTGTTTGGGGTTGGATTCCTCAATCAGGGACATGCGCCGCAGGCGTTCAGTGTCGCCGGGGTGGCGCACTTCCACCTTCTGCAGAAAGCGCTGGTTGATCTCGTAGATCAGTTGCAGGTGGCGTGGCAAGACGCGTTCCATCAGGGGCAGCGGCCATTTTTCCAGCGCTTCGGCCATGAGCGTATGGTTGGTGTAGCCCAGGCTGGCGACGGTGAGTTCCCAGGCCAGTTCCCAGGGCAGAGCGGCCTCGTCGCGAAAGTAGCGCATCAGCTCGACCACAGCCAGGGCCGGGTGGGTATCGTTCATTTGAATCGCATTTTTCTGCGCAAACAGTTTCCAATCGCTATGTTTTTTTTGAAAGCGGCGAATGATGTCGCGGATGGAACAGCTTACCAGGAAATATTCCTGGACCAGACGCAGCTCGCGCCCGGCGCTGGTGTTGTCGGAGGGGTATAATACCTTGGTGACTATCTCAGCCCAGTTTTCCTGTTGCACCGCCTGGACGTAATCGCCTTGATTGAAAACATCCAAGCGGAATCCCGCATGGGAGCGCGAGTGCCACAGCCGCAGAAAATTGACGGTGTTGTTGGCGTGGCCGATGATCGGGATATCGTAGGGCAGGCCTTCGAACTCCTGCCAATCCAGCCACAGTTGGGCCTGTTCGCCGTCGCGGCCCTTCTGTTGGAGCAGCCGGCCATAGACAGGCACGCGCACGGCATACTCGGGCCGCACCATTTCCCAGGGATAACCATATTTCAGCCAGTCGTCGGGCAGCTCGCGTTGCCAGCCATCTTCCAGCTCCTGGCGGAACATGCCGTGTTCGTATCTGAGCCCGTAGCCGTAGGCCGGATATTCCTGGGTGGCCAGCGAGTCCAGAAAGCAGGCGGCCAGGCGCCCCAGGCCACCGTTGCCCAGGCCGGCATCAGCCTCGCAGCTGCTCAAGCAATCCAAATCCAGCTTCATTTGTTTAAGGGCTTGCTTGGTGGCGGCGCCGGCTTGGATGGCGATCATGTTGTTGGTCAATAAACGCCCCAATAAAAATTCCATGGAAAGGTAATAAACCCTTTTGACGTCATGATCCAGATAGGCGCCTTGGGTGGCAATCATGCGCTCGACGGCCATATCGCGGATGGTCAGGGCCAGGCTGAGGTATTTGTCAAAATCAGTGGCGGTGCCCCAGTTTTTACAGCGATCGAATTTCAGATGGAATCGGATGCTGCGGCAGATCTGGGCCTGAGTCATTTGGCCCAGGAAGGCTGGCTCGCAGCGGGACGCTGCTGGCGTTTTAGACATAGCAAGGTCTCCCTGGCCGCGGCGCCGTCGGGCCGGCCGTCAGCTTACTTGAATTACTTCTATCTTGGGATCAACCGTCTGGCGCAGGCGGCGTTCTATGCCAAACTTAAGGGTTTGAGTGGCGTAGGGGCAGCTGCCGCAGGCGCCCTTTAGGCGCAGTTGCACCTTAAGGCCGTCCAGGGCCACCAGCTCCAGATCGCCGCCATCGGCTTGCAGCATCTTGCGTAGATTCTCAAGTTCAGCGCGTATTTTTGCTTCCATATTTCGGTTCCTTTACTTTTGGGGATTAGTGTTGATAACTTAATTGGCCTGGGCGCGCTGGTTATTTGATTTCTGCGCCACTGGGCAAATCTCCATCCAGGGTCAGCAGGCGCAGCTGACCAGCCTGGCTGGCCGCCAGCAGCATGCCTTGAGAGAGCTCTCCGCGTATTTTAGCTGGCTTGAGGTTGGCTACCACCACGATGGTTTTGCCGATCAAGTCCTCCGGCGCGTAATGCTCGGCTATGCCGGCCACGATCTGACGGGTTGAGCTGCCCAGCTCGATTTGCAGTTTCAGCAGCTTGCTGGCCCCAGCGACTTTAGCGGCGCCGACGATCCGGGCCGTGCGCAATTGGGTTTTCATGAAATCGGCGTATTCGATCGACTGCGCGGCGGCGGCCGGCTGGTTTGGCTGTGGCGGCTCCGGCGGGGCTGGCGAGGCTGGCGGGGCTGGCGGGGCTGGCGGGGCCTCAGCTGGCGTCAGTCGTGGAAAGAGGATCAGCGGCTGGCCCAAGGGGGTGCCGGGAAGCAATTTACCCCAGGCGCTTAGCTGCTCCCAGTTGGGCGCTCCTGGCGGCAGGCCCAAGGCCTGGCGCAGCTGTTCCATCTTGCTGGGCATCACCGGAGATAGCAGGCCGCTGACGATGC
This sequence comes from uncultured Verrucomicrobiota bacterium, assembly GCA_964444425.1. GTDB lineage: Bacteria > Verrucomicrobiota > Kiritimatiellia > JAAZAB01 > JAAZAB01 > CAYUHK01. The sequence continues at coordinate 44,587 of CAYUHK010000007.1, forward strand.
GCAGCACTTCGGCGGCATGGTAAAGCACCGTGCCCAGCTCGCGCGAATCCTTTTGCTTGGCCAGGGTCCAGGGCTGGCGTTTTTCCAGATAGCGATTGGTGGCGCGCACTACGCTGATCAAGGCGGCCAGGCCCTGATCCAGGCGCATCTGCTCGATGGCTTGGCGCAAGGCTTGAGAGCCGGCCAGGGCGGCCTGGCGCAGCAGTGCCTCCGCCGGCGTGGCTGTGGCGCTGGCAGGGATTTGGCCGTCGCAATGGCTGTTGATCAGCTTACTTAGGCGGCTAAGCAGGTTGCCTAGATCGTTGGCCAGATCGGCATTGTAGCGGCGGATGAAGGCCGCTTCAGAAAAATGGCAGTCCTGGCCCAGAGTCATTTCCGCCATCAAATAATAACGAAATGGTTCGGGGCCATAGCGCTCGGCCAGCTCCATTGGGTCAACCACATTGCCGGACGATTTACTCATCTTGGCGTCGCCCAGCAGCCACCAGCCATGGGCAAAGATAGTTTGCGGCATGGCCAGGCCCATGGCTTTAAGCATGCTGGGCCAGTAGACCGTATGGGTGGTTAGGATATCTTTGCCGATCAGATGGTAGCTGGCCGGCCACCACTGCTGAAAGCGCTGCTGATCCGCGCGGAAGCCGATGGCGCTGATGTAATTTACCAGGGCGTCAAACCAAACGTAGGTTACAAAGTCGTGATCAAAGGGCAGCTCAATGCCCCAGCTCAGCCGGCTTTTGGGCCGGGATATGCACAGGTCGTTGAGCGGCTTTTGCAAAAAGCCCAAGGTTTCGTTGCGGCGGAAATCCGGTTGAATGAATAGAGGATGTTCCTTGATGTAAGCGATTAGCCAGTCTTGATAGGCGCTCATCCGGAAGAAATAGTTGGTCTCGCTGATGCGCTCCAGGTCGCGGCCGCAGTCCAGGCATTTGGCGGCGGCCAGGTCGCGGCCGCTATAAAATCTTTCGCAGGGCACGCAATAGCCGCCATCGTATTGGGCCTGATAGATCTGGCCTTGATCATATAAGCTTTGCAGGATGTCTTGGACCACCTTGGTATGGCGTGGTTGGGTGGTACGAATAAAATCGTCGTGGCTGATCTCCAGTTTTTGCCACAGAGCCTGGAAACGCGCCACCGTCCGATCGGCCTGCTCCAGCGGGGTCACCCCGGCTTGCTGGGCGGCCCCTTGAACCTTTTGGCCATGTTCGTCGCTGCCGGTCAAGAAGAAGGTGGGCCGGCCGGCCAGACGCTGATAGCGCGCCAGCACATCGGCCAGTATGGTCGTGTAGGCATGCCCGATATGAGGGGTATCGTTAACGTAATAGATCGGTGTGGTGATATAAAAACCTGGCGCCGCCATGGCTGGAGCCTCCCTGGTTCGTTGCCGGCATTATAGCAGCGCCGCCGGCGCTGCCAAGTAATAATCAGCGCCGCGGCTCTCCCTGCGCGGCGGCGGCGCTGCCGAATTCGCCCGAGGCCACCGCCTCGCGCAGGAAGAAATCCAGGGTTGTGTCCACTGATTGTTGCAGCTCGATCGTCGGATTCCAGTTTAAGAGCTTACGGGCCTTGCGGATGCTGGGCTTGCGGTGGGCCACGTCCTGGTAGCCCTCGCCATAATAGCTGCTGCTAGCCACCTTCTGAAAGCCGGCAAAGGGCGGGAAGTTGGCCCGCAGGGGATGGGCTTCAAATTTAGCCAAGATCAGCTCGGCCAATTCCTTGATGCTGGCCTCATTGTCGGGATTGCCGATATTGAAGATCTCGCCCTGACAGACGTTGCCCGGGTTGGCGATGATCCGGAAGAGGCATTCGATCCCGTCCTTGACGTCGGTGAAACAACGCTTTTGCTCGCCGCCATCAATCAGGCGGATCGGGCTGCCCTCAACCAGATTAAGGATCAGCTGGGTGATCGCTCGCGAGCTGCCGATGCGCGCCGAGGTTAGACTGTCCAGGCGCGGCCCGATCCAATTGAAGGGCCGGAACAAGGTGAAGGGCAATTGGGCATGGCGCCCGTAAGCCCAGATCACCCGATCTAGCAACTGCTTGGAGGAGGAATAAATCCAACGCTCCATGCGAATGGGCCCGACGATCAGGCGCGAACGATCCTCATCAAATTCATCGTCGTCGCACATGCCGTAGACCTCGGAGGTTGAGGGGAAAATAATGCGCTTGGCGTATTTGACGCAGTAGCGGACCACCCGCAGATTTTCCTCAAAATCCAAATTGAAGACCCGGAGGGGATTGCGCACATATTCGATTGGCGTGGCTATGGCCACCAGGGGCAGAACTATATCGCATTTGCGCACGTGATATTCAATCCACTCGCGGTGGATGGCGATATCGCCCTCGTTGAAATAAAAATCGCGCCGGCTGAGCAGGCGGCTGATTTTATCGGATTGTAAATCCATGCCATGCACCGTATAGGCGCCGCTGTCCAGCAGCCGCTCGCTGAGGGCATTGCCGATGAAGCCGTTGACTCCTAAAATCAATACCTTGGTCTTGCTGGCCGCCTGCGCCGCCGGCCGCCGGCCCAGTCGCGTCCCGGCCACTATCCCCAGAGCTTCGGCCGCTTGGGTTCCAGCCATGATCACGTCATCCTCCGGCTGGATCTGTTCCAGCCGCAAACTGCCCTGGCCGCAAGCGATCGTCAGCGGGCGCGCCTGCAGCACCAGGCCTGGTTCGGCCGCGGCCTTGGCCGCCGCGGCGGCAGCTGCCCAGATGAACAGCTTGCGCTCGCCGATCTGGGTGAAGGCCCCTGGATAAGGCCGCGTCAGCGCGCGGACCTGATTGGCGATGGCGCTGGCCGGGCGCGTCCAGTCAATCTCACCATCCTCCGGCCGGCGCCCGCCATAATAGCTGGCCTGAGCATGATCCTGAGGTTGGCGCTGGGCCGTGCCGGCGATCAGCTTAGGCAAAATATCGTCCAGCAGGCCGGTCGCTCCAGCGGTCATTTTATTGAAGAGGGTCAGAGCCGTATCGCTTGGGCTGATCGGCACCCTAAGCTGAGCCACTATGTCGCCGTCATCGGCTTTGGAGGTCATGTAATGCAGGCTGAGGCCGGTTTCTTTTTCGCCATTGAGCAGCACCCAGTTGATCGGGCAGCGCCCGCGATATTTTGGTAACAGCGATCCATGCAGGTTGAGGCAGCCTTGCGCGGGAATCCGCAGCAGCGCCGGCTTGACCATCTGGCGGTAGTAGAAGGAAAAAAGAATATCTGGGCGCAGCTGGCTGATTTTATCCAGCCAGAGCGGATGATTGATGTCGTCTGGGGCGTAGACCGGAATGGCCTGCGCCGCCGCCAGTTCGGCCACTGAGCGAAACCAGATCGTTTCGTGCGGGTTATCCTTATGGGTGAAGATCGCCGCGATTTCAACCTTGTGGCGCAGCAGGGCCTCAATGCCGGCGCAGCCTATATTGTGATAAGCGAGCACGATTGCTTTCATAGCGTTTGTTTCTCCGATGGTTGCGCGAATGGTTTAAGCATCCAGGGGCCTGCTCAAGCCTGAGCATGCCCGATCGCCGCGGCGGCTCAGCCAGCTTGAAGGCCATAAAGGGCAACTTAAAAAAAATGTCAGCTAAAAGCAATCCAAATCCTTGGTTTTGTAAAGATGCCGATTTTTTTATCTAATCTGGCTCCAGTATTTCTGGTTTTTTAGATTGCTTTAATCAATCGGTTCGCTATACTCAAAAATTAATCCTAAAAGATAGCTGCTTACTGCCAAGGGCTAACCGGATTGCCAGGAGCTCTCAGGATTAACAGGATGCGGGAACTGGCTTTGAGTGCCGGCGGCTGAGAGCCTGGCCGGATTGGCCGAGGATCCTATATAAAGCACCTGGAACATTTAAATAGACCTAGCAATAGATGAAGGAGAGGTGGATGGCGAAGCGTTCATTTTATAGAGTAGCTCTGCTGGTGGCCGGGTTGTTGTTGGCTTGGCCTTATTCCGGGCAGGCCAATAACCTCCGCATCGCCAACCTGAAGCTGATGTATACTGATCGCGCGGCGCATACCACTGCGGTCGTGTTTGATTTAAGCTGGGAAAACTCCTGGCGCGCCACTTGGGTGGAAACCGATACCGGCGGCCATGGCAACCAAACCTTCACCAACTGGGACGCCGCCTGGGTCTTTATTAAATATCGCCTGCGCTCCGGCGCCAATACCAACTGGCAGCATCTGCACCTGGCGCCCAGCGGCCACGCCGCGCCGGTTGGCATCACCATCGCTCCGGGGGCCAGCGCTGGCACTAACATGGGGGTCTTTGTCTATCGCGCCGTCAATGGCTACGGCGCCTTGGAGATACCCAAGCTGCGTTTGCGCTGGGATTACGGCGCCCAAGGAGTGAGCTTGGATGACCCGATAGATATCAGTGTTCAGGCCATTGAAATGGTCTATGTACCTGAAGGCGCATTTTATATTGGCTCTGGCGGGCCAGATATAAACCGATTCTATGCCGGTGGCACTGTGAATGATCCTTTTCGAGTAACCTCCGAAGCTGAGCTCACTGTCGCCGACAGTGCCGGCGGCTTATGGTACACCATTGACGTTGGCCCTAGCAGCGGCGGTCATCCAGGGGATCGTCTCGGCCCGATACCGGCGAATTTCCCTAAAGGATATACCGCTTTTTATTGCATGAAATACGATGCGACGCAGGGCCAATATGCTTATTTTCTGAATAGGTTGACCTCAAATCAGGCCAATAATCGCTATGCCGTGAGCAGTAGCGGGGATCGCTATAGCTTAAGTAAAACAGGGTCTGAGTATAGCGCCGCGCGCCCTGACCGATCCTGCAATTGGATCTCATGGGCTGATATGTGCGCCTATGCTGATTGGGCCGGCTTAAGGCCGCTGACCGAGCTGGAATATGAAAAGGCCTGCCGCGGGCCCAAGTATCCTCTGGCCAATGAATATGCCTGGGGCACGAGCACATTGATGGCTAACGCGCAACGGACAATTAGCGGGACAGAGGATGGGACCGAGACTATTATAAACCCCAGCGCCGCGGCTGGTGGATGTAACTATGAAAACCTGGCACATGCAGGCGGAGATGCCGGCACCGGTCCTTTACGGGCAGGGATATGGGCTACCAACGGAGCGGATCGGGTGTCGGCGGGCGCGAGCTACTGGGGGATAATGGAATTGAGCGGGAATGTATGGTTGCGCACTGTGACGGTGGGGCATCCGGCCGGGCGATTGTTTACAGGTTTGCCTGGGGACGGCCAGCTGGCTAGTGATGGCAACGCCAATGTGAGCGGCTGGCCGGGCATTGATGCCGGCGGTGGCAATGTTCGCGGCGGCTCTTGGAAGGATCAGCGTCTGCGCTCACAGGTCTCGGATCGCTATTACGGCGCCTTTCAGAGCGCTGTTAGGATCAATAGCAGCGGTCTGCGCGCCGCGCGCAGCGCGCCCTAGCTTAAGCTGCAGGATGCTCTTAAAATATTTGACAGGATCGGATGCGCTAGTAAGGTCCCGGCGACTCAAAGCTTCGTTGCTTTAACCAGGGATAACCTCGGGCCTCCCTGGGTAAAAATAAATTCGCCGGTAAATATAATAGGAGCGAGACAATGAGACATCCATGTTTTGGAGCTGCTCTGTTGGCGGCTGGGTTGCTTTTGGCTTGGCCTTATTCCGGGCAGGCCAATAATCTCCGCATCGCCAATGTCAAGCTGGTGAATACGGATCGCGACGCGCAAACTACCGATGTCAGGTTCGATTTAAGCTGGGAAAACTCCTGGCGCGCCACTTGGGTGGAAACCAATACCGGCGGCTATGGCAACCAAGCCATCACTAACTGGGACGCCGCTTGGGTCTTCATTAAATATCGTCAACACTCCGGCGCCAACACCAACTGGCAACATCTGAACCTGGCACCCAGCGGCCACGCCGCGCCGGCTGGCATCGATATTTCCCCGGGAGCCAACGCTGGCACCAACGTGGGGGCCTTTGTCTATCGCGCCGTCAATGGCTACGGCGCCTTGGAGATACCCAAGCTGCGT
>CAYUHK010000008.1:0-50299 GCA_964444425.1 uncultured Verrucomicrobiota bacterium
CGGGATTGCTATGTATTTTTAGGATGCAATGCGCCCGGCCTGCTTGATCTACGCCCGACGCCGCTTAGCCGAGTCTATCCTGGGATGGAGATCTATGCTACCGCATTGGATAATCTGATTGCCAACGATTTCATGCGCCACGCGGCTCATTGGGTTACTTTATTATGTGTTTTGGTTATGGCGCTGCTGACCAGCACTATGATTCGGATAGGCCGCACTGCTCGGGCCAATATTCTTGTTTTCGGGTTAATTTTGCCGCTGCCGCTAGTGTTATGCGTGGGTGCCTATCAACAGGGACTTTGGCTGCCGCTTTTGGTGCAGGAGGCAGCCATAATCATGGCGCTGCTTGGGGGGCTGCTAGTAAATTACGCTACGGAAGGTCGTCAAAAACGCTTTATTCGAGGTGCCTTTAAGCAATATTTAAGCGCGGAGGTTATTGACCAGCTTGTGCAGTCCCCAGAACGCCTGACTTTAGGCGGCGAGCAACGTAGGCTTTCCATATTCTTCTCCGACCTACAAGGCTTCACCTCCATCGCCGAAATGCTCAGCCCTGCGGAGCTTACTGCGCTCTTGAATGACTATCTTTCTGCCATGACTGATATCATTCAGGCTGAGGGCGGCACGATCGATAAATATGAGGGCGATGCCATCATAGCTTTTTGGAACGCGCCGCTGGCTCAGGATGATCATGCCAGGCGGGCATTGCGCGCGGCCTTGCGTTGTCAAAATAAATTGGCAGAAATGCGTCCGGCTTTGCGGAGGCGCGCTGGCCAGGATCTTTTTATGCGGATTGGGTTAAATACCGGCTCGGCGATCGTAGGCAATATGGGTTCGCGCAATCGCTTTAATTATACCATTCTTGGAGATGCCGCCAACCTGGCGGCACGGCTCGAAGGCCTCAATAAGTTATTTGGCACCTATACCTTGATCGCTGAAGCTACCCGTGCCGAAGCGGCTTTATCCCGATCTTTAGGAAGCTCAGCCGCAGCCGCGCCGCTATTCGCCTTTCGGGAAATATCGCAAGTGGTGGTGGTTGGGCGCAAGGCTGCCGTCCGTGTGTTCGAGCCAATGGAGCAAGAGGTTTTTGCTGCGCGCCGAAAAGATTTTGAACTTTTTGCGCAAGGCCTAGCGGCCTATTATGGCGGTGATTTCAAGGCGGCTTTATCAAGCTTCACGGCGCTGCAAGATAAAGATCCGCCGGCCGCCGCTTACGCACGCCAATGCCGCCATCTAATTGCCCACCCTCCCATTGACTGGGCCGGTGTCTGGGTCGTGACCGAAAAATAATTTATTGCATTGAGACCCGGCCTTATATTTTTGATCTTTTGTGGCCTAGCTGTTTTTGCCTAGGCCGCACGATTTCTGAGCTTGCGTTTTAGCGGCCCTGGCGATAACTTATGCTATTTTCATGTAAGTGTTCCTCGGAAAAGCACCGATGGCCGTAAAAACCGATAGCCAACGGCAAACACTGCCGCCCTTTAATCGCATCTGCTCCATTGCCAGCAGCGGCTTAAAAGTGCGCTTTGGCCGCAGTATAATCACGATGGGGGGCATTTGTTTAGCCTTGGCCTACTTGGTCTCTATTCGAGTCAACGGACTGGTTACCGAGAACATCGCCAAGTTTTCGCAATCCATAAAGTGCTATGATTTTAATGGCCAATTCCAGAGCCTGGAAAATGCCTACCATCCTGATTTGCAGATCAGTCGCGAACAAGTTGATCACTGGCGTAACCTTTTGCAAGCACGGGCTTATCAGCAAATCCTAGGAGAAATCAAGACTGATGCGGCGCAGCGCCGCAAACCAGTGCCTACGTTGGATCAACTTCAATCAGGGGCCTGGTGCGATGGCGCTTTCAGCGATGTCCATTTCTTGAATACCACCGGCCGGGATTGGCGCGACGCTTATCTTGCCAGCCAGGGCCTGGCGATCGCCGATCTATCGGAACGCGATAAAGCCCAACGAGTCGAGCGACTGGCGCCGGCTGAGCGTGACCAATTAATCACAGGCCAGGGCGGCGCGGCCGCCTTGGCCAATATGAAGAACGCCTGCGCGGCAGGCTTTGCGGAGAAGAGCGAAATCGTCAGTCGCCTGTTGGCGGGAAAATTGGAAAAGAGCCTGGAAGAAGATGGCTTGACGGCCAATTGGACCGATATTGGCGCCGTGCATCAAGAGCGCGCGGCACGCAAATGGATCATCAATATCGTGCTGATAGTCGCTGTGGCTGGCATAGCTAACGCCATGCTGATGTCGGTGACTGAACGGTTCCGAGAAATCGGCACAATGAAATGTCTTGGTGCCATGGACAGCTTGGTATTGCTGCTTTTTTTAGTGGAAACGCTGGTGGTGGGTGCGGCGGGGGCGCTGATCGGCGTCGTGGCTGGAAGCTTGCTCGGAGCCGTACAACTCGGTAGTCATTATGGCTGGGCGGCGCTGGTCAATATTCCCTGGAGAGATGTAATTGTGTCTCTTTTCCAATTGGGATTGGTGGGTTTGGTGCTATCTATATTAGGAGGTGTTGGCCCTGCCCTGGTTGCAGCGCGCATGGCTCCCATTGAAGCTATGCGCGTGGATCAATAAAGCCAAGGCTGAGGGATCAGCCAAGTGCGATCTGACTCAAAGGGCCTGATCTAAAATCTATAGGTTTTAATAGTGCGCGCGCCGTACGTTGGGCGCGGACCATAAGAGGTAATAATCAATTAGACCGGCTAGATTATTCGAGCAGCCGATTGAGGTTTTCGCTATCTGATTATAATTGTTGATCATGATTGACTTAAAAATAAAAAATCTTGCTGGGATTATATCGGCCGGCTTAATTAGACACCGGCGGTTTTTTTTGATCTTGATAGTCGCGGCTAGTGCGATTGGCTTGGTTGGCGGCGTGTTTTATATTTTGGCCCGTGGCCAGGCTGACCAGATTCCGCGGGCTGTGCTCTTGGATAGCGATCGTTTCACGCGGGCCGGCCGCTATCAGGATGCTGCCATATATTTGCAGCAGGCCATGGCCGTCTATGGGCGCCAGCCGACTTTGCTTTTACGCCTGGGCTGTGTAGAGTCTATGCTGGCGGATAGCGCAATAACTCTAGAGGCCAAAATGCAGCGTTTTAGCACGGCGCGCAGTTTACTTAACGAGGCCGAAGCGCTTGATCCTGATGAGGTGTTAATCCCCTGGAATCGAGCGCTCTTGGCTTTTCGTGCGGCGGCGGCCTACCGTGAAGCTGGCTTGCTGGAACAGGCCCAAGCTCGCCAGGCAGAGTTCATGGCTTTAGCTCGGGCGGTGAGCCAGCGCCGCGACTGGCAGCCCGATTTACAATTACATCTTGGGCAATTAGCCGAATTGCGAGGCGACTGGTCCACTGCCGCTCAACATTACGTTGCCGAAATCAATAATATGCCGAATCATCCCGCTGCCTTTCATAGCCTTTTGACCTTGCGTCGCCAGCATGCCGCCACACAGTCGGTGCTCCCGGATTGGTATCCGCGGGTGGTTGGAATAACTTTACTTGTGCTTTTGGGATTGGGCTTGACCCACCGCTCGCAAATGGAAAATCGGATGGAAGGACAAAGATACTATGGCAGCCAACATCAAACAAGCTGAGGCGTTGCTCCAAGATGTTTTGGAGATGATGGTGGGGCGCAAGACCGAACAAAATATATGCGATCTCTATAATCTTAAGCCGGCTCAGGTCCAAGAGCTTGTTAAAATGGCCGGTAACTTGGCCGCGCGCAAGGGGTTTGTTACCAGCGAAACCGCTCCGGCTGCCGGCGCCCCCGTCGGTGGATTGGATAGCGAAACCAATCCTGATCGAGAAACCATTGTCCGGGCGGAAGAGGTTCGCCGCAGCTATCGCTTGGGCAGCGAAGAGGTGCATGCACTAAACGGGGTTAATCTGCAGGTGTTTCGGGGAGAATACATGTCGCTGATGGGGCCCTCGGGTTCAGGTAAAACAACCTTGTTTAATATGCTCGGCGCTCTGGATAAACCCACAGCCGGGCGTGTCTATATCGATGAGGTTGACGTAGCTCAGCTCACGGCGGCCGAGCTGGCTTGGCTGCGTTGCCGTAAAATCGGTTATATCTTTCAGACCTTCAATATCATACCGGTTATGACGGCCTTGGAAAATGTAACTTTACCGATGATCTTCGCCGATGAGCACGCCGATATTGCTCGTGAAAATGGAGTGCGGCTGCTCAAGCGGGTGGGCTTGGGCGAGCGAGTTCAACATAAACCTTATGAGCTTTCGGGTGGCCAACAGCAGCGGGTGGCCATTGCCCGCGCCTTGGCCAATGCGCCGGCTATCATCCTCGCCGATGAACCAACCGGCAACCTGGATACAACGACTGGTGAGGAGATCATTCATCTTTTGCGAGACCTTAATCAGGAACAGGGCGTGACCGTTATCTCGGCTACCCATGATATGAAAATGCTTTCGGTTTCGGATCGCATAGTCTGGATCAGAGACGGGCGGATTGATCGGGTGGAGCGGCGCGAAAATCTTGATATTCGCGTCGGCGGATTACAGGAGCCAGGAACCCAGCAGGATCATTAGGGTGCCGCCCAGCTGGCAACTATGTGCTAACGCCAGCCAGGGCAAGATTTTTTAAGAACCGAGCAGGATATGTCAGCAATTATTAAACAAACCGATAGCGCAATAACTTGGCGAGCCTTAGGCTTAGGTCTGCTTGTTGCCTTAATCACCGCCTGGGCCAATCCCTGGCTGGAGATGGCCTGGGGGTCCACCGGCGCGGCTGGGAGCATTTTGCCGCAAATGGGAATGGCTCTGTTCGTTGTTATCATCATGATCAATCTGGGCTTAAAAAAGCGGAAGCTACGAGCTAGCGAACTCATCGTGATTTTTGCGATCATCTTTACCGGCAGCTCGGTTTGCAATCGCATCCCTTCGGTGATTGGTTACATTGCCTTGCCGGAATCAGGCATTCAGAGCGATGTGTTTAATGATTATGCTAAGCCGCTGCTATCGGAACATTTTTATATCCAAGACGATGAAGTTGCTCATGGTTATCTCACCGGCCGTATACCAGCTTTCGCGGTAGAATTGGAGCGCCGTCGGCAAGCTATCCGCGAGATTGAGGAAAGTCAGGCTCAGCGAGCCTTGACCTTGGCCGAACAGCGCTTGCTGGAACGCAGCTGCGCCCGGGCGGCTGAATTGACGTTGCTAATAGAAAATATCAGCGCGCTGGAGGAACAGACGGCGGCCAAAGAACAATTGCTTCTGAATCTTACCGCCAGCTCGAAGCTGCTTGCGGCCGATCAGTCGATCCGCTCGGGAGAATCTGACGAAGCTCAGGCGCAACTGGAAGCCTTGCGCCAGGACATAAAAAGCCTGCAGCAGCAATCACGATTAACCATCCGCAGCTATTGGTATGGCCGCATACTGAAAGCCTGGATACCGCCGCTGCTTTCATGGGGTTGGCTCATTGCCGGCTTGGCTCTTTTTGGCGCTGGCTATACCTGCTTGATTCGTAAGCAATGGATTGAGGATGAAAGGATTGTTACTCCTTTACTTGAGGCGCCGCTGATGCTCGTTGAGGGCATTGATGGTAAATCAGTTTTTCGAAATAAGGTGTTTATGGTGGGCTTTTTATTTGCCCTGAGCTACATGATCTGGAATATCTTGGCATCACTCTGGCCAGCGTTGCCAGCGCTGACTCTTCAGCACGCTGCCTGGGCATCGGTTTTTGGGTCTCAGTACGGCATGCCGCCAAACCCGGTCATTATTTTACGCATTTATTTGCCGGTATTAGCGGTAAGCTTCTTCATTCGCCGTGACGTCTTGTTCAGCATCGTTTTTTTCTGGGTTATCACCGCATTGTTGGCGCGTTTCCTGGATATGAGTTCCATCTTTTTCAGCAACGCCTATTTTTTAGAAGGCAATGCCTACAACTGCAATACCAATTGGATCGCCATGGGCGCTTTTTTGGGTTTTGGAATTATGACCATATTTATGTCGCGGCGATTTCTTTGGAGGGTGGCCCGCCATATTCTAGGGCTTAAAACCGAGTTGAATGATGCCTCCGAGATGCTGCCCTATCGTCTAAGTGCGCTCTTGACCTTTGGCGGATTGGCATTGTTTTATTGGAGCCTGCTACGCTTTGGTGTATTGCCCTGGCTGGCGCTTGTTTTTACCGTTAGCGCGGCGGTCATTTTGATAGCGGCGACGCGGCTGGTGCTGGAAACCGGGCTGATTTTTTTCCGCACGCCCATCTCGCTAATAGATGCCATGCTTTACTCGCTGCGCAACACTCTGGCGAACACCTGGACAAGCATTCCTGGAGTCGCCGCTGGCTATGTCTATTTTGGTGATACCAAAAACTTCACAGCGCAAGCCTTCATGCATGCCAATAAGCTGGCGGGCCATTTGCCGCCGCGCCGTTCACGCAGTGTGCTGGGTGCGGGAGTAGCCGTCGCAGTGATCCTATCTATTTTGGTTGGCTTGAGCAGCCAGTTAATCATGTCTTACAGCTTAGGCGTAAATACCATGCGCAACACCTGGCTTAATCGTGAGCTGCCTCGTGGCGCTTTAGAGCAGGGCGCGCGAGCTCTCAAGGATGGCAATGTGCCGTTGATTCAAGCATCTAAAGGTGAAACAGCGGCTACGCTGGCACAATCGCCAGAATTTAAACAGCGCATCAAAGATAATTTAAACGAGTCTAACGGCATGGACCGGCGGCGGGGTTTATTTTTGCTAGGCGGGTTTGTTGGCATGCTTGCGCTTACGGCATTGCGCATATTTGTGGTCTGGTGGCCGATTCACCCGATCGGCTTGCTGCTATGCCATAGCGATGCAACCGCGCACGCCTTTTTTTCAATTTTTCTGGCCTGGCTGGTTAAATTTTTGGCTCTGCGGATCGGTGGCACTGCCGGCCTGCGGAAAGTCGGTCCCTGTTTTGCTGGCTTGCTGGCCGGCTGTGCGCTAGGAGTTCTCATCTCATGGCTGGTTGGCTTAGGCGATGGTCTATACGTCTGCCATAATCTACAGAACTGGAGCTGGGATACTTTTATGCAAAGTCGCTGGGTTTCTCTCTTGAACTGGTGAGGTTCGTTCGGCCAGTCAATAGTTTTTGAATGGGCAAAATATGCAATTACATTTCAAGCCGTTAGAAGCTTATGGGCTGGTTTGTCGGCGTGGCTACGGCTTGGCGCTGCTCTTGGCATTCGCTCTGCTGGGCTGGAATGTTAGGGCGGCCAACGTCGCCAGCTCCGCAGCAGAGTTTTTGACGCCGGCCGCGCGCGCGCAGATTGAAGCCTTTTTAGCGGCGCCTTGGGCCTGGGCCAGCGCAGCTGATCGTCAGGTGGCAGAACGTCACGCCGCCGGCAAGGAACTGAGTGCCAGTGATCTGGAACAATTGCAGCTATTGCTAAAAAAAGCGCAGGCTTATGATGATCTACCGCTATCCAATACACGTGAGTTATTGGAAACTATTCTTCAACAGGGTGGCCATTCGCGTCAGAGCGGCACTGTGGGCAACCGACTAACCGCTGAGTGGCTGGAGGGTTATTTTCGTGCCAAGGGCCTTAAGCATGTTAATCGTGAAGCGCTGGATGCTGGTTTGGAGGCTGTTAATATTCCGTTGCCTACTGTTGCTAATGGACGCATCGCAATTGATCTCGATCAGTTGGAGACTCAAGAAGCGCTAGGGCGCAATATCAACCCGGATAAAATAAAATTTATCCCCTCTGGTTGGTATCATCCACCAGCTTTAGAAACTGTGGTGCAGAAGACCTGTGAGCCTTTTCAAATAGAGGATCAGGACGGCAATAAAATTCGTTTGAACGGTTTAATTGGGCATACGTTATTTGCGCCCACCTGCGCTTCAGGCATTCAAACTCGTCTGCAATATTTAAGCGGTCCAGACCTAGAAGATCTGGAAGGCCTGCAGTTGGCTGGTCGCCTTTGCGTGGTAGATCTCTCAAAGGGCTTTAACCGCTCTTTCGCACGCACTATGGGAGCCGTTGGATTCATCTATTGCGTCACGGGCGCCCCGCCCACTTACGATGAAATAAAGATATTGAGAATGGATGAACGTATTCCCTCGGCTTTGGCTGATCCCCAAGATGCGCCAACCCTGATCGCTTGGGCCAAGGCTGGCAAAAAAGTTACCTTCACCGGACGTATGGCACTCGAATCGGTGCCTGTTTGGAACATCTGGGGGCTAGTGACTCCGGAAGGTATGGATGATTCTTTACAGGCCGATGTTCCCACCTTAGTGCTAACAGCCTTCTATGATTCTTACTCACTTGTGCCTGAATGTTCGCCGGGGGCACAATCCGCTGCCGGGCTTGTGGCGCTGCTGCGCAGTCTGGATGCCGTGCTGGAACTTAAGGCTCAAGGCAAATTGCGTAATCGTGTGCTGTTTTTGGCTAGCGGTGGTCATTTCGATCGTTTTGGTGGCATGCGCGCTTTTGCTTTTCGTCATGCTCGTAGCGCCACGGCGCTCTTTAAAACCACCACGCCAGCTTTAGCGAATCGTGCGTTTACCGATTTACGTCGTCAGTGGGCTCGGGACTGGGAGTCTAAAAACCGGCTGCGCATGGATATGGTCATTGCTCTTCACCTTAGCACTGGCTCAGGACAATGCGGCTTGTTTTTCACCGATGCCAACCTGGGCACGGGCAACTTTACTCGCCAACCGATGAGCGGAAAAGCTTTGGGCTCTCGCTATCAATATCTTATGGAGCATTTCATAGAGCGCTCCTCCACCTTGGGCAAAGAGAATGTCTTCCTACAACGCGGGCTAGAGGCTGGATATCCCATGCCTAAGGATTTTATTAATTCTGAAGGAACTGAGCGCCATCAGTCGTTTCAGCAGTTGGGCCGGCCTGTGGCAGCCGATGGAGAAATACTTGCTTTTGTTGGTATTCCTACTGTCTCCATCAAAACCATTCAGGACTATATGCCCTGGTGGGGCACGCCCTGGGATAGCTTGGCGACGGTAGATGAAACGGCTCTGGCGATCCAGGTTCGAGCTACTGAGCAGGTGGTATTGGCTGTGGCCGCTGACGGCACGGCCTTACAACGCAAATGGGAAAAAAATACCGCGCTTAAAGCCCCGGCCGACCCTTGGGAATATCCGGAATGGAATGGTATTGGCCGCGCGGCCGACTTAACTCAAAGTGTCAACGGAGAGTTGGTTTATTGGGATTTTGATAAAAACCCGATCGTGCCCTCGGGCCGCGCCGGCGTGCGCCCCTTGATTCCTCCGCGCGAGCTTGAGCAGTTTCTATATAGTTGGAACCAAGGTGAGCGTGATAGGCGCATTCAGACGGCGGAGGAGGAAGCTGAGGTGCTTCTGCTAGCGGAGTTAACTATAGCTAAACTCGCGCAACAACTTTCCGAAATGAATCAATTAAACCGTGCCTGGGAGCGGGGCGCTCAAGTCCTAGACGCTATCGCAATCTTGGCCGATCGGCGTAGTCAACACGGTTGGTTCCGGCCGGACGAAACCAACCGCGACCAGGCATTCGAAGCTTTTGTACAGCAACGTATAAATCAAATACTGGCTGTCGACCGCCGCATTCAACGGGAGCGCGAGGGCGTACCTTTGGGCTATTGCCGTGTGGCGCTTGGCGTGGTCTTTAATTGGCCAACCCCGTATAACAATAGCGAAATAATTTTTACGCGCCCATCCATTGCCCCACGCGTGCGGATGTCGGCCGCCGGCACGGAATGGATCGATCAGTTCTTTTATCATCTACATCCCGTGGAACAGCAGCTTTATAACAATGCTGCGATCTTGCCTTTTGCGCTGGATGATGCCGGCAACGTCAGCATGGGGCGCTCCACTCAGCTGCAGGAAGATTTTCCCAGTGTGGTTCAGCTGCTCTATGAGCCTCTTTATGCCGCGCGGGTGCTGGTGGATTATTGCCGCCTACTATATGTGCCCGGGCTGCTGGATCCCAATACGCTTTCCTCGCGCGCCATATATGCTCAGCGGCCGGAAGGGTTGCCTAGATCCGAAGCAGCGCTGCCGTTTGGTAACCATGGTGAAATATTTGGCGCTCCCCATCGAGTTTGCTTGCCCTTACGCCAACCTTATGAAGACCCTAAAACCGACCGCGTTACTTTTATCTCCACAAGCATTAAGTCAGTCTTTTCGGATGCATCCCTGCAGTTAGAGAACATTAAGCAAAGCTATATTCAAACTCCGCCGCCGCCGGCCGCTCATGAGCAAGATGGCGAAGAATTTCTGACTGAGCATGTGGGCCGCGGTTGGGATGTTGATGCGCCGGCCGCTGAGTATTTACAGGCGGCGCAGGCAGGGGCGGCCGCGCTTGACCAACTAGGCGACAGTGCCGCTCTGCGCTTCATTCCCTTGGCTCCTTATGCTGCGGCAGCGGATATTTGGTTCCGTACCGATATCATGTTGCGGCGCTTTCAGACCCTTAAGGTTGGCGTGGCCGATGTCCTGGAAAAGCACGAGCTTACCCGCCAATTACTGATGAATGGGTATCGTGCTTTGACTGAGTATCGTTATGCAGCTGCTGATCGAGCTTTTCGCACGGCGCATGCCTTGGAGGCCAAAAGCCTGAAACGTTTAATCAATACACAGCGTGGTGCCATGGGCGGAGTGGTTTTCTATATTTTCCTGATTCTGCCCTTTGCCCTTTTCATGGAACGCTTGCTGATTGGGGCAACCAGCATCTATCATAAATTAGCCTGGTTTACGCTGATGGCCGTTATCTGTATTTGGATCTTGGCCATGGTGCATCCGGCCTTTCGCGCCACCGTCTCGGGCGCCGTCTCGCTAACGGCGTTAGTGGGCATTCTGGCTTTTGCAATCATGGCCATGGCTTTATGGATCATCATCTATCTCCATAGCCGTTTTGTCCACGAGATGGCCTTGCTGCGCCGCCAGACCCAAGGTCATTTTGAAAGCGATACCAAGCGTTCTCGGGCATTCGGCGCTGGGATCACAATAGGCCTTTCCAATTTGCGGCGCCGGCCACTGCGTACTGGGCTAACGGTGCTGGTCATCAGTTTGCTGACATTTTCAATTTTATCTTTTACCTCGGTTACCAGCCGACTGGGAGTGGATGCGCGCAACCTGCCGCTCCGCGCTGCCTATAACGGCTTATTGGTGCATCTGGAAGACTGGGATAGTTTTGAACCTGCTGCCCTTCTGGCGATACGCCAATTCTGGGCGGATGATGCAGCCGGCGCTAGCAACCAAGCTTGTATTGCGGAAAGAGTTTACGGCAAACTATGGTATGGCTATCCAGCCGATCAGGGCGGCGGCGATAACGCTGCCACTCTGGGAGAAACCTTTATCAACGTTATCAGAACCGCTGGGGGTCGTTCCGTTACAGTGGGCGGCTTTATGGGCTTGAGTCCGGAAGAGCCCTATGCATTAAGCGCCTTCAGCGATGCGCTGACTGAGTTTATTGTTGATGATATTCATACCCAGCGCTGGTTTAGTGCCGCGGATGAAAAGGGTGTATTGATCAGCGCCAACTTGCTTGCGGCTTTGGGATACAGCGGCGCGGATGTAGCCGCCGGCCGCGCCTATGTTAATTTCTTAGGTAACGCTTATCAGGTCCTGGGATCTTTTGACGCCAGAAAAATATCAGCTATCCGAGATCTGGATGGGTGTTCGCCGTTGCCCTTGGACTTCTCGCAAGTAGGCTCAGATATTATTGATTACTTAGCGCGTAAGAAAGCTCAGGAACATAATGAAGCAATGGAGCGTAAAAACCAGGAGAAAGAGGAAGCTTCGCCCTTGGCATTGGCACGGCGCATCGATGCTGAGAAGCTGCTTATTTTCCCGGCACGCACGGCCCAGCTGATCGGCGGCAGAACTCACTCATTGGCGATAGTCGCGCCTGCTGACGACGCGGCCACTAAAAAAGATTTTAAAGCCATGGCGCTTGACTTTGTCGGCATGCGCTCATTTCGCTGTTACTTGGGTATGGATGGACAAGCCACCGTTTTACGCGGCATAACAGCAACCTCGATGAAGCGCCTCGGGGCCATGTTGATTCCCTTGCTGGTTGTGGGCTTGATTGTCTTGAACACCATGATGGGTGCCGTAGCCGAAAGGATGCGCGAGATTGGAACTTATTCATCAGTGGGGCTGGCGCCGGCCCATATCGGAGTATTGTTTCTTTCCGAATCAGGGGTTTTTGCGACTGTGGGCGCTGTGAATGGCTATCTCCTGGGTCAGCTAGCCGCTTTTTTGGCGGCTCGCTTTGATCTATTATCAGGCCTGCAGCTTAATTATTCATCTACCGCCGCGGTGACGGCATCATCGCTGGTTATGTTGATGGTATTTCTATCGACCATTTGGCCAGCCCGCCGCGCCAGCCGCATGTCGGTGCCGGATGTTACTCGTTCCTGGAATCCGCCGCCGCCCCAAGGTCATACCTGGAATCTGGAGTTTCCTTTTACCGTAGCCGGCTATGATGTCATGGGTATGGTCGGTTATATCGCTCGTTACTTTCAGGACGCTACTGAGGGGGTTTTAACGGAACTTTTCGCCGATGAAGTGCAAGTGCGCGCGCGCCGTACCGGCGCCGGAGAACCAGCTTATCAATTAAGTTTTCGAGTATGGCTAGCTCCCTTCGATTTAGGCATCAGCCAGCAAGTTATTATGGATTTCCAGCCAACTGGCTCCTTCGGAGTTTATGAAGTAAAAATAGCCTTGCATCTACTGAGTGGCGACCTATCTTCGTGGATTCGTCTTAATAAGCGTTTTTTGATGTTGTTGCGCAAGCGCTTTCTGCTGTGGCGCGTGGTGCCGCAAAATATCAAGCAGATGAATATTGAACTAACCCAGCTGTTGACTGCGCAGGCCTCTGGAGCTGAGCCGCGACTATCAGCTATGTCATAAGAAAGCCAATGCGAACTGATTCTCAAAAAAATCAAGGCGATATTGCCTATGAGATCATAGATCCCAGTGCTCCGTTTGAGAGCGGCTTTAGCTGGAAAACTATTGCTGCGGCAATATTCGTTGGCTTGGTGATGTTGCCTGCTTCCATGCTTATCAGCATGACTACCGGTATGGGCGTCGGCTCGGCGGCCGATTGGATGGTGGTCATTTTATTCATCGAAATCACCAAACGCGCTCTGATTCGCCTAAAAACCCAGGAAGTTCTGATGATCTATTGGATTGCGGCTAGCTTGATGGCTGCCGGCGGCGCGGGCGGTGGACCTTTTGGCGGCTGGATCTGGAACCAATATTTGATCCAATCGCCGCAGGCAGTCGGCATTCGCCAATGGGTGCCTCATTGGGCTATCCCTAATCCGGATCAATTCCCTGATCTTTATACCACTCGAACATTTTTCCATTCCGCCTGGTTATGGCCATTTATGGTGATGCTGGTGGCAACAATCCTGGGCCAGGTGCACAACATTGCATCTGGCTATATCATGTTCCGGATTTTCAACGATGTTGAGAAACTGCCTTTCCCCATGGCTAAAATCAATGCCTTTGGGGCTACGGCCCTCGCCGAGAGCTCGGCGGGCAAAGAAACCTGGCGCTGGCGTATGTTCTCGGCCGGCGCGATGGCAGGCTTGATCTGGGGCGTGCTCTATATCGGTATTCCCGTCGTCGGCGGCCTCTTTTGGAGCCCTCCGCCAATGTTAATTAAAATCCCCTTTTGGGACTTTACCACCACTTTAACTAATTTAGGCATTTGCGCCGTGCCATTTGTGATAGCGCTCAACGTTGGCGTTTTCATGGCCGGTTGGGTGTTGCCTTGGCGGCTGGTGCAAGGATGGATGGTTGGCTGCCTCTGCCTGTATATCGCCTTTCCAATCCTGTATCAGCAAGGTATTTTGGTGCATTGGGAAAGCGGCTTTGGCGCCCTGGCCACCGGCATGATGAACAATATTGATTTTACTATTTCCTTTCAAATCGGCGCCGGCGTTTTGGTGGCGGTGGTGGGCATCGTTAGCATGTTGGTTTCCTGGCGGCGCCAACAAAATGAGCGCCGCCCGGCGCCGCGAGCGGAAGCTGTTGGACGAACCGGGACTGACCGGGGCGCTCTGCCCAAGAATCGTGGAGACATGCCGCTTTGGTTCGCTTGGCTGCTTTGGGCCGGTTCTACCTTGCTGATGGTCTATTTCGCCTGGTGGCTGATTAATCGCAACCTGGTGTCCGGTGAGATCGGGGTGGGGCTTTTTGTGTTGATCATCTTTGGATTTTTATTCTCCCCGCTTATTCAATATATCAATGGTCGCTTGAATGCGGTGATGGGAGCTGGCGAAATACAGCTGCCCTATATGCGCGAGGCCTGTATTTATTTATCCGGTGCCAAGGGCGCGCGGGTTTGGTTCGCGCCCTTGCCGCTTTGGTTGTCTGGCGGCGTGGTATCAACATTTAAACAGATGGAACTTACCCGAACGCGCTTTACCAGCTATTATAAAATGGTATTTTATAGTTTTATAATAGTGCTTATTTTTAGCGGGCTTTACTGGGCTTTGCTTTGGAAAATGGGCCCTATTCCCAGCAGTGTCTATCCTTTTATTCAGCGGATTTGGCCATTTAACGCTATCCAGCAAATCATGTGGATCAAAACCACCTTGCCCAGCGAAGCCGGCGCGACTAGTATTTTTTCCGTCTTTCTGCATCCCAATATCGTAATCGCTGGCTTCCTCATTGGCGTGGGCGTACTGTTATTGATGCGCGTCTTCCGTATTCCGCTATTGTTCTTCTATGGGCTGATCATGTCGCTCGGCTGGATGAGCTTGTTTGATGGCCTGTTGATGTTCCTGGGCGGGCTGATGGGCCGCTATCTGATCGCGCCGCGTTTGGGTGCCAAGAAATGGGGTGCCTATGCTCCTTTGATCATGGCTGGCTTCGGAGCCGGCCTGGGCCTAGCCGGCCTGTTTTGCGTAGGTTTTTCCTTGATGTGGAAAGCGGCTACTGGCGGCTAATAGAACTTGAGCAGGCGCTCTGTGAATAGCTTCAGCACCACAAGGGCGCGCCCCCTCTCCTGGATCACTCTAAGCATAGAGGATAAGAGATCGTTTGATTCTTGAGCCTATTTATTTGGAAAAAGTTTAGCATGCAACCTCATCTTTCGGCACCGTCAATCCAGACGCCATGGAGCCGCGTGTTTCGTTCGCTTGCATATCGCAATTTCAGACTGTTTTGGGTGGGGCAGGGCATATCGTTGATAGGCATTTGGATGCAAGCGATTGCAGTGGGTTGGCTAGCTTATGAATTGACTGCTGGGGAGCCAGAGCGTGTGCGAGCCAGTTGGCTGGGTATCGTAGGTTTTGCCGGGGGCATACCAACTTTTGTTTTTGCCTCCTTAGGCGGCGCATTGGCAGATCGCTGGAATCGCCGACGGGTGGTGCTGGTCACCCAGAGCCTAGCATTAATCCAGGCTGCACTATTGGCCACGCTGACCTTAACGCATGTCATCGGCTTGGAGCTCCTGATCTTGTTGGTATTTTACTTGGGCATGATCAATGCCGTTGATATACCAGCTCGACAATCTTTAATGATTGAAACAGTGGAGAAACAATCCAATTTAAGTAATGCCATTGCCTTAAACTCATCGATGTTTAACATAGCTCGTATAATCGGTCCGGCCATCGGTGGCGTTCTGCTAAAAATGGGTGGGGCCGGATTTTGTTTCCTATGTAACGCTGGAGGATTTCTGGCCTCAATCACAGCGCTATTATCCCTTCGCTTGAAACCGCCGCGCCGCGCCGCCGTTACCGGCCATATTTTTAAAAACATTGCTGAAGGTGCGCGTTATGCTTTTAACTTTAAGCCCATTAGAAACATCCTCCTGTTGTTGATGGTGGTTAGCTTTTCGGGCGCCTCCTATCCAGTGTTACTGCCAATTTTTTCGGCGCATGTGCTCGGTCAGGGGGCCGGGCTTTACGCTTGGTTGTTTGCCGGCGCCGGCCTTGGCGCTCTGGTAGGCGCTGTATTCCTGGCATTTCGTGAATCAACTCGTGGGCTGTTGGGCTGGATCGGCGTTGCCCCGATGATTTTCGGCCTGGGTTTAATCGTCCTGGGCATCTCGCGCTGGGTCTGGCTGTCGCTGATGGCTATGCCGGTGATAGGTTTTGGTCTATTGGTGCAGACTGCCTCCAGTAATACCATGCTGCAAACTTTAGTTAAAGATCATATGCGCGGCCGAGTGATGAGCATGTATTCAATGGCCTTCATGGGCATGATGCCATTCGGCAGCCTGCTGGCCGGTTTGCTTTCTCGGCTCTTTGGTGCGCCCGTCACGGTCTGCCTAAATGGGCTATTATGCATTATCGGTGCGGTGGTTTTTTCTAAACATCGTCATGGTCTCTATCGCCAAATAGACCAGCCCTATGGGAGCCAGGCGGTCGCCTCAACATAGACCGATGTAAAATCTGCTGAATAAGATGGGCCTCCTGCCTTGCGCGCGCTCGCCTTGACAAACTTGCCATGCCCTAGCATAATCCTGGCACTGCGCGGCCCCTGATTCAGCGATCTGCCTAGGCCAGCTGTGCCC
Source organism: uncultured Verrucomicrobiota bacterium (assembly GCA_964444425.1). GTDB lineage: Bacteria > Verrucomicrobiota > Kiritimatiellia > JAAZAB01 > JAAZAB01 > CAYUHK01. The sequence continues at coordinate 16,467 of CAYUHK010000008.1, forward strand.
AGCCAGAATATGATGAACAGAATTGGAAAACTAATCGTGGGGCTTGTGATCTTGGGTGTGGTTAGCCTGTCTCTGGCCAGCGATTCGGACTCGATTCAAGTTTTTCGAGATCACTGTGCTCGCCTTGCTCGGGCGGCTGAACAACAGGGCACAATAAGCGTTCGTGGCCGCGTCAAAACAGACTGGTTATTCCTTGGGGCTGAACTAAGGTATTTGAGCAGCGGCCCTTTCTGGAACGAAGGTTCTAGTAAGGCTGTCCTAGCTGCGGCGGCTCCGAGTCCGCTGGCGGCTATCTTGGATTTCAACCAACAGCTCCAGAAAATCGGTGTTGCTTTGTTGCTTGTTCCAGTGCCGGCTAAAGCGGCGATCTATCCAGAATTTTTGCCCGATAATCCAGCCGATTTTAACGGGATTGCATCAAATGATAAGCACTGGGATTCTACTGGCCAAGCCTTTTATAGTCTTTTGATAAGCCAAGGGGTTCGACTACTGGATTTGACCCCGCTTTTCTTGAATAATCGTTCCCATCCGGATGGCGCTATGTATTGTCGCCAGGACTCGCATTGGTCGGGCAATGCCTGCGTGTTGACGGCGCGCGCTCTCGCCCATGAAATCCGCGCCCTGCCTGGATACGATAACAAGGCGGCGCTAGCTCTCACCAGCCAGTGGCAAACGTTAGAAATAACTGGAGATTTATGGCAAGCGTTGCTAGGTGATAAGCCGGCTAAAGAAAGCCTGCGGCTGCGCTTGGTGGGAGAGCCGGCCGAAGGAACCATAAAGCCACTTAAGTCGGATAGCGCCGCCGCGGTGATTCTTTTGGGCGATAGCCATAACCTTATTTTCCACGCTGGTGATGATATGCACTACCGCGGCGCTGGACTGGTTGATCAATTGGCTTTGGAGCTGGGCGCCCCGTTAGACCTGGTGGCAACACGCGGCTCGGGGGCCACGCCTGCTCGCGTCAATCTCTTGCGCCGGGCGCAAAGAAACCCCACTTATTGGAAAAACAAAAAAGTATTGATTTGGTGCTTCGCGGCTCGAGAATTTACGGAAAGCCAAGATTGGCGTAAAGTGCCCATAGCTCCGCCATAAACTAACCTGGCACTTGCAGCATTTTAATTTTTTGTTGGCGCTTACTATTTATGCATCGAACTAATGAATCATTGGCCGGGCTAGTGATCTTAAGGGTTTTGGCGCTACGCTTATAAAAAGAGCAGGAATGAATTGAATGTACAGCGCTGTGCTGTTGGCGGGCCTTGAGCCGCCGGCCACTAGTTATTCCGAATCGCGCAAGCTTGTCATCAGAATGCTTAGCTCTGGATAAGAAGGCTAACTATCAGAGCCTCACCGCAGCTTGAGGCTTGTTATCTTGAACGGCCTTAATCTTCTTCCAGGTCTTCGTTTAGCTCCTGATCCTCGAAGAGGCTGGCCGCATTGGGCTTGTGAGCAAGATCTTCAAATTTGGCGGCGGCGAGCAGATGATCCTGCCAGTCGCTAAACACTTGGTTTTCTCGTTGATTACGGATATACCATCCCAGATCGCCGCGGATTGTCTCCAGCAGAGTTGGATTAGCGGGTGCGCGGGAAACCACGTAGCCAAAAACATAGCCGTTCTCGACAGGAAGCAGTTCAGTCAGCCCTCCTACGTCCTGAGTCAGGATGTGTTTAACCAAGGTCTTGAAATGCTCAAATTCATGGTCATCCACTCCGGCTTTGACAGAGAAGGGCTCGGTGGTCTCCACCTCCAGGCCAGAATCTTTAAGGGCTAGCTCGAGCGTGGCGCCGGTGGCGCAGGCGCCGGCGGCGGCCGCATAGACGCGCTGAGCATAGTGATCGAGTTGTTCACTAACCATTTTCTTTTTGGCAGCAGCCATGACCTCCAGGCGAACTTCCTGATAATCGGGCGGGCGGGCTTCATGCCTATCGTCATAGGCTAGCAGGTAGAAGGCGTGGTCACCTTGGAGTGGCTGGCTGAAGTATCCATCCGGAGTTCGGCGCAGTTCGAAGGCAGTTTGGCTAAATTCTAGTTTGTTCTCCAGCTCGGGAATCGCTTCTTGAGCAGAGAAATAGGTTGAGGTGAATATGGGCAGGCCAAGAGTCGCCGCCGCCTCTTCAAAGGTTGGGGCGTGGCCTTCTTTATCTGGCACCAGCGCTACCTCGCAATCGGAGGCTTGATCTCCGGCTTGCTCCAAGGCGGATTCCCAGGCCAGCTGCTGGCGCAACTCGTCCGCAACAGTCTCAAATGGCGTGGCCACCAGCTGATCATTGCTATCCGGCGTGGTGAACTTCTCGATATTGTCCTCGTAATAATCTCTGAGAATATCCTCTGTTAAGCTGTCTTTATCAACATAATCGGCAATTGGGAAAGCGATCCCTTTAACGCGCATTTTCTCAGGTATTTTGAACTCTTCGCGGTGGTCTTGAAAATAAGCAAGCGCTTCATCTTCGCTGATCTTGATGGAGGGCTCTATATCATTCCAGTCTATAAAGGCATAACTGATCACAAAGGTATCATAGAGCTGATGAAAGAACTCTTCGATCTCTTGCGGCGCCGCCCAAACGGCTTGAGCCAAGAGATATTTAGTCTTGTTCAAGAGCAGCTCCTGGCGAATATACTCCTCGAATTGGGCTTCGGTTGTCTGTAGGTTGGCCAAAAAATAATTCAAGAAAGCCGCGTAGCGATCCGGTTGGAATTGGCCATTAAGCGAGAAATAAGGCTGTTGGTGAATCGCTTCTAGCACCTCTTCGCCGGCCACCGCAATATTCATGTTTTTAGCCATTCGCAGGGTTATCAATCGCCGCCAAGCCATGTTACGCAGGGCTTCATCAAGGTGCTGGTTGACCTGTAAAGGGCGGCCAAACATCAGGGATGCTGATAGCAGTGAATTGAAATAGGCGGACTGAAATTCGGCCGCTGGGACGGGTTTGCCTTCGAGTTTTCCGAGCCGGTTGGCCTGTTCGCCCTTATGGGATCCGCCGGTGGTGGTGGTCCAAGCCACGAACGATAACACTACAATAAAAGCGAAAACGCTCCAGACAACTTTATTGCGGATGAGCTTATTAAAGCGGCTGATAAACATCATTGGCCAGAACCTCGCTTTGAGGATATGAGGCAAAACCATAACGGCCTTGGCCCTGCAGGTCAATGTTAAAATACACTGACTTTATGGACCTATTTTGATTTCCGCTCGCCGTGGAATCGAAGCGGCGGCTCCGGGCCTGGTTACGCATAGCGCCGCCGCGCGGCAGCCCATTTGTAAGGCTTGCTGTATGTCGTTTGTCTGGATGAGTTGGGCTAGAAAAAAACCGATAAAAGTATCTCCGGCGCCGGTCGTATCCAGCGCCGTTACTTTTTCGGCTGGCTGGTAAATGGTGTCGTGAGCCTGAAAACAGATAGCCCCTTGGCGGCCCAGGGTAAGCACGGTAATAGCGTTGGGAAATGATTGACGCATGGCGGCACCGATTGCTTCTGGCACAGTTGCTCCGGTTAGCTCAGCAGCTTCCGTTTCATTCAAAATAAAAACAGCAATGGACTCTAAAGGGTAGGATCGTATGGCGGGGGTCATGGGCGCCGGATTGAAGACCACCCGTAGGCCGCGCTGCGCGCCGGCGCTAATCAGGTTGGATATTGAGCTGATTTCGTTCTGCAATAATAAATAATCGCCGGCAGCAAAGGAAGAGAGCGCGGTGACGACCTCAGTCGCGGTCACGCATTGATTGGCGCCGCCATGCAAGACAATGGCATTCTCGCCAGAAGGATTGACCTGGATCATGGCATGGCCGGTAGGATCTTTAGGCGCGATGGTTATTTGTGATACATCTACTCCCTCGCTTTCCAGCTGTGCCTTCAGCCATAAACCATCCTGGCCGATCTTGCCGGCATGCCAGACTGCGGCGCCGCCGCGAGCCAAGGCCAGCGATTGATTGAATCCTTTGCCGCCGGCGAAAACCTGATAGTCATGACTGGCGATTGTTTCACCCGGGCGCACAAAGTGATCTATGGCATAGACGTGATCAATATTAAGTGACCCGAAGTTAAGCACCCGCATATTGCTTTTCCGGCAAAATGGCAAACATGGCAGCTCCAGGCTAATTAAGCGCCAATGGATTTGGTCTTTTTTAGTACTGCTGCCGCAATCCCAAGGCGCCGCCTCGTAGGGAGGTTAGAGGCTGCGGGATTCGAACCCGCGACCCGCTGATTAAGAGTCAGCTGCTCTACCAGCTGAGCTAAGCCTCTGGGCGGCACAGTAGAAAAATCAGCGGAAAAATGCAAGGGTAGAAATTCTGCCATAATTATTATCACCCGAAAATTGTTCAGTTGAGCAGCAGATCCAGATTCTCTAGCCACGCGAGCTGCAGCGGGCGCCCGTGGATCGCTTTCGGTTGAGGCTGATTTTTTTTAGCACGCGATATAGCTCGGTGACGCCCCAAGCTTGGGCGTCGCAGCCGCGCTGGCGGTGCGGATAATCGCCGTCAAGGATTTCGGGGATTTGGCCCAGACAGCCTGCATTGATAAGGCGTAAACTGCTGCTCAGCCAGGCCAAGGCAGCCTCTTCGCCCGGGGGTCCATAAACCTGGAGCCAGGCTTCCGGAAAGGAAGGGAATAGCCAAGTCCAGGCTGTGCCGTTATGATAGGCCGGCTTCCGACGGGTATCTTCATCGCCTTCGTAGCGGCCCCAATAGGGCCGCAAGGGATCGTTGAGCAAGCGTCCATCTCGCTGAATGGGCAAGGGGAACTCGACCGGCCGATCGGCCAGAGAGCGAATGGCGCCAGGCACCAGCAATTCGCTGCAGGCGGTTAAAATGTTGCGGCCGACCGCCAGGTCAGTTACAGCGCCGAGGGTCAAGGCCAACAATTGATTGGGCCGCAGGGCGTCATAAGGGATTGTCTTCGCCGCCGGTTGAGCGTGTGGCGCATGCAGGCAGTCGGCTAAATAGCCTCGCTGAGGGTTCCAGTAATAACGCAGAATAGAATCTTTAACGCGTTCGGCTAGCTGCGCCCAGCGTTTCTCGGCGCTGATTTGGTATAGAAAGGATAAGGCAGCATGCCAAAGCGCCTGGATTTCAATAGGGTAACCTTCGCGCGGTGAGCCAGCCGGAAAGTTGGTATCCATCCAGGTGAAATGAGCTGGGCTGAAAATCAAGCCTGAGTCAGGATCCATGCTGATGCCGTTGGGGGTTCCACGTTGATACCCCAGCGCGATGGATTCCAACACTTGACGCAGCGTGCGTCGATCGCCTGGCTGCTCCAACAGTTGTTGCGTACCGGCGGCGCGGCACCAATCGGCGCAGGCGGTGATTAACCATAATGGGGCATCGGAGGTATCGCGATTATCGGAGTCTTGGCCATGGATCATATTGGGGAGAGTACCGTCTTTTTCAAATTGAGCAAATTGGCGTAAAATGGCACCAACGTCGTCCAGTCTGCCGGCGGCGATCAAACCGCGGGCACAAATCAAGGTATCGCGACCCCAGTCTAGGAACCAAGGATAGCCGGCGATGACAGTTTTTAGTTGACCTCGTCGGACTATGAATTGGTTCATGGCTTGCTCTAGAGTAGCCAGCAATGGCTGAGGCTCGGCTGCTGGCATTAGTATTTTTTGGCGCGGCAGAGCTACTAGACTTTCTGGTTCCTCGGGGGTCAAAATTTGCGCCAGAACCACAGCCTCTTCGCCGCCGGCCAGCTCCATTCGAAAGTAGCCGGGACTAAACAAATCGGAAGCGGCCTGCAAGCCACGCTCGCCCTCGATGGGGAGCGCAACCATATACTGCCATTCTGGTTCAACTTGAAATACGCCGGTGGTGGCGGTCATTTTTAGCTGATGCTGTTGCTGCGGCGCAAAAACGAACCCGTTAGGCTTTGGCTGAATAGCCGCCGGCCAGGCTTTTTCGGGGCCCAGGTAGGCCTTGGTATCTTCATGGAAGCTGCGGTCTTCGATATCGGGGCGTATGATTAAAGCGACGGGGAGATCATCGGCTAAGCCGTCATCTCTCGTGCAAGGCCGGCGGCTAAAATGCAGGCGGACCGCATTTTTACCGGCGAGCATTTCGGCGCGGACATCAAACCAGACCAATTGACCATGGCCAAAAGGCACTCGAAAGCGCCAGATACCAGCATTGCCGTCGCGGATAAACTCTTGTTCACGGTCAAGGCTGATATCCTGAGCATAGCCATGATAGACCAGCCAGGCACGGCAGCGGGTCAACATGATTCGGCGGTCCTCTGGAAATTCAGTGCTTAGATTACCCGCCAGTAAAGCATCATAGCGACTATTTAATTCTGCCCAGATCACCCCGGCGCGCAGCATGCCGCCGCGTTGGTTGGTCCCCAGAAGGATTTGATGCTTATCGAGCAAGTCATGCCTTGAAAATTTTATGGGCACGTTACTTTGTTGACCCGATGTCAGGAGCAGTAAATGTGCGCTGCTATGATCGATTTTTTCTTTAGCATATATGGAAAAGCACAGCTTATAATCCAGGGCATCCTGGGGCACGGGGAATGGCGGCAGCAAGACGAAGAATCTCGCGGCGGCGCGCTGATCAGGCATGTTGGCATTGTTTGGCGCTGGGGCGTTCCAGCTGGATAAATCGCCCAGGGGTAAAGCATCGGCCTGGCGCAGCACACGTGATCCTTCGAGCACTTGAACGCGGAATAGAGCGGGTGCGCTGATCAACAGAAAATGGCGGGGCGGCAACATCACCGTGCGTTTTAAGTCTCTGGGCCATTGCCAGCTTATCAAGTTATTACTTTCCGGGTTTAAGCTTTGACAGAATGCATGGGGATCGGTCATCAGCTCTTGCGCTAGGCGATCGGCATCAACCTCAGATATATCACTCGTGCCACGGTAGAAGCTTAAGGCTTCCAGGGCTACTGCGCGTAGAGACTGTCGCAATAAGGGCTCCGGCAAGGCATGCCTGGCGCCTTCATCAGCGTGAATAGGTTCTAAATCGTCCTGGTGTGCGCTTAAGCAGAGAGCTTCACCTGGTGCCAGAGCGACCAACGCTTGCTGGCCGGATACTGTTGCGGTTACGCGTTTTTCCGATAATAGATCAATCCAGCCCTGAGCGGGGGCCGCGGCATCCTTAATATTCCAGGCTACCGTTCCTCTCTGCGCATCATCTAAATTAATCAGCACCAATAGGCTAGCCCGGCTATGTTCACGCAGCAAAGCGATGCTATTAACGTTGCCGGCATGAGCCGAGCGCTCCAGGCTATGGATCAAACGGATCCGCACGTTATTACCGAAAGCCGGGTGGACCCGCAAGATGGCGTTCAGTCTTGTGATCCGATCCACTTGGTTCAGTGGGTTATTCCAATTAAGATCAACGCGCTGATGAACGTCAATTTTGGCCGTGGCCAGCCATTCCACCCCATTGGCAAAGGCGAAAGCGCCGCGGCTGGAACAAAGTGCGGCCAAGGCGGTCCGCATTTTAGCGTAGGCTAGCGAGCGCGCCGCCAAGCGGTTATTATCATGAGTTTCGGCAAAGTGCATCAATAGGCCATGGCCAGCGGATGTTTGCAGCGCCCCGGGTAAATAGGTTTCGATCTGGTTGCGCTCATAGTTTTGGAAGAGTTCTGAATAAGCCCAATTCAAGTTAGCGATATTCAGCAAAGCGGTAGTCGTTTCGATTTTTCCGCCCAGGCCTTCCAGCAGAAAAACCGTATCAGGAAATTCGCGCCGCACGGTGGCCACAATGAACTCCCAGGCAGGAAGCGGTATCATATAGCCAGCATCGCAGCGGAATCCATCGACCCCGCGGCGGCACCAGGTTAGAAATACTTCGGCCAGATATTGCCATAATTCTTCCTGGGCATGGTTGAGCTCGGTTAAATCTTTCCAAATAACGCCCCAAGCTCCGGGCGAACGAATGGTGCCATCGGCCGCGCGCATCAACCAATGCGGATGTTGGCTATGCAGCTTGGCGGCCCAACCGGTATGATTGATCGCGATATCCAGAAACAGCCGGGCATTGCGGGCATGGATGCCGTCCAGCAGTTCTTGGAATTGTTCCAGCGGCGTGGCTTTAGTATCGAATTCAGCTAGAGCGGGATCCACATCCATAAAATCCAAGGCCGCGTAAGGACTGCCATAGGATCCCATACGACCGTAGACAGTCGGAGTGGGGTGAATTGGTAAAAGCAGGATGATGCGACAACCTAGCCGATGAATGATGAAATCTAGTTGTTTGATCAGGTCACGGAAGGTTCCCGAGGGTGGAATCACGGCATAGCCATTTTGCTCCAGCGCATTAACCGATGTTTTATAGATTGCGCGTTGAGTGTCTACCTGTTGTTCCTGTCCGAATTGGCGCACAAAGGCATTATATAGAATGTTAGCACTGCTATAGAGGGCTGGATGTACATTGATAGTGGTGTTGGGGCCTGCGGGCCAATGCGGGCGCGGATCACGCGTCGGCACAAAAAAAGCTTTGGCGCCAAAATGGCCTGGCTCAATCAGGGGCAGAACCAGACGAAACAGACGGTCGTTTATCTGGATCATGGGGATATCGAACCAATCTTCGGCCAGGCGGGGCTGGCGCTTTAAAATTTCATTGACGATTGCTTGGCGGGCGGTGTTAGCATGCCCGATATTGGTACGTAGATAAGCGCGTCCGGCGGCTGGCGCTGTAAGCTGGAGCGTGAATTCCAGGGTATCGCCGCAACATCTTAGAATATATTCTCCTGGGGCTGGAGTTTGTTGCATGGTTTGGTTTTCCTTTTGCCACAGCCGTTGCTTATTAAATTTAGCATAGGGCTGTGGCGAGCTGCAATCAAAACCAAGCAATAGGCATAAACAGTCAGGCGCGCGGCTTGATTGGCTGAGCTGAGATTATTTGATAATACGGCTTTGCTTGGCGCCAGGGCTTACCTTGACTTTTGGCCGTTTTCGTGTATTCCTACTGATCGCTGCCGGAGGGATGGCAGAGTCTGGTTGAATGCGCATGACTCGAAATCATGTGTGCCCGCAAGGGCACCGGGGGTTCAAATCCCTCTCCCTCCGCTTGTCCTTAGAAGAGGCTTATAGGTCAAGCCTTAAATTATTGACCAACCAGGATATCATATGGCGGATTTAATCAATGTTTTCTCTTGGTCAATCTCAGCGCGCGAAGATTTTAATGAATGCCGGCGACTACGTTATTGGGCAAAATACGCCATGTGGAACGGTTGGCAAGAAGGGGCCTCGCAGTTACAGCGGACGGCCTATCGGCTGAGCAAAATAAAGAACCGTTTCGCCTTGCAGGGCATTGCTGTGGAGCGAGCTGTGATGTGGGCCTTACGCCAACAGCAGGCGGGGCGGATAGTAACTACCGATGAAGCGTATGCCGCTGCTGCTAAACCTTTTCTAAACCAATGTTGGAGCGAGTCCCGGCGGGGGCTCTGGCGCTCCAATCCCAGAAAATACTGTTGTCTGCACGAGCATTATTATGCCTCCCTTTATCAAGATGCGGAGGATGCCATGACCACCAAAATGATCAGCCGGGTCAGACAATGCATAGCCAATTTTATAGCCAATAATTTGCCGGCATTGAGCAGCATCCGGGCGGAGCAGGAAATCCCACTAGCATTGCCGGAAAGCGGGGATCCCGAATCATTCCGGATCGATGATTTAAAGGTTTACGCCATTCCCGATTATGTTTACCGCGCCGATAATCGTCTCCATATTCATGACTGGAAATCGGGTGGCCCTCAATCAGCCCATAGCGATCAAATGTTTGTTTATGGATTATGGGCTAATATAAAGCACCATATTCCAGCCGATCAAATTTACGTGCATCTAGAGTACCTTTGGCCTGGTAAAACTTTCAGCAAGGGGCTTAAAGAAGAAGCTATGCAATCAGCTCGCCAACTGGTGTTGGAATCGGCGGCCGAGATGGCTGAGTATCTAGAGGATGGCAACCTACACAAAAACAAGCCGTTGCCGCTGGATGAATGGGAGCAATCCGCCAACATAGCTTTTTGTCGCCGGTGTAATTTCTTTGAGCTCTGCCAAGGTGAATTGCAGGTATAATTGCGCGAGCGGTTTTTATCACCAGCTGACACGCCAGCGTCCCGTATCGGTTTGATATGATTGGCCGCTATAGCCCAAGGCCGAACGCTGGATGGACCAGACGATAAAATTGCTGGACAGGCGGACAGTGGCTGGGTCACAGTAGGCATCATGATCATAATAGCCGGGCACGGGGAAACCGGCTCCGACTCCAAAGCTTAATTTCCGCACTACGCCATTCAAAGATGACCTTAGGAACCAGTGGTTTCCGGAGGGCATATAGACGGCGATATCAGCTAGACCATCGCCGTCGTAGTCGCCTGGAACAGGCATATATTCTGGTCCGCCAAATCCTAGGCTAGCGGCGGCATAGGCGCTAGCCGAGAGCCGGGCGGTCCATAATCCAGAAGTGGCATGATAGGTAGCAGGATCGGTTTTGCCATCGCCGTCATAGTCGGCGGGAACGGGTTGGCAGCCTGGCCCTCCCGAGATTATCGAGCCTATTGGATAATTGTAAGCAGACAATAAAACTAGCCAGAGGCCGGTAGCCTCTTCGTATAGGGCAGGATCGGCCTTGCCATCGCCATCGTAATCGTTAGGCAGGGGAAGGTAGCCGGGCCCTCCGAAGGTTAGAGTGACTATGGTGTATTGGCTGGCAGAGAGCATGACAGCCCAAAGGCCTGTATTAACGTCATAAACTGCTGGATCTATCTTGCCGTCGCCGTCGTAGTCAGCCGGCACAGGCAGGCATCCTGGCCAGCCCAGCAGTACAGCGGCCTCGTTGCCGCCGGCAAAGGCGAAGCTCCAGATCCCTGAGGCTGCATCAAAGATCCAGAGATCAGTTAATCCATCGCCATCGAAATCATCGGGCGTCGCTTTGATACGTCGGATATTACTGAAAGAGGAGTACACTATCGTAGGCTGCGATTGGGTCTTGGCGTCGGTCGCGGTAACCTTAACTCGCAGGTATTTGCCCCGAGCATTAGAGGCCACTACGTAGTTGGTAGTGGCGATCAGCGTTCCGGCGGCATCGGTTATGTTTGATAATCCGTTTCCATATACATCATTGGCCATTTGCCACTGATAAGCGAATGATAAACGGCTATCATTTTGCCATAGGCCGCGCCAGGCACCAAGGGTTTGACCGATCTGAAGAATCCCGCGCACTTCCGGCTCCGCGTAATTGATGGGCTTGCGCGGCATAATGAGTAGTTTAACTGTTATGGTCTTTGGCGCGCCGCGCACACGGGTGCCAGTTAGCATATCAAAGGCGTCTATGGTAATGGTGCCCAGATGCGTGCCCGCTGGCGCAGAGCCGATATAGCTGACGTAAATCGTATTGGTATTATCAATGATCGAGCCGTTATCGGGCGTGACGCTGAGCCAGCTAACATTTTTAGAAATCATATAAAACATTCGGTCAGGCGGATTCATACCGCCATTCCAAAGCTGGAAAGTATCGGTGGCTTCACCATCAGTTGCGACCGAATTAACCAGGCGATCTGTGCTGATGTTGAGTTGAGGTTGATCTTTGATAAGCATGACGACAGATATAGTGGCTTGACCTATAGCAACGTCGCTAGCGGCATCAAAGCTGGCTACCGTGATATTGCCGGTATGGACTCCCAGAGGCAGGCCGGCCGTATTATAATTTACAGTGATCTTATTAGTTTCGCCCGAGCTGCTACCTTGAGTTGCTGAGAGGGTTGCCCAAGCCATGTCGGCAGAAATGTGATAGTGCAAGGTGCCCTGTGGCTCAGCACTGGCGTTGTATACCGCAAAAGTTTGGCTCTTAGCAGTTTGGCCGGCAGTAGCCGAATTAGTCAGATGGCTGATATTGACGCCCAAGACGGGGATGGCATTCACACGCATAATAACTGTAGCGTTGGTTAGCTGGGTATCGGTCACCACATTCACCTGCCCGGTGTACCAGCCGGGCGTTAAACTTTCGGTCGCATAGGCAAGCGTCAATGTATTGGTATCATCTTGGCAAGAGCCGCTATTAGGAGTGACATTAATCCAGGCTGTGGCGCTAGATGCGCTGAAGGGCATGGATAGGCGTGGTTCAGTGCTATCATTCCAGACGCTGATGCGTTGGGTTGGCGCACGCTGACCGTAGGACACTGTGCTGGTTAACTCTGTTGGCTCTATTTGCAGAACGGGCTGCGGCTTAACCAGCAGCGCTACATTTATAATCCATGGAGAATTATGAGCGGAGTAGCCGAAGGTGGCGTCCCGGCCCTCGATAGCAATGGTTGCCGTGTATGGGTCGGGGCTGGCTGGCAGGTCAGCAGTAGAATAGCTGACGTCAATCGTGTTATATTCGCCGGCCGTAATGCCATTAGATGGATTAACGGTCAGCCAGTCAGCGTTGACGCTACAGCTATAAGCCAAGGACAAAGGGCCATTGGTTTTCCTTATTTCGAAAGTCTGATTGAAGGCATCGCTGCCTTCTAAGATAGAACGCGTAAGGTTAGTTTGATCAACGATTAAATAAGGCATCCAATTCGTGCCGTGGTCACGTAGTTCCGGCGGATTCGAAGTGATCAGCGATACATTATCAAGAAACGAGCTTTCATTGCCGCCACCGTTAGAGATATCAAAGCCGTTTAGATTGGTAGCGTTGGTATTTACAAAACCGATATTGTCCTTGATCAAGTCATAGCCCAGGAACAATGCCCATTTTTTATTTAAATAATCCAGCCAAACATACAGGTGTATCCAGTTGGTTGCGGAGATGGGCGCCAATGCGGCACCATCCATTCGATGGGTGATTGTAACCCAGTTGGTTGGTGCGCCATCATGTACGTTCAAAAATCCGTTAGCATCGATAAAAAACAGCGCTGAGGCTTCGGGATCAACCGCCATCTTAGATCTATATTCATCACAAGCAACCAGGCGGGCATCCATTTGGAGCCAGATATTATTGGGCGCGGTGGCCAAGCAACGGTTTGAAAGTGTGCTTCTCGAGGTGATTTGGGCTGCATGCAGGCCACTATGAACGACATTTGTCTGGACGATGATACTGGGATCAGAGCCATACCAACCATTGGTGCCATCAATTAACGGTGTCAGGTTGGTATAGCCTTCGAAATCGTCGCTATACGGAGGAGCGACTGGAGCACTCCATCCGGATAAGACAATCGCGACCCAGGCAATACCTGTAATTCTCCAGAGCCTATTCATGATCACCTAATATCTAGGCCATTTTTTGCTGAACATCATGTTATCGCCGGGCTGGCATAAAGTCCAATGGAAAATTAGCTTATCGCGGCTTCCTCATAATCAAAGAAAAATAGCATAAACGGCGGAATGCTAGCAAGGGAAAAGGATAAAAATGATGCAAGATAACCCGATTGGAGCATAGTACGCTGGCGCGGGCGGCAAGCGCTAGAGTAGTTCCATTACCGGCACGGCAGTTTCCCAGGTTTGTAGTTTGGCTAAATCATATCCCAGATGACAATATTCCAGTTCCAGTTCTTTATCTTTTTCTGGGGTCAACCGGGCCCCCATACCGGCGCGAGACATCCGTCGATTTCTTTCAATTTCCTTGCGCCGCTTGCGCAAAATATCAGCACGAATACCTAGGATCAACGATTTGACCGAATCCTCGTTGGTGCTCATATGGCCTTTAACTTTGGCGGGTGCCGCTAGCACTTGTGCGGCAAAATGCGATAAGTCTCGGGTTTCATTATCGCATGCCGTTACCAGGCTCATTAATTCTTGGTGGCTGTGGGCGGCTTCCAAGCAAACTTTCAGCATCTGACGGCATAAGGGATCAACCAATAGGTTCAAGGGCAAATAATTTTTGACCCATTGGGCCAGCGACAAATCCGCGGCTAAATGCTCGGCCAGGGCTAGCTCCTTAATGGGGGGCCGTGCGCATTCTTGAGCGTCAGCGCTTCTTGGGGTCGGCCGAGTGTTTTTTTCCAGGCGCTGCCATTCTTTGCGGAGCGCCTCCTCAGACACGCCTAATCGCTTGGCGGCCTGCTGGATCATACGCGCCTGTTGAACTGCGTTAGGGGAATGGCTAATCATCTGCAATACTGCGGCCGATACGCGCATCAGGCCGGCTTCGGCATGTGCTTCACGCTGGCTGAGCACATCGATCTGAAAATCAATTATTGATCGTGCGTTTTTAATTAATAGTTGAAATTGCGCTGGTCCATCTTTGTGTCGCAGCAAAGAATCGGGGTCTTTGTCGTTCGGCAAAGCCGCGATGCGCACAGCGAGGTTGGCTTGTAAAAACACCTCTGCAGCTCGCAGGGCCGCGTTTTGGCCTGCGCGGTCGGCATCAAAGACCAACACCACGCTATCGGCATAGCGTTTAAGTATTTGGGCGTGATGGTCTGTGAAAGCAGTTCCCTGGGCGGCCACGGCGGTGGTAAATCCGGCTAAATGGCAACGAATCACATCGATTTGTCCTTCGCAAATGATAGCTTCCTGGGCTTCAGCGATCGCCCTGCGGGCCTTATGCAGAGCATAGAGAATGCGGCCCTTATGAAACAACGTGGTTTCAGGGCTATTGATATATTTGGCGGCTCGGCTATCGGATGTCTCGATGATTCTGCCGCTGAAACCTACTACGCGTCCTTGTTCGTCTTGAATGGGAAACATAAGGCGGTTACGAAAGCGATCGTAGTAGTGGGTTGGCTTATTTGTGCTGGTGTTTGCCGGCGTGGTGGTATTGGCGGCAAGGATGAGGCCGGCGGCTAGAAGTTGTTCCCGCTGATCAGGTTTCTTAGCCCATTTCAGCAGGGTATCGTAGCGGTCGGGCGCAAAGCCGATTTGAAATCTCTCTATCACGGAGAGAGGCAAGTCCCTGGCTTTTAAATAGCTGCGTGCTTTGGTCGCCGCAGCCGCCTGAAGCAGGCATTGATGATAAAGACGTGCTACCTGATCATGGATAGCGTACAGAGCATCTTTGTTCTTTTCTTGCCGTCCAGCTTGAGATGTCAAGGCCAAAGGGATATTGGCGCGTTGGGCCAGCATTTTAGCTGCGGCCATGAAATCAACTTTATCGTATTCCATGATAAAGCGAAAGACGTCGCCACCCGCGCCGCAACCAAAGCAGTGATAGATTTGCCGCTGAGGGTTAACTATAAAGGAAGGAGTTTTTTCCTTATGAAAGGGACAGAGCGCCTTGAAGATTGCGCCGCTAGGCTGCAACTTGAAATAGGAGCTGATAATCGCGACAATGTCGCTATGGACACGGATGTCCTCCAAGACGGATTTAGCAATGAGCGGCGCCATTATTGCAGTTTTTCCGGCGTTGTTAGCGTGGGCATCCGGCAGAACCTGAATTGTTCGATTGCCGTGATAAGACGCGGGCTAACCTGAAACAGGCTGCGCCCGGCAAATGAAGTCTGCACAAACAGTTGGCGTGAGCTAGCCTGCGGCCAGAGGCCTGCGGCATATATGATAAGGGCTCCTAATGCCAGGCCCTGGAGCGCGCCGACGAAACCGCCGATCGGGTTATTGATTTTTTCATTAAAGCTTATGGTTAATAGTGTCCTTAAAATCCAGCGTAATGCCAGGAAGCACAAGCCCCCCGTCACCACGATGAGCAGAAAGGCCAGCGCGCCAGCCAGCTCGGGGTTATCGACGAGCAAGGTTGTGTGCTCGGTTAACAGGCGGCCGAAAGGTTGATAAAAACGCAGCGCTGCCAAGAGTATAACCAGGGTGCTCAAAAGGCGAAAGGCTGTTCCGGCTAATCCTCGGCGTAAGCCCAGTAATAATTCGAGCAGCACCAGCACAAGCAGTCCAATATCTACCGCATTGAAATCCAGATCGTAGATCATCTGTTCTCCATTTAAAACCAATCCGTTCATCCAGATCCACCGCTATCGCGAAAATCGATTCCATCGGGAGGGGAGGGCGGGGTTGGTCTTGGCAGCGCCGCCAGATTGATCAAGCGCGCCTTCCGCCAGCAGTGCTTTTCTTCTTGACTGCGCGGTCGCCGCCCGCGCATCCGCTGGATATTTTTTTTCAAATTGAGAATAGAAGAGCACCGCCAGGTCGGGCAAAGCATTATTTTGATCGCAAAGCTGGGCTAGGCTCCAAAGATTGTCGGCTTGCTCCGGTTTGCAGAGAGCGGCTTGTTTAACGGCAACGCGGGCTGTGTCTAACTCTTCTGTTTCCAATGCTGTTTTAGCCAGCGCCAATAGAGCTTCAAACCAGTTGGTGGACAGGCTGATAGATTTTTTTAAAAATATTAGTGCCTGCTCATTTTGTTTGTGTTCGCCATAATATTGACCTAGTTCATAATTCGCTCGTGCATCATCGGCGCAGCATTCGGTCGCTAGCCGCAGAGCCGCGTCCCTCTGTTTAAAGTTACCAGCGCTTGCGGCTTCTCCAGCGGCCTTTAAATAATTATTAACGGCCGCCTCGCGTCGGCCCATGTGCTGCAGTTTTCTGGCGTTCTCTAACAGCTCGTTGATTGTTAGCGCTACGACTAAGGGGGCCGGCTTGATTGGCGCTTGGCGTGCGGAAGTGGTTAAAGGCGCTGTGGCAGTAATAGGCTGCGAAGTTATTGACTCCGCGCTGGTCAGCGGCGGGAGCTTGGCTAATTTGTTTAGCGCTAAGCGGGCTTGATCAGCTGGCTGACCTGTGGGGGCCAGGCTCAGGTAATCTTTAAAATAGCTTCTAGCTTGGTCGACCTCTTTAGGGTTACGTTGATAAATCCCGGCTAAATTGAATATCGCCGGCGGATACCGAGAATCATGTTCGAGCGCTTGCTGCAACAAGGCCAACGCGGTATCAAGGTTATCCATTTGTAGTTCCAACAAGGCTTGGAGGGTAATCAAACGGGCCGCTTGCGGAGCGCGCTGGAGCGCTGTGTTTAACACGCGCCGAGCTTCATCCCATTGCTGGCGCTGTAAATAAATCTTTGCCAAAAATTCCAATGGGCGGGTTTCTCGAGAATCAATCAGCGCGGCCTTTTCAAAGCAGATCACAGCTTCGGCTTCTTTGCCGTTTATAAATTGCAAGACGCCTAGATTATAGATCGGCTCCACTAATTTCGGATCCATGCGGCTAGCGTTTTCAAAAGCTCTGATCGCATTATCCCTTTGTTGCAGTCTCCAATAGGCTATGCCTAGGCTATTATAGGCGCGTGCGTTATCTGCTCGGCTGACGTTGTCGCGAATGGCTTGCTGAAAGAACTGAATGCTTGGATTATAATGGCCGGCATCCAGGGCCCGCAGGCCTTCCTGCCAAGCTGTTTGATCGGGACGCTTGCCACAACCGCCGAATATGAGGAATGTTATTAGGAGCATTCCGGTCAGCCGTTTCCAGCTGCGGCTATCCAACTTGGGGCAAGAGGTGATGGCAGACTTAGTTGCCGCAGGTTGCTGTAGGGCTAATGGTGCCCAACCCTTGGGTTGCCCTGCTGCGGAAAGTTGCCTAGTGTTATCAATTGGGCAATAAGCATGATTCATGCTAGCTGTATACATCATTCGATTTGCCTTAGCAATTCTTAAAGTGCTTAGCATCCTTATTTTTGAAGCTAAAAATTAGATTTTAGGAGCCAGCTGCTTTTATCACTTTACTTTTAAGGTAGTTTTTAATTCGCGCCAGGACTTGTTTTCCCATTGACTCATCTGCTCTTCGGGTCAGGGAGGTGGGGCTAGGCAGAGCATTTTAATGGAGAAATATTAGGTGATTTCTTGCTTGGTTAGATGGGATTTTTGGTTATAATTATTTAAACAAACTAATGGCCTCCTTAATATTTTTAAATGCATGCCAGCTGCGCTAAGCCAATTATTCAGCTTGAATAGATCAGCCGGCTAGTTATGCAATGATGAGGCTTATAATGTTATGCTTTAACTGGAATATTATAGGATTATTAGCCACAGTTGTTTTTATGGGATGCCTTGTCAACGGTTCTGCTGCATCACCCCTTCCATACGGGGATGTAGTGGGTAGGGATCGCGATAATGAGCTGGTTGCTCGCCGAGCGATGGTTCAGCAATTAAAGGCTTATCGCATAACCGACGAACACATCTTGCAAGCCATGGGCAAGATTCGCCGCCATGTTTTCATTCCCAAATCGTTTCGCGATAAAGCGGGTGCCTACGGCGATCATCCTTGTCCGATAGGCTATGGGCAAACGATATCCCAGCCTTATATCGTGGCCTACATGACTTTACAGCTGGATTTAAAGCCCCATGACAAGGTTCTCGAGATTGGAACGGGGTCCGGTTATCAGGCCGCGGTCCTGGCCGAATGTGGTGCATCTGTGTACAGCATTGAGATCATTCCGGAATTAGCGCGTCACGCGCGGGAAACGTTGGATGTGGAGGGCTATAGTAGCGTACAAATTATGACCGGAGATGGATATAAAGGTTGGCCGGAACATAGTCCTTTCGATGCTATCATTGTAACCTGCGCTCCTGATGAAGTCCCCCAACCTTTAGTAGACCAATTAAAAGAAGGCGGACGGATGATAGTGCCCGTGGGCGCTCATTTGCAGCGGTTAGTTGTTTTGCAGAAAAAGAACGGCCAGGTGACAGTCAAAGAGGATTTGCCCGTGCGTTTTGTTCCTATGTTGCGTGGCAGCAGTAATGCGCCATCATTGAAATAAGCTGTTCTGGTGGCGTGCTGTGACTGAACAACTGCTGTAATCAGGTCCTATGGGTATATCGCCAACCTTGCGTGCGCCGCATTGGTGGCGAGCGTAGCATAAAGTTAAGGCGCGCTGATGCAACCCTTCGCTTAGATGCTGGTTGGCAAGTTGAAAACGCAGATGATAGCACAGCGCTCGCTCTTTATCGCTGGCAACAAAGCCGCCGTTTACACTGGCATTGTTCCAAAGGCTCCAAGGCATTTCCGACCATTCCAGCAGCCAGACAAGCAGACAAGGAAATATATCCGTATCCACACAGTCCAGCGGTAGGGCACTAGTGCTTTTTTCAAGGCCGTCAGCGTATAGCCGGACTTGCACTGCTCCTGGAGGGCCAAACAATTCAAACTGTGCTAAAGTTTCTTGAAGGGTTTCCTCAATGTTAAAACGACCCTTTCGTTGACTCAACTCGCGCTGGAGAGCATGTTCGGGGAATAACAGGTCTCGTTCGAGCATAATGTCCGTCAAGAGGTTGAATGCAATGCTGTTGCAAGTAGGATGATCAGAGGCTAGTTCGTCAATCAGGGCAGACCAGAATTTAGCGGCCGAGTTCGTAAAACGTGAACAGCCTACCATTAAAGCGCGGGCACCTAATTGTCTTGGTGGTCTGTTGGCAAGATCGTTTTTAAGCATAGGCGACATGGTCATTCCGGAGCTGGCCGGGAGAGGGGGTGAGTGACGGGATTTGAACCCGCGACTCTCAGATCCACAATCTGATGCTCTAAACCAAGCTGAGCTACACTCACCGCCATGAATAGGCACAGTGTATAATGATCCATGAAATGTGCAACTAGAAACCCATCAGCCATCATGCCGATTTAAGGGGGCCTGTGGCTTGGGCGTTAAGATCGAGCTAGGAGATGTTAGCTTGGGTGTTTAATCCAATGGATCTAAAACCCAGCGCTTATTAAACCAGAACCATTGCTCTGGCTGTTCGCGAATGTAACGATCAAAAATATCGAAGACGGCCTGAGTCATGCGCTGCCAATCGTCTGTTTTACTCAACTTGAGATCGGGCCAGATCGGGCTAAAGGTGCGATAGCGATGCCGGCCCCAGCCAATTCTAGTAATCACGCAGGGAAAGATCGGTGCGCCGGTTTGCCGCGCAATCAGTCCCATGCCGCCAGCTGCGTTCATGATCCGACCTAAAAAACGGATGTGTAATCCTGGCATCTTCGCTCGTACATCCGGCAGGATGGCGAGCACTTTGCCCTCGCGGATTTTGCGAATAATGCCTTTCAGCACAGTTTGCGTTCGCAGCAAAGTTTCAAACCCTGAACCGGCGCGCAAGCGATTAAGGTAGCTATCTACCAAGGGATTTTTTTGGGCTGCGGCTAGAGAAAACAAGGGTAATCCATAGGCCAGGCTGGTCAAGCTAGCCATCTCCCATGAGCCCATATGGATTGTGGCTATGATGGCGCCTTGGCCCGTGGTTTTTAAATGTTCTTGAATCGGGTCTGTGGCATGTTGCGCTTCAACCACTGACTTG
This sequence comes from uncultured Verrucomicrobiota bacterium, assembly GCA_964444425.1. Classification (GTDB taxonomy): domain Bacteria; phylum Verrucomicrobiota; class Kiritimatiellia; order JAAZAB01; family JAAZAB01; genus CAYUHK01. Next base: position 36,568 of record CAYUHK010000008.1, read on the forward strand.
ATCCAGCCAGGCGTGCTGGAGGGGATCCGTATCATTTCCACGGCGCAAAATATAAAATTGCGCCAGGAAAGCCAGGCTATTCGGCGAGTTTCTCGTGGGCTGAAGCGCCCCGGAAAAACTTCGTTGATTCGCGCTAACGCTGCCTTAACGCGAAAGCCGACCAGATAAAATCCTAGCCAGGCCACGCTCCAACCAACAGCTAAGGCGCCATGGTAAGGCAAAAGATTTAACAAGCAGGCTATTCCGCGTAGCGCCACATATTCTAGCAGATAACGCGGTCGAATTTTTAAAATGCTCACTTTCATCTAATGGCTCAACCACCAAGCGTTTATAAGTCAGCTTAGCTAGCCGCGGCGGCTGGGTCAACCGATTTAGATAATCGTCATCAAGCTGCACGCTCCTTAGGAAAACCTTGTTTGTCAGGGTGTTATCCGATAAAGTGCATTTATTGTTTACGTGTGCGGCTAGTGCTTGGCTATCTTCAGCATCGCGGCGGTCTTGTTATGGAGCACACAAGCAGCATTTACCAAGATAATAACAGGAGATCATATAAAAACCTCGCCTACAGTAGTGGCCGATTATATCAGCCGAGTGACGGATCCCACTTGGCTGGAAACTTATTGGGCGCCGCGCGCTATGTCTTCGTTCGAATATATGTCACATATTGGGCCTAACCATGACGCCAACTCCTTCGGTCTCATAGGCGCAGACCTGCTCACCCTAAATAGCATATTGCGTGTTCCGGTGGATTTACATAACATCCCTGCCGAGCAAATATTCCGTCCCACGCTATGGGATAAGTTTGGTGGCGATGATTTTAGAGCTTGCCGGGAATTAGGGCCTTTATATTAATAAACAGGCTGCTGAAGCCTAGCAGCCGTAATAATGTCCTATTCTAGCAGCTGGTCGCTGTTTGATTATGCAGCCCCTAACAAAAACATCTTTCACTTATCCGCTTACAGAAGCCCAACAGCTTCTGCTGGCCGAGATATTGCGCCAGGGCAACTATCGCCCCTTGCTTATGGAGCACACCCTGATAGCTGCCGAGACCGATGATTGTAAGGTGGCATTGTATAAAAGCGGAAAGTGCTTAGTGCAGGGCAAGGGCGCGGCGGATTTTGTGGCTTTTGTCTTGGAGCCTAAGGTGCTGGCATCTGCCGGCATAGGCTACGAGGAAATATTGCATCCGGAAGCCTACACTCCGCACATGGGCATAGATGAAAGCGGCAAAGGAGATTTTTTCGGCCCTCTGGTCATTGCTGGTGCCTATATCGATAAGGCTCTTGCATCAACTATGCTAAAGATGGGGGTCAAGGATAGTAAAAATATTTCCAGCGATAAGCGGCTTTTGGAGCTGGCGCGCGACATTCGAAAAATGCTGGGCCAACGTTTTAGCCTGGTGCTGATCGGGCCGGAAGCTTACAACCGTTTATATGCTAAAATGCGTAGCGTCAATCTTTTGCTTGCCTGGGGCCATGCCCGCGCCATCGAAAACCTGTTGGCGCATGTGCCGGGCTGTCCTCGTGCTATTTCCGACCAATTTGGCGATAAGCAACAGGTCCGGCGCGCCCTGATGCGCAAAGCTCGTAAGATTATATTGGAGCAACGCCATCGCGCCGAAGCGGACTTGGCCGTAGCCGCGGCTTCAATCCTTGCGCGTGCTGCCTTTTTACAAGCCCTTCAGCAAATGGGCAATAGCTATAAATTAAGGCTGCCGAAGGGCGCTTCTGCAGCTGTTATTAATGCAGGTCAGGAGCTGATAAATAAACACGGGGCGCAGGTCTTGCTAAAGACAGCCAAGTGCCATTTTCGAACCACGGACGTCATTCTAAAAAAATTATCTTTAGAGCGTAATATCTTAGGCTGCAACGGCGTTATTATGTCTAAACCGCGCCGCGCTTATCATAAGCCTAGCAAGGCATAGTGAAGAGCTTAGTTGGCCACGCTGAAAACTGCTGCGTTTAGTTGTAACCCCATGGCTATTTAGCTTCTGGATCAATCAATCGCCGCAGCTCAGGAAGCGGCCGCATAATTTTGCCCTCCGTTGATAGGCAAACATGCACGGTATAGCCGGTCACTATGAGATCTTCTTGGCGATGGCCCTCATAAGTAATGCGCAAGCGTGGACCGTGGATCTGACAGCGAGAAGATATGACGAGCAGATCATCAAAATTGGCTGGCGCCTTGTATTCGCAATGGGCTTCCACAACGGGCAAGTAGACGCCCCGGCGTTCTAGCATGGAATATGCTAAGCCTATCTCGCGCAGCATCTCCGCGCGCGCCATCTCAAAATATACCAAGTAGTGAGAATAGTAGACCCGGCGCATTTGATCGGTATGCGCATAGGGCACGCGGATGGTATGTCTAAACACCTTACTTGCCATTTGTGCTTACCCCTTACCGCTAGCTCAGGCTTGTTATAGCAAGATCAAAATATTTTGTCAAAACTCAAACGACCCCGTTCTTGACTCGGCCGCGCCAGCAATGGCAGAATAAGCGACGCTGAATCGCGCGCGGTTTAATGGCTGGATTCTTGCCAGGTTTGATTCGTCTTACAACATCAGTGGAGCCCTTATGGGACACAGCAGTATAGAGAAGCTAGAGCGCTATTTTCTTGGCATAATTCAAGAGCGGCGTGAAGGATATTTTGCCAACCGACTGCGCTCGTTACTTCGTTATTTATCTTACCTGTATGGCGCCATCGTCGGCGCGCGCCATTTTCTATATGAAAAAGGTGTTTTTCGTCATCATACCTTGGGTTGTCAGGTGATCAGCATCGGCAACCTTACGGTAGGCGGGACCGGCAAGACGCCGATCGTTGAAATCTTTGCTCGTGAGCTTCAAAAGGCTGGTCGTCGGGTGGCCGTGTTAAGCCGCGGCTATAAGAAGGTTGAACATGGTTTCTGGAAAAAGATCATCGATAAGATAACTGGCCGTGAACGGCGCCGGGCGCCGCGGGTTGTTTCCAATGGCCAGGAGCTCCTGCTGGATTCAGCCATGAGCGGCGACGAACCTTATATGCTGGCTTCAAATCTACCGGATGTGGTTGTGTTGGTAGATAAAGATCGCGTGAAAAGCGGGCGCTATGCCATTAAAAATTTTCATAGTGATACTCTTATCTTGGATGATGGTTTTCAGTATCGTGCGCTAAAGCATCGCGTTGAAATTGTTCTGGTGGATTATACCGATCCCTTCAGCAATGGTTACGTTCTGCCTCGGGGACTGTTGCGGGAATCGGTCTCTAATTTAAAACGGGCTGACTTTATTTTTATCACCAAGTCAGCCAGCAAGGATGCGGCCGAGCTGCAGGCTAAACTACGCCAGCTTAACCCTTATGCTGAAATTTCGGTCTGCGCGCACCGGCCCAAATATTTACAAAACGTTTACTCTGGTGAGCGCCAAGGTCTGGAGTTTTTGCAAGGCCGAACAGTGGCGCTAGTATCCGGCATTGCCAGTCCAGATGGCTTCGAAAAGGAGATTCGCAAACTAGGCGCCAACCTCTGCTACCTTAAGCGTTTTGCCGATCACCACCGCTATACCCAGCAAGAAATAATTAATATAATCAATAAATCTAAAAAAAATAATGCTGCTAGCTTGATCACCACAGAAAAAGATGCGGTGCGTTTTCCTAAGATTGACCGTCAGGATGTCCCGGTCTATTTCCTGCGTGTTGAAATCGCCTTGCTCAGTGGCGAAGAGGATTTTCATGCCTGTATATCCCGTATCTGTTTCCGCTGATTCGGCGGATGCCGTGTTGATCGTTGGCTTGAACTGGCTAGGTGATAGCATTATGAGCATGCCGGCCATCCAAGCCTATCGACAGGCTTATCCGCGATATCGGCTCGTGATGTTAGCGAAAGCCAAGCAGAGCGCACTTTGGACCCTGCAGGATGCTGTCGATGAAATCAAGGTCTTGCCCGAAAATATAGGTGGCATGTTGAAAGTTGCCCGCGAAATATCAGCTGGACGATTTCGCACAGCTTTTATCCTGCCTAATTCTTTTCGTGCAGCGCTGGTCCCATTTTTAGCACATGTTCCTCAGCGGATAGGCCTGCCCGGTCATGCCCGCGACTGGATGCTAACTGAAGTGGTGCGGCCAACTACAAGGCTGGGCCAGGTACACCAAAGTCATGAGTATTTAGCCTTATTTGGTATGCAAGATAGGCCGTCCCATTTTCCTAGCTTACACCTATCGGATAAATTGCTGAATGCCGTCAAGCAAAGATGGGATTTATCTAGCCGCTCTTGGGTGGCCTTGATGCCAGGGGCGGCCTATGGCCCAGCCAAACGTTGGCCTGCTCAGTCTTTTATTCAGTTGGGAGAAAAGTTGAAAAATACCTTAAATTACGGCATAGTGCTTTTGGGCTTGCCAGCTGAAAGAGAGTTATGCGAACAAATAGCGCAAGCGATTGGCCCTGGGTCTGTTAACCTAGCCGGCCAAACACCCCTGCCGGAGTTGGCGGCGGTCTTGGCGCATTGCGCTTTAGTGGTGGCTAATGATAGCGGTGGCATGCATTTGGCTGCTGCTGTAGGAACTCCTGTGCTGGCGATTTTTGGAATCACTGACCCACAAAAAACAGGACCGCTCGGGCCATTGACGCGGGTGTTGCAAGCCAGCGCGCGGCGCAGCCGAGATATCGCTCGAACGTCATGTGAAGCTGAGTTTAGCTTGAGCCGCATCCAGCCACAACAAGCCTGGGAAGCTGCTCAAGCTCTCTTGGCAGCGGCTAAGTCTTAATGCTCCAAATCATAAATATTATAAGAGCTTAATGGGAAACATCTAATGCGCGAAAAAATTTCAGCCTGTCTGACAGTTGGCAACGAAGCAAATAATATCCAGCGTTGTCTCGATAGCCTTTTCTGGGTGGATGAAATTGTTGTGGTTGATAGTTTTAGCAAAGATAACACAGTGGAGATCTGTAAACGATATACCAATCGGGTCTATCAACATGAGTGGCTTGGTTATGTTGGCCAGAAAGAACTTATTAAAAAAATGGCTATTCATCCGTGGATTTTGTTCATTGACGCTGATGAAGAAGTATCGCCAGAGTTGCGCGCCGAAATTATTCAGGAATTCGAGAGTGGTAACAATAGATACTATGATGGCTATGAATTTCCACGAAAAGTGTTTTTTCTAGGAAAATGGATCACTCGAGGAGATTGGTGGCCAGATGTCAAAATGAGGCTCTATCGCAAAGAGAAGGGCATCTGTGCCGGCCGCGAGCCCCACGACCAAGTTATTTTAACCAGCCCGGTAAAACGCTTAAAAGGCTGCTTGCATCATTATACTTATGATGATATCTCCGACCAAATCAATACTCAGAATCGGTTTTCCTCAATTTCCTCTTTTGGCATGTACCAGGAAAAACGTCGCCCTTCTGGTTGCAATCTAATTTTTAGGCCGCTCTTTCGTTTTTTTAAAAGCTATATCTTAAAGCAGGGGTTCCGGGACGGCTACCGCGGACTAATCATTTCAAGTTTGGTCGCCATTGGGGTATTTTTTAAATATGCAAAATTATGGGAATTGACCTTTGTCCAGAATAAAGTCTTGAGCGATGGCGCCCCAGCAGTTCCCGCAGGTCAAAACCAGTCGGCCCCACCGCCGTGCCCGGTTAATGTTGATCAGTCGGCATAGCGGTTAGTCTGCCGGAACATAAGCTTGACGGCCTCTTCTTCAATAATGAATCAATTGCGCCGAGTGATATGCTTTGCAATGAAAGGGTTCTGGCTTTGGGCAATCAGCGTGTGATACGATCGGCCAGCTTGGTGAGCTTTTTTGTCTTGGTTAGCCGAGCTTTTGGGCTGGTTCGTGACATGGCTATGGCCGCCTTCTTTGGCAGCTCTCAGGCCATGGACGCCTTTGTGGTGGCCTTCACAATCCCTAATCTATTCCGTAATCTTTTTGGCGAAGGGGCGCTCTCTTCAGCCTTTGTTCCGGTATTCGCGGAAACTCTTGAAAATCAGGGCCGTGCGGCCGTTTGGCGCTTTGCGGCCAATATGTTGTCGCTCCTTAGCCTTGTGCTGGCCGGGCTGGTAATAGCTGGCATTCTGGTGGCCTCTGGTTTGCTGGTGGTATTCCCATTAAGCGTACGTCTGGCTTTGATCCTTAGTTTACTGCGGATCATGCTGCCATATATGTTTTTCATCTGCCTGGCGGCATTCTTTTCCGCCATGCTGAACAGCTTGCGGCATTTTGCTCTTCCAGCGGCAATGCCCGTAGTGTTGAACTTGGTAATGATCGCAGCCTTGTTTTTGATCTGCCCGTATTTTGATGCAGAGGGAAACCAGCGCATTATTATCATGGCCTGGAGCGTGGTTTTGGCTGGAGCACTGCAGGGGCTGCTGCAGTTGCCCATGCTTGTGCACTATGGCTTTCAGTTGCGACTATCTTGGGACTGGAGCGACCCGCGGGTGCGGCGGGTGATTCAATTGATGAGCATAGCCGTGATCGGCACTGGCATGACCCAGCTGAGTGTTTTGCTGGACCGTCTGGTTGCCGTTTTTATAGGCCCGGGGAGCGCTTCCTACCTTTATTACGCTGAACGGTTGATCTATTTCCCGCTTGGCCTTTTTGCTACCGCGCTAGGCACTGTGTTGTTGCCAACGTTTTCCGGGCATGTGGCTCGGGCGCAAACCGAGCAGATTCGTAAAACCTTGAATCAATCTATTCGTCAATTGATGTTTATAATGGTACCGGCAGCAATCGGCCTATTCAGCTTAGCTCAGCCGATCGTCCAGCTTATTTATGAGCGGGGTGGTTTTTCGGCCGAGGCCAGCGCTATGACGGCGGTGGCGGTGCAATGTTATGCTCCAGGGCTGTTGGTGTTTAGTCTGCTCAAGGTGTTGATTCCGGCATTTTATGCGCATCAAGATATGAAAACACCCGTGCGAGTTAGCATTGCCTGCACGGGATTAAACATAAGTTTAAAATTAATTTTAATCCTGGTTTGGTACTGGCATCCTTTTGCTTATGCTTATGCTGGGATCGCTGCGGCGACCGTATTTTCATCGGCTGTCGCTGTGATCGTATTGAGCATGGCGTTACAGCGTCAATTACAATCCTGCGGATGGCGTTCCATAGCTTCGGCTGGCATTAAGATGTTGATCGCGGCTCTGCTGATGGCCGTGGCCGCCAGCATGATATATCGCCAGGCCGGAGCTGGGCTATCAGGAATGCCGCCAGGGATGCGTCAATTGATAGCTGTTTTAGGAGCCATAGTTGGCGGCGCTTTAATTTATGGGTTGGCGGCTATGGCTTTGCGTTGCCAAGAGATCGCTGAGTTTTGGGATGCCATACGCCATCGCCGCGCCAATTAATATTCAATAAGCAACCATGCAGCTCCCAGATAACATTAAAGCCAAGCTGCGCGAGCTTCCTGCTAAGCCGGGATGCTATGTGATGCGTAACCGCTATGGCCGGATTATCTACGTGGGTAAGGCGGCCTCATTGCGTCAACGTGTGCGTTCTTATTTTCAGAATGCTGCTCGTAGTCATGGCGATGCGAAGCTGCGTGGGCTAATTAAGAGCATTGCTGATTTTGATATCATAGAGCTGCGCAGCGAAGCTGAGGCCGTGCTAACTGAGGGCCAGCTGATCAAAGATTACCGACCGCGCTATAACGTGCAGTTTAAGGATGATAAGCGTTTTCTGCTGCTGTGGATAAATCTGCAGCAGCCGTTCCCCAGATTTAGATTATGCCGTTTTCAACGGCCTGATGGCGCCACCTATTTTGGGCCTTATGCTAGCTCTTTGGCCGCGCGCTTAACTTTGGAGTTCATCGAGAGACGCTTTGGACTGCGCAAATGCTCGCCGCTGCTTCCTAGTGCCATGGATCATAAACATTGTATCAACGATATCGTCCGCTTTTGTTCGGCGCCCTGCATTCAAAAAATAAATCCTAGCGAGTACCGCCAGAGAGTAGAAGAAGCTTGCGCCTTTCTTATGGGCGCGCGGCCAAAGATCATCCAGGAAGTTGCCAATGAAATGGATAAGGCGGCCGCGGCGTTGAACTTTGAAAAGGCCGCCGCCTGGCGGGACACCTTGCAAGGGTTGCGCCAAGTTATCCAGAAGCAAGTGCGTTTGGCACCCACTGCCGCCAGCCGGCGCAGCGCAGGGCAGGTGGGGGTTCAGGCCCTGTGCGAGCTCTTTCATCTAGCTCGTGCGCCTCGTATCATCGAGGCTTACGATGTATCGAATATCTCAGGCACTTTAGCTGTCGGCAGTCTAGTGGTGGCTGCCCAGGGTATGCCGCGGCCCAAGCTATATCGGCGTTTCCGCATTAAGGCGCTGAGCGCCAAAGACGACGCCAGCATGTTGGCCGAAATCATTCGGCGACGTTTTCAGCGCCTGCTGCAGGAAGGCGGCCGGCTGCCAGATCTACTGTTGGTGGATGGCGGCGCCATTCAGCTGCGCGCCGCTCATAAAGAATTAGTTGCTTTAGAATGCGGCGCCATCCCGGTGCTGGGTTTGGCCAAACGTCTTGAAGAGATTTATTATAATAATAACGGGCAGATGAATGTTCTCCGCCTGCCGCAGGATTCGCCGGCCTTAAAATTATTTCAAGCGTTGCGCGACGAAGCTCACCGTTTTGCCTTAACCTATCATCGCCGGCTACGTGCTCAGCGCATCCATGAATCCGTGCTTGATGATATCCCTGGCATTGGAGCTAGTCGTAAACAAATCTTGCTGAAACATTTTGGGACGTTGCGCCGCTTGGCTCAAGCGCCGGAAAGCTCTATCGCCGCTTTGCCCGGCATCGGCAAAACCCTGGCGCGAACTATTAAGCAGGCGCTCAACCCTAAAAAAGGAACTGGTGCAACCAGGTCTGGCCAGAAAAAGATTGCGAAGTGATGATTCCTGATATATAAATTTGGCTTTTACTAATAAAAAAGCAGGAGCAATATGAACCAACAATACCAAATTGCAGTGATCCCAGGCGACGGCACTGGTCCGGAAGTGATTCGTGAAGGCGTCAAGGTTCTATCTGCCGCGGCCCAGCGCTTCGGCTTTAACTTAAATTTTACCAACTATGATTTGGGGGGCGACCGCTATTTAAAGACAGGAGAAACTTGTCCCGACTCTGTGATTAAAGAATTGCGCCAGAGCAGCGCCATTTATCTAGGAGCGATCGGGCATCCAGGAGTTAAACCCGGCATCTTGGAGAAAGGGATCTTGCTCAAGCTTCGCTTTGAGTTGGATCAATATATTAACTTGCGCCCGATAAAACTATATCCGGGTGTTGACACTCCCTTGAAAAATAAAGGGCCTAACGAGATTGATTATGTGGTCGTGCGTGAAAACTCTGGTGGGCTCTATACTGGTGTTGGCGGAATAGCCATGAAGGGGACGCCACATGAGGTCGCCGTCCAGGAAATGGTTTATACAAGATTTCAGGTGGACCGTTGCCTCCGATACGCTTTCGAATGTGCCCGCAAACGCAACAAACGCAAAACTTTGGCGCTATGCGGTAAAACTAACGTTTTAACGTTCGTTTTTGATCTTTGGGAACGTGCCTTCCATGAAATAGGCGCTCAGGATTATCCGGATATCAAACGTGAATATTTTCACGTGGATGCCACCTGTATGTGGATGGTAAAAAATCCAGAATGGTTTGATGTAATTGTTGCTGAAAATATGTTCGGCGACATCATCACTGACTTGGGCGCCATTACCCAAGGAGGCATGGGCATAGCTGCCGGCGGCAACATCAATCCAGATGGTGTTAGCATGTTTGAGCCTATTGGCGGCTCCGCGCCCAAATATACGGGCCAAAACGTTATTAACCCACTGGCGGCCATTTGCGCGGGCGCGATGATGCTGGCCGAGCTTGGTGAAACTAAAGCCGCCCAGGCGATAGAAGATGCCGTCATGGCAGTAACCGCTCATAAGGTTAAAAATCTTGGCGCTGGCAAGATGGGCTATAGCACTTCGCAGGTTGGTGATCTAGTCGCTGAGGGAGTAGCGCGTTGATGCGGAAATATCGCGTGGGGATTGTTGGTATAGGAGCGGTTGGCTCCGAGATGATTCGGATATTGCGCCAACGCGATTTTCCTTGTGAAGAAATTCGTGTGCTAGCTCGCTCCGAGCGGGATGAGCAGATCAACGGTGAGACCTTTCACGTAAGGCCGACAACGTTGGAGGCGTTCGCGGGGCTAGATTTTGCCTTTTTTGCCGGCGCGGAAGGCGCCAAAGGTGCTTCACAGCAACTGGGTTGGCAAGCTGCGGCTAAGGGCGTGATCGTCATTGATAATGGCGATGATTTCCGCATGGACCCGCGCGTGCCATTAATTATTCCGGAAATCAACGCCCATGCCTTAAGCAAGCATAGCGGTTTTATTGCCAACCCGAATTGTAGCACCATTATCGCTTTGATGGCTTTGGCCCCATTACATCGGGCGGCTCGCATCCGCCGCTTTATAGCATGTACCTATCAAGCCGTCTCGGGCACAGGGCGTGATGCCATCTTGGAATTGGAGCAGCAGCTACAGGATTCGGTTGCCGGCCAGCCGCTAAAATCCTCAGTTTATTCGCATCAAATCGCTTTGAATGTGATTCCTAAAATAGGCGGTCTAAAACCAGATTCCGCTGGCCATACCAGCGAGGAAATTAAGATGCGTAAAGAAACTCATAAAATTCTTGAGGATGATACGATGCGCATTAGCACCACCTGCGTACGTGTGCCTGTGTTTAATGGCCATAGTGAAGCCTTGCATATTGAACTAGATCGTCCCATGGATCCAGCGGAAGCTCGCGATATTTTAGCAGCCGCGCCAGGAGTGACCGTGGTTGATGCTATCGATCAAGATCAATACCCAATGCCGATCCAAGCATCTGGCCAAGACCAGGTATTGGTTGGGCGAATCCGCGTGGATGAAAGCCTTCCGCATGGCTTAGCTTTATTTGTCTGCGGGGATAATATTCGTAAGGGCGCCGCCACCAATGCCATTCAAATCGCCGAGAGCTTGATCGCAGCGCGATAGGCTGATCCTGCTTAGTTACCTAGGCCAGTCGGCAGAGGGATAGATCCTTCCCACGGTTGCGGAACATTCCAAGGCGTGTTGCTAGCCGTCTGTGGAGTCGAAGAACATCCTTGTAAGCCCAAGAGCAATGCGACTGCCCAACAGATCAAGGCAATCTTAGTAGATGGCATAGTCGCCCTTCTGTGGTGGAAATTGTTCCCAGTCGTTGATTATTTCGGCCACAGCCATATTATCGACGATGGCTGCTATACGCACTTTTCCAACCAGCCGATCAGCTCGTTGAATCAGCAGCTCTAGATTAGGCGCGATGCTTTTTTGGCTTTCGGCGGCGATCCCGACGATTAGGAAATTCCAATCCGGGCTAACATAAAGCACGGCTCCATGCTGTCCTTTGGGCAGCGCTTGTTTATCGCCAATTTGGGCCGATTCCAGCGTTTTAAGTTTCGCCTGTAGTTCTAACGTCTGATCCACAAGCTCGCGGTTGTGTGATTCTAAATCATCAACCAGAGCTTCAAATTCTTCCACCTGGGCATATAGCATGCTTTTTTCGTTTTCAAGGCTTTTAATGGAAGCTTCTTTTTCTTCCAGCTCCAGGTCTTGGGCCGCTACTGTTTCATTAAGTTGAACGATTTCATCCTTGGCGCTAGCTAACTCAGCGCGAGTGTCAGCAAGATCGGCTTCAGTCTTAGCTAAGATCACTCTGGTTTCCGCCAGCACAGTGCGGGTTCCACTTAGGCGGGCGAGTTGATCCTGCGCAGCAGTTACCAGTTGGTTTAAGGGGGCATCCATCGTAGCCGGGCCGCCGGGCTTTTGCTTGTAAGTCTTGAGCTGATCTTCAGACAAAGCCAGCTTTTCTTCGGTGGCGTCACCGGCCTCAATAGTGGCAGCTACCTGTAGGACGGCCGTTTCCAGTTTTTGGGTGCGCCCTTTAAGGGTTTCGCGTTGTTGGAATAGCAGGATGCCAAAAATCAGCGCCGCTCCAGATAACAGCAATAGGGCGATTACAACGAACTTCATCCCCAGCTGGATCAGGGCATTGACTTTGCTTAAGTCATTCATTGAGAGTTCATCATAGCAGGCCGTCGCGCTAGGTCAACTTTTTTTTCAGATTTTAGCTGAGCATAGGAGACACGTCTTAACAGCGATCTAGAATTAGATTACTTGGACTTTCTACTTAAGCTTGCTTTGACAGCAGTTTACAGCGGTCAGGCCTTAATTGAGCTAGAAAATGATTGCCAACCCGCCTTTTTCCACGTAGTAAGTAAGCTCATTTCAGAGTATTATGAAAACAACTTTAATGCAGCCTGGCCTCTATATCGTTGGCACGCCCATCGGTAATTTGCAGGATATTAGCGCCCGCGCCTTGGATACGTTGCGTTCAGTTGCATTCATTCTAGCAGAGGATACTCGACATACACGTACTCTGTTGCAGCGTTTTGATATCCGGAATGTGTTGATTAGTTGTCACCGCTTCAATGAGGCTGCACGAGTGCGCTTGGTAGTAGCTAAGATCAAGGCCGGCGCTTCGGCCGCCTTGGTGAGCAATGCTGGCATGCCAGGCGTCTTTGATCCGGGGGCGCGGCTAGTGACCGCCTGCCGTGTCGAAAACATTTTCGTCACTGTTATTCCGGGGCCCTCGGCGACTACGGCCGCGCTGGCTTTAAGCGGGTTCGGCGGCCATGGCTTTCACTGTGAAGGCTTTCTACCTCGTAAAGCGGGCGCTCGGCTCCGGCGGTTACAAGAGCTTCAGAATAGTTCTGTGCCGGTGGTACTATTTGAATCGCCCTATCGCTGGCTGGACTTACTGGCGGCGATGAATAATATGTTTCCTGCGCGCCAAATCTTTATGGCACGAGAAATGACCAAGCTGAATGAGGAATGCCTCTGGGGAACGGTAAGCGACCTGCGCGATCAGTTTTTACGGCGCGCTGAGCAAGGTCCAGGCAAGCCGATTCGGGGCGAATTGGTAGTCGTATTGGCGCCGGCTTCGCCAACCGAAGCGCAAGTGTAAGTATTAATTTTATTTAACGGGAGTGATAGTCGGTATGAATCGAAATAAAGATAAACAGCATCCTCGCGAAGAGGCTACAAGGGTTTCTAAGGAATCAGGCCATAAAGATAAAACGACGGCCAAAGGAGCTGAAGGGATTGCCGCCGCTGCGCCGGCGCCCATTAATCCGCCCTCAGAATCAGGGGCGCAAATGGAAGATTTGCAGGATCAGCTGCTCCGTTTGCGCGCTGATTTCGACAATTTTCGTAAGCGCACTCTGCGAGAAAAGATAGAGCTTTGCGAAACCGCTGCGGCCGATCTTATGCTGGAATTGCTGCCGGTGCTAGATCATTTTGAACTGGGCATTAAAGCGGCTGTGGATCATAAGATTGAAAAAGGCGTTACAGAAGGTTTTGAGATGATTTTTAGTCAGTTGCTGGAGGCTTTAAAAAAACACGGATTGGGGCCAATTGAAGCCGATAGCCAGAAATTTGATCCAGCTAGATTTGAAGCCGTTAGCTGCATACCCTCGCATACTGAGCCGGAAGGGATGGTGCTGGCTCAGGTGCGGCGTGGATATATGTTTCATAATAAGTTATTGCGGCCGACTCAAGTGGTAGTGTCTAGCGGGCCGCCTACAAACGAACTCTCAGCTGCGGCCGCCGCATCGGCTTGTGCAAACAATATCGTCGGCCAATCAAAAAAAGCTCGTCAGTCGGAAGCAGCAAAAGATCCCGCGGCGCGCGGAGGATTAAACTGTGG
>CAYUHK010000009.1:0-21742 GCA_964444425.1 uncultured Verrucomicrobiota bacterium
TTTTTATGGCGATGATGCGTTTGTCATCCTGATGCAGAATGGCATCGACCAAAAGAAAGGGATAGCGATGCGGAATCACTTGCATGATATCGCGCACCGTCATTATCGGGGAGGGTTTTGCAGCCAAGCTGGCGTGGGTCAGGGCTGGCGCAAAGTTCGCCGGCCGCAGGCGTTGGCGTATAGCCTGGTTGGTTCCCAGCATGAAACTGGCCTGGCCAACCGGATCGGCGTTAACGCTAGCCGTAGCCAACAAACGGGCGATGCCGGCGCGCCTGCAGGCGAGCTTTACGTCTATCTGCAAACGATCGCCCGGAGATACCGGCCGGCGGAATTTAGCCTTATCGATAGCCAGCAGCAGAAGCATTTTAGGCATCCGCTGGTTGAGGTGGCGTATCAGCGCGGCGCTGGTTTGGATCATGGCTTCCAGCATAAGCATGCCTGGCAGGACCGGGTTGCCAGGAAAATGCCCGGCGAAGCAGGGTTCGTTGATGGTGATGTTTTTGATGCCGATGGCTTGCTGCTCAGTCAAAATCATCACCCGATCTATCATCAGAAAAGGATAGCGCTGGGGCAGAAGTTCCCGCAACCTATCGCTATCTAATATGGCTAGAGCATCATTACTGAACATTGCTTTTATTCCAATTTTGAACTGGTGCGGCCCGCATGATCTGTAGTTGGGTTTTCGCCTCCGTGCGCACTTCCGCGTGGGGGTCGTTGGCGGCGATCAAGGCTAGAGCCTCAGGGTCTTTAAGGCTGCGGACTGCCGCCTGGCGCACCGCTGGGTCAGCATCGGAGAGGGCGATTTCTTTAAGCACGGCGGGGTCGCTTACTTTTTCAATCGCGGCCTGGCGCACCGCCGCAAAGGGGTCATTGCGGGCGATATCATTCAAGATGGCTGCTTGAGTCAGCTTGGCCACCGCCAGCAGGCGTAGGTTGGGGTTGGGATCGCGCGCCAGCTCCTCGATGATCGTTTGATCACTAATGCGTTTTATGGCGGTCTGTTGCACGGTGCGGTGAGAGTCGCTAATCGCGATGGCTTTCAAGATTTCCTGGTCAATTACTTGGCTGGCGGCGGCCGCGCGGGTTTCTTGATTAGGATCGTTACGGGCGATTTCTTCCAAAAGACCTTGATCGATTAATAAGAAGGTGGCTGCCTTTCTAACCTGGGCTTGGGGATCGTGAAAGGCGATGCTGGCCAGCGCGGCCTGGTCGCTGAGCTTAGCTAAGGCGGCGCTGCGGACATCCGGGCTGGCATCGCTGGCGGCGGCGTTCTTTAAGGCTTCTGGGTCAAGCAGGTTGGCCAGGCTGGCCAGGCGCACTTCGGCCGACTCATCATTTTCCAGCACCCTTTGCAATATCGGCCCGCTTAATTTTTTAACCGCGATCAAGCGCACGCCGGTGTCTGGATCTGTTTCGGCGATATCCTCCAGGATGGTCGTGTTGGTGAGCTTGCCGGTGGCTGCCTGGCGGACCACCGCGTCGGGGTCGGTCATGGCGCTGGCCGCCAGGATAACGGGGTTGTGGCATTGGCGCACTGCCAGATAGCGGATAAGCGGATCAGGATCGGTTTGGGCAATTTGTTCCAGGACGCTCTGGCGCTTGATCAAATCAACTATCGTCTTGCGGACATCGCGATCTTGCTCAAGTTGCAGCAGTTGGATCAGGGTATCTTGGCGGGTGATGCCGCGCGCGGCCGAGCGGCGGACCAAGGCTTCACTATTGTTGCGGGCAATCCCCGTTAAAAATTTCTGGTCGTGAATAAGGCTGGTGGCGCAGACGCGGACGAAGGGTTCAGTGTTGGCCATGGCGATAGTATAGAGCATGCGCTGGTCGGTGATTTTTTCACTGGCGGCGCGGCGCACCATCGGCTCGGAGTTAGTCATGGCAATATCCAATAAAAGCTTTTGATCTTTGATCCGTTCGAGTGCCGCCAAGCGGGCCAGCGGCTCGCTGTTGCCAGCGATGATCCCAAGCAGAGTCTCGTTATCATTGATCCGCGCTACCGCGCTAACGCGCACTTGCTGTTGCGGATCGCTTTCGGCTATGGCCAGTAAAACAGCAGGGTCACGGATTTTTTGAGTGGCGGCCTGGCGCACATCAGCATCGGGATCGCTACGGGCTATTTCGGTGATGCGCGCCTGGTTGCTCGTGGTAATGGCCACGCGGCGTTCCTGTTCGCCGGTTACGATATCGCCAACCACGCGCACTCCATTTTGGTTTCTTAGCACTGGCGCGCAGCCGGCGCCGAAGAGCCCTACCAGTAAGCCGATTATCATAATGCGGGCAATGTTCATATTATTTTTATGGTTGCTGGATAGCTCAGGAATGCGATTTCTGGTTTAGCGCGTGGTAGGCCATCAGCTTGGCAGCCAGCCGGGCGGCGGTGTATTCGCTCAGCGGCGATCCAGGCAGCGGCATCACTTCAACCAAGTCAGCCGCCACGACAGTGCGCGCCGCACACAGGCGGCTGAGCAGACTGGTGATGGTCGACCATGCCAATCCGCCTGGCTCGGGAGTTCCGGTGCCCGGCATCAAGGCCGGGTCCAGGCCATCTACATCGAGGGAAACATAGACCTGCCGACTGAGCCGTTCAATGGCTTCTATCATCCAAGAGTCATCGCCATTTTGGAGAATATCGCGGGCCCAAAATACCGGCAAGCGGCGTTCGTTGATCAATTCGTACTCTTCCGCACATAGGCTGCGGATGCCCACATGCACTATGGGAACCTCTTGATCAATCACCCGCCGCATGACGCAGGCGTGCGAAAGTCGGCTGCCCTGATATTGATCGCGCAGGTCCAGATGGGCATCTACATGCAGGACCGAAAGCGATTTCCACACCGACCGTGCCGCTGCCACCAAGGGCGCTGTGATGGTATGTTCGCCACCTAAGCTCATCAGAAAGCGGTGTTGTTGTATTACGCCGCGCGCGGTTGTTTCGATAGTTTGGA
Source organism: uncultured Verrucomicrobiota bacterium (assembly GCA_964444425.1). GTDB lineage: Bacteria > Verrucomicrobiota > Kiritimatiellia > JAAZAB01 > JAAZAB01 > CAYUHK01. The sequence continues at coordinate 2,952 of CAYUHK010000009.1, forward strand.
GGGTTTGGGCATCGCTTTGACTTTGGCAATCCACAGGGGCAAGCGTTTGTATGCGCAGTTCGGGAGCCAGCATCAATTCCTCATCGAAAAGTTCCATATGCTGGCTGGCCTCGATGATGGCCGCCGGCGCTTTGGCAGTGCCGCGGGCGAAGCTTACCGTGCGTTCATAGGGGATCGGCAGCACTGCGTAGGGGGCATTCGGGTTATTGATATTGGCCGGATCAATACCAAGAAAATGTAACATAAAATCTCCGTATCTTTAAGCCAACGCCCAGGGCGGGGCTTTATGTTTCGAAATAAGTATAGCCGCGCATGCCTGTCTCATAAGCAGACATAATCTCGCGCCGTTCAATCGGCGTGATGCGCCCGTCGCGCACGGCTTGTTCGGCGGTCGTGCGCACCCGATTGATCATTTCTCGCGGATCATATTCCACATAGGAAAGCACATCGGCTACTGTGTCGCCCGCGATTTCGTGAGCATATTCCACTTGGCCGTCCTTGCCCACCCGCACATGCAGCACGTTGGTGTCGCCTAGCAGGTTGTGCAGATCGCCTAGAGTTTCCTGATAAGCTCCCACCAGAAACACGCCCAGATAGTAGTCTTCTCCCTTAAGCTCGTGGAGCGGCAGGGTTGGCTTGACGTCGTGCAGGTCGATGAAACGATCGATTTTGCCATCGGAATCGCAGGTGATATCGGCGATCCGGGCGTGGCGGGTTGGCATTTCGTTTAGCCGATGAATCGGCATAATGGGGAAAAGCTGGTCAATGGCCCAGGAATCGGGTAGGGATTGGAAGACGCTGAAATTAGCATAATATAGATCAGCGACAGCTGTCTCCAAGCCTTGCAGCTCATCGGGCACATATTTACGCCCGCGGTTTTCAGCGGCTATGCGGCAGATGATATCCCAGAAGATATTTTCGGCAAAGGCACGCTCGCGCATGGAAATGATCCCCAGCTGGAAGAGCGAGCGGATCTCATCGCGATAATCCACGGCATCATGGTAGCATTCCTGCATGTTTTTGGTGGAAAGGGTCTTGCGCACCTCAAGCAGGTTATTTAATATTTTGTGACAAGCTTCGGGCATTTTAGCGCCGCTGGCGTTATTGGGCGGCTCGAAGCGGCTTTCGTTGAGGATGTTGAAAACCAGCAGAGAGTGATAGGCTACCGTGGCGCGCCCTGATTCACTAATGATCATGGGGTGGGGCAGGCCGGCTTCGTTTAGAAAGGTCATGATGGTTTCGACAACGTCGGCCGCATATTCTTGCTCGGTATAGTTGCGGCTGCTGGCGAAGTTGGTGTGCGAGCCGTCGTAGTCCACCGCCAGGCCGCCGCCAATATTGATCATTCCCATGGCCGCGCCCTCTCGTACCAATTCCACGTAATAACGGCAGGCTTCGCGCAGCGCCGAACGAATATTGCGGATATTGGAAACCTGGGATCCTAAATGAAAATGCAGCATTTCCAGGCAGTCGAGCATGGAGTCTTTCTTAAGCCGATCGATGATATCAATAAGCTGGGCTGTGTTCAGCCCGAACATGCTGCGGTCGCCGCCCGAGCCGTCCCAGTGGCCGCCGGCCCGGCTGGATAATTTAATGCGCACGCCCAAACGCGGCTTGATGCCTAACTGGGCCGCTCGATTTAAGATCAGGTCTAACTCATCGGGCATTTCCACCACTAGGATGGCTTGCAAGCCCATTTTTAGCCCATATAGAGCTAAATCTATAAATTCCTCATCCTTATAGCCATTGCAAACAATCCGCGCTTCGGGGTCCTCGGTATAAGCCAGCGCCGCCATCAGTTCGGCCTTGCTGCCCGCCTCCAGTCCATGATGATGCGCACAGCCAAATTCAACTATTTCTGCCATCACCTGTTTCTGTTGATTTACTTTGATTGGATAAACCCCTCGATAGATGTTTTTGTAGCCGTATTCCTTAATCGCCGAATTGAAGCTTTCGTAAAGCTGTTCGATGCGCGAGGAAAGAATATCAGCAAAGCGCAGCAGTACCGGCATGGCTAACCCGCGCGCCTTTAAGCCGGTGATCAAGTCCATGATATTGATCGTGGTTGTGCCGGTTGGCCCGCCTGGCCGCACAATCACCTCGCCAGTTTCGGAAATGTCGAAATAGCCCAAGCCCCAATGGCGTATGCCATATAGGTCAAGGGCGTTTTCCCGCGTCCAACGCTCCAACACTTCCTGTTTCATGGCTGCTCCTTCGTGGCCGATGGCAATGGCTCGACTTATAGTTCATAAGAGAATAAGCAAAGCGACTGCCTAGTCAACCTAAACATTAAAACTTCCGTAAATGTTTGGGCGGCTCAATAAACTGCTCTTTCTGAAGATGCCATCGGCCCAGCCCCTGGCGCGGCGGCGCTGGCTTGAGCTTCTCCTCATCCGGCGCTCAGCTGGCGCCTGGCTCTTTGAGGTTGAGATTGACTTCATTAGCGCCTTTATGCCATGCTGCCTATTCAAGAATCAACGGGCCGGGCAAGTATATGGATAAGCTAGACACACGCATCAAGGCGGCTTTGGATCTAACTTTAAACTCCACTGATTTTAAAGGCTTAGGCCAAAAAGAAATAGGCAAGGTCCGCGACAGCTATCGCCAGTCCGAGCGCCGCATCATAGTCACCACCGACCGGATTTCGGCTTTTGACTGTGTCTTGGGCGCCATCCCCTTTAAGGGCCAGGTGCTCAATCAATTGGCCGCCTTTTGGTTTGAGCAAACCAGCGCCATTGCGCCCAATCATGTGCTTGACGTGCCAGATCCTAACGTAATGGTGGTGGCCGAATGCCAGCAGTTGCCGTTGGAAATGATTGTGCGCGCCTATATCACCGGCGTCACCAAAACATCGCTTTGGTATAACTATGAACGGGGTGATCGTAATTATTGCGGCAATCGCTTGCCTGAGGGGCTGCGCAAAGATCAAAAATTGCCCCAGCCCATCCTGACTCCCACCACCAAGCTGGAAGCGCACGACCGACCTATTTCCCGCGCCCAGGCTCTGGCCGAAGGGCTGATTGATGCCGCTACTTTTGATGCCGCTGCCGAGCTGTGTTTGCGGCTATTTGATTTCGGTGCTCGCCAGGCGCAGCGCCAAGGCTTGATCTTGGTAGATACCAAGTATGAATTGGGCCTTCGTAATGGCCAGCTAGTGGTATCGGATGAAATGCACACCCCGGACTCATCGCGCTACTGGTATCTTGATAGCTACGCAAGCTTGTTTGCCGCCGGCCAAGAGCAACGTAAGCTGGATAAGGAATACGTGCGCACATGGTATGCTGCCCAGGGCTTTTATGGCGACGGCTTGCCGCCGCCAATGCCAGCTGAGCTGCGCATTGAAGCGGCCAAGCGCTATATCCAGGCCTATGAGCTGATTACTGGAAATAAATTTGTTGTGCCGGATGAGCCAATCGCCCAGCGGATTGAAAATAATCTAAAGGCCAAGGGATATCTGAGCCAGGATTAAATCAGATATTTTCCCCAACTGAGCCTGGCCCGGCGCGGGCTGGGCCTTTATTGTGGCAATAAGCTGATCAGCTGCAGGAAGGGGCTCAGCCGCTGGCAATTAAACAGGCTAAATGGATTCGCCGCGCTTTCTTGGTGCGGCCTTTGATAAAGGCAATATTATGAGCGTACATCCGATTGAGTTCCGCTATTACTACGAACCCATGCGTAAGCTTTTCAGCGAGGAAGCCAAGCTGCAAAATTGGCTGACTGTTGAAGCCGCCTTAGCCAGGGCCCACGCCAGTTTAGGAGCTATTCCGGCCGCGGCCGCGGCCGAGATATCCAGCAAGGCCTCCCTCAAGTTTGTCAAGCTGGAGCGAGTGAAGGCCATTGAGGCCGAGATCCATCATGACCTGATGGCCATGGTGCGCGCTCTGACAGAGGCTTGCGCTGAGGAGGCTGGCAAATTTGTGCATTACGGCGCCACTTCCTACGACATTGAAGATACCGCGCTGGCTTTACAGCTGGGGGCCGCTTTGGAGATAATCCATGCCGATCTCTTGGCGGTCCGCAACAGCTTGTTGAATTGGGCCCAACGCACCCGCCAGCTCGTTTGCGTGGGGCGTACCCATGGCCAACATGCTGTGCCAACCACCTATGGCTTAAAGTTTGCCATCTACGCCTGTGAGTTTCAGCGTCATCTCGAACGCCTGGACCAGGTGCGCCCGCGCCTGGCCGTCGGCAAAATGTCCGGCGCGGTTGGCACCCAGGCCAGCCTGGGGGCCAAGGCCGCAGAGCTGCAGAGCCTGGTCATGCAGGATCTGGGTTTACAACCGGCGCCAGTATCCAATCAAGTCATTCAGCGCGATCGCCACGCCGAAGCTGTTTTTGTACTGGTGCTGGCCGCCGCCAGCGCCGAGAAAATAGCCAAGGAGATCCGCAATCTGCAACGGACTGAAATCGCCGAAGCATTCGAATCCTTTCAACAAAGCCAGGTAGGCTCATCAACCATGCCGCAGAAACGCAATCCCCATAAAAGCGAGCGGATCTGTTCCTTGGCGCGCCTGCTGCGTGCCATGCTGCTCCCGGCTATAGAAAATATTGCCTTGGAGCATGAACGCGACCTAACCAATTCAGCCGCCGAACGCGTCATCTTTCCGGAAACCTTTATCCTGGTTGATTATCTTTTGCGGCAGCTGAATGAAGTGCTCGATTCGCTTGATATTAACGAGGAGGCCATTAAACATAACTTGGCCTTGACAGGCGGCTTGATTATGAGCGAGCGCTTGATGATCGGGCTGGTGGAAAGGGGGCTTGGGCGCCAGTCGGCCCATGAGATCCTGCGCCAGGCCGCCCGCGCTACTATCGCCGACAAACTGGCCCTTAAAGATGTCTTATTAAAGAATGCCCAAGTGGCGCGGCTCTTGACAGCTGAGCAGATCGATGCCTATCTGGATCCGGCTGGCTACATCGGCACGGCGCCGCAACAGGTTGATCACATCGTCGCCAGCCTGCGCGCGGCAAAGAGCAGTTAGTTTTTCTTGAGAGTAAAACAGGAGAGTGGTTTATGTCGTCTATAGTTATTGTTGGGTCTCAATGGGGCGATGAAGGCAAGGGTAAAATAGTGGACGCGCTGGCAGCGCGCGCCAATCTAGTGGTGCGTTTTCAGGGTGGCGATAATGCCGGCCATACCATTCACTTTGGTGGCCGTAAATATGTTTTCCATATTCTGCCATCGGGCATTCTGCGTCGCGGCGTGCGATGTCTGATCGGCAGCGGGGTGGTAATCAACCTTAAAAAATTAACTGAGGAACTCAAATCCATTCAAATACGGCCGGCTCAATGGCGCCAGCGCCTGCGGATCAGCGGCGAAGCGCATTTGATCTTGCCCTGGCATATCGCCATGGATCAAGCGGCTGAGCGCCGCCGCGGCAAGGATCCAATCGGCACCACTATGCGCGGCATCGGCCCAGCCTATGCCGACCGCGCCGCCCGCATCGGGGTGCGCCTGGCCGATACCTTGGATGCAGCCAGGTTGCGGGCTCAGTTGCGCCTTTGCCTTAATGCCAAGCGCTGCTGCCTGCCGCCGGAAGCGCTCCGTGCCGCCGGCGACCTTAATAGCGTGGCCAAGGAGATTATGGCCTGGGCGGCTCCCTTCGCCGGCTTGATTGACGATGTAAGCCTATTGCTGGCTGAGGCGCGCCGCCGTAAGCAACGTATTTTGTTTGAGGGCGCGCAAGGCACTATGTTGGATGTGGCGGCGGGAACTTATCCCTATGTTACTGCTTCGCATACAATCGCCGGCGGCGCCAGCGTCGGGGCTGGAGTGGGGCCGCATGATCTGGATCGCATCATAGGCGTGGCCAAGGCCTATACCACCCGGGTTGGCGAAGGCCCCTTTCCCAGTGAGCTTAAAGGCGCTCTTGGCGCCAAGCTGCGCGCCCTCGGCCATGAATTTGGGGCCACCACCGGCAGAGCGCGCCGCTGCGGCTGGCTGGACCTGGTGCAGTTGCGCCGCGCGGTTATCTTGAATAGCTTAGATGAGATCGCCCTGACCAAGCTGGACGTCTTAGACGACTTTGAAGAAATCGGCATTTGCGTGGCCTACCGCGTAGGCCGCCGCCGGCTGAACCAATGGCCAATAAACCCCAGCGATGTTCAGCAGGCTCAGCCGCTGATCGAATATCTGCCTGGCTGGCGCACGGCCACCTCCAGTAGTACTAGCTATGCGCGGCTGCCGGCGGCAGCACGCCATTTTATCAGGACCATAGAGCAGCATTTAAAGGTGCCGATAAACATGATTTCCGCTGGCAAGGATCGCTCGCAGCTGATTGTGCGCAAGCCGGCCTTCGGACATAAATAAGCCGCTCAGCCCGCGCTGCTAACCTGTTTATGCCAGCGGCGGGCAATGGCGCAGGGCAGAGTCGGCTAGCACCAAGGCGGCCATGGCTTCCACTATCGGCACGGCCCGCGCAACCACGCAGGGATCGTGGCGGCCACGCGCCGCCAGCATGATGGGCTGGCCGTCATAGGTCACTGTTTCCTGTTCCCGGGCAATGCTGGCCGGCGGCTTGAAAGCCACTCGGAAAACGATTGGTTCGCCATTGCTCAGGCCGCCTTGAATACCGCCACTGCGGTTAGTGGCTGTAGTCAGCTTTTGGCCCCGGGCAATGAATAGATCGTTATGCTGCGAGCCGCGCAGCCGCGCCCCGGCGAAGCCCGAGCCGATTTCAAACCCCTTTGCCGCTGGAATCGAAAGCATGGCCTGAGCCAATAAGGCACTCAACTTATCAAAGACCGGCTCGCCCCAGCCAGCTGGTATATTGCGGCAGACGCAGCTGATGACCCCGCCCAGCGAATCGCCGGCTTGCTGGGCTGCCGCTATTGCCGCGATCATAGCTTGGGCGGTCTCCGGATCTGGGCAGCGGATGGCCGTGCTGTCAACTTGTGCGCGGGTTAGCCCTGCGGCTGTAAGTTCTGGCGCGTCTATGGCGCCCACCGCGCTGACCCAAGCTACGATATCAACCTTATGGACTGTTTTCAGAAATTTCTCGGCTACCGCACCGCCCGCTACCCGGCCAATCGTTTCGCGGGCGCTAGCGCGGCCACCGCCGCTTAAGGCGGTAATTCCGTACTTGGCGCGGTAGGTTAAATCTGCATGAGAAGGCCGCGGCGCCACGGCCAGCTGAGCATAATCGGCCGGGCGCTGGTCGTGGTTCTCGATGAGTAAAGCGATCGGCGCGCCTAGGGTCTTGCCTTGATCCACGCCAGCTAAAATTGAGACCAGGTCCTTTTCTTGGCGCGGCGACACCAGCGTGCTTTGGCCCGGCCGGCGCCGGTCCAGTTGAGGTTGAATATCGGCTTCGCTTAAAGGCAGGCGTGCCGGGCAGCCATCCAGCACTGCGCCAACGGCCTTGCCATGCGATTCGCCAAAGGTGGTTATTTTGAATAAAGTTCCAAAACTATTAGACATGGCCAGATCTCCTGCCTGGCAATCTAAGCTTAGCGCTGCAGAGTTTCAATCATTTTTTTTCCATGGGGGGGCGGCTCAAAGAATCGATTGACAGAGCTTTGGCGCAGGAGTAGCTTGTGCGCACCCTTAAGAAAAGTTTTTATAATCTTTAATAAAAATCTATTTATCATGAGCAAAGGTAAAAAAAATAGAATGCGCATCGGATTGATCGGCTACGGCACGCATGGTCAATGGGCAGTGTTGCCGGCCATGCGCGCAGCGCGCTGGGTGCACCTGGCCGCGCTAGCAGATTTAAATCCAAAGAACCTGGCCAAGCTCGCCGATAAAAACGTGGCCTGCTATACCGATTATCGCCAAATGCTCAAACGTGAGGACTTGGATGCCGTTTATGTCGCTACCCCGGTTGACGCTCATTGCGCCGTGACCTTGGCGGCGCTGCAGGCCGGCTGCCACGTTATCACCGAGAAACCCATGGCCGCATCCACCCAGCAATGCCGCCTGATGTTGGCCGCCGCGCGCCAAGCCGGCAAGCTGCTGGCAGTGGGTTTTGAAAATCGCTATATTGCGGCCTATCAGCAAATCCGCCGCTGGATAGAGGGTGGCTATCTCGGCCGGCTGCGCGCCATCCATATGGATAAGATGTGGGATGGTCATAAAATTTGGGGCCAATTGGGTACGCGCCGCCGGCGCTTCTGCGACAGTTCCGGCTGCCTGGACTGCGGCATTCATTCTCTGGACCTGGCCAGGTATTTCAATGGCGGCGGCGCCTGGCTTAGCGTCAAGGCCTTGGGCGCCTGGTTTGGAGAGACTACCCGTTTCCCGCCGCATATCTCTATCCTGGCTACCTTGGAACCAGGCGTCTTGATAACTTTCAATGCCAGTTTTGCCTTAAATGCCTATATCAAAAAGCAGATCCAAGCTATGGACTATTCCGGATTGGCGATTCTGGGAGATCAAGGCGTGCTGCTGCAGCATCAGGCGGCTGATGGCGCCAAGCAAATAGAATTATGCAGCGCGCTTAGCTCGCAAACCATCCCCCTTGCGATCCCTCCGCATAGCGAGGCTATCACCAGTATGCTGAATGATTTCGCCAAGGCCGTGCTGGGCAAGGCGCCCTTGCCCAAAGAAGTGGCCACTGGATTAGATGGCTTGATGGCGCAAGATTGCACGCTGCAGGCCAATCGCCAGGCCGTGCGCTTTGGCGATGTCGGCGGCGGCACGCGCCGCAGCAAAAAACATCGCGCGCCCCAAAATTAAGCCAAGCTTAAGCAGTTCCGGCCATTCGCCTGACTTCCCGGAATGGGGCGTCCTCTGATAAGGCGGCTAAAGCTCTGCAAGCGAGGCTAGGCAGTTCTTAAAAGAAACCCGGAGGGGAAGCCCCCTTGGGGGGTGCTTTTGCCCTTCAAAGAAATCGGCCGATTATTTTATTCAGGTTTGCATGGCTATTTCTTGGCCGAGCTGCTAGATTGCCAGTCAATATGACGGATGCTGAATACGGCGCTCTGATAACGAGCTCTAACCTGGCTGAGCCAAAGCAGTCGCGCCAGGGCGAGCTGACTAGCCCATTGTATTGCCTCAGCCTGGCGCGGGGATTCTCCCGGGTTTTTTGGGGATTATTGATCACGCTGGCTCTGTTTTTCGGACAGGCCACCATAGAGTTCTTCCATTCAGTGCGCCTGCCGGCCTATGTCATTGGCAGCGCCTTGACCGCCTGGGGCCTTTGGATATTAGCAGCTGTCGGCGCCTTCAATCAATCATGGCGCCGCCGCGCTCAGGCGGCCTTGGCATTGATATGTTTGGGGATTTATTTTGCGCCATTTCTGGAGTGGTGGAAAGCCTCTCCACGCGAGACCTTCTATCTCATCAACGTTATCGGTTTGTTGCTGGCGAGCGTTGCGGCGCTCTGCCTGGTGAATCTGTTGGCGGCTGACCTGTTTCGGCGCCTGGCTGAATACGGCAATCGTCTAGAAGCATTAAGCTTTGCCTGGAGCGTTGTTTTGTTGATGCTGCTGCCGCTGCTGCTGATGCTGGTGCTTTGCTTGCTATCCGCCTCTAAGCACCATACGTCTTTTGAATTTGAAATATGGCAAACCTTGCTGCGCCTGCCCTATTGGGCCTATATGCTCTGGAGCCTGCCCTGCTCGCTGACCTTGATCACTGCCTGGAAGGCTAAAACTTTGAGCTCTCGGCGCTTGATCTCAATAGCGCGGAAGCCTTGCTGAGCCGACTGGCCAATCCCCCTGCCTACCAGGCAAAGTCTGCCGCAGCCAAGAATGGTCAGATGCTTTGCATCACCTATAACCAGGCTAAGGGCAATAAATAAAAAGGCTATGCCAGGGAGAAAACATGGCCCTGCTGGCTTGACTCGGCTTGCGCTTATCCTTTATCTTGAACCTGCGCAGCTATCCCGGGCGCGGGTCGATCAAAGATTACTTTATCCGCGCGGCGCCGAAACAAAGGGGCAGGCGCGCAAATATATGCTTTTATATAAAACCCAGCAATTTATGGCTTTGACTGCCGCCGCGTTTTTGGACGTTATACGCCAGCCGATTGTTTTGCTTTTGGTGGCCAGCTCATTAATCTTAACCAGCCTTTTACCACTGCTGGCGGTGTTTATGTTTGGCGAGGAGGTGCGCCTGGTTCGCGATGGCGCCTGTGCCTTCCAGTTTGGGATAGGGCTGCTCTTGGCTGGTGTCGCGGCGGCGGCGGCCTTGCATCGTGAGATATATCGGGGCACAGCCGCCATAGTGCTCTCCAAGCCAATTGGCCGCGCGCTGTTTTTCCTGGCCAAATATTGCGGGGTTTTATTGGTGCTAGCCATTTTTTGCGCGCTGAGCGCCATGATGGCAATGTTGAGCGTGCGTCTGCCTCTGCCGGGACTTTACACCGATTGGCGTATTGCCGGCATGCTGTTGGGGGTAGTTCCGGCGGCCTGCCTTTTGGCAGCCAGCACTAATTTTTTTCTTAAAAGGCCCTTTGTGTCCCAAGCCTTTGCGTTTTTATTGCCTTGCTTAAGCATTGCCTTCCTGCTGGGCGCTTGGCTTAATCCCGATGGCAGTCTCTGCCGATTTGGCTCACTATTGGATTGGCGGCTTGCGCCGATCGCCCTGCTGATAGGGTTGGCGCTGGCCGTATTCGCCGCTATAGCATTAAGCCTTTCCACGCGCTTGGCGCCGATATTTACCCTCTCCATCTGCGGAGTTTTATTTTTTTTGGGTCTGCTGGCCGATCACCTGCTGGGCTCGGCTGCTCAGAGTAATTCTTTAGCGGCCTTAGCCTATGGGGCCATCCCAAATTGGCAGGATTTTTGGCTGGTGGACGCGCTGGCCTCCCAGAACTTGCCTTTATCTGAAGCCGGAATAATGCTCTGGCAATATGTTGTTTATGCCCAAGTTTACGCGCTGCTATTGATAGCGGCGGCGCTCTCTTTTGGATTGGTTTCCTTCCGGCATGTGGAAATCCATTGATGGCTGAGCTGGCTTGTGAGCGCCCAGTCTAGCCTGGCTAACGGCGCCGCTTGCCGGCCGCTAGATAAGATATCAAGGCCGGCCGCCCAGTCAAAAAAAACGATTGCGCGGGAAGCCGGCTTCACCGGCAAGACGGCTGCAGATGCTGGCCAACGCGCCAAAACAAAAATCAAAGCTATCGATGAGGCGCGCCGTCAGAGTTTCGAAGAGTTTAATCAGTGATCATTGAGCCCGGCCCGATTTCCAGGCGCAGTGTGGCTGAGTCGCCCGGGCCAGATTCCATCCATAAGGCGCCGGTTTTTAAGCCGCGCGCTTTCTCCAGGCAGTTTTTTAAGCAGGCCATGCCGGCGGCACTATCGGCTGCCGGGCCAGCTCCGAGGTTGGGCCGCTTGTTGCTGGCGGCGGGCTGAGCAAGCTGTAGCGCTGCGCTCAGGGCGGTCAGGGGCAGTTGCAATATCCGCCCGCAGATGTCCAGATCCATCCATAAAAAAGCACTGGGATTGCTTTGGCTGAATTTGTTCTGCCAGCGCTCCGCGGCGCCAGTCAATTGCGGCGTCGGGATGCTTTGATAGCGCTCCAATAGTTTTATCAGGCTGCCGGCATTGCTGGAGAAGATCATCCAGGGGCCCAGCATGGCATAGGCCGGCCGGTCCTCAAGAGCCAAGCCAGCCAGGTGATTAGGCAAGATCGCCTCAATGGTTTGCAGCTTTATCGCGCCGGCCTTTAATGTTCCCGGGTCAATAATCAACCCCAATTTATAATTAGCATTTAGCTTATCCAAAATGCGGTTGACTAGCTGATGAGAGTTTTCGGCCGGCTGAACTTTAAGCAATGCCAGCAGCGCTGGAATTTTTATTCGCCAGGGTTCCTGCCCCAAGCCGCCGCCATATTCTCCGGATAGCAGCGCAAGGATAAGCGCATTATCGTTAGAGGCAATAGGAGCTAGGGCTTGCTGTAAGATGTTAAGCCAAGTTGGTCTAAAATCGCCGCCCGCCGACTGTTCAGGCAATAGATCCAAGGGCAAGATGGCCAGCAGGGCAGGGAGCTCGCCCAGCAATTGCTGGGCTATAGCTATTTGCTTTATTTTTGCCAAGGGTGCGCGCTGTTGAACGGCTGGTGGCATTTTAATTTCGGCAATGAGGCTATCCTGCTTAAGCCGAGATAGGCTATAGCTGATGATATCGCTTGCGTGGGGGGTTGGCTTGGAGCAGGGGTAGCGCAGCCAACCCTGATCCTGGTTGGCGCCAATTGGGTTCACCCAAGGCCGCTCTGGCTGAGTTGATAGGCTGGCAGCCATAGAGGGCGCCCAGCCATCATAACATAAGATGATCTGGCGCATGGCGGCATCGGGGTCGCGCGAAAGGCAGCCCCATAGGACGCCCTCTCCGCAGGCTATGGCCAGGCGCGCGCCGGCTGGGGTCAGGGCTTGGCGAAAAACCCAGATTGGCCGTTCATTGCAATAGTTGGCTGTGCGATCAAATCCCGGAATGATTTTTAGGGATAAGGCCCAGCGCAAAATCAGGCTACGGGTTCCAATCCAGCTGCTGAAAATCCAGGCTGATTCGCGAGCTGGCGTCAGGCTGGGCAGATAGGCTATGAGGGTTTCCTTATCGGCTAGCCAGGCGCAGCTTTGCGCTAAGGAACTGATATCGGAAGCCAGGCGCTCGGCCGGGAAAAACCTTTTCTTCGGCGCGGCGCGCGGCGGGGTTAAGCAGGCCTTGATCAAGGCATTGGATGCCAGGCTGTTCCAGCGTTGGGCCAGATGTTGATGAGAGCTCAGCAAAGTGGCTTGGGCAGGGATCGCTCGATAGGTCTCCAGGGGGCGGTAGGGAACCCAAAGCAGGCAGGTCAAGCTTGTCCCGACCAGCAGAGCAGCCCCGAGCCATGTCAATAACGGGATCGGCAATCTCATGCGGTGTTCATTTCGCTGAATGCTCTGGGTTGGCTGACACGCTGCTGGTTAGGCTGCCGATCAGGTCTTGGATATCTTTGATGTCGTGGCGCTGGCAGTAAGACTCCAGGCCGGCTATGACTGCCAGGGTTGTTTGAGGTTCAGTAAAATTAGCTGTACCTATGGCGACGGCTGTCGCGCCGGCGATTATGAAGGCCAGGGCTTCGCGCGCCGAGACTATGCCGCCCATGCCGATCACGGGAATGCTCACAGCCCTGGCCGCCTCCCAAACCAGTTTTAAGGCCACCGCATGTATCGCTGGGCCGGTCAAGCCACCGGTTACGTTGGCCAGCAGCGGCTGACGCTTCTCAATATCGATAGCCATGGCTGGAATGGAATTGATCAGGGATATGGCATTGGCGCCGCAATCTTGCGCGATTCGCGCAAACAGTCTGATATCAGCAACGTTTGGCGATAGCTTGGGAATAAGTGGCAAGCGGGTTGCCGCGCGGACTATCTTGATAACCTGCTCCGCCAGCTTGGGGTCGGATCCGAAAGCCAGGCCGCCTTCTTTGATGTTGGGGCAGGAGATATTTAATTCCAAGCCATGTAGCCCCTTGGCCGAGTCTAGCCTGGCTGCGACATCGCGGTATTCCTCCAGGCAGCGGCCCCAGATATTTACAATAACAGGCACTTCATATTGGTCGAAAAACGGCAGGTGATCCTCCAGGAATACTTCCACGCCAGGATTTTGTAAGCCGATTGCGTTGAGCAAGCCGCCGGGCACCTCGGCCATCCGCGGGGTGGGATTGCCGCGGGCGGGATGCAGGCTGATGCCCTTGACGATGAAGGCGCCCAGTTTATTCAGGTCTACCAGGCCGGCGTATTCAGGGCCGTAGCCGAATGTCCCAGAAGCCACCATCACAGGGTTGCGCAGGGCTATGCCGCCCAAGTTAACCGCTAGCTTGGGTTTAGAATTTTGTTCAGGATTCATTGCCATTCCAAACTATGTCGCGAGATTCAAACACCGGGCCATCCAGACAAACTCTGGCCCATTGCCAATCGGGCTGGCTGGCGGGCGTTTGCTTCAAGTGGCCGGCCGGCGGCCTGGTCTTGACTTTCTGCACGCAGGCCAGACAGGCGCCCAAGCCGCAGCCGATTAGCTGATCCAGCGATAGCCAAGCTTTCCAGCCGCCGGCCTGGGCGCGCTGAGCTATGGCTTGCAGCATGCCCATCGGGCCGCAGGCAAAGAATTCCAGGGCATCTTTAGCTTGGACTTGGCTCAGCCAGGCATCCAAGACATCGGTTACCAAACCCTTGCTGCCTTGGGACCCATCTTCGGTGGCGATGTGGACCTGCCAGCCGAGTTGTTGGCATTCCGTTACGCATAAAATATCGGTCGCGCAGCCGCCACCTATGAAAATATCGCCGCCATGCGGCGCGCGTTGGGCCAGCATATACAGCGCGGCCAGGCCATAGCCGCCGCCAATCAGCACTGGAGTTGTTTCCGGACGAATGGGAGGGAAACCATTGCCCAGCGGACCCAATAAGCTCACGGCAGCTCCGGCTTGGAGGTGGGTCATCAGCCGCGTGCCTGGACCAATGCAATGATATAACAACGCCACTGCGGAATCTTCGGCCTTGAATATGCTGAAAGGCCGCCGCAGCACGGCCTGATTGTAATTGGGAATGCGCAGGTGCACAAATTGACCTGGCCTGGCCTGTGGCGCTATCTGCGGCGCTTTAAGGGTCAGCATCCAATAGTCGTTGGCCAAGGGGCTATTGGAAATTACTTGAGTGTTTTCAACTAGCATAAAGCCTCCAGATGGGGACTATGGCATAGTTTGGGATTATTTGACAATCGTTATTCAGCCGCGCGCCGCCGCGCCGCCGGCCGCTGCGGCCGGCTGTTTGGAGGTTGCCCGGCGCACCAGAGGGTTTGCCGCGCTATGCCCATTAAAATACGCACATCATCCTCGCTTAATTGGCCTCGTGAAAAAATGCGTCGCAGGCCCAGCATCATGTGTTGAGCCTTGTCCTCCTCCATAAAACCGATCTGCAGCAGAGCCTCCTCCCACATGGCGAACATGCGCTCCTTCATGGCCGAGGCAGCTGCAGAGGATTTTTCTTGAGCTGGCTCAAAGAGGTCGCTGGCCACAAATATTTCATAGGCGCAAATAAGCACCGCCTGGGCCAGGTTTAACGAACGATAGCGCTCCGATGAAGGGATCTGTATGAGCTGCGCGCATAACTCCAATTCAGTATTGCTTAAACCATTATCCTCCGGCCCAAAGACCAGCGCCACCCGATTGGCTTGCGCCGCCGCCAGAATGCGCTGGCTCCATTGACGTGGGGTTTGCGAATGCTGGCGGTAGAGGCCCAGCCGGGCACTGGCGCCGATAACTAAAGAGCAGTCGCTGATGGCCTCGGCCAAAGAGGCGC
This sequence comes from uncultured Verrucomicrobiota bacterium, assembly GCA_964444425.1. GTDB lineage: Bacteria > Verrucomicrobiota > Kiritimatiellia > JAAZAB01 > JAAZAB01 > CAYUHK01. The sequence goes on from CAYUHK010000009.1 coordinate 18,172, forward strand.
TCTCGCGGCGGGCATTTAAGATGGGCTGGGCCGCGCAAGCCATTTTTCTGGCCTCTTGCAGATCAAGAGATTTAGCGGCGTCGACCAAGGTTAAGTCGGAGAGTCCCATGTTGGCCATGGCTCGACAAACAGCTCCGATATTGCCACCATAAATAGGGCGCACCAGCACAATACGAATATTGGATAGAGCCGTCAAAAGCAAGCCGCGCGCCGGCTCTTTAGATGGATCAAGGCTCATAAGTTTTTAGGATTATCTCGGGGTTTGATAAGTTGCAGAATCGGCTTAAATTCTGGGCAGTCGGATGTTGCCAGCAGTTCAAAGAGCGCGCTTTCCACGCAAGTGATGGTTCCACCAACAGCTTGAATCCGGCTTAGTCCCAGGGAATGTTTAGCAGCGCTGCTCGAGGATACCGCGTCAAGCGCCACTTGGACCTGATAGCCGCTTGCGATCAAGTCGGCCGCCGTTTGAAAAACGCAGACATGTGTCTCAATGCCGCAAATCAGGATTTGCCGGCGTTGTAGGGCCTTGAGGGCCGCTTGGCAATCCGGCTCCTTATAACAGCTAAAGGAGCGTTTGCTGATGGGTTGGATTTTTCCCACAAGCGCTTGCAGCTCAGCCAGGGTTGGGCCGATACCTTGAGGATATTGTTCGGTTAGCAATATGGGTAGGCCTAAGATTTTAGCGGCTTGGATGAGCTTCTTGGTTTGGACGATAACAGCAGAGGAGTTTTGCATACTGGGGAGCAAACGCTCTTGCAGGTCAATGATTAGCAGGGCTGTTTCTTCTCTTAAAAACATGCTTATTTTACCCATGCAAACCCGGCAGCTGGCCAATTTGATTATTGGCAGCCAGGCAATGATTTTATGAGTTGTTTTTTGAAAAGAAAAGATAACAGAGCCAGGAACGAAAAGCCAGCCAATTAGCGGCTGGCGCAGGCTTTGCCTAGAATATCTTTCGCCGCAAGGCCGCTTGAGCGCCTGGGCATTTAGCTTGGCAGTGGCGCCGACTAACCTTGGGGGCAGGGGCCCGGCGCTGACCAGCTGGGCTAAGGATTGAAACCTGAGGCCTGGCTGAAAATTAGGCTCGAAATAAATCTTTACTGAGCCTAAATTAAGGCCGGGCGCAAAACAGTTGAATGGCGCTATCCGCGCTGAAATAAAGTTATAGCAATAATCCAGGGCACTCAGTCGTTGAATGGGCGATATAGCTAGCCGCCAGAAAACTCTATGAATACCGGCGACAGCGAATTATTGGCAGAATACCGGCGCGGCAATCGGCAAGCCCTGGAGCAGATTGTGGAAAGATATCGCCGGCCATTGTTCGGATTCATATTGAATACGCTGGAAGTTAATGAGGAAGCCGATGAGGTGTTTCAGGAGGTTTGGTTTCGCGCCATTAAGGCCTTGGAACATTATCGGGATAAAAATTTTATGAGTTGGCTGTTCCGCATAGCGCGGAACTTGGTGATAGACCGTCGGCGTCGGCGGCGTTCTCTTAGCCTAGAGGGCGAGAATCAAGATGGCATTGCTCTTGCGAATGCGCTGGCTTCGGCCGATGATTCCGCTGCGGTTCAAGCAGAGCAGCGCGATGGGCTCTTGCGCATAGCGGCGGCGCTGGCCAGGCTGCCGGCTGAGCAACAAGAGGTCTTTTTACTGCGCTTGCATGGGGATTTGCCGTTTAAGGAAATAGCTAAAATACAAAAGGTTTCTATCAATACAGCCTTGGCGCGGATGCAATATGCCCTGGCTAAGTTAAGAGTTTTATTGCAAGAAAAGCCTTAAGAGGATCGCGATATGAAATGTCGGCGAGCGCAAAGATGGTTGTTATTGGAATCTTCCGGCGAATTGTCATTTCTACAACAGCGCCGCCTGCAGCGCCACCTGCTATCTTGCGTGGCCTGTCGGGGATATCAGCAGGAGCTATCTAGCATTATGATGGCCGCGCGCCAGGATTTGCCTGAGCGTGCTCCGAGTGCCTTCAGCTTGGCCGCCATCAAGGCGGCGGCTGATGCCGCTTTAGCGCTTCAACAGCCAAGCCCAAGCAGCCGCGCCCGGCCGGCAGCCTGGCGCGCTTGGCGTCCAGCTCTGGCCTCAGCCGCTATTTTAGTGCTCTGTTGGGCTGGCTGGCTTGGGCTGCGGGGGGTGCCAGCGATTCCCAGCCTGCAGCTGGCTTGGCCTGCCAGAGACACTTATGCCGCTTTGGAGCTGGGAGCTGTGGCGCCGGCTCCGCCGCCGGTTAGCGAGTTTGATAGCCTGGTGGCGCTGCTGATGGAGGATGTGGTGGCGATTGAATTGATATCGCATTTAAGCAATAACCAGAACGGCAATCAGCTGGATCAGGAGTTCCTGCTGCTGGAAGGCCTGGCTATTTAAAGAATCCTTGACTGAAGATCGCAGAACTTAGCCTCTTAGGCCTGGGGCTCTTGGGCGGGCGCTATTTTGTGCTGGCGCCACGCAGCAGTTGATCTAATCCGTAATATTCCCTGGCCGGCGGAAGAAACAAATGCACTATCACATCCAAATAGTCGGCCATGATCCATCCGCTATCCGGCCGGCCCGATTGGCGAAAGCAGCTCAACCCCCGGGCCTTAAAAAGCGTGCTGACTGCATTGCCGAGTGCCTTGAGTTGAGGGGCATTGAGCGCTGTTGCAATCACGATATAGTCGCAGAACAGCGCTTGGCCGCGCAGATCATAGGCTCTGATATCGTGCCCTTGTTTGGCGGCAAGGGCCCGGGTAACCAGTTGCACGAGGTTGGGATGATCACTGGCTGGAGCTTTCATAATGTTCAGGCAGTCTGATAGAGTTTATGCTTAACGATATAAGATTCTACCGCTGGCGGCACCAGGTAACGAATGCTTTTGGCCTGGCTAACTCGCGCACGAATATCTGTTGATGAAAGGTTGACCGAGTGAGCTACGGCCATCTGATTGAGCAGTTTCTGCGGCCAGGGCGGCGCCAATTTTAGCTGGGCGGCTTGGATGCTTTTAAGATCAAAGCCCGGGCGCGCCAGGGTTATAAAACCACATAGCTCTAATAAGGTATAAATATCTTTCCAGAGGTGTAATTCTAAGAGCGTGTCTGTCCCGATTATAAACGCCATTGGCGTGTTGGCATGTCTTTGGATCAGCTCCTGAACGGTATCAACTGAATAGGTTGTGCCGCTGCGCTGCAGCTCCAGGTCACAGATTTCAAAAGCTGGATTATCGCCAAGAGCTGCTTGGAGCATGGCGAGGCGATGCGCCGCCGAGATCACCAGCGAATGATCTTTATGAGGAGGCTTATTATCGGGAACAAAGAGCACCCGTTCCAGCTGGAAAATCTCGTGGGCATCCTGGGCCATGATCAAATGCCCTAGATGCACCGGGTTGAAAGTGCCGCCTAGAATGCCAATGCGCTTTTTCACCTTGAGAGCTTGGTCGTTTTTTTAACTATGCTTTTTGAGTTTGCGATTAAATCTTTTTCAGCCTAACAGTTTCTGGCCCTGGCGACAATATAAACTAATTAGCCCTAGAGCGAAAGGGGTTGACAAATGGCGCCAGATCCACACAATGGCCCAAGCGATTCGGACG
>CAYUHK010000009.1:21752-34528 GCA_964444425.1 uncultured Verrucomicrobiota bacterium
GATTCATTGCCATTGAATGAAAATCATCTGCTCCACGAGTATGCCCTATGTAGAGGAAGCCTTTGGCGGCTTGGGCGAGGTCTCCATCTTGCCGCCCCAGCAGATCACTGCCCAGCGGGTGCGCTCCGCCGATATGTTGATAGTTCGTTCAACTACGCGGGTTGATCGTGCCCTGCTAGCGGGTAGCCAGGTGCGTTTTGTGGGCACGGCTACCATCGGTTTTGATCATATAGATACCGCCTATCTAGAGCAGGCCGGAATAGTCTGGTGTGCGGCTGCCGGCTGCAACGCCAATAGCGTGGCTGAATACCTGGTGGCGGCTTTGCTGTTTCTGGCGCGGCGCCATGATTTTTCCTTGGCCCAGAAGAAGATTGGCGTCGTTGGTGTTGGCAATGTTGGCAGCCGGGTGGTAGCCAAGGCGCAAGCTTTGGGCCTGCAGGTTTTATTGAACGATCCGCCGCGCCAGGCTGCCACAGGCGATCCGGTTTTCCGGCCCTTGGATGAGGTTCTGGCAGTCGCGGACATAGTCTCATTACACGTGCCCTTGACCAAAGACGGGCCTTATCCAACCTTGCAGATGGCCAACCAGCATTTTTTTGAACGGCTCAAGCCCGGCGCGGTTTTTATTAATGCCGCCCGCGGCGCGGTCGTGGATTCCGATGCTTTGCTGGCGGCCAAGCAAAGTGGCTTGGTGGCTCAGGCCGTGCTGGATACCTGGGAAGGCGAACCGGCCTTTCGTGCGGACGTCTTGGCCAAGCTGGATTTGGGCACGCCCCATATTGCGGGCTATTCTTTCGAAGGTAAAGTTATGGGCACCCTGATGGTCTATCAGGCGGCCTGCCGTTTTCTGGGCCGCACGCCGACTTGGACTCCCGAAGCCTTGCTGCCGCCAGCGCTGGTTCCGGAGATCAGGCTGGCAGCCATGTCTTCTGCAGATCAAGATGTCCTTGATGATATCGTGCGCCAGGTCTACGACATCGCCGCCGATGATCAGCGTTTGCGTCAGATCGCGGCGCTGGATCAGCAGCCGCGCGCCGCCGCTTTCGAGCAGCTGCGCCGGAACTACCCAGTCAGGCGGGAATTCCGTTTCACGCGTGTTATTTTGCCATCCCCGCGTCCAGGATTGGCCAGCCAGATCAGCGCGTTAGGCTTTGCTGTATAAATAACACCACTGGGAGTTTTCCTGTGTATGGCCAGTTTGCCCCTCATTCATGATCTCAGCCGGGCTGAGTTGAAGCAGGTCTGTGTGAATATGGGCCAACCGGCTTTTCGCGCCGAACAGATCTGGCGCTGGCTCTATGTTAGCCGGGCGACGACTTGGGATCAGATGCAAAATATTTCCGCGCTTTGCCGCCAAAAACTTGCCGAAACCTTTACGCTGGATTCAGCTGTGCCGGTGCTTTGTCAAGGCGCCTCAGGCGCCTTGGATACTCGTAAATTGTTGCTGGCCCTGAGGGATGGCGAAAGGGTCGAGGCAGTTATAATCCCCGCCAAGGGCCGCCTGACCGTTTGTGTGTCCAGTCAGGTGGGCTGTAAATTTAAATGCGCCTTTTGTGCCAGCGGCCAGGCAGGTTTCCGCCGCCAGCTTCGGCCAGGCGAAATGGTGGGGCAGCTCTTGGCCGCGGCCGGCCAAGCCGGCCGGATGGCAACCCATGTTGTTTGGATGGGCATAGGGGAGCCTTTGGATAATTATGACGCCCTGCTGCAGGCTATCCGTATCGTCAACGATTCGGCCGGGATAAACATCGGGGCTCGCCGCATAACCATCAGTAGCAGTGGCCTGATCCCTGGAATCAGCCGTCTAGCCAATGAGGGCCTGCAGGTGGAACTATCTATTTCTTTACATGCCGCCGATGACGCCTTGCGCTCTCGCTTGATGCCAATCAATCGAATTTATCCCTTAGCCGATCTAATGGCGGCCAGCCAAGAATATGTTGCCAAAACCCGGCGCTTGATCACTTTTGAATATGTCTTGATCAAAGACCTGAATGATTCGGCTGAGCAGGCCCGTGCGCTAGCCGGGCTGCTTCGGCCAGGCCATGGTCGCGTGAATTTAATTCCCTTGAGCCCTGTGGCTGAGTTTGCCGGCCAACCTTCTGCTCCGGCCAAGGCGGCCCAGTTCATCGCTATTCTGCAAAAGGCTGGAATCAATGCGACGTTGCGGTCATCCAGGGGCGCTGAGATACAGGCTGCTTGCGGCCAATTACGCCATGTCTCTGGCAGTGTGGCCACAGGTTGCTCTGCTGGCCAGGATTGTTGACAAGCTACCCTGGTCAACATAACCTAGCGCTTTTCGCGTAGCTTGGATCCTTACGGGGATTGCCTAATGAACCATTGCCTGAGAGCTTGCTGGCTTGATGCGCCCTTAGCTGCGGGGCCGCTCCCGGAATCTGCGGCGGACTCAGCTTCAATTTACATGTTGGATGAATCGCGCCTTCAGGGGAAAGCCGAACGTATATTTTTTCCGCGATCCGAATTGGAGCTGCTGACCGTTTTACGCGCGGCCGCTCAGGCTGGCGCTAAGTTAACCTTGTCGGGCGGCCGGACCGGCATTGTAGGTGGGGCTGTGCCCCAGGGCGGCTGGCTGGTCAGTCTTGATAAGATGGATCGTATTTTAGGCCTGCGACACGACCTTGCGCGCCAGCGCTATCTACTGCGCTGTCAGCCGGGAGTTAGCCTGGAAACCCTAGCCCTGGCGCTTGAGCAGCAATCCTTTGCGGCGGCGGATTGGCCACTAGAAGATCAGCGGGCCTTAACGGAATTTCGCCGCTCAGGGGCTTGGATCTTTCCGCCAGATCCCACCGAGCGCGCAGCCACTTTAGGTGGTATGGTGGCCTGTAATGCCTCTGGCGCGCGCACTTTATTTTACGGAGCCACCCGTAATCATATAGCGCGACTACGCATTATGCTGGCAGACGGTTCGCTCCTGGACCTGCGGCGCGGACTCTATCGGGCCGGCGCTCAAGGCGCATTTCAATTGGCCTTGCCGGAAGGCACTGTACGTTCAGGCCAGATTCCTCAGTATGCCATGCCTCAGGTTAAAAATGCGGCGGGTTATTTTGCTCAGCCCGGCATGGATCTTTTGGATTTGTTTATTGGCTCTGAAGGCACCTTGGGGATTTTCACCGAAATAGAAATTGAGCTTATGCCAGCGCCGCAATTGTGCTTGGGTGTAGTTGGTTTTTTTGATGATGAATCAGCTGCTTTGGACTTTATCCAAAACGCACGCTCTCAAGGCCGCCCAGGCATAAAAGCTAGCCTGCCTAGCTCGCCGCTGGCTTTGGAATATTTTGATACCCATGCCCTGGACCTGCTGCGGGAACAAAAGGCTAAAATTGGATCATCTGCTCCCATTCCCGATTTACCCCTTAACGTGGTAGCTGTTTATATCGAGCTGGCCACTAGCGAGGCGGCTCTGCAAGAAGCCGCCGAGGCCTTGCTGATGTTGTTGGAAGCCTGTGGCGGCGATGCCGATAAAGCCTGGACTGCCACAACGCCCGAGGAAATCGAACAGCTAAAGCTGTTTCGCCATGCCTTGCCAGAGGCAGTCAATCAGCGCATCGCCGCGCGGGCGCTAGCTTATCCCGGTTTAGTTAAGCTGGGAACGGATTTAGCAGTGCCGGACGCAGCTTTGCAAAAGATGTTAACGGTTTATCATCGCCAATTGACTGCTGGGCAATTTGAATATGTTTTATTTGGGCATATCGGCAATAATCATATTCATGTTAATATCCTGCCGCGCGATCTGGATGAGTATCAACGCGGCAAGGCCTTATACCTGGAATTAGCCAAATGTGCCTTAAGCTGGGGCGGCACGGTATCGGCCGAACATGGCATCGGCAAGCTAAAAAAACCGATGTTGTTGTTGATGTATGGCGAGGCTGGGGTAGAGGCCATGCGCGCCGTCAAAGCTGTCTTTGATCCGGCCGGCCGGCTTAATCCAGGGAATATGTTTGATTAAACTCCCTGTTTTTTGAGTCAGCAGGCTTGACTCTATAGGCATTTAATCGTATATTTTTGAAAAACGATCAACACTATGATCTTACCAAATATAGCTGCGCCAATTCCAATTTTATTGAGATCACGAGCATTTTAGAAAAAAGCTTGGGATCGCTTGCAGATATGTTTGGGAACTAAAACGCGAGGTTGATATGTTTAAACGTTATGGATGCTATATCATCGCTTGTTGGCTATTAACTTGGAGCGCTTGGGGTGCTCTGCCGGCTGAGCCGTCAGTCTCGGAGCTTGCTAGCGCTTTGCCGGCTGACCTAGGGAGCATCAGCCCTAAAGAATTCATGGAGCGTTTTGAAACGCTACGACAGGCCGATCCCACTTTGGCTGCCAGCCAGCTGCTTGCTTATTATATAGCAGGCAACGAGCAGCGCGCCGCCGCTTTCGACAGCTTGATCGACATCCTTTTGGCCAATGGCGCTTTGCTGGAAGCGACAGACGTCCATAGAGATAATTTGGCGCTGAACGCACGGCTAACCTACGACTATTATAATTATCTATATCAATATTATCGCAGCCAGGATGATCAAACCTTTCTACTGGAGTGGCTAACTGATCTGCAAACCGAAGTCTTGCCGCAAGATTTGCGCATCCAGGCCTTCGGCTGGCTGCTTGAGGCCAGCCGCGCAGTCGGCCCGGTTGACCGCCTGCTGCAGCTGCTGCCCAAATGCCTGGCAGATTTTGATGTTACCATCAGCCAAAGCCTGCTGATTCCGATGATTCAGGCTTATGCCAAGGACGGCGACAAGGCTTCCGCCGAAGCCATCTTAGACGCTATTGTTAAAGCCACAGAAACTCAACCGAATTGGCAGCTGGCTCTGACGATGCTACGAGTGGAAATACTTTTTACCATGGCCCTATGGCCGGAAGCCGAAAGTGCTTTCCAAAATGTCGCCGCGCCGCTGCCCGATGCAGCCTTGAATAAGCTTCTGAACCATGCCCTAACTTGCGCCGCAAAAGCCAATCAATTGGAATTACAGGATCGTCTCTGCAGTTGGGTTTTAGAACAACAATCCAGCAAATCTAAGACCATGCAGACAGCGGCGCAGGCTTGGCTGGGCCAGGCTAAGGCTCAGGCTCTCATTGCGGATATCCCCGCGCGCTTGGGTCGCTTGCTGCAAATTAATTATCCTGACGCTCGTCTGATCAAACTTTTCTTTGATTATAGCGCGCCGGTTATGAAGGATGGTCAGGCGGCGGACCTGCAGGCCATGATCAAGTTGGGCGAACAGCTTGCGGCCGGCCAGACGGATGAGGTCATAAAATCCCAGATTGATATCGTCAATGCCCAGCATTATTTCGTTCTGGAAAACTTTGCGCAGACCTTAAAACTGATGGAGCAGCCGCACCCGAGTCTGGGAGCCGCCAAACAGGATGCCTACATTAACAAGATCAAGGCGCACTTAGCCTTACAGCAGGGCAACAAGCAGGAAGCCGTCGAGCGTTTCCGGGCCTTTATGGATTATGTTAAGAACTTGTCGAATCCGGAGCTTGATCCGCTTACCAACTTGGTGATCACACAGCCAATGTGTTTAGGCTTAAACGCCAAACGCATTGGAGATATTTTGGGATCCCAGGATGATACTAAAGGGATGCGGGCGGCCTATCAGGAGGCCGAGCGTTATTATGCCGCCGCCGCCCAGGAGTTTAAGGCTGATTCTGCGGAAAGCAAATACATCCAAATGCGCCAGGCTGAGCTGGCCAAGTTATTGCAAGAATAATCTGGTTAGCAGGCGCTCTTATCAGAGCCCGGCAGACTGAAGTGCAAGAAAAAAGTACGCCCAAGGAGAGTCGAACTCCTCTTCCCAGGATGAAAACCTGGTGTCCTAACCGATAGACGATGGGCGCAATCTAAAATCAAGAAACGGAATTGTACTGGATCAAGAATAAAACACAATAGAAAACAACTGGCGTCCACATCTTTTTAGTGGTATGGGGTGCTGGGCGTTTACAGCATAGCAGGAGGAATCATGGCGCGCAGTTGCGATATTTGCGGGAAGGGGTTGCGTTTTGGCAATGTTATTCGCCGGCGCGGTCTTGCCAAAGCCCAGGGCGGCATAGGCCTGCATACGACCGGCATTAGTCGGCGGCGATTTCTGCCTAACTTGCAGAAAATCCGCGTGATCGAAAATAAGGGAGTGGTGAACCGCCGAGTTTGTACCCGTTGCCTTAAATCTGGTAAGGTTGTAAAGGCTTAGTCGGTTGAACAATTAAATGCAAAGCTATGAGCGTGGTGAGAAAATCACTGTCTGAAATATCCTGGGAGGAGCTTCAGAATCTTAGCTTGTTAGAAAAGGCTTCCTGTTTCAGTCAAGACGACCGTCCCTTTCACGTGCTCTTGGCCCAGCAATTTAACCGCAATCAGCTGGAAGAGCTGGGCGAGATGGCCACGCGCATTCGCCAGGTAGCTAAAAGCAAGCAGGGCATGGATTTTTTGCGCAACCTGCTTTCGCATCGGACGGCCATGCTTTACTTCACTCAGCCCAGCACGCGTACTTTTCTGTCCTTTTACTCGGCTTGCCAGATTATTGGCCTGCGTGTTGTAGAGGTGCGTGATACTGCCACCTCCAGCGAAATGAAGGGCGAGTCCAAGGAGGATTCGATTCGCACCTTCAGCTCGTTCGCCGATATCATCATCATGCGTAGCGCGATCGGCGGGCTGGCCGAGAAAATGGCCTGGATGCTTTCGCATACCGAGCGCCCGGTGCCGATTGTTAATGCCGGATCAGGCAAAGATCAACATCCCACCCAAGCCCTCCTGGATATATATACCTTGCAGCGGAGTTTCGAGAAACGCGGCGGCGTAGATCATAAAAGGGTGGTGTTTGTCGGCGATTTAGCCCGCGGCCGGACGGTGCGTTCCTTGGCCTATCTGTTGGCCCAATACAAAGGAGTTAAACAGTTTTTTATCGCCCCGCCAGATTTGCAAATCGGTCAGGATATCCTCGACCATTTGCAGGCCGCCGGAATCAAATTCGAGTTGGGCAATGATTTTGAAAAAGTGCTTCCGCTTGCCGATGCGATTTACATGACCCGTCTTCAGGACGAATGGGACGAAAAGACAGGAGCCAGCGGCCAGATCGATATTGCCAAATATAGTTTCAGCGCTGCCCAGCTCAAGCTCTTGCCGCCGCATGCGGTGATCTTGCATCCCCTGCCGCGCCGCGGTGAAATCGCCGTGGAGATAGATAGCGATCCTCGTGCGGTCTACTGGCGCCAAGTCCGCAATGGCATGTGGATTCGTGTGGCGCTATTAACGACTATCTTCGACTGTGCCGAAGCCATTCGTGATTTCCACGGCTCCTAAAGCGGCGCTAATACTCCCGCCTCAGCGCGGTTCAATTGCGGATTTGGCCGGCGCGGGCCAGGCTGCGGGCCTCGACGCTTTGAACCTCTACAAAGCCCTGCGAGCTTACCGGATTCAAGCCTGCGCTTTGCTCCATTGAAGAATCGGCTGGACTGTAAAGCGATGCCGGGCAGTCGCTTAGCTTCTGAAAATAGATATTGCCTTTGAGTAGGCCAACTTGGATCGTGCCGCTGGCATACTGCGCCAGGCTATCAATCGCTGCCAGGGCGGCGCTGGTAGCCGGATCAAAATAGCGGCCATCGTAAATTTGGTCGGCCACTAAGGCTGAAAGCTGACGGAAGAGCTGAGCCGCCCGCCGATCCAGGGTAGCTTGATAGATAAATCTCAGGCAACTTCCCAGCAGCTCCATGCCAGGGGCTTCGTAAACCCCGCGACTTTTAGTACCGATGATCCGATTCTCCAAGGCATGTTTCATGCCGATCCCGTTGCGGCCGCCAATGGCGTTAGCCAGTTTGAGGGCTTGCAGGGGGGTTACCTGGCGACCGTTTATTTTGACGGCGCGGGCATGCTCAAAGCGAACGGTAATCTTTTCGATGCGGTTAGGCGCGGCATGGGGCCAAACTCCCATGGTTGGCTTAACGATTGTTGCAGGTGTTGTCAGGCTTTCCAGATCCTCGGCCTCATGGGAAAGCCCAGCTAGATTGGCGTCGGTTGAGTATTTCTTTTTACGGCCCGCGAAGGTTTTAATGCCCATGCGGTTCAGGTAGGCGGCCATTTGGCGGCGTCCTGGAAACTCCTGCAGTAGGGCGGGATCGCGCCAGGGAGCATAGATTTTTAGGTTCGGGGCCAACACATTGGTATAGCGTTCGAAACGGACCTGGTCGTTGCCTCGACCGGTAGCCCCATGGGCCAGCACGCTGCAGCCGTGCTTCTGCATGATCGGAATCAGACCTCGCATAGTAACAGCCCGGGCGATGCCGGTGGTGTTCCAATAGCCGCCGTCATAGCAGGCCTGAGCCTTGATGGTTTCGTAACAGGCTTCGGCCATGGGTTGCTTGAGGTCAACTATGATAGTCTTGGCGCCACAGCGCGCCATGCGCTTACGGATGTCGCGAATATCGCTTTCGTCTGGCTGGGCCAGATCGGCGGAGAAACAGATCACCTTGATGCCGATGCTGGTCAGTTTATGAGTTATGGTTTGGCTATCTAATCCGCCGGAAGCGCATAGTCCGATCTTTTCTTTTTTAAGTTCCGATAGCATCATAGTTATAATTTCCTTTCATCAAAAATACGCCGGATGGCGCCGCCGGTGACTTCACGAATTCTAAGCGGGTCCAAGCCCCATGCCGGGAGAAACTCTTCGGTCAGTGAGTGGTACAGGCATAATGCAGGATAGCCAGAAGCATAGGGCGGATAAAGTTTTTCGCAGAGCGGGTGGGGCGCATGATCTGTTTCGAGCCAATCGATTGCGCCATCTTTCAGCGCTTGGCGCAGGGCGACGCAATCGGCTGCTTCGCGCAGGGGTGGGTTGAGCTTGTAAAGCAGTCCATCCGGTCCGCGCAACTGAGCTGTTGACCAGAGCAGATGGTGAGGAGTTACGCCGCAGGTTATTTTTATTTTATGGGCTCTCTGGCGGATTAGTTCCAGGCTGCCCGCCGCAGATATATGGCAGATATGGAGCACCCCTTGAAAGCCAGCTGATTCGGCGAAAGTGATTTGGTCGGCAATGGCCTGTATTTCCGCGGCGGCCGGGCGGGCGGCGGCATGGGTAGCGGGGCGTTGGGGATCAAAGACGTTGGAGCAGAGCGACTCCTTTTCGCAATGCACCGCGAGCACCCCTTGGTAGTTGACCTCAGCCAAGGTTTGGTATACCTGGCGTTGATCTTGTTCAGAGGTCAGCGCCAGCGAGCCGACCGAGCGGCCGGCATAAAGTTTAAGGCCGATAACAAGCTCGCTGTTGGTCACAGCCGCCGCTGCTTGGCGGAGTTGTTTAGAGTCGGCGGTTACCCCCAGGTATAGGCGGTAGCGGCGCCAAGCGCTTTTGGGGACGAGTGTTCTGCGCGCCTCGGCCTCGCGCAAAGTTAGCAGGGGCGGGGTGGTGTTGGGCATATCGAAGATAATGTCAACGCCCTGCTGATCGCAAAGGTCGAGGACATGGACGATCGTTTCTTTGTAGTTCTCGGCGCCGTCGCGGCAATGGACATGGGGGTCAATTCTCATAAGCAGCTGCTAGGCTTGGATCATGTTCTGGAGCTCGGCGCGGATTTCGGCATAGGTTTGCATGATTTTTTCCGCCTTGGCCCGTGTGGTGGGGCTGTGATATAGGGTCTTAAAATAATCGGGATGGGCTCGCAATGCTTGGATGGCCCAGGCGCGTCGGTCTAGCATGCGTTCGCGCAAGGCATGGTGCACCGCTGGGGTGATATAGCCTTCCTGGAGGATCAGGTCCCAAGCATGCCTATCTAGCGGCACTACGCTGCAGGCGGGGATGCCCAGATTTTGTAAGACTGTGGTGCCATCTTCCAGCCGGTCCACCAGGGTCACTACGGCGCCCAGTCGCCCGCCCTGTTTTTCAATAGCCGGTTTCCAATGATCGCGTATTGAAGAGCCTTCGTTATTGAGATCAGCGACATGCAGAACAGTTTTGGCGGCGACGGAGGCGCCCAGGGCCTTGCCGCTCTTGTATAATTTAAGATGAGGTTTCTGCAGAGCCACTGCGACGGGATTAGAAAAATCCCAATCGCGAGATTCTCCCCCGGAAATCACATCAAAAGGCGCAATCCGCGCCTGGATCAGTGCGGTCAGCGCATCGATGGCTGCGGCATAGGCGGCGCCGTCCTTTTCAATCGTAGTGCTTTGAAAATAATAGGGGCCGATCTGGCCTGAGGTATAGGGAAACCAAGGGGCGGCATCGTTGATGAAATGGAAGGCTCCGGTCTTTAAAAGATTGCGTAGAGTGCTTTCTTGCAGCTTACGTTGGAATTGGTCTTTCATGGCTAAGGCAAATTACTATAGATTGGCGTCGCTGACAATCCTCAATCCAGCCGGGCTGGCCGGTCAGATTCTAGGTTGCTTTAGCGGCTTGCGCGAATTATAGTGTTGCGCTGGAATTGGCGCGCATGAAACCAACAGCTCCCATCATTATGATAGCCGGGCTTATCTTGAGCCTGGCTGTCCAGACCTATTCCGCAACCAATAGCTTGGATTGGGCTCCGCTGTTCTCGCGTGGGGTTGATATCAATGGCGATTGGCGCTGGCGCATGTTAGGCCCATTGCTGGAAGGGCGCCAAGCCAGCGATGCTCGGAGCTTTCGGGCAGTGCATCCCTTAGCCAGCACTGTGCGCAATCCCTCGGATCAACGCCAGGAAAGCGACCTGATCTGGCCATTGTTCATAAGCAAGTCCCACCGGAATTTCTGGCAGTGGCGTTTGGCTGGTCTAGGATTATGGCGTGACTATGATGTTGAGGATCCTAACTCGCGCTATGCGCTGCGGATCCTGCCGGTATATTATCAGGGCCGTGGTCAGGACCATAAGCCTTACCTGGCGGTGTTCCCGATCGCTGGTAAGATCAGCGATATATTGGTTTGGGATGAAGTGCAGTTTATTCTCTTTCCTGTGTATGGCTATGCTCGGATCAATGCGATTGAAACCCATGCTTATCTCTGGCCGTTATTGTTCAGATCTCAGGCGCCGCATGATCAGCGCCTTAGCCTTTTGCCCTTCTATGGCTATTCGCGCCGCGATAATGGCTTTGATAAGCGCTTTTTGTGTTGGCCCTTTTGGACTTCGGCGCGCTATTTTTATCCACATGCCTCTGGCTACGGCTGGATTCTATTTCCGCTAATCGGGCACGTTAAGCTATCCAATCAGGAATCTTGGATGTTTTTGCCGCCGCTGACTCGCTTCTCTAAAAGTCAGCATTCAACTCAAATTAATTGTCCCTGGCCGCTTTTCCAGTATAGCTCTGGCAACATTGAGAAATTGTATTTCTGGCCTATTGCCGGCTATAAAATCATCGGCCACATTCACACTAGTTTTCTGTTATGGCCGATCGGGATCAGCTCATGCCGCGAGACCCAGCAAGGCATCGAACGTCAGCGCTTTATTGTACCAATTGTCTATTCGGAAACCTTGACTGAGCGCCCAGCAGCCAGCAACGCCGCCGCGCCGGTGGTCAGCAAGCGCGTGTTTAAACTTTGGCCGCTTTTTTCCTATCATCGCGAGAAGGATTGTAAGCGCCTGCACTTGCTCAGCCTGTGCCCGCTTAAGGATTTTGTTCCGATTGAACGAAATTACGCCTCCTTGTGGACCATCTATAGCCATGCTGCCTGCGGCCCCATAAGGGAGGATGAGCTGCTATGGGGCTGGTTGCGCTATCGGCGCCAGCCGGATAAACTATTGAAAGCATCTCTTTTCCCCTTGCTGGAGTTCTCGCGTGAGGGGGCCGCTGGCGAGCTGGAATGGTTATTCTTGAAGGGTTTATTGGGCAGCGAGTCGATCGATGGCCGCAAGCGCTTTCGCATGTTTTATCTCTTGCGCTGGTAGCTGCTGGCGGCTTGCTTAAAGGTTCTATGATCCAGGCATTGTTTCTGTTATCTTGTTTTTGGCAACATTCGGCAGCGCCTGGCGCTGCCAGCGCTTGGAAAAGTTAAGGATCGTTATCATGGTAGTGATTACACCTGAGCCGGAGTTCCCGCCGCCGCCGCTTAATCGTTTTGGGCAGTTTGGGCGTGCTATTTTGATGGTTTGCCGCAATGCAGGGCGGGCCATGCTGGTGCTTGGCCAGGCTAGCTTAGATCTGCGTTTGATGTTCGGCAAGCGCGCCCGCGGCGAAGTTCTGCATCAATTCTACATAACCGGGATAAAAAGTTTAGGGGTTATTTCGGTGGTGGCGATGTTTACTGGAATGATCCTGGCCCTGCAGACGGGCTTGGAGCTGCGGCGCTTTGGTCAAGAGGTCAATATCGGCGCGGCGGTGATGATATCGATGCTGCGCGAAATGGGGCCCTTCATGACGGCGCTGATCTTGGCGGCTAGCGTTGGCTCAGCGATAGCCGCTGAGTTGGGGACTATGGTGGTTTCCGAGGAAATCGCGGCGCTGGAATTGATGTCTATCAGCCCGGTGCGGATCTTGGTGATGCCGCGCTTAGCAGCTTTGATGGTTTTTACGCCTATTTTAACTTTTTATGCCAGCATGTTGGGCGTGCTCGGCGGTAGCATCGTTGGCCTAACCCAGCTAGGCGTATCCTTCTCGGCCTATATGGATAACGCGGTGCGTTTCGCCGATAATAAAGATTTATATGTTGGTTTGTTTAAAGCCTGGGTCTTTGGGGTGTTGATCACGATCATAGCCTGTCACCAGGGCTTTGCCACAACCGAGGGCGCCGTGGGTGTTGGCCGGGCCACCCGCCGCAGCGTGGTGATTTCATTTCTAACGATCTTGGTGGTCGGTTATA
>CAYUHK010000009.1:34538-50240 GCA_964444425.1 uncultured Verrucomicrobiota bacterium
ATGATCCGTTTTGAACAGGTAACTAAATATTTTGGCGAGAAAAAAGTTCTCGATGATGTGAATTTGGCTATTAGGCCGGGGGAGACTTTTGTAATCGTTGGTTTTTCCGGCGCCGGCAAAAGCGTTACTCTTAAACATATGGTGCGCTTGCTGACCCCGGACGAGGGTCAAATCCATGTGGGCGCCGACATCATCAGCAGCGCCAGCGGCCGCAAGCTGGAGCAGCTGCGCGAGCAGTTCGGGGTATTGTTTCAGGGCGGCGCGCTATTGGAATGGCTCAGCGTTGGGGAAAATGTGGCTTTGCCCCTGCGCGAGCGCACCTCATTGAGCGAGGCCGAAATCCAAAAACGTGTTTTGGAGAAGCTGGAACAGGTGAACCTGCCTGGCGTTATCAACGCTTTGCCGGCCGAGTTGTCTGGCGGCATGCGCAAGCGCGTGGGCCTGGCTCGTGCCATTATCATGGAACCAAGAATCATTCTTTATGACGAACCGACCTCTGGCCTGGATCCGGTAACATCTCGGGCGATCGATCAATTGATTGAGCGGATGCGCCAGGAATTGCAAGTTACCAGCGTCGTGGTGACTCATGATCTCTTCAGCGCGCTATCGATCGGCAGTCGCATCGCCATGATTTTTGAAGGCCGCATTATCGAGCTGGCCCGGCCGGCGGCTTTCATCAAGTCGACCAATAAAATTGTGCAGAGATTTCTGGAAGCTCAATATGTTACTAAACGCGGTATTTGGGAAAGGGAAAACCATGCGGCGAACAAGTAAAACCCAAGAATTGATGATGGAGCTGCTGGTGGGTGTCTTTATGTTCGCAGCCCTGCTCGGCCTGGCTTTTTTTACCATCATTCTAAGTCGCGAGAATATCTTCAAAAAAACTTATCCCCTGGAAGTTGTTTTTGAGGATGTCATGGGTCTGCGCGATGGCGATAACGTTGTAATCCGTGGCATGACTGTTGGTAAGGTAAAGGCCTTGACCCTCCAAGCCGATGGCGTGCATGTACAAGCAGCCCTGCTGAGACCGATCACCTTGAAAAGCGATTATTCTATAGAGATAGTCGCTTCTTCCGTTCTGGGCGGTCGCTATATGCAGATCGCCGAGGGAACGAATGGCGCGCCTTTAGCACTAGGCGCCATGATCGTGGGTCAAAAACCTTATGATTTGATTTCCCTAGCTTCGGCGGCTGTGGCTGATCTCAAGGATGTCTCGGGCAAGATCAAGTCGGGCCAGGGCACTTTGGGTAAATTGATTTATGACGAGGAGCTTTATGATGATGCGCGCTATATCCTCAGCGACCTGCGTGCGGCTATAGACGATCGGGGCTTGCTGGATAATCTGGAAGGCGCGGTGGCCCATCTGAACGAGACGGCCGAAAAAATAAATGTTGGCAGCGGCACTCTTGGCAAGCTGGTCAATGACGATGATCTCTATGACCAAATCTTAAAGACCATAGTCGAAGTACGTGCGGCTGTAGATGACCTTCGCGAGACCTCGCCGATAGTTACCTTCTCCAGTATTTACTTCGGAGCTTTTTAAATAGCCGCCGGCCATTATGGCGTTACTTGCAAAGTATAGTTGGGCGATTCCTTGATGATTTTGATATCGTGGGGATGGGCTTCGCGGACGGCCGCATCAGAAATCTTAACAAAGCTGGCGCGGCGCTGAAGCTCGCTGATGGTTCGGCATCCGCAGTAGCCCAATGCCGCCCGTAATCCGCCGCTGAACTGAGTGAGCACCTTTTCTAAGCTGCCGGAGAAGGGCACGATACCTTCGATCCCTTGGGGGATCAGTTCCTCTTCGCTGGCATCGGCCTGTCCGTAACGCTCGCGGCTGCCGGCCGCGGCCTTCATGGCTGCCAGGCTGCCCATGCCGCGATAGATCACATACTGGCGCCCTTGATGGATTATTTTTTCGCCGGGGCTCTGGTCGGTGCCGGCCAACAGAGATCCCATCATAACGGTATCAGCGCCGGCGGCGAGCGCCTTGGGAACATCGCCGGAATAGCGAATGCCACCATCGGCAATGATTGGTATTTCCATGCCCAGCGCGCGCGCACATTCATAAATGGCTGAAACTTGAGGGACGCCCACTCCAGTTACCACGCGAGTGGTGCAGATCGATCCCGGGCCAATGCCAACTTTAATAGCATCGGCTCCGGCTTGACGCAGCGCCTTGGCCGCCTCGGCAGTAGCAATGTTGCCAGCGATAACTTCAATATCGGAATAGTGTTTTTTGATCCAACGACATATTTCAATCACGCCGCGACTGTGGCCATGAGCAGTGTCTATCACGATCACATCTACGTCCTTTGCGGCGAGCGCCTGCACCCGTTCTTGGTCGCCAGGTCCCACGGCGGCGCCAACCCGCAGGCGGTGGCGAGCATCGCGGTTGAAGAGCGGCTCAGCTTTCTCAATCAGCGTGCTGACATCCGAAAAACTGTAGAGCCCGACCAGTTGACCATTTTTTACTAGCGGCAACTTGCCGACCTTGTGGCGGCGCATGCTGGCATAAGCTTGCTGCAAGGAGGTGTTGGGGCGACCAGTGATCACCGGCGTGGTCATAATTTTAGAGACCTTGGTGTCGGTGTTGCGAACGAATTTAATATCAGCTGATGTCAAAATGCCCACTAGCTTGCCGGCGTCATCCAGGATCGGAAAGCCCGAGAAATTGAATTTCCTCTCCATCTTGACGGCTAAAACTGTTTTAAGGGAGTCGTTAGCACGGAAGGTGATGGGATTGCGGATTAGTCCATTTAGATAATGTTTAACTATCTCAACCTCGCGGCTTTGCTGGTCGATCTCGAGGTTTTTATGAATGATGCCGATGCCGCCGAGCATGGCCATGGCTATGGCCATGCGGCTCTCGGTGACTGTATCCATAGCGGCGCTGACAAAGGGAATATTGAGATTAATATGGCGGGTTAAGCGGCTGGTAATGTCGGTGTCTTTGGGCAGAAAGTCTGCTCGACGGGGTATCAGAGAGACATCGTCGAAGGTGATGCCGGCGTGGCGTAAAGATGCCATGAAAGGGTCTACGCTGCGTTTGCTAGCCATGGTGCAAGTACTCCTTTAGGGTTGTTTAGATTTGCGCGTTTGCTGGCGAGGTTTTCGGTCCGCCGCACTGGCGCCTGTGGGGCGGGGCGGCTGGTCCAGGATTTTACGAACAAATAGAGCCAGCGTTTCCGTATTAAAAGGTTTTTGTAGATAGAAATCATCCTTTTTTAGTTCGGTTGTCTGATAGGCAACCTCATTGGCATAACCAGACATATACAGCGCTTTGATGTTAGGGCGCTGCTGGGCTAGGCGCCGCACGAGTTCTACCCCGCTGATATCAGGCATGACGATATCCGTCAATACCAGATCGATCTGGGCGGGATGCTGGCCGCTAATGATCAGGGCCTGTTGGCTGTTGGGGGCCGTTAGCACTTGATAGCCCAGCCTTTGTAATAGCTGACTGACCATCGCCGCGATATTCGGCATGTCATCCACAACCAGCAGGGTTTCCTGACCACGCGGCAAGGTGGTTGCGTTGGTGCTGGGCGCAGTTGGCCGGCTAGCATCTCGGCATGCTGGCAAGTAGATTTGAAAGGTTGTGCCTTTAGCTACCTCAGAATAACAGAAAATACAACCATTGAATTGGCGCACGATACTATAAACGGTAAGCAGGCCGAGGCCGGTACCCTTGCCTTTTGCTTTGGTGGTGAAAAATGGTTCAAAAATATGATCTAGTACCTCTGCCGGCATGCCTTCTCCGGTATCGCTGACCTCCAGCAAAATATAGTGTTCTGGCAGCAGGCCATGATGGGTGCTGCAAAAAGCTTGGCTTAAGATCTGGTTGGAGGTTCGGATAATAAATTGCCCTCCCTTGGGCATGGCGTCGCGCGCGTTGATCGTTAAGTTCATAAGGATTTGTTCCAGGCGCGAAGCATCGGCGCGGATATTCCATAATTTCTTGTCCAGATGTAGATTGAGTTTTATGTTATCGCCCAAGGTCTGGCGCATAAAATTCTCCATGCTCTCAATGCTGGCATTAAGCTTAATCACTTCTGTTTCCAGCGGACGTTGCTGGCTGAAATCGAGCAGTTGACGAGTTAGTTGCGTGGCTCGTTCGGCCGCGTGGATGATTTCCTGTAGATCGCTGCGGCAAGGTTTGTCATCAGGTAAAGCTTGTTGCATAAGAGCGGTATATCCAAGGATTGAGGTCAAGAGGTTGTTAAAATCGTGGGCAATGCTTCCGGCCATTCGACCGATCGCCTCCATTTTGGCTACTTGATGTAAGCGCGCTTCGTTGGTTTTAAGCGCCTTTTGAGCTTTATAAGCGGCGCTAATATCTTTCATAATCAAAATTGTGCCGGTCAATGCATTTTTCTCGTTTTTTAGCGGAAAAGCGCTTAGGCTGAACCAGCCTTCCATACAAGGAAAGGATAACTCGTTTAGTTCATATGGGGCCGCTTGAATAAAATCATCGGGCAGGGGGGAGCCATGACGATTAAGGCCTTTGAAGATATCCTTATAATGCTGGCCAATCAGGCTGCCAAAAAGGGATTGAAATTTCTGGCTCATCGCCAGATTGGCGCGCGTGATCTGGCCATTATGATTGAGCAGGCACATCCAATCGGTAATGGCATCGAAGGAGCGTTGCCATTGATCCTCGGAGGCGCTCAGCGCATGTGCTACTGTCTGATATATGGTTTGGTCACGAATGTGTAGGATGAAGGCTGCTTGACCAGCATGTTTGGTTTGGCCGAGGCTATTGATCTGGATCGGTGTTTGGCGGCCATTGACGGTGCTGACGAAGCTTTCCGCCAACGACCATTCATTATCAAATAGCCTTTTGATATCTTTAAGCCAATGCCGGCGCTGGTCGGTTGGAATCCGGTTTTGAATTTTCTGGCCAACGGCGTCTTGAGGCGCCAGGCCAAAGATCCTCCCAAAAGCGTCATTGGCGGCCAGGATAATGCCGGCACGGGTTAAGATCACTATGCCATCCGGGGTTCGTTCAAAGATGTCATTAAGCCATCGGCTGTGTTCGTTTTTGGGCATGGTTAGCAGCCCCCCTCAATAATTCCAGCATCGGCCGGTTGGGCCAAGCCGGTCGCCAAATAGTGATAATCTAGATTGAGTTGAACAACAGATGCTGCTAGATTAATATATCAAGGGGTGCATTGTAAAGAGCCTATGCAGAAAAGAAGTCTAGACAAGATTTATATTATAAAAAGTCGCTGGGCCAGGGCTTGTTGGCAAGGCCATTATCGACTTGTCTTAGCCAGCTGTTTGTTGCTCGGTTGGTCTTTTCCAGCCCTGGCCCAGTTGTCGGTTGAGCTGCAGGTGCCAGCCTCCAAAGTTCTGCCCTATGAAGCGGTAATCGTTAAAGTGGCCCTGCGTAACCATAGTGGCCGCGCCCTCCTCTTTGGCTCAGGATCAAATTGTGCGCGGCTGAGCTTTATGATAGAAAAAGATGAAGGTAGGATGGTGCCTCCACTGAGCAGCGCTCCGTTTCTGAATAATCTGGAACTGATGCCGGGCGAAACCGGTTCCTTTGAATTTAATCTCCCGCGCCTTTATGCGATTAGAGCGCTGGGCCTTTATAAAGTGCGTGCGGTGGTGGAATTTGGCGCGGTGGCCTACGCTTCGATGCCCGCGTTTCTTGAAGTCGCGCGTGGCTTTGAATTGACCCGGCTGATGGCCGGCGTACCAGATGATCCGGGCCTCTCGCGAACCTATGTGCTCGAATATATGCAAAAGGACACAGCCGAGGAAAATCTCTATATGCGCATAGAGGATGAAACCAGCCACGAAGTGCATGGTATGTTCAACTTGGGGCGCCTGGTGCGCGTGCACGCGCCCAGCTTAGAGGTGGATGAGTCTGGCAATATTCACGTTTTATTTCAATCGCCGGGCGCGGGCTTTATTCACGCCGCCTTCACGCCCTATGGCGTTGCCCTGGGCACTGAAAATTATCCGGGCGCCAATCGGCAAACACAAATGGTGCGTTTGCCGAATGGCCGGGTCGTAGTAACCAGCCCTGCCGTTCAGCCAGCCAATCAGGCGGCTGCCCAGCCGACTGTGATTCCCGCCGCCGCTGGTCCAGTGACCAAAATCAAACAGCGCGCCGGTGGGCTATTCGGTAAGCGCAAAGATTGAGTTTTTGAACTGCATCCCGGTTTGATAAAAGATTCGGCCAGCTGGCCGTTTTAGCCGCCTTGCCTAAAAGGATTTATTTATGATCATGGCTGCTCTTCAGCGCCGCCGTTGGAATATCGTTATAGCTGGCACCTTGTTACAGCTCTGCTTAGGCACAGTCTATGCTTGGAGCTATTTTCAGAAGCCGCTGATGCAAGCCTATGACTGGACTAATAGCCAGGTAGCTTGGATTTTTAGCCTGACGATACTTTTTTTAAGCCTGGGTGCGGCCGGCGGCGGAATGCTGTTGCCCAAGCTGGGGCCACGTCGTTTGGCCCTGAGCGGCGCCATCTTATTCAGCGGTGGTTATTTTGTAGCCGCCGCCGCCCTGCGCCTCCATTCATTGCCTCTGTTATATCTGGGCTATGGCCTTATCGGTGGAATGGGATTAGGCCTATGTTATGTTACCCCAGTGGCTACCGTCTCCAAGTGGTTTCCCGATAAAAAGGGATTGGCAACCGGCATGGTCGTGATGGGATTCGGCTTTGGCGCGCTGCTCATGTCTAAACTGCTGGCACCCGGCTTAATGGCTTGGACAGATCATGATCTGTCCGCACTGTTCCGCTGGCTAGGACTTATTTTTCTTGCCCTAACCTTGCCCTTGGCCTGGGTGTTGCGCAACCCACCCGCGGTCTATTGTGCGGCGTTGGCTCCTGCCTCGGATTTAAGTGCCGCTGGCAATAGGCTGGACGGCCAAAGAGCACGCGCCGCCGACTCTTATCTGGCGAGCATTATTTGGCTTGTGTTTTTCTGCAATATCGTTGCTGGAGTTATGTTGATAGGTTTCCAATCGCCGTTATTGCAAGATTTATTAAAGGGGCTGGATCCCAGCCTGAGTGTCGATCGTTTAGCTTGCTATGGCGCCAGCTTGATCGCGGCCAGTTCATTGTTTAATGGAGCTGGGCGATTGGTTTGGGGATGGTTGTCCGACCGGATCGGCCGTGTGCAAGCCTTTCGGAGCATGTTGGGCACCCAGGTTCTGATCTTTATAACATTAGCCCTATTGGGCCAACGCGTTAATCCATGGCTCTTTGGTATTTTGGTTTGCTACGTGCTTTTCTGCTATGGCGGTGGTTTTGGGGCCATGCCGGCCTTAGTGTTAGACGCTTTCGGGGCTAAAAAAATGTCTATGATTTATGGCTTGATGTTAACCGCCTGGGGGGTTGGCGGCATCGTGGGGCCCCAATTGGCAGCTTGGATTAAGGATAGCTATCTAAGTCAGGCTGGCCGGCTCACCTTTTCAGCTGGTGCCATTTTTTTAACAGTGGGATTCGCCACATCTTTGTTCTTAAGCAGCGCCCGCCTATCCAGGCAGCAGCCTAAGCCTTAGCTCCGACCTGTGGCCAGTCGCCATTTAATCGGCGACAATTAGCTTGGACATAGATCCATTGATGTACTATTATCGGCCTGTTCCTAGCCTTTAGCTTCTGCTGTTTTAACGACGCTCGATATGGCGAAAAAAACTAAACCACAATGCTCTTTCTGCGGGCGCGCCCAGAACCAGGTTCGCCAGTTGATTGCCGGTCCTGGCGTCAATATCTGCGATGCCTGTGTAGAGCTCTGCGCTGCCATCGCGCGCCAAGAACAGGCCCAGCGTGCGGCCGAGGCCGTGCGCGCCTTGCGCGTGCCAGCGCCTCATGAAATTAAGACCTTTCTAGACGATTACGTGATTGGCCAGGAGTTTGCTAAAAAGACCTTAGCGGTGGCCGTGCATAATCATTATAAGCGTTTGGTGCAGGAATCGCGTTTACCCAAAAGCGATCCTTTGGCAGAAGTAGAAATTCAGAAGAGCAATATTCTCTTGATTGGACCAACCGGCAGCGGCAAGACTTTATTGGCCCAGACTTTGGCGCGGGTCTTGGATGTTCCCTTTAGCATTGCCGACGCCACTCCCCTGACCGAAGCAGGCTATGTGGGCGAAGATGTGGAAACCATTCTTCTGCGTTTGATTCAGGCCGCCAATATGGATGTGAGTCGGGCCGAAAGGGGCGTCATCTATATTGATGAGATTGATAAGATCGGGCGCAAGGCGGAGAATGTGTCGATCACCCGCGATGTCTCAGGCGAAGGCGTGCAACAATCCTTGTTGAAAATTCTGGAAGGAGCCATTGTTAATGTTCCCGCTCATGGCGGTCGTAAGCATCCTCAGGAACAGTTTATTAGCATCAATACGGCGGGCATATTATTTATCTGCGGCGGCGCCTTTGTCGGCTTAGAGGAGATCATCCGCCGCCGTCTCGGCAGCAGCCAGGTTGGATTCAGGCCAGCCCAGAGCACTGGCGCTGCCCCGGCCAGGACCAACTCTACCGCCGCTTTATTGGGAGCCGTGGAGCCAGAAGATTTAATTCGTTTTGGGTTGATTCCTGAGTTCGTGGGCCGCTTGCCGGTCGTGGCGGCGTTAGGAGACTTGACCGAAAACGACCTGGTCCGGGTGCTAACCGAGCCACGCAACAGCATGATCCGTCAATACGAGAAATTGATGGCCATGGAGGAGATTAAGCTAAGTTTTGCTCCAGCCGCCTTGAAGGAATTGGCGCGCCTGGCCATCCGTAAAAAAACCGGTGCGCGCGGACTGCGCGCTATCCTGGAACGCGTGATGCTGGACATCATGTATGAAGCACCTAAGCAGAAACGGACATCCCCATGCCATATAACCAAGGCGGTTGTTAATCGTTATTTCGCGGATGCGACCGCAGCTGACCAGGCCAGCCTAAGCCGCCGCCAACTGAGCGCGGGCGCGGCTGCTGCCAAGCCCTTGTCGTCCGAACAAGTGGCCTGAACGCTTTGGCCAGAGGAGTGGTCAAAGCGCTGGTCCATCAAGGATTGTCCCAGCGCCGCCAATAATGCCATGATGGCCAGGCGGATGATTTAGGTGTCTTTCAAAGGCCCAGTCGGCTTGTTGTTTTCGTCGAGGATTAGGACCAGAGGCCTCTGGCTGCGCGCCTTTTCGGTCGGCGTCAGGACGAAGGCCATAATGACTAGTTGATCTCCTATCGCACCCTGATGCGCCGCTGGCCCATTTAAACCGATCTCGCCCGACCCTGCCGGCGCGGGGATGGCGTAAGTTTCCAGGCGCTGCCCGTTGGCCATGTTGGATACCAGTACTTTTTCATAAGGCAATAATTGAACGGCCTCCATCAACTCGCGGTCTATAGTGATGCTACCCTCGTAAGCTAGCGCGATCTTAGTAACCCGCGCCAGGTGTAGTTTTGATTTTAGCATTATTGAATACATGCCTAAACTCCCATATAATGCTCTTGATTGAAAACTTATGCTTTGTCTGCAAAATAACACTTGGTTGTCGGAAAGCAAGCTCGGGGATTCTGTTTTTGATGTTGGCGTCTATTAAGGCCTCTCAAATGAAAATAAAATTGATTATGGGTTTGGGCCTGCTGAGTGGCCTGCTGGCCGTTTGGAGCTATGCTGACGAAGTTGCTCTAACCTTGCTTTATACGACAGATCTGCACGGACATATTAGCGGAGTAACCTCAGAACATAAAGCAGAGCTCGCTGGCGGACTGCTGCGCTGCGCCACTCTGATACAAGAGGCTCGCCATCAGAACCCCGACTTGTTGTTGCTTGACGGTGGCGATTTGTTTCAAGGCGCTGCTGAAAGTTTTTTGACGCGGGGTGCCAAGGTGATGGAAATAGTTAAGGCCTTAGGTTATGACGCCTTGGTGATAGGCAACCATGAATTTGACTGGGGCTTCGCCAATCTAGCGCGCCTTTATGCTCAGGCGCCCATGCCTATTCTAGCATCTAATGTTAAGGCCAGCGCCGGCCCGGCCGCGCAAGCTTTTCCGATCAGTCCGTTTATGCTCAAGGAGGTGGCCGGCGCCCGGGTGATTGTTGTTGGCTTGGCTAATCCAGCGACCCCGCTTTGGAACCGACCGCGGCTCTTGGGTGGATTGACTTTCGAAAAATCGCTGCCGGCGCTACGGCGAATTATGCCGGCTGTGCGCGCTCAGCATCCGGATGTCTTAGTGCTGGTTGCCCATCAGGGTTGGCGTAAATGGGGCGATGACGCCGCCAATGAAATTAACGCGATCGCGCGGGCCTTTCCGGAGATTGACGTGATCTTTGGTGGGCATACCCATACGCCGATCGAGGGGCGGGACCTGCGGGGTGCCATCTATATTCAACCTGGAGCGCATGGCCTCTGGCTGGCTAAGGTTGGCTTGCAAGTGGATCGGCAGCGCCATTGCGTCACTGGTCGAACAGCCGAACTGATCTCGGTGGATTCCAGTATTGCCCCGGCAGCAGATCTGGAGAAATCCTGTGCTGAGGCTCTGCTGCAAACCCGCCGCTATTTGAACCAGGAGATTGGTCAGGCCGCCAGCGCCCTGCCCCCTGCTTCCGTTCATCCTGGCCAGTCGGCGGTGCAAACTTTACTGGCAGGCGCCATAGCGGAAGCAGTTCAAGCCGAGGTGGTGTTTCATAGAACCTTGACTTCGGCCACGCTCAAGGCTGGGTCTATTCGCATGCGCGATGTCTGGCGTATTATGCCGTATGAAAACAGCATAGCGGTGGCCCAGCTTAACCTGGCGGAGCTGCGAGAAATATTGGAGGAAAACAGCCGCTATTTGAAGACGGAGCAGTTCCGCGGTGTGTATGGCATAACATATGAAATCGCCGCGCCGCCGACGCCTGGATCGCGAACATACCGGGTGCGCGATATTTGCCTGGCCTCTGGGCGTAAGCTTAAAGCTACTGAGCGGATCAAGGTGGCTTTTAATAGCCATGATCTAGCCTCGGCCGGCGGCCGTTTTCCACGTTTGCGTCAATTGGTCGATCGCCCAACCTCTCGGCTGGAAGAAACCGATGCTGACGTACGCGAAGCGGTTGTCGCTTATATTCGTGCGCATCAGCCGCTAGCAGAAGAGCCTGCCGTCGGCGCCCGCGTGCGGCGCTTGCCAGGCGCTTCTAAAGCCCTCGGCGCCCGAGCTGCTCAGAGCGAATAGCCGCCAGGAAGCTCTTGATCAAGGATTAGGCTGAGTCGTCCGTCTGGTTAACTGGTGCAGTATGGCTTAGCAGGCTGTCTTTTTAATGGCCAGGCGCTAAAGTAAAAATAAAAAACCTCATTGACATATATTCTGAAAAATGTTTAGATTCTCGTACATTAAAGTTAATGAAAGGGCAGGGATATGAAGCGCATAGCAGCCTTTTTAGGAATGTTGACACTAGTATTCAATGTGTTGGTTGCAACTTCTTGGGGTGATCCTCCCGAATATATCTACCACGGTGGCTTTTATGATGGCTATGATCACGCCTCTTTTCTGCAGATGTCTTCGGACGATATCTATATATTGAATGCGCGTTTTCGTGGCGGGTACTATGACGGCTTCTCCAGCGAAGCGGTTTTTGATGTTTCCGTTTTAATGGGCTTGCCGGCTGGGACGATATTCAGCGTGGCTTCCCTTTTGCCCGGATATATGTCTGAGGCAATTTTTATGCTGCCCCTCTTTGATCAAGCCCAGCTGCGTTAGGACTGCTTAAGCACTTTATAAAATCCAGGCTTGCCCTTAGCCATTCTGCTTGGAGTTTATGGCGAAATCCTCGGCCGCCGCCGTGTTAGTGTTTGAGTCCAATTTTACTTTAGTGAATTTCTAACCGGCCTTGTCAACTCCTTGAGCGCCTCTAACACTTAAAGTTCTAGGGCCAGCTTGAAACAATTCTGCTCAAGCTTAAAACTCTCTGGATCGGGTCTGCCTGTCCTGTTATAGTGCCTAATTGGCTTGATCTTGTTTGAGGAATAACAGGCATGAATAACGCGTGGATCACTATTGCCGGAGCGCGCGAGCATAATCTTAAGAATATTACGGTGAAACTGCCACGCAATCGCCTGACGGTTATTACCGGATTAAGCGGCTCGGGCAAATCTTCGTTGGCCTTCGATACCTTGTACGCGGAAGGCCAGCGGCGCTATGTGGAAAGCCTCTCGGCTTACGCACGCCAATTTTTGGAGCAAATGCAAAAGCCCGAGGTGGATTATATCGAAGGACTATCGCCGGCGATTTCCATTGAACAACGGACGGCCGGCTCTAATCCGCGTTCCATCGTGGCTACCAGCACGGAAATTCATGATTACCTGCGTCTGCTTTTTGCTCATATCGGGCGTCAGCATTGTCCGGTCTGCGGGCGGCTCGTGGCCCAGCAGACCGCCGAGGAAATCGTGGAGCGGCTCTTGCGCTTGCCATTGCGAACCAATCTCACTCTGTTAGCGCCACTGGTCCGAGAGCGCAAGGGCCGGCATGAAGATATCTTGGCCGGGATGCGTCGCCAAGGTTTTGTGCGCGCGCGCATTGATGGCGACTTGCTGGAGCTGGATAAGGCCCCTGCCTTGAACGGCAAAAAAAAACATAATATTGATCTGGTTATTGACCGACTCATTATCACCAAGCTTATTCGTTCTCGCTTAACCGATTCGGTTGAATTGGCTCTGCGCCACGGGAATGGTCTGTTGATTGCGCTTTATGAGGATAATGCTAAATGGATCGAAACGCTCTTCTCGGAAAAACACGCCTGCCCGGATTGTGGCATTAGTTTCGAACAATTGACGCCGCGCCATTTTTCTTTCAATAGCCCCTATGGAGCTTGTCCATCCTGTTTGGGGCTAGGCATCCGCCTGGTGTTTGATGAGGACCTCATCGTGCCTAACCCTGATCTTTCCATCGAGCAGGGCGCCATTCACGCTTGGCGCCGGGGTGGCCGGCGCCTGATTATCTATTACAATGGTTTGCTGCGGGCCTTAGCGCGGCATTATGGATTTGGCTTGGATAGGCCCTTTAAAGAGCTGCCTGAAAGCATTCGTAAAATCATATTGTCTGGGTCGGGCAAAGAAGAGTTGACCTTTGGCTTTTGGCGCGGCGGCGCCTGGCGCCAACATAAGAAAGTGTTTGAAGGCGTCATTCCTAATTTACAGCGCCGCCATGCCAATAGCCCTAGCGAGCTTGTCAAAAAACGCTTGGAACAGTACATGAGCCGTCGGCCTTGCGCCGCCTGCCAAGGCGCCCGCCTTAAACCTGAAGTGTTGGCCTGCCACATTGCTGGCAAGTCGATCGTGGATGTTTGCCGGCTTTCGATTAAGGCGGCTCTATTATTTTTTGAACAACTCCAGCTGCGCGACCAGGAAGAAAAAATAGCTCATGAGGTGATAAAAGAGATTCGCCAACGCTTGCGTTTCTTGGCCGATGTAGGTTTGGATTATCTAAACTTGGATAGGGAAAGCGGCAGTTTATCCGGCGGCGAAGCTCAGCGCATTCGCCTGGCAACGCAGATTGGCTCTGGCCTGGTTGGTGTGCTCTATGTCTTGGATGAACCCAGTATTGGCTTGCACCATCGCGATAATCAAAGGCTGATTCGGACTTTACAGAACCTGCGCGACCTCGGCAACACGGTGGTCATTGTGGAGCATGATGAGGATACCATCCGCCAAGCCGATTACGTGGTGGATCTGGGGCCGGGCGCCGGCCGGCATGGCGGCGAAGCCATATTTGCTGGCCCGCCCGCAGCGCTCTTGGCAGAGCCGCGCTCGCTCACCGCGCGTTATTTGAATCATACTTTGAAGATCGAGATTCCTGAACGCCGCCGCGCGGCCTTGAACGGATTTCTAACCATAATTGGGGCCAGAGAAAATAATTTGAAAGACATTACCGTTAAGATTCCTCTTGGCCTGCTGGTATGTGTTACCGGTGTCTCCGGCAGCGGCAAAAGCACCTTGGTGGATGATATTTTGCGTCGGGCTTTATTCCGGCGCTTTTACGGATCCAAGGAACGGCCGGGCTTGCATAGCGACCTTAAAGGGGCCAAGCAGTTGGATAAAGTAGTGGTTATTGATCAGACGCCCATTGGGCGCACGCCGCGAAGCAATCCCGCCACCTATACCGGCGCCTTCACGCAAATTCGCCAGCTTTTTGCCGGCCTGCCGGCTTCCAAAGTGCGCGGCTATGGCCCGGGGCGCTACAGCTTTAATGTCAAGGGCGGCCGCTGCGAAAAGTGTCGGGGCGATGGTATTTTGGAGATCGAGATGCATTTTCTTCCCGATGTCTATGTTACCTGTGAACAATGTCAGGGCCGGCGTTATAATGCTGAAACGTTGGAGGTGAAATATAATGGTAAAAACATCGCTGACGTGCTCGAGATGACCGTTGACGAGGCTTTGGAGTTCTTCACCCGTATACCAGCTTTGCGCCGCCAATTGAAAACCCTTTCGGAGGTTGGACTCGGCTATATTCAACTGGGCCAACCGGCCACCACCTTATCCGGCGGCGAGGCTCA
The DNA here is from genome assembly GCA_964444425.1 of uncultured Verrucomicrobiota bacterium. GTDB lineage: Bacteria > Verrucomicrobiota > Kiritimatiellia > JAAZAB01 > JAAZAB01 > CAYUHK01. The sequence continues at coordinate 49,005 of CAYUHK010000009.1, forward strand.
GCGGCTGAAGCTCTCTTCAGAGCTAGGCCGCCAGGCCACTGGGCGTACCTTGTATTTATTGGATGAGCCGACCACCGGGCTACACTTTAATGATATACAAAAATTGCTGGAAGTGCTTCAGCGCTTGCGCGATTCTGGGAATACCGTGCTGGTGATAGAACACAATCTTGAAGTCATTAAAACGGCCGATTATATTATTGATCTGGGGCCGGAAGGCGGCGATGCTGGCGGCTCTATCGTCGCTGAAGGCACGCCTGAACAGGTAGCCAGCTGCTTAAATTCTTACACTGGTGAGCTGTTGAGTCGAGTGTTGAGCCGGGCCTCAGAAGGGAAAATATCTAAGCAGATCAGCAACCTATCCAAGCCATGAAGGCCTATCTTTATTTTATTATTACTTTGCGCCGTTGCTTTCCGGTTGCCTTGGCTGGGCTAATCTTGCTTGCTCCGTCAAGCTTTGCTGCGGCTGCGCACGCGCGGCCTGGCTCAGACCTGTTAATTGATGCTAAAGCCGCTTTGGAAGATGGCTTATATGTATTGGCGCAAAAGAAAATCGAACAATATCTGCGGATTGAGGCAAATGAGCCGGCTGAACAGTTGGAAGGCGCTCTGCGACTAGCGCAGGCCTTTTACGGACAAAAGCGCTATCAAGATTCATTGGATCTATTGGCTGCTAACCGTGCGGCGGCTGCCGCTAGCGCTCTGAACGACTCCTTTGAATTATGGATGGCCATGGCCTATTTTGAGCTGAAGCAATGGTCGCGCAGCTTGGAGCTCTTAAATGATTTCGAAGAAAAATATCCGAGCAGTCCTTGGCAACCTCAGGTTTTGAGGCTCAGGGCCTGGTCTTTGCTAAAGCTCGAACAACATCATGCTGCCATAGAATGTTTCGCGCGTTTTGCCGACCTTTATGGCAATTCTCCTGAGGGGCCAGTCAATCTCCTGGATGGCTCCAAAGCTTTATTGGCGGCTGGCCAAAATGAATCGGCGCGCACTGTACTGGAAAAATTGATGGCGCTGGCTCCAGCTGATCGGATTGGCCAGGAAGGGCGTAATTTATTGAGCCGCCTTTATCTTACGGAAGGCAGCCTTGCTCAGGCGCGGCGGATTGTGCTGCCCCTTATTGAACAAAAAAATGTTGCCAATGATTTGCGCGCGGCAGCTTTTTTTACACTGGCGGATATTGCGGCGGCCCAATCTGATTGGGTAGCCGCTCTCAGCCTGCTGGATAAATGCGCG
>CAYUHK010000010.1:0-46218 GCA_964444425.1 uncultured Verrucomicrobiota bacterium
CAAAAAACCTTGAAGCGTACGCGAATAAGAATTTCGATCAACAATGCCGTGCACCAAACAGCTGAGCCTACCAGTGCCCACTTAGTTGGTCCGGCCATGTCCCAATAGTCAAAAAAGGTTGAAGGTGGCCCTTTTGGCTCGGCATCCTGGGCCAGCACAACCGATCCGACCGCGCTAAGCATCCAGATCGCCAGTAAGGCGCACAGCACGCGTTTGGTCAATAAACTCCATTTCATTGCTTTATGACTAAACATAATCCACCCCTTAGGTTCTCTTGCTTTACATCAATCATTGATTCATCGCTATTAAATTGAATGGTCGCCTTTATGGCTGAGCACTTGGGGCGGCATCTGGCTGCCGCGGCAAGGAGGCTTTTTCGCGCTTGGCTTTTGTAGCCAGCTCGCTGCCGGCGTGGTCTTCGATTAATTCGGCATATAACATTTCCGCCTTCTGAGGCTGATCTAATTTTCGATATAATCGCGCTGCTCGATAGAGAGCCTCAGAGTAATAGGCATCGGCTGGATAAAGCGCGGTCACTTTCAAATAAGCGGCCAAAGCTTCGATATCATTGGTTTGATTCTCTAAAGCTTGGCCTAGGTTCAGATAAATCTCAGCGGCATAGGCGATTTGATCCTTGTTGGGCTTCAATTGCTTATCAAATTCAATGGCCAACTCGCGCAGCTTAGCGGCGGCCGCCGCATAATTTCCTTTCGAGATCTCGATTTCAGCTTGGCCGATCTGCGCGCCAATAGCCATGGGCTCATCCGCGTAAGCCTCTAAGAACGCGCTAAATATTTTAGCGGCTTTCTCATATTCTCCGTTAGCGAAACAGCTGCGGCCATAATACATAATAGCCTGCATGGCCCAATCGAGATCTAAACCCTGATATTGCATGGCAGCTTTGCTTAGATTAAGCTGAGCTTCCTTAAGCTTGCCTTGTTCGTAAGCTTTGATGCCGCTTAGAATACTAGCTGGCGCAGCGATCCGTGGTTTGCCAATAATAAGTGAACGTGGAATAATAGTTTCTCCGCCGCCGCTAAGGGCAATGCGGATGCCCGTGGGATCAGCCGACAGAACTTGGCCGCGAAACTCCCTAGTCTGCGTAGTGATCACGTCTTCCGCCGAGGCTGCTAAGAGAATGCCGCCAAATATCAGCAAAACTAAACATAAGGCGCGCATGCCATGACCCGCATGTATCATATCGATAATTCTCAGAAAAACCCAAGCAACTCAAGGGCCAGGATATCTCTTGCCCTGTCTCGTAGAGCAGTTGCCAAGATACCGATAAGCGCGCGGCACTGTCAAATTAAAAAACAAATAAAAATGGGAAATATTGGCTGAGTCGCGCTGGTCTTGGGCAGGCCAAGCTAATGTCAGGGATCATTATAAAAGATGTTATCTCCCGCTGTCGCTAAGGGCCTTGACGCATCCTAAACGACCGCTTATTTATGCAATATCTATCCCGTTGGTTTCAATCTGCGTCGCAGAAAATTGCTGGCGGCGCTAGACTTCTTGGCTATGCTGCTGGCCATTTTAAAAAGTTATGCGATTAATGAAGAAAACGCGACTATCATCCGGCGGCGGCGCGGCCGCTCTTGCAGCAAGCGCAACAGTAAAATAATGATGGCCTTAATAAGAAAGTTTGCATGGTTGCGGTTGGCCATTATCGCCTAAGCCATTGGATTGGATGTTATTAAGTCTCTTCTAAAGTTTAGCTTAGGAGATCTCGCAGCTGTTTATGAGCAGAAAGAGACCCGATTACCAGGCTCAGAAAAGGCATGTCTCCAGATGATTTTTAGAAGAAGAAATAGAGTCGAGTGGTTCCGGCCGGGGTTTGATCTGGAGAAACTATAAGCTAGCCCATCCCTTGATAGATGATTCAAGAAAAAAGCAGAGATTTCTTTGCATGGCTTCTTGGCCTGAGCTGGATTTCTACGAGTTTCATCTTTTATATCCTTCCCTCGCGACCCTCATAGGAGACGACATCTAATCATCTATCTAAAACAAATAAAAATCTCGCTTATTTTAAAAAAGTGTTGTATTAAGGCCATAGCTTTTATGTTCTAAAATATTCTGCCAGAATCGCTCAGCCATGGATAATACCAGCTAGCGATAGGGAGGGTTCAACATGTCAAAGCTTAGCAAAGGCGGTTTGTTTTGGATGATAACCGCTCTGATACTGATCGGTTTCGCTACTGCGCGGGCCGATAATAACGATCTAGCTAAAATAGGCGAGGAACATCTAGAAGCTGGTCGTTATCGTGAAGCTATCAAAGCATTTGAAAAAATCACCGAGACTTACGAAAATATTATCGCCATTAATTTTGATCTGGCCTGGTGTTATTATCTCGTTGAAGATTACGAAAAAGCCATCCCTAAACTTGTAGACTTAGCCGGGGTTCGCTCGCCCAACGAGATAAGCCGCCAGCAAGCTAAGTTTCTACTGGCCGACTCCTATGCCCGAATGGCCTCCCAGCAGGATTCCGGCACTGCTGAGCGTAAAGAAAATATCGCCAAGGCAACCAAGCTGCATACTGAATTTCAAAACAGCTATCCCACCAACAGCAATATACCTAACTCTCTCTATAGTCGGGCCTATGCCAATTATTTGGGCGATAAATTCAATTCGGCTGAAACCGACTTGCAATCCATCATTAAAAAATACCCTGCGAATCCTGTGGCTAGAGACGCCCAATATCTGTTGGCCAATATATACAGTCATCTTGGCATGGAACGCATGCAGGCCGGCAAGCCGGAAGATGTTAAAGCATTCATGGAAAAGGCGCGCAATATTTTTAACCAATTATCTAAGGGCGAAGGCAATCTGGCCATGGCCAATAACAGTCTCTTTTCGCTGGCTCAGACCTGGTTTAACGCCGGAGCCTATCGGGACGCCATGCGTTGCTTTCGCGAGGTGCGTACGAAACAGGATGTTGTTAAAGATCTAGATATACGCTTGGACGTTCTTTCCCAAAAATATGCCGCCGATATTGGCGCCGGCGGGGACGGAGCATATATCAAGAAAGAAATAGATAAATTAAGAGCTCAACGCACTTCCGTGTTGGAGGCCGCCGACGTTATGGTTTCCGCCTATCTACAAATAGCGGTATCCTATTATAAGCAGCGCCGTTATGACGAGGCGCGCATTGTCTGCCGGCACCTGCTGGAGACTGCCGAGGCCGCCGCGCAGAACGAAAAAGAACAAGCTAATTATCTGTTGGTGAGCTCTTATATTGAGGAGAAAAAACCTGCGGCGGCCGCTATAGAGCTCGAGGATTTCCAAGAGATATTCGGAACAGATCGCCCCATTGCCGAGATGGCTAGCATTGCCATCGGTCAGCTATTCATGGCGCAGGGCAATGTGGCTGAGGCCGCAGAACAATTTACTAAAAGCGCGCTTGAATATCCTAATAGCCAGGCCGCGGAAGAAGCCTTTTATCTGCGCTTCTCGGCCGAATATTTATTAAATCAACCCTCGAACTCAGCGGCCGCGGCGCAGGCTTACCTGGACAAGTTTCCCAAAGGACGTTACCTGCCCAATGCCTTCTACCTTAAAGCGCTGAGCCTGGCCGCCTTGGGCGACTGGGATAAGGCTTTAAGTATTTTGGATGATATCCTCATAAAGTTTCCGAGAAAAACTGACACTTTTCAGGCTCAAGATGAGGTGGCTTATCAAAAAGGTTTTGTGTTATGGCAAAAGGCGGAAAGTCTTGATCCCCACAGTGTAGCTACTAGTTTACCGGCGTCGGAATATGTCACAGCGCAGGCAAAGATCATCGCCGATAAAAAAGCTGCGCTCAACGAAGCTATCAAGGAGTTAAAATCCTTTACCGATCATTATAAGACTAGCCGCGCCCGGCCAGCCGGCCTATACCAATTGGGCATGGCCTTGAACGCCGCCGGCAATCTTGATCAGGCGCGCGATGCCTTATATATAATTCATAAAGAATATCCCACGAATAATATCGCGCCAGTGGCCCTTTATCAAATTGGCGCTATCTATTACGCCAGCACTAATTTTCATCAGATGGCCCGGGCGCTGGATGAGCTAGTCCAGGCCTACCCCAATAGCCCTATCAATGTGGATGCTTACTTCTTTCTGGGCTATATCGCCAATCAAGACGGCCGCTATGATGATGCGGTCGATTATCTGCAGGCTAGCCTGGAAATGGCTCCCGATAACCCGCGCGCGCCCGACTGTATGATCCAATGCGCCGAAGCCTTCAGCGAGAAAGCCAAAGCCATGGGCGCGCCAGTTATTTTATCCGATGCTAAGAAAGCCGTTTTTCGCGACGCTCTATTGCAATCAGCCGGTGTATACGAAGATCTGTTGATCAATTATCCAGACAGCGACCAGGCTCAACATGCCATTCCAAGCATTGCTGAAAATATCGGCACTTTGGTTCGCTATAAAATGATCGATGCTGCCGGGGCCAGCGCCTTTTTTAACCAAGCCATGGCGCGGCGGCCGGATGATAGCTATTTGCGCGCGCGCTTGATGTTTAGCATGGGCCGCTATCTACTGAAAAACAATCAAAATGATCAAGCCTTGAAAGCGTTTAATGATGCGTTAACAACTCATCCGGATGTCCAACTCTCCGCTGAGATGTTAATTGACTACGCCGATGCGCTTAAAACAGCTAATGACTTGGCCAAGGCCGAAACAGTTTATGCCAAAATCATTAAGGATTTTCCGGATAATCCGCGCGCCTTGGCGCCAGCCTGGTTCGGGCTAGCTGATATTAAGTTCCGTCAAAACGATTTTGCCGCCGCCAAGCAGCATTACGAAAGAGTTCTTAATGAGTATGCTTGGTATGAGCCGGGTCGCCAGGGCAAGGTCAAGCTGGCCACTATCTTTGAAAAGAACGAGGAATATGCTCAAGCCGAGCAGATGTTCACTGAGGTTTGGAAGCAGGAAAAAGGCGAAGCTCGGATCGGCGCTATGCTTGGCGTAGCCCGTTGTCAATTGGCTCGCTCGGAGCAATTGCGCAAGCATGGCCGAATTCAGGAATATAAAGAGCTGCTGAAGGTCACCGACGAAAATCTGACCAAGCTGATTGTTCTCTATGAAGCTTTTGACGATTATGTTGCCGAAGCGCTTTGGCTGAAAGGCCAAGCTTATGAGCTTGTGGGTGATGTAGCGGGCGCCCGCGAGGCCTATGATCGGTTGCTAAAACTGTATGGCCAAAGCGCTCAGGCCAAGTCGGCTAGCGAGCGGCTCCGCGAATTAGGCGGCCCGCTCCCGTCCACAGGTGCGGCGCAAAAGTAATTTCGCCGAGGCTCTCTTCAAGGCCAAGCAGGTGCCCATGCGACCTACCGAGATCTCCTATAAACAAATGCCATTGCTGATGATCATCTGCGCAGCCGTTGTGGCTTTTATCACGATTTTAACCCGTTGCACGCAGATGACTCAGGCGGAAAAAGCGATCCAAGAAAAATCCTTACCGCGCTTAATAAGCATCATCAACCAGCATCCTCAGCTGATCGATGTGCCAGATAAGGAAAACGGCTTTACCCCTTTGCATTGGGCCGTCATGGATGATCAAACCAATATGGTCAAGTTTCTTTTATCCAGGGGAGCCAATGTTAATGCCAAGGATCATTATGGTATGATGCCACTTCATAAGGCGGCGGCCTTTAACCGAATAGAGTTGGTCAAGCTGCTCATCGCCGCTGGCGCCGATCTTTATGCTCTGGGCACCAAATATGGCGTTATTAAACTAGCGCCCCTTCATCTGGCGGCCGAGTCGGGTCATGCTGATCTGGTAAAATTATTTCTAGAGCAAGGCGTTGATGTCAATCTGCGTACGGGGGGAAAAAATCAGGTGACCTCTTTACATATGGCCAGCGCCAAGGGCCATGCCGCGGTCGTGGAGCAGCTCTTGAAAGCAGGCGCCACTGTGAATGCCCGAGACGCTCAAGGCGCCACCCCTTTGGCTTGGGCCATCAAGGCGGAACAATGGGAAGTAGCTGACATGCTGAGGATTTATGGCGGCAGCGAATGACGGCGCCAGGCTTAAGCAGCGGCAATCTCCGCCGGCGGGCTTTTAAAGGCTTGACCTTCAATATAATGGCGGATGCAAGGCTCTTTGAGCAGCATGCGTATTGATTTTACCTTGCCTTACTAAAGAGGCGTTGCCCGAGAGCGTTTGCGCCTGTAGACTTTCAAGGTCATGGCTACTTCAGGGCAGCTAAAGGGAGAATCGTATTTGGTGCAATTGATGCAGCCCATATATAGCTTATGCATCAGGGTCTCTTTAGGCACTTCGCGGAAGCCGAAGCGGCGGAAATAATCCGGCACAAATGTCAGCACTACAATTTGTTCGGGATGATAAACCTTGATCCGTCTGATTACAGCCTTGATCAAAGCGCTGCCAATCCCTTTTTTCTGGAAGGCTTTGGCTATGGACACAGATTTAATTTCGATGGATGGATGATTGGCCCGTCCTATTTCTGGAAGGATTTGCCAAGCTGCTGTGCCGACGATTTGGCCTCCGACTTCGCAAACCACGAAGCGATCGATATTCTGCACAATGTCGCTGATCGAGCGCGGTAAAACTTCCAGAGGATGTTCTTTTATTTGCGTATAGATGGCGCTCGCATCTGTAAAATCGGCATTTCGGATGGTGATTGCTTTCATAATTTAAGCTTTCTGTTGTGGTTCCGATGGCTTAATAGCAAGGCTGCCTCGCCTTGACGAGAAAAAAATGCTTGTAGTTTTAATGCGAATTTTCCATAGTGCGGCGCGTTTTATCCGGATGGCCTTATAGATCACGCTGTAAAAGGCGATCTTTTCCCGTGGCAACCAGTTATGTTTGCCTGCACGAATCCGTTATAACGACCGGCTGGCCGAATCAATTTATTGGCTGCCATCTTCCTAAGCTTGCTCTAGCAGGCTGCGCTAGGCGCCGCCGCGGTTATATCAGGCTAGGAGCTACCAGCCGGCAACGTAAGAATGTAGGAGTTGAATTTATGGCACGAAATATCGATCTATCTCATGTGCGCAACATTGGCATTATGGCGCATATTGATGCCGGCAAGACAACCGTAAGCGAGCGTTTGCTCTTTTTCTCTGGCAAGACCTATAAGCTTGGAGAAGTGCATGAGGGCGCTGCCGTTATGGATTGGACTGAACAAGAACGCGAGCGCGGCATCACCATCACCACCGCTGCCACCAGCTTTTCATGGAAAAACCATGCGATCACTTTGATCGATACTCCCGGCCATATTGATTTTACCGCGGAGGTGGAAAGAAGCTTAAGAATACTGGATGGCGCTGTGGCCCTCTTTTGCGCTGTTGGCGGCGTTCAGCCTCAGTCCGAACAGGTCTGGAAGCAAAGTGAAAAATATAGCGTTCCTAAAATTATCTTCATCAATAAAATGGATCGCGATGGCGCCGACTTCTTCGGCGTGCTGGAAAAAATCCGCGGCATTTTAAGAGCTAATGCCGTGCCGGTTATGATTCCTATTGGCCGAGAAGACTCATTTCGTGGCGTTGTAGATCTCATTGCTAAACAGGCTTGGCTCTATCCTGAGAATGGGCCGCCCGATCAGCCTTGCGTGGCCGCGGCTATTCCAGCTGAGCATCAAGCGGCGGCCGAGCAATGGCGCGCCAACCTGCTCGAGGCCTGCAGCGAACAAGATGATGCTGCTTTAGAAACTTTTTTGGCTACTGGAGATCTGCCGGCGACTGAATTGTTGCGGGTCCTTCGGCAGGCCACTATTGCTCGCCGGCTCGTTCCTGTATACTGCGGCACCGCCCTAAAAAATAAGGGGATTCAGCCTTTATTGGATGGAGTGGTGAATTTCTTGCCTTCGCCGGCCGATCTGCCGGCGGTCGTTGGCACCGAACAAGGCGATTTAATTGCTGAACGTTTGCCGAATGATGACGCTCCCTTCTCTGCGTTGGCCTTCAAGATCGTCAATGATAAGCACGCCGGCAAGCTAACTTATCTGCGCGTTTATTCCGGCGTGGCCGCGGCCGGTGCCAATGTCATTAATAGCACCCGCCATGAAGATCAACGCTTGGGCCGGATGTTACGGATGCATGCCAATCGCTCGGAGGCTATTGAAGAGATACGCACCGGCGATATCGCGGCCGTGATAGGTTTGACTAAAACTAAAACGGGCGATTCGCTTTGTGATCCACGCCATCCGATTGTTTTGGAAAACATCGAATTTCCTGAGCCGGTCATGTCGATCAGCATCAAACCACAAAGCCGCATGGATAGCGAAAAAACCATGGCCGCCCTATATCGGCTCGCTGAAGAAGATCCCACATTCTTAATTAAATTAGATCAAGATACTGAAGAAACCGTGCTCTCTGGCATGGGCGAGCTGCACCTGGAAGTGCTGGTGGATCGGCTGCGGAACGATTTTGGCGTGGCGGTATCGGTGGGGCCGCCGGAAGTGGCTTTTCGTGAGACTGTAGCTCTGGCTGCCGAAGGCCAATATAAACACGTTAAACAAACTGGCGGCCACGGCCAATACGGACATGTTTGTCTCAAGATAGAGCCAGTATCTGATAACACGGGTTTTGCCTTCGTGAATGAAGTTAAAGGTGGACGCATTCCCTCGGAATATATACCGGCGGTTGAAAAGGGAGTAACTCGTGCCATGGAATCCGGCCCGCTGGCTGGCTACCCAGTGGTGGATGTTCGCGTCACTGTATTTGATGGCTCATTCCACGAGGTGGATTCCAGCGATGCTGCCTTTCAGGAAGCCAGTCGGGTATGCTTTCGCGATATCTTTCTTAAAGCTAAGCCTCGTTTAATTGAACCAGTGATGTCGCTGGAGATCACTACCCCGGCAGATTTCGTGGGTGGGATTGTCGGCACGATCGGCCAGCGCCGCGGCCGGGTTGTTGAGATGGACACTGCCGCGGGATACCGGATCATCCGCGGCTCGGCGCCTCTCAGCGAGATGTTCGGCTATGCCAATGTCATTCGTACCCTCAGTCAAGGGCGTGCCAGCTATTCAATGCAATTCGAACGTTATGAGCCAGTGCCAGCCGCACTGACCGAAGCCATTATTCAAAAGCGGCGTGCCGCTAACAAGGTACGTTAGGAGCCCTCAACCTCGCTCTGCCCGATCGCTATTAGCTCGGATAACCTATAGCCAAATTAACTGGATAAGCGGCCTGATATCCAACATCCGCCGGCTCATCTGATGGCGCGAATATAGCCGTCTGTTTTTTATATTGCGCTTTGTGTAAAAATATGTTCACAATGGCGTCCATTGCTCCGGCTTGTCGATCTCGGCCTTGCATTCATTTAAGCCGCGTGCGCCTTTAAAGGAGGCAAGCTTTTATGACCGGTTTTGGATTTCGCGATATGATCATCCACGGCTGGCCGGTGCTCAGCATCCTGCTGGTTATGTCGGTTATTTCCATAACAGTTATCCTGGATCGAATAACTATGTTTCGCCTGGCGCGCTTGCACGCACGCTCTTTTGTAGAAACCATTATTAAAATTATTCGTGAACAGGGGATTGATCGAGCCGTCGACTATTGCCGACAGGTTAATAAACCAGTCGCCCTTGTGGTTGCCAGAGTTCTGTTGCAAAAAGGTGGTCGGGAAGCACGCGAGCGTGCGGCTCGCTATGCCCTGCAAACACAGATCAACCGACTCGAAACCCATGTCTCCATCCTGGGCACCATTGGCAGCACCGCGCCTTTCGTGGGATTATTCGGCACGGTGCTAGGCATCATCAGGGCGTTTCAAGATATCGCCTTAAATGCCGGCGCTGGCCCTGAAGTTGTTTCCGCGGGCATTGCCGAAGCTCTGATCACTACCGCCTTTGGCTTGTTGGTGGCCATCCCGGCGGTCATGTTTTATAATTATTGCATTCGTAAGATCGAGATCTTTACCCAAGATATAGATCAGGCCGCGTATAACTTAATTGAAACATTATCCGGCGAGGCTGTTTGATTTGCAATGGCCGTGACTTCCCATAACGGCAAATACCGTATCATGGCGGAAATCAATATGATTCCGTTCATTGATATCGCCTTGGTGCTGTTAATTATTTTCATGGTGCTAACGCCTTTTCTGGTTAAATCTCAGATTAAGATAAATCTGCCTAAGGCTAAAACCACCGATGCGCCCCCACCCCAGCAGTTGACCTTAACAGTACAACTGGATCGGGAAGGAATGATTTTTCTTGAAGGCCAACCGGTGCCCCTCAACGCATTGGAAGAACAGTTGCGCGAGTTAATTGGCGCCAGCCAAGAGCAAGCCATGTTGATCGAGGCCGATCGGGATGTATCATTCCAGCATGTCGTGGCGGTGCTTGATACCGCCAAACGGATCGGAATCACCAAACTAGGCATCAATGTTAAACAGGATAAAACAGGATCAACTACTAAGGCTATATAAACATAGAAAGGAACAGCGGATATCATGAAAATCGGTGCTATGGTTGAATCGTTCCGGCTTGGATTGGACGGCGGATTACAGGCTGCCGCTGACCTGGGGGTCCAGGGCGTGCAAATTTACGCCACGGGTGGCGAGACCCATCCTGATAATCTTAAATCTGCGGATCGCACCAGGCTGCGACAAAGGGTCGCTGATTTAGGCTTGGAGATAGCCGCGCTCTGCGGCGATTTCGGCGGCCACGCTTTTCAGATTGCGGAAGATAACCCCAAACGCATTGATGACTCCCGTAAGGTGTTGGATTTGGCCGTTGAACTCGGCTGCCAAGTCGTTACTACCCATATCGGCGTTATCCCAGCCCAAGCCAATCATCCCCGCTATATGGTGATGGCTAAGGCCTGCGAACAACTGGGCCGTTTCGCTGGTGAAGCTGGTGTGGTTTTTGCCATTGAAACCGGACCTGAACCGGCGGCGGTGCTGCGTGCGTTTTTGGATGACCTCAACATCGGCCCTGGTCTAGGCGTGAACTTCGACCCAGCGAATCTAGTTATGGTTTGTCGCGAAAACATTCCCGCGGCGGTAAAGGCGTTAGCTCGCTATATCGTTCATACCCATGCCAAGGATGGCAATAATCTTAAGCCGGTGGATCCAGAAAAGCTTTATGGATCTTTTGCTAAACCCATCCCAGGATTTCGAGCTTCCGATTATATCGCTGAAGTGCCCTTGGGCAAAGGCCAGGTGCCTTTTGTGGCCTATCTGGAGGCCTTGCGCGCAAATGGGTATGATGGCTACTTAACCATCGAACGGGAAGTCGGCGAAACTCCTAAGCGCGATATCGAAGAAGCGGTGATTTTTCTAAAACAAATGCTTAATCAGAAAGGGTAGATCATGGCAAAAGTAAAAGTTGGTATTATTGGTATGGGTGCTATCGGCGCCGTGCACGCGGATGCATATCGGGCATGTCCTCAGGCAGAAATAGCGGCATTATGCGATATTGACGCAGCTCGTCTGGCTGCCGAGGGCAGTCGTTTAGGCGTCAGCCAGCGATTCAGCAATTATCGCAAGCTGCTCCAGAGCGATGTTGATGCTGTCAGCATTTGCGTTGGCAACGCGTTGCATCGCGAAGTTTCCTTGGCAGCACTAAAGGCTGGCAAGCATATCTTGCTTGAGAAGCCGATGGCTATGAATGCTAAGGAAGCAGCCGATATTGTCGCAGCTGGCAAGAAGGCGCGCAAGGTTATCCAAATAGGTATGGTTAATCGTCAACGTGCCCAGATTCAATTAGCTCGCGATTATGTGGTCAAGGGGCTGCTGGGTCAGCCTTATCACATCCGCGCCGTCTTGATACGTCGGCGCGGCATCCCTGGATTAGGCGGCTGGTTTACCACCAAAGCCCAGTCTGGTGGAGGTCCGCTTATTGATCTTGGCGTCCATTGGTTTGATGTGGCCATGTATATCAGCGGATTATGGAAGCCTACCCAGGTTAGCGCTATGACCTATGCCAAGTTCGGCACGCCGATAAAAAATTATCGTTATGTGGATATGTGGGCTGGTCCGCCTAAATTCAATGGCAAGTTTGATGTGGAAGATTATGCCTCTGGCTTTGTGCGCTTCGGCAAACTAGCCAGTATGAGTTTTGATATAGCCTGGGCCGCCAATGCTGAGGAGGCCGGCTACGTCGAGATTTTGGGCAATAAGGGTGGGCTGCGAGTTTTAGATAACAAGCCCATGATGCTGCTGACTGAGCATAACGGGCAGGTTACGGATATCATACCGAAATATAAAGATTGCAATCCTTTTCATGTGCAGAATGCCAAATTTATAGCGGCTTGCCGTGGCGCTGCCCCAGCGGTTACAGCTCAAGAAGGTTTGACCATCATGAAGTTATTGGATGCCGTCTATCAGTCGGCGCGTTTGGGCCGCGAAGTTAACTTATAATAATTTGATCGGTTGGGGACGACTGATCAAGTCTTGATAATGGCGGGGCCGGATCCGGCCCCGCCATTAATTCCACTGCCACATAATCGGCTAACTGGCGGCCGCGTGCCGTCAAGATCCAGCGTTTTTGACTGTTGTTTTTCAGCAAGCCCGCTTGCGCTAGCCGCCGTAAGGCGCCCTGATAATTTTCTGCTAGCGCGGCGCTGATGCCGGTGGCCATACGCAAGCCAAATATGATTCGCTCCTGAATTTTCAGAGCTGGGGTTAAAGGGTCCCGCTGCCGCTGCGGCAAGCTGTTTTGATTGAGCGTCTGCAGGTAGCATTCTAAATCCGGCTGATTGGTCCAGCGCAGCAGGCCAACATGAGAGGCAGCTCCCGGCCCAAAGCCAAGATATTCCTCTCCTTGCCAGTAAGCGCAATGCATGCGGCATTCAAATCCCGCTTGGGCGTAGTTAGATATTTCGTAGCGGCGATAACCGGCCGCTGTTAAAACGGCTTCGGCGCTATCTAAAGCCGCTAGCTGATCGGTATCGCTCAATAGACTTATGCTGCCTTGATCAATGGCCTGACTGAGTCGCGAACCTTCTTCTGCGGTTAAGGCATAGACCGAGATATGCTTGGGATTTAACGCCTGGGCCTGTTCCAAGGAACATTGCCATTTCTCTGCGCCAGCGCTGAGCGGTACGCCGGCAATCAAATCAAGCCCAATGTTGTTCAGGCCGGATTTGCGGATGTTGCGGAAGCTTTGGAAGATGTCGGCAACCGAATGGCGGCGGCCCAGAAAACGCAAGACATCATCGTCGAAGGCTTGAGCGCCCAGACTGATGCGATTTACGCCGTGGTGCACCAGCGCCGCTAGCTTTGCGGCTGTTACTGTGCCGGGATTCATTTCCACAGTCCATTCCATTGGCCGGGCGTCAGCCGCTAGGAAGGGTTGCAGTATTGTTCCCAGCCGCTCCAGCTGAGCGGCTGAAAGCGTCGATGGGGTGCCGCCGCCGATATAGATGGTATCAGCGAGCAAAGGGCGCTTAACTTCTTGGGTAACTAAGATTATTTCTTGGGCTAGCGCTTCCAAAAATCGATCAGCCAGGCTTGAGTCGTAGGCTGTGGAGTAAAAGGCACAATAGCCACATTTGCCGTCGCAGAACGGGATGTGGATATAGAGGTTTTTGATTTTAGGAGATGTGCCGCGCATCGAGCTCTTCTAAAACCGAGTCAGGAACGCTGAAATTACCAAACCCCGATCCCAACTTGATGTCCGGCATTGCGGCGCCGTGGAAATCAGTGCCGCCAGTAACCACCAAATTAAATTTGCTGGCTAAATCACGATATTGCTTAATCTGTTTAGGATTATGTTGAGGATAGATCACTTCGATTCCTTGCAGACCCGCTTGAGCTAGGTCGCCAACCAGATCATCAAGAGCTTGCTTATCCAGAGCTAGAGTGAAGGGATGCGCCAGAGCGGCCAGCCCGCCGGCGCTGCGTATGATCTCCACGCCATCAGCTGGGGTAAGGCGTGGGCGGCTGGCATAGCCGGGCTTGCCTTTGGCCAGGTAACGATCAAAGGCTTCGTCTCGGGAGCGCACATAGCCTCGGGCCACCAGGGCTTGGGCGAAATGCAAGCGCCCCACGTTATCCTCGCCAGCAAACGCGGCCACCTCCTGCATAGTTATAGGCATTCCCATAGCTTGAATTTGTTCTAATATCTTTTGGTTGCGGTAGGCTCGGCCAGTTTTTAGCTGCTGAATATGTTGGGCCAGCGCTTGGTTATGATGATCAATAAAATAGCCCAGCAGATGCATGGATCCGTTCGGAAAATCCAGACTGATTTCAACACCGGCTACGCCGCGCACTTCATGCTTGTGGCAGGCTGCCATAAATCTATCAATACCTTCAATGTTATCGTGATCGGTCAAGGCGATGGCGGATAGGCCGCAGCGGGCAGCTTCAAAGGCTAATTGCTCGGGTGTAAAGCTGCCATCGGAAAAAGTGGAATGAGTGTGTAGATCAATCATCGTATTATTTTTCTTTTAGGTTGGTTGTTATGGACGAATCCTTAAGCGTTCCGCTATCTGCTAGAGGGCCAAGGCGATAATAGCCTAGATATCTGAGCTAAAGCAATACTAAGAAAATCCAGCCGCGACCTCTTAATGCGCGGCTAAGATTTGTTCTTTCTTAAGCAAAGCTGCTATAGCTTCAGCCAGTATGCGATAGCCTTGAGCATTGGGATGAATCATGTCGCTTTTAAATTTGCTCCGCGAAAGAATGGCGGCGAGGCTATGCTCTTCATAAGGAATAGCAAATTCCTTGGCGATCCTTGAATAAAATTTAGCGGGGGTTAGCACTAGACCTGGTTTAGGAACGCCGATCAAGACCACCCCGGCAGCGCTTTGTTGAGCCAGACGAATCATGCTGCGGATGTTATCAGCTATTTGGCCTTCGTCGCGTTTTTGTAGTAAGTCATTGCCGCCATGACAGATGATAACAAGGTCGGGGTGATATTGGTCTAATAAAGCCGGCAAGCGCTCTAGCCCCTCTTGGGTTAATTCGCCCGGCTGACCGGCATTGATCACTTGCAGCCCGCTGATTCGTTCGAGCACCGCCGGGTAACTGTTCTCTGGCTCGGTTCCGCTGGCGTAGGTCAAACTGTCGCCAAATGCCAGCACGATGGCGTCGGCCGGCAGGGGAGCCAAGGCGCCCGGCCGCGGGCCGCAAGCCGTCAAAAGAGCAGCTAGGATCAGTGGATAGCTAGTAATCTGGGGATTAAACCTCGCCGATCCAAAATTATATCTTGCCTTGGCTCGCATTTTTGTTACCGCGGGCAATCCATTTATAGCTCATCGCCAAAACTGGTGCCGACCGAGCGCGCTGCCAGGACCATTTGATTATCTGGCTTAACCAATTTCTGGTTGGCAATGGCATCCTTGATGGGCACTGGCTCGACCCGATTGCCATGTAAAGCTGTCATTTGACCGAATTGGCCTTGGGCGACTAAATGTGCCGCTAGCGCGCCAAATTGCGTGGCTAGGATACGATCGAATGGCGTGGGCGAGCCGCCGCGTTGCAAATGACCTAATACCGTTACTCGCGCTTCCAGGTCGGTGGCCTCGGTGATTCTCTGAGCAACGTAAGCGCCTATCCCGCCTAAACTTTTAGCATCAGTGCGCTTATGGTCGTATTCCTTAACAATTAAGCCCATTTCCGGGCATTGGGCTCCTTCGGCTACGCAGATAATACTGAAGCGTTTGCCATGGCGACTACGTTCGCAGATGGCGAGCAAGAGAGGGTCCCATTGAAAAGCTATCTCCGGAATTAGAATCATGTCGGCGCCGCCAGCCAGGCCGCCGGCCAGCGCTATCCAGCCGGCATATCGGCCCATCACCTCTATCACCATCACTCGGTGATGTGATGAGGCGGTAGTATGCAGCATATCAATCGCCGTGCTGACCACATAGACGGCCGAGTCGTGACCAAAAGTCAGATCGGTAGCTTCTAGATCATTATCAATAGTTTTGGGCAGGCCCACAATATTGGCGCCCAATTGTGCTAATTTATGCGAGATGGCCATGGTGCCGTCGCCGCCGATGGTCACTAAGGCATCCAGTTGCCAAGCATGATAATGATCCATAGCTTCTTGAGAGGCATCGCTGATAACCAAGCTGCCGCTCGTATCTTTGCGGGGGTAGTGCCAGGGATCTCCCTTATTAGATGAACCGAGGATCGTGCCGCCCTGGGCCAGAATGCCAGATACCGCCGCATTGTTTAAGGCATGCATACGCCCTTCCACCAGGCCTTCAAAGCCATCTTCGATTCCAATGATCTCGCAGCCGTAATCATGCATAAGGGTTTTGGCCACCGCCCGGATTGCCGCATTCAGGCCGGGGCAGTCACCGCCACCGGTAAGAATGCCAACACGTTTCTTTTTGTTGCTAGCCATGCGCGCTCCTTGTTATCGATTTTTTATGATTAACGCAATCATGCTGATATGATAACAGGATCGATAGATATAAGACAACCTCTGCTATTGGCCCTTCGGGCGGTGGCTAGTGGCTGCCATCGGGATTAGCAGGGCGGTTGGGCGGAAAGAAGCCGAGGCTGCTTAGTTCCATTAGTTTCCCTATTCTGATTGAAGATTTCTAAAATTATGTTAATCCAGCGATGCTTGGCTTGGCGATCGATGTTGCCTTAATCTGAGTGGTTCCGGTCGGCGCCACTAAATGTTATGTTGAGTGTTCCCTGTGAATCGCTCTATCCATCATCAACAAAGCAGCTGGATATCTCGCCGCGATTTTCTGATCATGTCGGGAGGAACCTTGGCAGCTTTCCTAACAGGATGTGCTACCAACCCGGTTAGCGGCAAGAAACAATTCATGTTGCTCTCGGAAAATGAGGAAATCAATCTGGATCGTCTGCATGCTCCGCATCAGATTTCGGCCGATTACGGCACTATCCAGGATAGCCAGCTCAACCGTTATCTGGCGACCATAGGAGAGCGTCTGGCCGCCTGCTCGCACCGCCCATACATGCCCTTTAGCTTTCGGGGTGTGAACGCTGTCTATGTCAATGCCTATGCCTTTCCTGGCGGCAGCATCGCCGTAACCCGCGGCATGCTGCTTAAGCTGCAGAGCGAAGCGGAATTGGCGGCACTCTTGGGCCATGAAATCGGCCATGTCGCCGCCCGCCATTCAGCGGCCAGTACCAGTAAGGGCATGGCTTTGAACCTGGCGCTGAGTCTGGGGGCTGCCGTCACCCAGGAATTGGCGGCCGAATACTCCGCCTTGGCCTCGGGCTTGGGCACCGTTTCGGCTGGCGCCCTCTTGGCGCACTATAGCCGAGAGGCCGAGCGGGAAGCCGATGCACTGGCTTTGGAGTATATGACCCGCGCCGGCTATAACCCTGATGGCTGCGTTGCTTTAATGGATATGCTCCGTCAATTATCCAAAGATAAACCCAATATCATTGAATTGCTGTTTGCTACCCATCCCATGAGCGAGGAGCGTTATCAAGCAGCGCTTGATGCTATTCGCACAAAATACCAGGGCGCTCAAAGATATCCGCTCAACCAAGAGCAATACTTAGATCAAACAGCGCGGCTGCGTGCTCAGCAAGCCGCCATAGAACTGATGCAGCGTGGCAGCCAGGCTATGAGTGAAAAGAAATTCAATGCCGCCATCGATTATTTTGTGGCCGCCCTGAAGCAGACACCGGATGATTACGCCGGCTTGCTGCTCTTGGCTGATTGTCGCCTTACTCAAAAACAATGGGTGGAGGCAGAACGCCTTGCCGAGGCCGCTGCCGCGGTCTATCCTCAGGATGCGCTAGCCCTTTTTATCCTTGGCCTGGCGCGCATAGTCGGCAAACATTTTGATGCCGCCTATGACTCCTTTTGTCGTTACGACCGGCTTCTAGCAGGCAACCCTAATACGATTTTTTTCAAAGGATATGCGCTGGAAGGCATGCAGCGCCGCCCGGCCTCCGCCGAGCAATATCAATATTTCTTACAGCAAGTGCAACAAGGTCAACACGCTCAACATGCCCGCCAGCGATTGCAGGAATGGGGCTACCTGAGCAGGCCCTAAACTAAGCCAGCCACGCCAACCGCCGGCCGTTGTTTTCAGCTAACCATTTTCTTTAACGTCGGATTAAAGCTTAATTCTGATGGCTTAGAAGCAGCTAGCAAATTCTCAATGGTTTTAGCCTGTAAATCCGGCTGGAGAATGCTTTTGTTTTCGATTGTTAAGGGCTGGCGTGTGAGTCGTTGTTGGCTTCATCAAAACCTGCCTGCCGCAGGCGTTCCATGGTCAGTTGGGTTGATGCCCTGGTGGTTTCGAGCCAACGCCGGACATGTTTGCCAATTATATCTGTCTCCAGGTTCACGGCGGAGCCTTCTCGCAAGATATGGAGATTGCTGTGCTGCCAAGTAAAGGGGATGATATGAGTCGTAAACGAACGAGAATCCAGGTTCGCGATCGTCAAGCTAATGCCGTCCACGGCGATGGATCCTTTATGAACCATGCCTTGTAATAAATCGCTTGAACAGGCGATCTGCAGCAACCAGTCGCGTCCCAGGGATCGTTGCTGCAACAGCGTTCCCACGCCATCTACGTGGCCGGTAAGCATATGGCCACCCAAGGGGTCGCCCATCCGTACAGCTCTCTCTAGGTTTAAGGCGGCGCCTGGCTGTTTAGCGCCTAGCGTTGTACGCTGTAAAGTCTCCTGCAGCACATCGCAAGCAATCTCACGACCTTGACAATATACGATGGTTAGGCAGGCCCCATTGACGGCGAGGCTTTCGCCTGGCGCCAAGGCTGGCGCCCAAGCTGCGCTGGTTATTATCAAGCGTTGACCAGCCTTGATTTTTTCCCAACGGCTTAGCTGGCCAACCTGCTGTATTAGTCCAGTGAACATCTGCTAAAAAATATCAGTCTATTTTTAGATGGCGCTCGTTTAACGCTGCTTTAATCATCCGTTCGCCGCTGCGCCTGTTCAGCCGTGCAGCGTTTTTGTTTTTCGCGCACTGGCGTGGAAGAGCAGTGATCACAATGTCTTTACCCAATCTTCGGCAATCGGTAAAGATTAAATGCGGAGCTGTCGCCAATGGCCATCCGCGACCGGCCACCGCGTTAACGGATAAGCTGGCGCCCAACAGGCGCGGGGCCAAGTAAAATATAAAGGCATCAACCAAGTGGGCACGAATCAACGCGCCGGCGATCTTGCCGCCGCCTTCGCAAAGTACATGTAATATCCCCAGCTTGCCTAAACGCTTCATCAAAGTGGGCAAGGACAGGCCTTGGCGGGTTGTCGGCAGAACCCAAACCTGCGCGCCCTGGGCGAGCCATTGCTGCCGCCGGCGCAGCGGACATAGTTTTGTGGTGACCATGATGGTGTGCTGCTGGGCGCCATCGTTCAGCACCTGTGCGCCTGTTGTAATCACGCCGCGTGCATCTAGAATCACCCTTAGCGGCTGGCGGCCCATTGCCGGCTTGGGCAATAATGATGGATTGTCGGCCAGCACCGTTCCAGCTCCAACCAAGATGGCATCAGCTGATCGTCGTAGCCCCTGGACTTCGCGGCGTGCCTTGGCCCCAGTGATCCAGCGGGAGCGCCGTCGGCTATCCGCGATTTTGCCATCTATGGTCAAAGCCAACTTTAAGGTTAGTAGTGGCTGCTCTGTTGTGACCCATTTCGCAAAAGGTTTCAGTAGGTCTTGAGCTTGGTCCCAACGCACTTTTTCAATCACTTCAATGCCGCCCCGGCGCAGCCAGCGTACGCCCCGTCCATAATGGCGCGGGTTAGGATCGCGCGCTGCAATAACTACGTGTTGAATGCCGCTTTGGATAATAGCCGGAACACATGGCAGGGTCTGACCGGCTGTGCTGCAGGGCTCTAGGGTCACGTATAGGGTCGCGCCACGCGCTTTAGGGCCAGCCATACCAAGCGCCAGAATCTCAGCATGCGGTTTGCCGGCAGCATGATGCCAGCCGCGGCCCACCAGGGAACCCTGGCGCACTACAATAGCTCCCACCGGTGGATTGGGGCGGGTTAGGCCTTCTGCACGCCGGGCCAGTTCCAAGGCTTGATCCATCCAGTATTCATGCCGCTCTTCAGACTGCAAGGAAAGCCTCCTTAGCTGATTTATTAGTGCTTGTGATCAAAAGGAAAGCGCCCCGCTCGGATTCAACGAATCGAATCTGGTTCTAAACGATTTCTGGCTTTAATCTTATCAATAAATAGCGGGCGTTTTTTAAAACAATGTTGCCAAATTCAATAATGCTTTTTTGGCACCTGAAGCCATAAAATAGGCTTATTTGTCAGCCTGGGGCCTTAGTTGGATTTGCTTTGTTGGCAGAGCTTTACGGCTGGGCCGCGTGAGATCCTGGCGCGCACGGTCAAGAATACCATTAACAAACCGACCGGATTCAGGCGAACTGAACGCTTTAGCAATATCCACGGCCTCGTTAATCGATACCACCGGGGGGATATCTTGACGATGTAACATTTCAAAAAGAGCCAGGCGCATCACGTTGCGATCCACGGCATTCATGCGCTTCACATCCCAGTGTTCGGCATAATCATGAATTTTAGCGTCTAGCTCGTCTTGATGATTCAGCACGCCTATAATGAGATTCTCGACAAACTGGCGCGTGGTCTGGCTGGCCTTTTTCCCGCTCCAGAAGTCCTTAAAGGCCCGACCGAGTTCTTCAGTGTTGAAGTCATGCTGAAATAAAAACTGGACAGCCCATTCCCGCGCCTGACGCCGCGTAGACATCTCTATTGTGCCGTGATTTTTTTAAGGAGCGCTGCCATTTCAATAGCCGCTAGCGCGGCGCTCCAGCCGCGATTGCCAGCTTTAGAGCCAGAACGCTCAATGGTTTGTTCCAGGTTGTCGGTGGCCAGTACCCCGTCAATGACAGGTAGGTTTTCTTTTAGCGCAATCTGCGCGAGCGATCGGGCCACCTGACCGCTGATTAAACTCGCGTGTGGGGTGGCGCCTTGGATAACCACGCCTAAACCCACCAATGCATCAAATTTCTTCGTTTGCGCCAGCCGCTGGATCGCTAAGGGGATTTCGAAGGCGCCTGGCACCCAAACCACGGTAAGCGTATTTTCACTAGCCCCATGCCGCCGGAAGCAATCCAGCGCGCCCCGCAGCAGCTGCTGCGCAAATAGATCGTTGAATCTGCTGACCACCATGCCGAAACGCAAGTCCTGGGCCAATAGGTTCCCGGAAATCTCCTTGGTATTCATGATGAATCCTTTCTGTTTTTCAGCGTTTTAGCTTAATAGCTTATTTGCCAGCTTGGTTTATAGCCAGCCATCTTTGGCCTGGATACGCTGTTTATGTTGCTTATTGGAATATCAAAATAACATGTGCCGATTAGAAAATCTAGCGCAATTAATAGATCGTTTGTTTTCATAAAGGATTTATTAACTTTACAACGGCCCGTTAAAGATGATAAATTGCCGCCGGAGTAATTTATGGCTATTAATATCGTTGAACAGATTGATAACCTTGTTCGTGTCGAACATGTGCTGCTGAGCGTTTCCGATAAGACCGGGCTGGATTCTTTCATTCCCGAGCTGGTGGCCAGCAACCCGCGTCTGACGCTCTATTCGACCGGTGGTACATATCAAGCCGCCAAGGAAATTCTTGGCGATGCCATGGCTTCCAAGCATCTGGTTGCGGTTACGGAATATACCGGTCAGCCAGAGATGCAAGGCGGATTGGTGAAAACGCTGGATTACAAGATCTATCTTGGCTTGCTAAGCGAAACCTACAACCTGGCCCATACTCGCGACCTGGCCCGGCTTAAGGCCATTAAGATCGACATGGTTATTGTGAACCTCTACCCCTTTGTGAAGACGATCTCAGCGCCTGGTACTACTTTGGAGCAGGCCCGAGCTAATATTGATATCGGCGGCCCTTGCATGCTCCGCGCCGCTGCTAAAAATTTCCTCAGGGTGGCCGCCTTGACAGACCCGGCTGATTATAGCCGGATTATCAGCGAACTTAAACAGGAAGGCTCCGCGCTCACCCTGAAAACCCGTTTTGAGCTGGCTCGCAAAGCATTCGCGCATACCATGGCTTATGATACGGCCATTGCTAACTATTTAGCCAGTAGCAATGTTGCCGATATGCAGCAATGCTATAAGATCATGAATTGATCTAAAGCTAGCTTTCGTTAACGCCAAGATGACCTTATCCCAGTCTTGTTGAGGTGTTAGAGAAAAAAGGAGAAATGTATAAATGAAATCACACATGCTTATTTTAGGAGCGGCGGCCTTGCTGTTATCTTGCCTGCTAGGCGGCAACTGTTTAGGCGATGCGCCGCCTGAGCTATACTATGGTGGCAGCTACGACGGTTATGATAGCTGCGATATCGAAAACACTTCGGTCAAGGATGGTTTGCCGGCCGGCACGGTGTTCATGATGAAGTAAAGCCTCGCGGCAGCCTCTGTTTTCCGCTGGCCCTTAGTTGTATTTGTTGTACCCCTCTAGTTTTAGCTTTCAATACAGGTTATCTGCCTCTTAAAAACAGTTATGGCTATTAAAGATTTTAAATCCACCTATAAAACCATCATGGACGACCATTTCCCGCCTACGATGGAAATCACCTTCGCGGATGGCAAAACGCGGCAAACGCTGATCTATGAAAAAGCCAGCTGGCTGATTGATGGCGTTAATAAAGGGTTACGCTATGGCGAAAATCCTGGCCAGGAAGCGGCGCTTTATAAGCTGATAAACGGCAATCTGTTACTAGGCGCAGTTCGCCTTATACAGCCAGGCCGTTATTTGGCTTCAGACGTGGAGCTCTTACAATCGGGCAAACATCCGGGCAAGACCAATCTTACCGATGCGGATAATGCCCTGAATATCTTGCGCTATCTTATGTCAACGCCTTGTGCTGTAATTGTGAAACATAATAATCCTTGCGGTGTGGCCAAGGCTAGCACGCTAGCCGAAGCCTATCAGCGGGCTCATCTGGCTGACCGCGTGGCCGCCTTTGGCGGCGCCATTGCGCTTAATCGCGACGTAGATCGGGATACTGCTGAACTGATTCTCCAGAACTATGCCGAGGTGGTGGTGGCTCCTGGCTTCTCTGCCGGAGTGCTCGATCTATTCGCCACAAAAAAAAATCTGCGGGTTATGCGCGTAGCTAACATGGCGCGCCTAGAAAGCTTTGCCTGTGAACGGGTGGTTGATTTTAAATCGCTGATGGATGGCGGCATCGTGGCACAATGGTCTTTTTCACCGGTAACCCGAACCCAAGAACAGCTTATGCCGGCGCAAACTTTATATAAAGGCCAGGAATATAAAATCAACCGCTTGCCGACACAGTCGGAATATGCAGACCTATTGTTTGGCTGGCTAATAGAATGTGGGGTAACCAGCAACTCAGTGCTCTATGTCAAGGATGGCGTTACGATCAGCATCGGCGCTGGTGGCCAAGACCGGGTTGGCATGGCTCAATTTGCCCGCGATAAAGCTTACCGCAATTTGGCCGATCGCCTATGTTGGGCACAGCATAAAATGCCATATAACAATCTAGCGGATAAATCTTTGCGAGCGGAAATCGATCAGGAAACAGAGCGTCAACAAGGCGGCTTGAAGGGTAGCTGCATGGTTTCCGACGCGTTTTTCCCTTTCCGCGACGGAGTGGATGTCGGGCTGCGCGAGGGGGTTACTGCTATCATTCAACCGGGTGGCTCGGAGCGGGATTATGAAAGCATCGAAGCCTGCAATGAAGCCGGCGCCGCTATGGTCTTCACAGGCCAGCGCTGTTTTAAACATTGAAGCCAGGCCCAATGCTGTAATAGAATGCGTTAATCCATGATTGGTTTGGCTTGTTGTAATCTGCCAAGCAAACCCTTCCGCCGTTTAGTGCCCTAGCAACATCAGACTGATAACGATTTTGCTTGAGTCGCGGCCATATCTCCAGCGATCGCCCGCCGCAAGGCGGATCGTAACCCAAAGCTGGCCAGTAGAGTAAAAGCGCCAATGATGCCGATGGCGGTCGTTGGCCTCCAAAGGAGGTTGAGCAGGTTGGATAACGGCCCGGCCATCAGCATGCCTAGGAATACAACAAAATTGGCGGTTGCCCATACTTCTCCTTTTCGGCGCGGATCAGCTCGGATCTGCAGGAAACTTTCCACAGGGATAAGAAACATTCCGCCCAGTATCCCCGCTAAGGCGATGACCATATATAGCGCTGGCACGCTAACCGCCTGCGGCAGCCAGGGGATGCAGGCTACCAGCAACATAGCGCCAGCCATGCCGATTCCCGCTGGCGTCAGCACGCCATGCCAACGCGCTGGTGCAACCAACTTGGCGCTGAGTATCCCACCAACGGCAATACCAGCTAACTGTGTCACCAGCAGCAAACTGGTGGCGGTATTGCTGAGCTGGTATTGGTTGATGCCCAAAGGGTTGATGATTAAAATCTGAAGCGATCCAATAAACCAAATGCCGACATCTGCCGCCAACCCAATAGTTAGAAGCTTGTCTTGGCACATCATGCGAATGCTTTTCAGAGTATGCCAGGGGCCAGACCAGGGAAAAGGGCGCGGCGAACCCACCGGCGGCCTGAATGGCGCTCCATAGCTTAAGGCGATTCCGCTCAGGGCTACAATCAGCACGCTCAAGCCTACATAAACTCGACCTTTTGCAAAGCCTCCAATAACGCCAGAACGGTCCAAACTCACGCCGGCCAAGGCTATTCCCAGTAGAACCGCGCTTGTGGAAGCAAATCTTAAAATTGCGTTGGCCCGCATTACGTAGCCGGCCGGATATAGTTCTGGAATAGATCCATTTAAGGCTGGGCTAAAGAACGTAGCCTGCAGCCCCATAACGCTAAGCATCCCAAAAATAAGAGGCCAGCTGCCGAGGATCACGCCGGCGGCGCCCAGTAACATGGCGCCCAGTTCCAACCATTTGCAGCCGATGATAACTTGCCGTTTGGCAAAACGGTCGGCCAGCCACCCGGCCGGCGCCGCACAAAGAACGAAGGGCAAGGTGAATAATGCCAAGGCATAGCCCTGTAGAGAGGTGCGACCGCTGGCCACGGCTAAAATCAAGACGGCCTGTTTAAAAAAATTATCGTTGAAGATGCCAAGAGAAAAAGCGCCGGCCATAGCCGCAAAATCTTTATGTGCCTGAGGAATGCTATGGTTTTGATGGCTCATATTGCTTAGCAGATCACCCGCCGTCGTATTGTTCAGTGGCAAAAGAAAACCCACTTTCAGCAGCCCCCATGATCAAGCTCGCGCTGATCAAGCCTGGGGATAGCCCCGCCCTCACGGCCTATCCTGCAGGGCCAGGAATATAAAGCCTGATCAAGCAGCCTAAGTCAAGCGGTTGCCAGGCCCTGATCAAGCGATTCGTCGAGCCATTGTGGACCAGGATTGGCTTTCTTGTAGCTTTGTTTTGGTGTCAGCGGGGAAATCATTGGACGCCGCCCGGCTAAAAGCCTATTATGTAGCCTTTCAAGAAAGAACACCAACATGCAACCCCGTGGCTTTGATAACGAGAAATATCTGCGCGAGCAAATGGCGGCCATTGCCGCGCGGCAGCGTCAATTTCCCAAACTGTATTTGGAATTCGGCGGCAAGCTTTTGTTTGATTATCATGCTGCGCGCGTCCTGCCGGGCTACGATCCCAATGTTAAAATGCGCCTGCTGCAACAGCTGCAAGATCAAGCTGAGGTGCTTTTATGTATCTATGCCGGGGATATCGAACGCAAGAAAATGCGGGCTAATTTCGGCATTGCCTATGACACAGATGCCCTCAAGCTTATTGATGATTTGCGCGAACGGGGCATCAAGGTGTTGGGCGTGGTCATTACTCGCTATGCCGATCAGCCGGCGGCGCGGCGCTTTTGCAATAAGCTGGAACGGCGCCAGATCAAGGTGCTGACCCATCGCCTCACCCGTGGCTATCCCGACGAGGTTGATTTGGTCGTGAGCGAATCAGGCTATGGTGCTAATCCCTTCATCGAAACTCATCGGCCTTTGGTGGTGGTAACCGGGCCTGGCCCTGGCAGCGGCAAACTAGCTACCTGCCTGAATCAGATCTATCATGATCATCGGCGCGGTTGCGCCTCAGGCTATGCCAAGTTTGAGACTTTTCCGATCTGGAATCTGCCCTTAAAGCATCCTGCCAATATCGCCTATGAAGCGGCCACCGCCGATATTGGAGACTATAATCAACTGGATCCTTTTCATCAGGAGGCCTATCAGCAGGCCGCAGTAAATTATAATCGAGACCTGGCGGCCTTTCCCATCCTGCAGCGCATCCTGGAAAAAATCACCGGCGGCAAGGCCATGTATCGTTCGCCAACCGATATGGGCGTCAACCGGGTTGCTTGCGGCATTAACGATGATCAGGCCGTGCAGCAAGCCGCGCGCCAAGAAATCATTCGCCGCTATTTCCGTTACACTTGTGAGTATGCCATAGGGCTTTTGGAACAGGACACGGTTCAACGCATCGAAAGGCTGATGCGCGAATCAGGCTTGCGGCCGGAAGATCGCCGAGTGGTCGAGCCAGCCCGCCGTGCCGCCCGGGCCGGGCGCGGCAATCTGGGCATTCGCTGCGGCGCCGCCCTTGAGCTGCCTTCTGGCGCCTTGATCACAGGAAAAAACTCTCCGCTGATGCATGCCGCCTCAAGCCTGATCTTAAACGCCATTAAACATCTGGCTAAAATACCTGATTCCATTCATCTATTGTCTCCCAATATTACTGCTTCCATTGGTACGTTAAAAAGGGATATATTAAACGGCAAGGCCGAAAGCTTGAACCTGGATGAAACGCTGGTGGCGCTCAGCATTAGCTCTACCACTAATCCCTCTGCCCAAGCGGCCATGGAGAAGCTAAAGGAGCTTTCAGGATGTGAGATGCACCTTACCCATCTCCCTACCCTGGGCGATGAAGCTGGCTTGAAACGCCTGGGAGTTAACCTGACCAGCGAGCCAAACTTTTCTAGCCACAACCTGTTTGTTGAGTAAGGATATAGATCTTCGCTCTGGGCCGTTGCTAGAGCTCAGCAGCAAATACTATAAAATAAGAATAGACCCTTGAGGTGTTGTATGGCAGATCATAGGCTTAAATTAATTAAGGTCCTCGCCGATGAGGATTATCAAGCTATTGATCGCTTTTGCGCCGAGAATCATGGCATATCAGCTTTGCCGCGCTTAGCTATTTTCCTGAGACAACGCTTTGATGTAGATCTTAACTTAGATCCAGATATTGTCGCCGGCTTTAGCCGAGATAGCTCTCATTTGCCGGGGCAGGCTCAAGGCGTAAGCCGCCCGACGACTGAACGGGAGTGCGCCGCCATCCTCTACGCCTGCTTCCAGGGAGATATCCCCCTGACCCTTTCAGGAGGACGCACCAACCTGACTGGCAGCGCTACACCTCTGCAAGGGGTGATCTTATCGACGGTAAACATGCAGTCCCCGGAAATCCATCTTAACGCGGCCGAGCGTAGCGTCGTCGCTCCGGTAGGAATCTTATTGGAGGATCTGCGCCGCCAGGTTTTGGAGCAAAGCGATGGCCAGCTCATCTTTCCCATCGATCCTACCAGCCGAGTCGAGGCCACTGTCGGCGGAGCTTTGTCCTGTAATACTTCGGGATGTACGCCAGGCGCAAAGAGCTCCATACGGTCTTGGGTTGCCGCCATACGCTTCTTATTGCCCAACGGCTGGGCCATCGAAGCGCCGCGCGGCGCTTTCGTCTCACGCTCCGGATTTTTTATTCTTGATCAAGCCGGCCGGGAACAAGAATGGCCAGTCCCCAGGTATCCCCGGCCATTTATTAAAAATGCCGGAGGCCCCTATTCCGCGCCCAACGGAGCGATGGACCTGGTGGATCTCATAGTGGGTAGCGAAGGTATTT
This sequence comes from uncultured Verrucomicrobiota bacterium, assembly GCA_964444425.1. Lineage (GTDB taxonomy): Bacteria > Verrucomicrobiota > Kiritimatiellia > JAAZAB01 > JAAZAB01 > CAYUHK01. The sequence goes on from CAYUHK010000010.1 coordinate 27,703, forward strand.
TCGGTATAATTAGCGCCTGTGTCCTGAAGCTGATCGAGAAGCCCGCCAACTATCTGGATTTATTCATCTCTTTGCCGCAGGAGGCCGCGGCCATCCGTTTTCTGGAAAAAACACGGGAATATTTTCAAGGTGATTTGAGCCACTTGAGTGCCTTTGAGTATTTTGGCATTAATGGCCGCCGCTACTTGATGCATGAGGATCAGTTTTTCCGCGGCGATGATGAGGTGGCAGTCTATGTTCAGGAACCCTTAAACAACGGCACCTTGGAAGAGCGGACCAACGTTTGGTTGGAGCTGCTCGCCGCCGCCGACTGCCCGGCCAAGCCAGAAGATATACTCCTGCTGGATGATGATCAGCAGCGCGCCCTCTTGCTGGAAGCGCGCCATTCGCTGCTCGCCCATGCCCTGGAAGTGGTCCAACAGCGGGGCGCTTATACGATTATGACCGATACCGTTATCCCGCCGGAACATTTTTCGGCCTTCCTGGAGTTCACGCACGGGTTGTTAAATAAACTAGGCCTGGAATATCTTTCTTATGGACACCTGGGCGATTGCCACCTGCATTTTATGATTATCACCGAACAGCCCCAAATCGAACAGGCTAAGGAATGCTACAACGCGATCGTAGCTAAATCGGCAGAGCTGGGTGGCGTTTATTCTGGTGAGCACGGCACCGGCAAACGCAAACGTAATGATTTTCTCCTGTACTATGGAGCCGAGGCGGTGGCCCAGATCCGCCGCACTAAGGCCGCGGTGGATCCGCGCTTTCTGCTGAATCGCGGCAATGTGGTGGAGCCGCCCGTCGCCGAATAGGAGCAATCCTCAGAGAGGCTCGCCTAACAGTTCGGCTCAGTTCCCAACTTTGTCCGATCCACAAAATATCGCATAAACTCCAACGGCAATGGGAAGACGATCGTGGAGTTCTTCTCAGTAGCGATTTCCGTCAGGGTCTGCAAATAGCGCAACTGCACCGATACCGGACTGGGCGCCATGATGTCGGCCGCTTCCTTTAGCTTGGAAGATGCCTGATATTCGCCATCAGCGTGAATGATCTTAGCCCGCCGCTCTCGCTCTGCTTCGGCCTGCTTGGCTAAAGCGCGCTTCATGCCTTCCGGCAAATCCACGTCTTTAACTTCTACGGCGCTGACCTTGATGCCCCAGGGATCGGTACGCTCATCAATAACTTTCTGCAATTGCTGATTGATCTTCTCGCGATTGGAGAGCAGGTCGTCTAATTCATGTTCGCCCAGAATGGAACGGAGCGTTGTTTGGCCCATTTGCGAAGTGGCAAACATGTAGTCCTCTACCTCGATGATCGATTTACCTGGCTCAAAAACTCGAAAATACATGACCGCGTTGACCTTCACCGATACGTTATCCTTGGTGACAACTTCTTGTGGCGGCACGTCCAGAGCCACAGTACGCAGGGAAACCTTGATCATCTTTTCAAACATCGGAATAAGTATAATCAGGCCTGGCCCACGTACGCCGGAGAAACGCCCCAGTCGAAATACCACCCCGCGCTCGTATTCCCGCAGGATTTTGATCGTATTGACTAAGATAAATAAAACGATGATAACTACCGCAATCAATGATGTCATGCTGGCTCCCTTTCTTTGATGTTGTCTTTATAATCGATTTAGGCCGATCAGATTTTTATTAGATCGGCTCCACTTTTAAGGTCATGCCTTTAACCTGAATAACTCGAACACGGTTCCCCTGTGGAATGGCCGTATCAGCCAGGGCATTCCAGTGGCTTCCGGCTACAAACACTGAGCCGCCCTGCGCATCAACCGCTGTGCGCGCGTCGCCCTCTTGACCAATCAGGCTGGCGTCGATGCTGGAAGGATTTTTTCTCAGCGATTTAATCGATAACCAGACGCCGATAATGAAGAAAATCGTGGTAACCAGTACCACCGGAATCAGCACCTGCAGGGATACACGCAAGGCCGGGTCGGGACTGTTGAATAGCATGATTGAGCCGATAAACATGGCTACTATCCCTCCTGTGGTTAGCACGCCGTGTGTGCTAGCTTTAACGTCTAAAATAAATAGCACAATAGCCAGTAAGATCAATAGTATTCCAGCGTAATTCACGGAAAGAGTCTGAAAGGCGAAAAAGGCTAGAATCAGCGAAATGGCCCCCACGACGCCTGGTAGCAGGGCGCCGGGAGTGGAGAATTCAAAATATAATCCCAGCAGCCCGAGCATGAATAAGATGTAGGCGATATTAGGATTGGCAATCGTGGCTAGTAATTCATCCCGCCAATTCATGGATTTATGGATTAGCGGCGCGCCATGAGTAGCTAATTTGAGCGTATTGGTGCCGACCGTGACAGTCCGGCCATCCAGGGCATCGAGTAAGGCGCTGGTGGAGGGCGCGATTAAATCAATGACTTTTTTGCGCAGAGCTTCTGTCTCGGAAAGCGAGACGCTTTCCTTAACCGCGGCATTGGCCCAATCCACGTTGCGCCCGCGCTTTTCGGCGATCGAACGAATAAATGCCGCGGCATCATTGGCCGCCTTGGCCGCCATATTGGTGTCCATAACGGTATTGGGACCCAGCGCTACCGGGTGCGCCGCGCCAATGGCCGTGCCGGGCGCCATGGCCGCCACATGCGCTGCCATGGTAATGAAAGCTCCGGCTGATGCCGCCCGCGAACCGGCCGGAGCCACATACACCACCACCGGCACCTTGGATCCCATGATCTTTTTGATGATCACGCGCATGGAATCATCCAGGCCGCCGGGGGTGTCCAGTTCGAATATTAGGCATTCCAAATCCTGGGCCTCAGCCTCTTCGATAGCCTGGGATATGAAGCGGGCGCTGATCGGTCCGATGACGCCATCCACTCGCGCTATCATAACTTCGCGCCCAGCGGCCACGCTGCTGATCAAAGCAAATAATATCAGCAGCCCCAGCGAGAGTCTGGACCTTGCCGAGAAATAAGTTGACCTAATCATGCTCTGCCAGCCCCTATAGAAGGTCCCGGGGTTCCCATTATATTGTTACACTTTGAAATTATGCTTGGCCGTTGCCGAATCGTCAAGCTCGTAAAGAGCCTTACTGCTGGCCGCCCATAAGATTATCGGAGTGCTGCATGCTGTTGGACGGCTTGGGCAATGGCGGCAATATGGGCAGGCGTAGTGCCGCAGCAGCCGCCGATGATGTTGCCATGGACAAAGTGGTCTCCCTCACTTTCCCGAAGCGTTAAATATGGCGTAACAAATATTTCGTTCATGTAAGAAAATGGGCGGTAGTTTATCATATCGGCGTCAAGGCATACGATAGCATAAAAAATTACATCCCATTGTAATTTGTAATTATCTTTATTATGGTAGTCGAAAAACAATTATAGCGACTTTCGCGAACAATGTTTAATTTTACAAGAACACTGAGGTATTGATGGAGACTCCGTTTAATATGTTTTCGATGTCATTGGGCAATTTGCCGCTCCTCAGAAGGGGCAAAACCCGTTCTGTATCGCCGGAAAATGTCTATGGTGAGAAGGGGCGGGGCGGTATGGCGGAGGTATGTGAAGAGCCCCAGGCCGAGGTTGCGCGTATTGGTCAGCAATGGATTCCCTGCTATCCGGCCGCACGTGATCTGGGTCGCGGCTGGAAGGTGCGCCCCCTGATAAGAATTGAAGCCGGCACGACTACAACCATCATGGATGTGGAGGGACCGGCAGTCATTCAGCAAATTTGGCTTACAGGGCCAACCAAAGATCGCGATGCCATTCTACGTATCTATTGGGATAATGAGGCGGAACCCTCTGTAGAGGTCCCCATGATAGATTTCTTCGGTAGCGGTTGGGGGCGCTTTGCGCCACTGGTTTCACTACCGGTTTGTGTCAACCCTGGCTCAGCCTTCAATTGCTATTGGCCAATGCCGTTTCGGCGGCATTGCCGCATGACTGTGGAAAACAGAGGTGTTAAAGATGTGACCCTCTTTTACCAGATCAATTATGAGCTACAGGAGGTGCCGCCATTGGCAGCCTACTTCCACGCGCAATTCCGCCGCGTCAATCCGTTGCCATATAAATCGGTTTACACGATTTTGGACGGGGTGAAGGGGCATGGACACTATGCCGGCACCTATATGGCATGGGGCGTTAACAATACTGGCTGGTGGGGCGAGGGCGAGATCAAATTTTTCATGGATGGTGATAAAGAGTTTCCAACGATCTGCGGCACCGGCACCGAAGACTACTTCTGCGGCTCATATAATTTTGAAAACCAGGAGACGCACCAGTATCAGGAGTATTGTACCCCCTATGCCGGTATGCCGCAGGTCATTCGTCCTGACGGGGTTTATCAGTCGCAAACACGCTTTGGGCTCTATCGTTGGCACATCATGGATCCTGTGCGTTTTGAAGAGGATTTACGCGTTACCATCCAAGCGCTCGGTTGGCGCAGCGAAGGTCGCTACTTGCCGCTACAGGATGATATCGCCTCGGTCGCCTACTGGTATCAGGCCGAGCCGCATGTGACCTTCCCCAAATTGCCAGACCGAGACTACTTGGAGATCATTTAGTTCATTAGAGTTTGCATTGGATCCCATGTATGTGCGCCTCTAGGTAATGAGGGGCCTACAATAAAATCATATCAATACACAATAACAGGGATGCCAGAATATTTACATTTAAATAGGTTAAATGAGTGATCGGAAAATATATTAAAGGCAATTCGATTCGAAAAGTCTGATCATATTCCGATGAGGTTTTATATAAATGGCGCCTGCTGGCATCATTACGACCAAAATGCCATTCAAGATTTGATGGAGGCACATCCCTAATCAGGGAAGAGGTGGAGAAGCTGGGCAGCAAAGAGGGTGGCCTGATTATGACCTATGGACTCTATCCCGGCGCGCCGCTAAGAAATACCGAGGCGGTGATGATCGCTATGGAGAAGTATGCTGATTATTACTAATGTGGGCTGCGCGCGTAACCCTCACCTCCTGCCCCTCTCCCTAATGGGAGAAGGGAACAACAACTTGTTTTTTGTTGCACTTTTTGAGCGATAAGGCACTAATGTCAGCGCCCTGACCTCAACCGATTTTTCTGAGGTTTAGCGGCAAAAGTGCCATTCTATTTTCCGCCGCTGTCAGGATGTGGCAGTCTGTAGCTCGCCCATAAGCCTCAGCCATGCGCCTCGGCCAATTTGTGCGCCATGCGGTGCCAGTCGTCGTGGCAAAGGGTGCCTTCGACAGCAGCGACGATTGTCTCTATGTGCTCGCGCCTCTTGACACCCGCAATTGCGCAGCTCAATGCCGGATGGGTAAGTACCCAACGCATCGCCAGTTGCGCGAGCGTGAGGCCATAGTTCTCGGCCATCGGGCGCAGACTATCAAGGGCGTCGAGGATGCGGCCAAAGCGCTCGCCCTGAAACTCCACCCTGTTGCACGGTTATCGTTGAATTACTGGTCACGACTATATTTGCCGCTCAGGAGGCCGCGGCCATCCGTTTTCTGGAAAAAACACGGGAATATTTTCAAGGTGATTTGAGCCACTTGAGTGCCTTTGAGTATTTTGGCATTAATGGCCGCCGCTACTTGATGCATGAGGATCAGTTTTTCCGCGGCGATGATGAGGTGGCAGTCTATGTTCAGGAACCCTTAAACAACGGCACCTTGGAAGAGCGGACCAACGTTTGGCTGGAGCTGCTTGCCCTCGCCGAATCGTCCAGCTCGTAAAGAGCCTTACTGCTGGCCGCCCATAAGATTATCGGAGAGCTGCATGCTGTTGGACGGCTTGGGCAATGGCGGCAATATGGGCAGGCGTAGTGCCGCAGCAGCCGCCGATGATGTTGACGCCGGCTTGGATCAGGGCGGGAACGAATTCAGCCATCATCTCCGGCGTGTCAGGAAACACATCCTGCCCAGCACGGTTCTGTGGCAGCCCGGCATTGGCATGCACCAGGATCGGGGCCTGTGGCGCAGCCTGACGGATCGCTTGGGCTACCTCAATCATCTGCTGGAAACCCTGTCCGCAATTGGCTCCGATGATATCGGCGCCCGCAGCCAAGCAGGCCTTGGCCATTTCGTCCGGCGCAACCCCCATGATTGTACGATAGTAACCTTGGAGCGTTCGGGTAAAGGTTAAAGTGCAAATGATTTCCAGCTGGGTGCTTTGGCGAACTGCCCGGATGGCTAGGCAGGCTTCATCGAGCGCCGCCATGCTTTCGATCAAAGCTGCGTCCGCTCCACCCCTTTCCAGCGCGGTAGCTTGTTCGGCAAAGCCATCGATTAATTCCTCTTCGCTAACATCGCCCATTAATAATAATTTGCCGGTAGGGCCCATCGAGCCTAGCACCCAGCGTTGTGGGCCGGCGGCTTCGCGAGAGATCTCGGCGGCCGCGGCATTGATCTCAGCGGATCGCTCAGCTAAACTAAAGCTTTGTAGCTTGATCCGATGACCGCCAAAGCTATTGGTTTTGATCAGCTCGGCTCCGGCGGCCGCGTAGCCGCGGGCGATATCCAACACAGCCGAGCGTTGCGTTAAACACCATAATTCAGGGCATTCGCCAGGCCGCCAGCCCTTGGCTTGGAGCTGGGTGCCCCAGGCGCCATCAGATACCATGATCTTTTGTTGTTGTAAATGTTCGCTAATGCGCATGAGAGGATTCCGGGACGATATCGTTCAGCAATGCCAACTCTAACAGTTCGCCCCAAAAACGCACGCATGAAATGGCTGCTTTTATTGTTTCTTTATCCAGCCCTGTTCCTATTATAGTGCTCGAATTGTCTTTTACAGGGAGGCTAGCCATATGAAATCCTACCGGAAAGAGCTTTGCTTTGAGATTCCAGCTCGGCGCGGCTTTATCAATATCACCCAGCAGATCGAACAATGCTTGGCCTCAAGCGGCGTTAGCGAGGGCTTGGCCTTAGTCAATGCCATGCATATCACTTCCAGCGTCTTTATTAACGATGATGAAAGCGGGTTGCATGCTGATTTTGAGCGATGGTTAGAAAAGCTGGCACCGGAAAAACCCTACGCCCAATATGCTCATAATGGAGCCGAGGATAATGCCGATGCCCACCTGAAGCGCAGCATTATGGGGCGCGAGGTCGTGGTAGCTATCAGCGCTGGCCAACTTGACTTTGGACCTTGGGAACAGATCTTTTATGGAGAGTTTGATGGCCAGCGCCGTAAAAAAGTGCTGGTTAAAATCATCGGTGAGTGAGTTGCTAGCGCATCGGGAAACCCGCCGGCAGCATTCAGTGGATAAGCTAGGCTGTCTTGGCTGTGGCGCGAGGATTAGGTTTTGCATAAAATAGCCAAAGTGGTTGTGGAAATAGCGCTGGACCGCGAATTTGATTATTTGATTCCGGCGGCCTTGGCGCCCCAAGTGCGCCTCGGCTCGCGGGTGAGCGTACCTTTCGGTCGGAGCATGGCGCGGGGCTATATCGTTGGCTTTGCCGATCATTCCAGCTGGACTGGCCTGAAGGAGCTGGATTCTCTGATCGGCGCTAAGCCGCTGCTAAACGAAACCATGCTGAAGCTGGCACGCTGGATGAGCGAATATTACGTTGCCACTATCGAGCAGGCCATCCGCACCGTGCTGCCTTGCGCAGTACGCCGCCGCGGCGCCCGTTTTCAGACGCAGCAAGAAATCAGCGCGCTGGACGCGGCCCGTGCTCCGGCGGCACTAGAAAACCTGCGGCGGCACAGTCCTCGCCAGGCCCAGGCCTTGGAGTGCCTGCTGACTCAAGGGCCCATGACAGTTAGGGAGTTGATCGCCTCGGCCGGGGTGAGCACTGCGATAGTCAAGGCTCTGGAGCAGAAAAAGCTGGCATTGATCTGTCAAGAAACCTGTCGCCGCGATCCCCTGGCTGGCCAGGTTATCTTGCCGACCAGCCCGTTGACGCTTTTTCCTGAGCAGGCCACCGCTTTGGATCTGGTAAAAAAATCAATTGATACGCTGCAGCCACCGGTCTTGCTTTTGCACGGCGTGACCGGCAGTGGCAAAACCGAAGTGTATCTCCAGGCCATTCAACATGTTCTTGACCGCGGCCGTAGCGCCATTGTGTTGGTTCCGGAAATCTCTTTGACGCCTCAAACGCTGGAGCGCTTTCAGAGCCGCTTTGCGGGCGAAATAGCCGTGTTGCATAGCCATTTATCAGATGGCGAACGCCACGATGAGTGGTATCGCATCTATGAAGGTCGCGCGCGGATCGTTGTTGGCGCCCGTTCGGCTCTGTTCGCACCGGTTGCTAAACTTGGCTTGATCGTCGTGGATGAGGAACATGAGCCTAGCTATAAACAAGCAGAGGCGCCGCGCTATAATGCCCGCGATGTAGCCGTGATGCGCGGCCGCCTGGAACAATGTGCCGTTCTGCTGGGATCGGCTTCGCCGGCGCTGGAATCGTTTCATAATGTCCGCCGCGGCAAATATAGCCAGGTGACCCTTTCGCATCGAGTTGATCATCGCCAGATGCCACAGGTGCGGATCGTGGATATGCGCATTGAGACGGAACGGGAAGGGCGCGTCAATGTTTTATCTCGTGAGTTAGCGGAGGCTATCCGTCAGCGCTTGGAACAGGCCGAGCAGGTCTTGTTGTTTCTGAATCGGCGCGGCTTTGCCACCACGGTGCTCTGTCCGGACTGCGGTTTTATGGCCAGCTGCGATCGCTGCAATGTGAAGCTTACTTATCATAAAAGCGGCGAGGCCTTGCGCTGCCACCTTTGCGGGCGTATGGCCCGACCTCCCGCGCGCTGCCCGGCCTGCGGCAGTCGGATCATCAAATTCAGCGGCATAGGCACCCAGCGCGTGGAGGCTATCGTAAGCTCCTTTTTCCCCAAGGCCTGCATCCGACGAATGGATGCCGATACCACCGTGCGTAAATTGGCTTATCATGAAATTCTAGGAGAATTTAAGTCGCGCCGGATCGATATCTTGATTGGCACTCAGATGATAGCTAAGGGCTTGCATTTTCCTGGGGTAACCTTGGTAGGCGTGATTTACGCGGATCATAGTTTGCATATGCCTGATTTTCGTTCGGCAGAACGAACCTTTCAGCTGCTCTTGCAGGTAGCCGGCCGAGCCGGTCGTGGCGAGGTGCCCGGCGAAGTGCTCATCCAAACCTTTACGCCATTCCATCCGGCCATTCAGGCTGTGCGGCGGCTGGATTATCAGGGCTTTATGGATCAAGAGCTGGAGTTTCGGCGCGAGTTAACCTATCCGCCGTTTGCGCATCTTATTTGTGTTACGCTAGAGGGGCCTATTGAAGAGACCGTCGCTGCGTTTGGTCGGTCGATGATGAAAATGTTGCAACCCAGATTAGCGCCTAGCGTTAAGTCGGCCGGGCCGATACCAGCGCCGCTGAGCCGGATCAAGGGCCAATACCGCTATCAAATCGTCCTGCGCTCAACTTCGGTCAAGGCGATGAGCCAGCCGCTTAAAGCAACATTACGCGAATTGAAACACCCTGCCAAGCTGCACGTCTCGGTTGACGTGGATGCCTTGGCCATGATGTAAAGCGCGCTGCCCCGCCGCTTGGGCAAACCCGGCTCCAGAATTACTTTTGCAGATGCTGGCGAACGCCAGATAATTGGCCGGCGCTGCCAAGATAATTATTTTTCTCTTTAATGTAATTGGCGAACTCGGCCATGAAGATTTTTCCTGGAGGACGCAGATCGAAATTTTCTGGATGGGCCTTGAAATGCTCGCGATGCACGCGGCACCAAACCAGTCGACCATCGGTGTCGATATTAACTTTGGTTACGCCCAGCTTGGCGGCTTTGATGAATTCGTTAGGATCAACCCCTTTGGCGTCTTTCAGCATCCCACCGGCGGCGTTGATGCGGTCCACCTCGCTTTGAGGCACCGAGCTGGAGCCGTGCATCACCAGCGGGAAGCCCGGCTTCCGTTTTTGGATCTCCGCTATGATGTTAAAATGAATGCCTTGAGAACCAGCAAACTTATAGGCGCCATGACTGGTGCCGATGGCGCAGGCCAGGCTGTCGCAGCCGGTTTGGTCGATGAAATCCTCGGCCTGGGCTGGGTCGGTTAAATGAACCTGATCTTCGGCAACGGAAATATGCTCTTCCACGCCACCGAGTTGGCCTAGTTCGGCTTCGACCGAAATACCCTTGGCATGCGCGGCCTGGACGACACGCTTGGTGATGGCAACATTTTCCTCATATGGCTTCATGCTGGCATCGATCATGACCGAGCTGTAAAAGCCGCTGTTGATGCAATCCATAGCTGTTGCTTCATCGCCATGATCCAAATGGACCGCAAAAATCGCCTCACTAAAAATCTTGTCGGCGGCCCGGATGATGGCTTCCAACATGCTTTTATTGGTATAGGAACGAGCCCCCTTGGAAATCTGAACGATAAAGGGCGCCTGGCTATCCAGATTGCCTTGGAATAGCCCCATGGCCTGTTCAAGATTGTTGATGTTGTAGGCGCCCACAGCATATTTGCCATAAGCATGCTTAAATAACTCATTGGTGCTAACGATCATACTGATGCCTCGTGAGTGATATGGGTTATGGTTGTGGCAGCTGCGTCCAGCAGCCGGCAGTCAAATTGCAGGCATATATAAAGCTTAGCGGCTTCAGCGTCAAACTTATTTTTTATTTAAGCTTGTTCAAGCATGAAAATAATATTGACTAACCTGTCAGATAAGCTAAAATATGTGCACAGCATGGAGAATGGGGGGCGCTATGAAGACACAGACCAGCCAGCCACCGCAAAGCCAAGTTCATGATGTCGTTTTCGATTGTCCGCACTGCAATAAAAATTTGGTGATTGATTACCGTGGGGCCGGCTTGATGATTAGTTGCCCGAACTGCGGCGAGGCCGTTCAAGTGCCCATTCCGGAGGGCCTGGATATTACCGATATCGATTTGCTGGGCGCCGTGACGGTTAAGGATGAGGCTGGCATAATAGGCGCCGGCGCCAGCTTGCCCTTGCCAGATTCGCCTGATCAGATCCGTATGCTTATGACCGAATTGGAAGAGTTGCGCTTTCGGCGCCGCTACCTTGAGCAGCAGCGCGCCGAAACAGTTAAATCGCTGCAGAGCCTGGCGCGCCAGGTTACCGTCATGCGCGCGACCTTGGAACAGATCGAAGATATCTTAAAGAATCTGAATGAGCCGTCGTCGAACGACACTCAGGCTCTGGCATAGCCCCGGCTAGCGCCCGCCCGGCTTCTCCACAGCTTGCCCGCGCCGGTTCTAGAGCAAGGGAGCTAGATAACCTCGTAGAAGTTGTTCCAGGTTTAAGTTTTCATAGCGGGCGATCCGCTCGCTTTGCTTGGCCAATACAGCCTTGCGTAGCTCAGCCTTGCGCAGAAGCTGGCCAATCATTTCGGAAATCAAATCCCAGCGTTTTTCATGAAATAAAACACCAGCCCCATCCAGGGTTTCGGGCACGGCGCCGGCGGCATAGGCCAGCACCGGCACAGCTTGCGCCATGCTTTCGATGAGCGGGATACAAAAGCCCTCGTGATCGCTCTGGCAGAGAAATAGGTCGGCGGCTTGATAGCAGGCGCTCAGGGTTGCTTGAGGCACTGCGCCCATGAAAATGACATTGCGTAATCCCAGATCCTGAATGATGGCCGTCAGCAGCATATGATATTTCTCTAGGCCAGTATACGAACCCACCAGCAAGAGCCGGGAGTCTGGCTCAACAAACTTCTGGAAATAATAAAAAGTGTAGAGCAGATCTTCGAAACGTTTATTTGGTGCGCAGCGCCCCACGAACAATATGTTAACCAAACCATCGTTGTATTTGCGTAAGATATTACGATCAGGCCTGGTGTGAATGCGTTTGAAATCAAGACAAAGCGGAAGGACCTGCACAGATTCATAGCCCAGCGCCTCCAACTCAGCTGCGTTGTAGCGACTGTCGGCCATTAACACAGCGGCGCTTTGAGCCAGGTCGCGCAGCTGTTGGCGCCCCCAGGCCAGATCATGGGCGATTGATTCGTTGATGCCTCGGAAATAATTGGCAGGTGTAATATTATGATAAATGATTGCGCGCCGACAAGCTAAGCAGGCGAATAGTTCATTGACTCTCGAGCCGATCGAAAGATGTAAAATGACGATATCATTAGGCCGCAGCGCCGCCGCCAGCCCTGCCGCATCATGGCCTTCATGGCTCAGCGCCGTTGAGATGCAGCGCGGCTCGCTGTATATCTCAGAGGCGTAGCCCCAAGCACGAAACAGCGCGCGTAACACCAGGGCCTCGTTGCTGATGGCGTCGCCGCTGGCGAAGCCGGCGATAAGTTGATGAATGGCTCGGCGCGCGCCCGCTGGGTTGCGCTGGGATGCCGCTTGGGCACTGGCGACTGGCCTCATGGGTTGGCCCTCCCAGGTTGGTCCAGCGCCTGCAACAATTTGCGCTCGATCACGCTCCAGGCATATTCGCGCAAGACATAGCTGCGCCCGGCTTCGGCCAAGGCCTGGCGCAAGGGCTGGTTGCTCAGTAAGAGGCTCAGGGCCTCCTCAAATTCTGGATAGATCGTAAACCATAAACCGCCATTGCTCTTGCGGCAGTGATAACGGTTAACCGCGCAGCGGCCATGTACTAAAACCGGCGTTCGCGCCAGCCAGGATTCCATGGTGACAATCCCCAAGCTTTCATTGACCGAGGGATGACAGAAGGCCAGCGCGCCGGCCATGGCGGCCTGCTTATCTTCTTCGGAAACCAAACCCGCATCAAAAATGTGTGGCAGTAGCTCCACGGGCGCTTCCACCGCGCCGCTGCCGGTAAGCACTAATTTGATGTCCTGACGAGTGCGTTTCCGGAAGAGCGTCAAATAATCCAGCAAGAGCGGAACGCCCTTGCCGGCTTCGCGCCGCCCAGCATAGATCAGATAAGGTTGGGTCAGCCCATGTTTGCTGGCGAAGGCGTTCGGCCTGATCGGAAAATCGTTCAGGCCCATGCCGACGACCGCGCCCCGAGATACTGGCAGATCATATAGCCGCTGGGCCAACTCACTTTCAGGCTGGGAATTAAACATGATGCCGGTCACACTATGAAACAATTCCCGAAAGACGCGGGCGTAGGCAAAGCCTTCATCGTGTAGGCAGGGTACCAAGATGGTTTTGGCGGGATGGATGCGCGCGGCAAAAACCGAGAGCCCGAAAAGATAGGGGCCTACGATAATCCGGTCGTAGGCCGCACCGTATTCGGTCAGATGTTGATATAGAGCTTGGCTATTAACGCTGTTGCGCAGCCAGGTTGTTTCATCGGCGGCATTGTAATGGCCTCGGCGGCTGATGATGTTTTGGATGCGCAGGAAGGTTTCCACATTGCGATCTTGATCCACGGGAAAAAAGTGGACATCTAATTTGCCCCGGCGTTGCCGTCCAGGGACTAGCTCGTTTTGCCAAGTGAAATGGTTGGTGGCGCAAGTGGTCAGGAAGGTTACCTGCCGGCCAGCGCCGGCGGCGCACTCCGCTTGATTTCTCAGTAGAGTTTCTGCGCCGCCCAGCACAGTGGCACCATCGGCAAAACGCGGGCAGACAAAAGCTAGGCGCTCGGCGGCTGGGGGCATGGCTTCTCCGCCTTGGCCTGGCAGTCGGCAAGGGCCGCCAGACGGGTTTCCAGATCCTGAATGCGGTCGCGGTATTTATGATCTAACCCTTCAATGGCCGCCAGCAGCATGCCGTTAACCTGATTCTGCTGGGACCAGAGGCGATAGGTGTAGAATTTCAAGGCCGCCCAGAGCATTTTTTTAAGGATCACCAATAAGCCGCTCCCGCAGCGCCGGCGTTCCTGGATCTCAAAATCGTTGATGTCCACAAATACGGCGTTACGTAGACAATCCAGGTAGAACTTCAGAAAAGTTTCGTCGTCTTGGATATTGGCCAGATTGGATTTTTCGGCGCTGGCCACCAAAGCATTTTGATAGGCGCCACTTTCCAGCTTGCGGGCTACGGCCTTCTTGATATCGGCCATGATGGCCTCGACATCCACCCCCGCCGCACCGATCTGAAAGACGGATGGCTCAGTCGAGTTTGCTGTGTTCATGCTATCCTTGATATTCGCGGCGCCGCCGTGGATAGGCGGCAAGACCTAAAATGTGAAGTTCAGCCAGGCGCCGTATTCCAAATCTCCGAATTTGAAATTCGGCAATTTGTTCCAATGTTCATAAACATAATAGGCGTTAATATCCAGCGACATACGCTTATGGATTGGTAGGGATATGCCTAACTGCAACTGCCAGTAAGGATCCAGCCATTCGCCCTCATCGTTCATGTCGCGGATATAGCTGGTGCGGATGCCGGCGCCAGCCAGGAGGCAACCATCACGGATAATCAGATTGAATTGAGGGGTGATGATATAATCCACGTCCACTTGGTTAGTTGTTGTCCCAGAAGTAATTAGACGCTTGCCAGATACGTCTGGGCCTAGGTCGCAGGCCAATTGCCAGATGGCGAAGCCCTGCGCATATTGATAGGCCAAGGCATAGGAAAGATCGCCATTGCCATAGGGTAGTTCGGAGAAAACAGAGTGTTCGGCATGATAGCGCATGCCGGCCCCCAGCGCGTGTGGGCCTTCCGCCGCCAAAGCTGGCGCCAAACCTAGCCCCAATCCCGTTATGATTCCTAGGAGAATCTTTAAAGATCGCCAGCGTATATTCATGGCAGCATCATAGCAGAGAGCTTTTAAAATACAATCTTTGAAGTTGCGAAAAATATTTGCCGGCGCGTTTGAGTATAAGGATCTCTATGGGCTCGGCTGTGTTTGTGGATGATAACCTCAGGCCTAGACTGGCTAGCTTCCAGCGCCAGCCCTCGCCGCGTCATTAGAGATCCTGCATAACGGCATGCAGGTGAGCCAGACTTTGCGGGATGCCGATTTTTTCATCATCTAGCCCCTCGTATTCCAAAGCGATGAATCCGGCATAGCCAGCCTGTTTTAGACTTTCCAAGCAAAGACGAAGGTTAACCGAGCCTTGCCCTACTATGCAGGCTTCCCAGATCCAAGGGGAGCCGGGCTGGCCTGTAGGCTTTTTTCGAAAATCCTTGCAATGCACATAGGCCGCAAAAGGAGCGGCAATCGCTGTCCCTACGTGCCCTTCCTGCCCACATAGAAGATAGTTGCCGATATCAATGGTGGCCCGGAGATATTTGGAGTTTATGTTCTTGATAATAGCTACCTGCTCTTCGCCCGTGCCGGGTAAACCGCCGTGGTTTTCCAAAGCCAAAACCACGCCTAGCTTTTCAGCTTCCTTGACTAATTCAGCTAGCGCTGCGCTGACCCGCTCTAAACTTTGAGTTAACTCTGCCTGATTGCGGCGGTCTCGGATATGGCCGCCAAAAACTCGCGCCACCGGAGCTTCAACTGCCGCGGCCACCTGCAGCCATCTTTTAACACCGTCAATTTGATTCTTTAAGAGCGTTGGATCGGCTTGATTGAAATCATTGGAGATCGAAAACCCGGATAGAATCAACCCGGTTTTATCGAGCGCTGCCCGTATTTTTGCAGGCGCTTCTTCTATGGTACCCAGCAAACCGGCATGGAAATCTATTCCAGCAGCGCCCTGGCGCTTGACTTCTTCGGCCAGCCGGTCACAACCCCATTTTTCAGCAGCCCAGGTTCGATGGAAACTATAATGACAAATGGATGTGTGCATGCCTCGCTTGTTCCTTTGCCTGATCGTTACTTACCTTCTTGCGAGCAGATTGCCCTTGCGTATTGGATGAGCAACTAAATATTATATTCAACCAGGCATGACAAGCGTAAAAAGGATCGCGGGCGGCGGCTGACGGGCAGCATTACCTAATCTGCTGACGAGAGCAGCCACTTGGCCTAACGCAAGCAAGCTGTCGTCACTTGACTAGGCCAAAGAAAATGCTAGGCTGCCTGCGTTAAAGATCTTTGATCTATGCCATAAAATAAATGGACTAGATCATGCAGAGAAGCCCAAAGAGTTGTCTTTGAATCGATGTTTTTGGATCTTAAACAGGAGGATCAAGATGAGTAAACTACGCGTAGGGGTTATCGGGGCGGGCATCATGGGCACTGGCCATGCCCGTCTTTTGATGGAGGGGAAAATAGCCCGGGCAGAACTGACGGCTGTTTATGATCTCAAGCGCGCCCAGCTGGCGCCGTTTGAACGAGCGGCTAAAACTTTCACCAATCTCACTCAGATGCTGGCTTCTGGCTTGATCGATGCCGTGATTATCGCCACGCCGCATTACGACCATACCGTAGCTGGCATTGCCGCTCTTAAGCGGGGCTTGCATGTGCTGGTGGAGAAACCTATCTCGGTGCATAAAGCCGACTGCCAACGACTGCTGGCGGCGCATAAAAATAAAAAGCAAGTCTTTGCCGCCATGTTCAATCAACGGACGAACCCCTGCTATACCACTTTACGTAAATTGGTTAAGGATGGCGAATTGGGCCAGCTGCGCCGCGTCAGCTGGGTGGCCACCGACTGGTTTCGCCCGGATGCCTATTACGCCATGGGCGGTTGGCGCGCCACCTGGTCGGGCGAAGGCGGCGGGGTGCTGTTGAATCAGTGCCCGCATATGTTGGATTTATGGCAGTGGATAGTAGGCATGCCGGCGCGCCTGCAGGCTAACTGTTATTTTGGTAAATATCATGCCATTGAAGTGGAGGACGACGTTACCGCTTATATGGAATATGCGAATGGGGCCACCGGCCTGTTTGTCGCCACGACCGGCGAGGCGCCTGGCACCAATCGCTTGGAGATTACTGGCGATCGCGGCAAAGTGGTGGTTGAGCAGGATAAAATCCGCTACACTCGCAATGCCGTGTCCATGGATGAATTTCGCCGGACCACCAAAGAAGCCTTTAGCAAACCGGATGTTTGGCACGTTGAAATTCCTGTTGCGCCGCCTCCGGCGAACCAATATATAGTCATGATAAAGAACTTCGTGGATGCTATTTTGGATAAGACGCCCTTGATAGCTCCGGCGGCCGAAGGGCTTCATTCCGTAGAGTTGGCCAATGCGATGATTTACTCGTCTTGTCAGCAGCAATGGGTGGACTTGCCGCTCAGTGCTGTAGCCTACGAACGGCTGCTTAAACGTTTAATCAGCCAATCTGCAATCAAAAATAAAGGCGCCGCTAAGACGCAATAAAATATGCGATATCAACGTTTAAAATTAGGTGTGAATGTTGATCATGTGGCCACGCTGCGCCAAGCCCGGGGCACGCTTTACCCAGACCCCTTGGCGGCGGCCCGTTTGTGTGAAAGCTCTGGCGTTGACGGCATAACCATCCATCTGCGCGAAGACCGGCGCCATATTCAAGATCATGATCTCTGGAATATGCGGCGTAATTTAAGCACGCGCCTAAATTTGGAAATGGCCAATGCGCCCGCCATCGTGGAGCTGGCCATCCAAGCGCGGCCAGCGGAAGTCTGCCTGGTTCCAGAAAAACGTCGCGAATTGACCACCGAGGGCGGATTGGATGTGGCCGGCCAGAAAGGGAAATTAAAAACCACACTGGCTCGCTTGACTGCCGCTGGGATAGTAGTCAGCTTATTTATCGATCCAGAACGCCAGCAGTTGGTCGCCGCCGCTGAGCTGGGCGCGCCCTATGTGGAATTACACACCGGCACCTTTTGCGATGCCCGCGGTCGGCGCGCGGACCGGGAATTGAAGCGTTTGATCAAAGGTGCTGGCCTGGCCCATGAACTTGGCTTGCGCGTCAATGCTGGCCACGGCATAAACCTGCAGAATATCAGCGGCATTATGCAAATCCCCTGGCTGGACACTTTGAATATCGGGCATAGCATTATTGCCCGCTCGGTAATGCTGGGCCTGCCTGCCGCCGTGCGCGAAATGCGCGCCGCCATGCGGGGTTACCGCGGGCATCCTATTGCATGAAAGCAGTTTCCTCAAAGCAGATGCGTGAACTGGATCGGAAGACCATCACCGAATTTCGCGTATCGGGCGAGGAGCTTATGAGCCGGGCTGGCTTAGGCGTAGCCCGCGCCGTGGCCAGCCTCTCCAGCAGCTATGCTTGGGAAGATCCCGCGATTCTGTTGATCGCTGGCCGTGGCAATAATGGAGGGGATGCCTTTGCCGCCGCCCGGCTTTTAAAAAAACGCGGCTATAACGTAGCTGTTTGGCTGGCAGGCTCCATCAGCGATATTCGCGGCGATGCCCGCACACACCTGACTAAGCTCAAGGCCGCTAAAGTAACCCTGCGCGAGTTTTCCACTAAGGCGGCCTGGGATCAGCTAACCAATGAATTGCTCCAGATGAATAGCGGCCCGGGAGTGACGTTGGTCGTTGACGGGATTTTAGGCACCGGTTTATATGGTCCGGCGCGCGGCCCGGCTGCCGGCGCGATCCGTTATATCAATAGCCTCGCTCGCCATAGCTTGGTGCTGGCCATCGATGCGCCTTCAGGCTTGAACTCCGATACTGGAACGGCCGAAGGAGACGTCGTGACGGCCGATTGGACTGTCACCATGGGCTTGCCCAAACTCGGCTTGCTGCAACCATCGGCCGTTAATCATGTGGGGCGCTTGCAGGTCGCCAATATCGGTATTCCGCAAAGCTTGCTTGAAAAAATC
>CAYUHK010000011.1:0-6588 GCA_964444425.1 uncultured Verrucomicrobiota bacterium
GTTGCTCCGTCCGACAAATACAAAAAATAAGGAGGCCTCGTGGCCAGTGCAGTCCGTTTGCCGCTCGAGCTTTTTTTCGAGCATGAGTCGCGTCATCCAAACAAGACCTATTTGATTCAGCCGATGGATGGCGGCCGGGTTGAACAGCTGACGTGGGCCGAGGTAGGCGAACAGGCACGGCGCAGCGCCAGCTGGCTACGCAGCCTGGAGCTGCCCCAGGGCAGCCGGATCGCCATCATAGGCAGCCTGGATATCCCGCTGCAAAATGGCGCTTATTTTCGGCAGGGCCGCCAAAAGAGCTAGCACAGCTTCCTCGGCATGCTGACGACAATCGCGGCAGCCCTGGCAATTTTCAAATTCGCATTGATAGAGGAAGGCGCTTTCCAGTTGATCGCTCAAGACATCGGCCAAGGTTCGCAGACGCGTTGTCAGGGCGCCCTTCCCGCCGCTTAAGGCCAGCGCCTGGCTGGCCTGGCAACTGGGCAATAAAATGCCAACGAACTGGTCCGTGGTTGCATGCAGCGCTGCGCGGCTGGCCAGCTGAAAAGATTTTTGTGGGCAGGCCGGCAATTGTGCTTGAATGTTTGCAGCCAACTGCTCGGCCACTGCTGGCAAAGTTTTATCCGCCCATTCTTTTAATTTCATTGCTATTACCTTTTTCCTTATGAACTCGCTAGCGCCGCCCAGCGCTCAGCTTCCCGACGGCTTAGTGATCTTGATCAATATATGGCCTGAACCAGCGTTGCGCAGCCCCAGAGAGTTTAAGGCTTTATCCAAACAACCGCTCGGAATGCTAACTTCCTCTACTATCCGTAGGCCATCTTTACGACAGAGCTCGCGGAAATCTTTAAGGGTAAAAAGATGGATATCAGGCGTATCATACCATTCAAACGGAAGGGCATCCGATACCGGTATACGCCCAAACAAGCCCAGCCGTAGCCGGTGACGCCAATTCCCGAAATTAGGGAAGCTGATCACGCCAGTTCGGGCCACCCGCAGCATTTCGCTTAAGACAAAACGCGGCTTGCGAACCACCTGCAAGGTCTGGCTTAAAATAGCATAATCATAGGAGCCATCGGGTATAGCGCTCAGGCCAGCATCTAAATCGCATTGAAAAACATCCAACCCTTTACCGATCACTTGGATTACATTGTCTAAATCAATATCCATGCCTAAGCCTGCGATCTGGCGGCTAGCAATCAGGCGACAAAGCATGGCTCCGTCGCCGCAGCCTAAGTCTAAGACTCGTGTTCTGGGGCCAATCATGGCTTCGATCAGCTGATAATCTTGATTGTCGCGAACAGGCGTTTTTTGGAATAGCCTTACAGACTTGGTCCGGGCGGCCGGTTCAGGCGCTGGCAACAGCTTAGCCGGTGCGGCGGCTGGCTGCAGAGGCGCTTTCAAAAAAACCCGCATCACCTCAGCTAAATGTTCTATTTCCACCAAAAAAGCGTCATGGCCATAGGGCGACTTCAGAAGACAATAGGTTACTCTTTTATCGGCCCGCACCAAAGTTCTGGCCAGCTCTAGCGATTGCTCGGGAGGAAACAACCAATCCGAGCTGAGCGCCAGCACCAGAAATTTTGAATTGGCGCTGACCCGCTGGAAGGCCGCAGCCGGATCAGCTCCGCCGGCAGTCAAGTCAAATACGTCCATGGCCTCGGAAATATGCAGATAGGAATTAGCATCAAAGCGATGTACGAACTTATTGCCTTGATAATCCAAATAGTTTTCGACCTGGAACGGAGTGGCAAAACGGTGCTGCGGCGCCGCCGTTAGTTTTTTTTCGCGACCGAATTTACGCTTCATGTTTTCAGATGAAAGATAGGTGATGTGGCCGATCATGCGAGCCTGTGCTAGACCTTGGGCCGGCCGATTCGGATGTTCGTAATAATCGCCGCCGCACCAAGCAGGGTCGGCCAAGATGGCATTGCGACCAACGATGTCAAATGCCAAGGCTTGGGCTGAAAGGTTCATGCCTGAAGCAATACATACATATTGATCCACCATCTCCGGATAACTGATAGCCCACTGCAGCACCTGCATGCCGCCAAAGGATCCGCCAATCACAGCTGCCAGATGCTGGATGCCCAGTTGTTTCAAGAGCAGATACTGGACCTTGACGACATCGCCGGTAGTGATGGATGGGAAAGATGAGCCGTAAGGTTTGCCAGTGCGCGGGTTGCGCGCGGCCGGCCCAGTGGTGCCCATGCAGCCGCCGAGAATATTGGCGCAAATAACATGGAAATGATTGGTATCAATGCCCTTGCCCGGACCGATCATGGCATCCCACCAGCCAGGTTTGGCATCTTGTGGAGAATGTTTGCCGGCCGCATGCGCATCGCCGGTTAGAGCATGGCAGATATAAACCACATTATCGCGTTCAGGCGCTAGCTGCCCATAAGCCTCATAAGCCACCTGTACTTCTGGCAGGCTGATCTGATTCTCCAAGAGCAAACCCTCAGCTGGCAGATTGATTTTGAGCAAGTGGGTTTTAACCAGCCCTATGCTCTCTTGTGATGGTATCTGCTCTTTCATCTAACCCTGTCCTTTTGTAACAATTCTGGCAGCCGGCCGGGCTCTAGGTCTTACTCTGATTGAAATTAGATCCGAACATTATCAATCACTTGAGCGCCCACAGGACCCTGGCGGCAGGCTGCTTTTCAGCGCCAGCTAAAAATTCCGCCGGGTCTATAATCATAAGCGGCCCTTTTTACTTGATCCTCGCGTAAAGCGGCCATGGCCATAGCCTTGGGCACATAGAGCTGAGTTTCCAATGGCAAATACTCGGCCAGCTGCTCAAAAGAGCTAACGCTATATTGTTTCATGGCGCGACTGACTCGTCCCTCGCCGGCATTATAGGCTGCCAGGGCAAGCGACCAATTGCCAAAGCGCTGGTAAAGGATTTTTAAATAGCGCGCGGCCGCCTGAGTGTTTTTTTCTGGCTGCGTGCGATCATCCAGCGGAAAGGTTCGCAAGCCGAAGCGGCGCGCCGTTTCCGGCATCAACTGAAACAATCCCACAGCGCCCATTGAGCTGGTGGCCTGAGGATCAAACGAAGATTCCACTTCGGCTAACCAGACCCAGTGTTGGGGAACGCCTTCAGTTTCAAAAATTTTTCTTAACTGAGGCATGAGCCAGCGAATATGATCCGGCCGCATCTGCTGATCACGATACTCAGCGGCGGGGAGTGGCCCTTTGCAGGAACTCGGCGGCACGGCAACCAGCAGTGGCAGCAGTCGGCCGGCGGCGGCCGGGCAGTCTGCATATCCGATAAAGGCTGAGGTATCTTGCCAAGCCAGACCTTTGCAACAGGCTGCCGGCAATGCTCCTGCAGCCCAGCTTGGATAGCCGGTTCTGCCTGGGAACAGCCGCTTGGCTTGAGAAACAAACTTTAGCTGTGATAGCGCATCGGGGGAGGCCATGGCTTCAGCGCCGCGCCCAGCATCAAGCGATGTTAGGTTAGCGCTCAGCGCGCAGCCAAACAAGGGCGCGCTGGTTAAAAGAGCAATCGCGCTGATAAGCTTAATTTTTGAATGCATTTTAGTCTATCCCGATAGCGGCAAGACCTTGATAAGCAGCAAGGACGGAACTGCGCGAGCTTATCAGGCTTGCGCGCGTAATCGGAATGTTGCCTAGAGCAAGCTAAAATGTCAAGAGCGCCGGAACGCCCAATCGAGCAAAAATGCGGATACGGCCAGCTTAATTAGGCTGCAGCCAGGCTCCAGTAAACCTTTTTAATAGCTGAGCGATCCGAGAAGATTTTTGACAATAAAGCGGGAAGCACCCAGCGCCTTATTCTCCTAGCGGGATATAGCCTGGCCCGCCCCATGGCAATTTCCATTGGTAGGTAGTGCCGGCCACAGTACGCATAAACCATGTTCCCGAAGGTTCATGATAGACGGTTAATTCGGTTATAGCATCGCCGTTATAATCGCCACTGACCGGCTTGAAGTCAGGCCCACCCCAGGGCACCCACCAAAGGATGTTCTGGCCGGTTACCGTTTGCGCGAACCATAGGCCGGTAGCCTCATGATAGGCAGCCATATCCATGCAGCCATCGCCATTAAAATCTCCGACCACCGGGGTGAAGCCCTCTCCACCCCAGAGCGCATCCCAAGCTATCACATTGCCGCTAACGTTAATGATATACCAATTTCCGCTGACGACATGATACAAGGCGACATCGCTAATGCCATCACCGTCAAAATCTCCGGCCAAAGGCCGATAGCCTGGCCCGCCAAATTGTCCAGACAGAGTCTGGCCATCCGATGATCTCAGGATATACCACATGCCGCTGGATTCAGCGTAAAGGGCATAATCGGCACGGCCATCGCCATCAAAATCTCCGACCACCGGCTCATAACCTATGCCGCCCCAAGGACGCAGTTCAACAATATAGTCGCTATCCAATTCCCGCAGATACCAGGCCGCCTTATCGGCGCAATATAGAGCAAGTTCCCACTGGCCATCGCCATTATAGTCGGCTGGCACCGGCTGATATCCCTCGCCTCCAAACCAGGTTGTAGTTGTCTGCTTATCGCTGAGCCGTTTAAAGCCCCACCAGCCGCTTTTGACTCCATATACCGCCACCGCGGCGCTGCTGCCATCTCCGAAGAAGTCCAATCCCTTGGTTCCCTGCACCACTAGTTCGCGCCTTATTTTTATGGGCGATTGCAGGGCTGCGCGGCCATCGGCTTCATCTAAGGCATGCAGCGTGATCATGGCCTGATAGCGTCCTGGCTTTAGGCCAGAGGTTTGGTAGGTTTCGGTGATGGTATTATAATCTCCCTTGCTGCGGCCGATGCTTGGATTCAAGCGCAGCCAAGGAACATTCACACTGGCTGTCCAATACATGCCGCCCTTAGGCGCCAGGCTATCGTTCCATACACGAAAACTTTTTAGCAGCGATGTTTGCCCCTGGCGCTTAGTCAGGCTTAAGAATTCAAGCGAGTCGCAGGCCAAAACTGCGCGCGGTTTCACCGTCAAGCTTACCGCCACCGCGCTTGTGCTGGCCCAAGCTCCGCTGGGATCCCAGGCCACTACACTGATCGTGGCATTAGAGGTGCCCGCATCCAAGGCCGCGGTGTTATAGCTTACCGTAGCTTTAACGTGTTCGCCCAAGGCAGTCGAGCCATTGGTGGGCACTACCATCAGCCAAGGCACATCATCGGATATCCGGAAGTTCATGGAGTTGGTAGCGCTGCCATTCCATAACTCAAAATGCTGAGTTGCGGCGTTATAACCTTGGAGGATCGAGCCAAGCAAGCGCTCTGAGCTCAGGCTTAAATCCATGACCTTGATCCGCAAGGTTACAGCCACCCTTGCCGGCGATCCTATGGCCGGATTGCCATAGCTATTGGTCGCCGTTATGGTGAGGGTTGCGTTAGAGATACCCGGTTGCAAATCGCCGCCTAATACGCTGAGGGTAACAGCGTTGGTTTCCCCTGGCGCCAGTCTGCCGGTCAGGTTGCTGCCCGAAGATTCGTCTAGAATCAGGGTCAACCAAGCCTGGTCCGCGGTCATCTCATAGTCGAACGCATAGTCCCCGGCACTGTTATTCCAAAGCGCCAGCTGGCCCTCCGCAACGCTCTGCCCTAGCATCATCTCCAGCTCCAGGGCGCCAGCGCTGACTCCCAGCATGGGACCAGGATCAACCAATAGATCCACATCAATGATTCTAGCGTTCCCACCCAACAGCGGCTGAATGGCGATCGAGCCCGCATGAGGGCCTGAAGCCAAGGCCGCCGTGTTGAACGCCACCGTAATGATATTGGTCGCCGCTGCCGTCGCTCCCGTCAAGATCCCACTGGCAGGCTCTACTGTGAGCCAAGGCACATTGGGCGTGATGCTATAGGGTAATGCCCCGCCAGCCGCATTCCAAATCCTAAAGGTCTGATTACTTCCATTTTGATTCTGTATGCTCGTTGCATAAAGCGTCATCGGATCTCTGATCAACTCCATCACATTCAAGGTCATGGCCACCGCATCGGATAACATCAGGCCCGATGCATTTGTGGTTGCAATGGTTACTGTGCTCTGATATACGCCGGCGGCCAAGAAGGCTAAGCCGTTGGTGGTGAATATTTCCTGGGTCGCGCCTGGCGCTAACGTGCCGCTATAGCTAGATAATTTGATCCAGTTATTCGTTGCAGTAATTGTCCAATACAGGCTATCGGATTCGGCATTATTGCAGATGGTAAAACTTGAGCTGGCCGTATCACCGCTCATTACCGAATTGGTCAAGGCCGACGGCTTTACCCCCAGGAACACAAATTCATAGGCTCCCATATCAACTATGCCGCCGATGATACGCGGGTTGCCCTCCAGGTCCTGAGCCAGCTCCATCCAGGCCTGATTGCTCCCGGCATTAATACAAGGCGAGCTGGCCTGCAAGCGATAGTCGGCCAAATCCGGATTAGTTAATTTGGGCTCATCAATAAGATTGCCTTGATCTGGCACGAAATCAACAAAAGTTGGGCAACAGCAGTAATAAAATACATTGGTATTTTCATCGAGCGCGTGGATATCCGAGTTCATATTGCTGACAATGATAATTGGGAAAAGTATAAATATAATGAAAAACAA
>CAYUHK010000011.1:6598-33946 GCA_964444425.1 uncultured Verrucomicrobiota bacterium
CCAGGCTGCTAGCGCTGTTGATATAGATGCCGCCGGCGCCGGCCGCTGAGTTGCTGGCGATGGTGCTAGAGCCAACTATGCCACTATCATCAAGGTAGACGCCACCGGCGCTGGCCGCCAGGTTCTCGGCGATGGCGCAATTCTCAACTTGGCCTGAGGCGCTGCAATAGACGCCGCCGCCAATTTGGGCGGCCGCATTGCGGGCGACCAAGCAAGCTGCTAACATACCATCAGCCAGGTAAACGCCCCCAGCGCTAACGCTGGCGCTATTATCTGTAATCTGGCAATTGCGCATCAAAGCATTGTTGATCCATGCGCCGCCGCCGGTTTCCGCTGAGTTATTGACGATGGCGCTGGAGTCAATAATGCCATCATCGATGTAGATCCCGCCGCCAGCCGAGGCCAGATTCTCGGCGATGGTACAATTATCAATTTCGCCTGAGGCGTTGCAATAGATGCCGCCGCCATCGGCACTGGCCGTATTATGAAAGATAGTGCAATCGACTAGCATGCCATCTGCAAGATAGACACCGGCGCCGCCGGCCGCTGAGTTGCTGGCGATGGCGCTGGAGCCAACAAATCCATTATCATCGATGTAGATCCCGCCGCCAGCCGAGGCCAGATTCTCGGCGATGGCGCAATTCTCAACTTCGCCTGAAGCTCTGCAATAGATGCCGCCGCCATCGGCACTGGCCGTATTATGAGAGAGAGCGCTATCGGCCAGCATGCCGCCGGCCAGATAGACGCCGGCGCCGCCGGCCGCTGAGTTGCTGGCGATGGCGCTGGAGCCAACAAATCCATTATCATCGATGTAGATCCCGCCGCCAGCCGAGGCCAGATTCTCGGCGATGGCGCAATTCTCAACTTCGCCTGAAGCTCTGCAATAGATGCCGCCGCCAGCTTGGCCGGCCCTATTATGAGAGAGAGCGCAATGGACTAGCATGCCGCCGGCCAGGTAAACGCCGCCGCCATCGCCTGCAGCCGTATTATAAGCCACCACGCTATCGGCCAGCATGCCGCCGGCCAGATAGACGCCGCCAGCGCTAGCATTGGCATTATTGTCTATAATCAGGCAATTGCGCATCAAACCATTATTGATCAGGGCGCCGCCGCCGGTTTCCGCGAAGCCATTGCTAATGGTAAAACCATCCACGATCGCATCGGCATGGTCTATCCTAACACAGCTATTGCTAAGATTGAGGCAAGCGCCGTCAAGAATGGTGACATCGCTTCCGTTAACGCTTTGTAAAACAATAGCAGCGTCAATAACAATTGGCTCTGTTAAGCAATAGGTCCCATTGGTAACCCATATCGTTTCATTATTGGTAGCCACGCTGATGGCATCGGCAATGTTAGTGGCTGCGGTAAGCCAAGAAGTGAACTGACCATTGGTGGCGTCGGGAGAATCTAGCCAGACATAACGATCAGCTGAGGCAGATAGCCAACAGGCCGGTAGGAGCAATATAGCCAAAAGAATAGATCGTATACGCAGCATAAGGCGCCTTTTAAAAAACATAACAGGAATACTTTAAGAATATTTGCCCAAAAGATCAACCCATTTTTAAAGATATCTGGGCTCCAGCCCCAGCTGCGCGAAGCCGGTCTTATCTGGATAATCTTAGCCAGTGGCGCCAAGCTTGCTTAGATAAATAAAAAGTTATCCTAAGCGTCCTTCACGATAGGCGGCAATATAATTTAAGCCATACTCATCCTGGCCATTCAAGAGCGCGCTAGCCAGCTTAAAAGCATCTGCATCCATGTCGAGAGAGCGCAAGCTAGCGGCATTGATCTGCAGGGGATCGACTATCCCTCCATCCCCCCCGGCTTGAACCATCAACCAGCTGAACACCTGATTGATCAGCTTACGGCTCGGCATGCCAAAAGAGACATTGCTCAATCCGCCCACGATATGCACGCTGGGCCCGTAGCTCTGGCGCAGGGCTCTCACCGACTCCAGAAATACCTTCCCGTTTTGCGGATCAGTAGAAATGGTATAGACCAAGGGATCTATGAATATCTGGTTAAGCTCTATGCCACAGGCAATAATTTGCGGAATCAAGCTCTCCAGATTAGCCAGCCGCTCAGCCGTGTTGGCCGGCAAGCTTTGCGCGCCGGCCGCCGAGGCGATCACGGCTGGTTGATATTCCTTAAGCAGGTCCAATAGGGCGAGACGCTCCAAGGAAATAGAATTAAGCATGGGGCGCCCAATGCTTCGATCGCATGCCCGCAAGCCAGCCCGCATGATATCCAGATTAGCCGAATCAATGCTTAAGGGTATGGTCACCGCAGGCTGCACCTGGGCTATAGTCCACTCCATGGCCGCTATCCGTTCCGTAAGATCCATACTGAACTCGTCAACATTGATATCCAAAAAGGCCGCGCCGGCGCGCGCCTGTTTGCGAGCCAGGGTTTGCAGATAATCAACGCCGGCCGCGCGCGCGGCAAGCTGACCATAGAGGCCTTGCCAGATGGCCACGGCACAATGCTTGATTTTGCCATTAGCCCAATCCGCGCCCTGCTGAAAGGTTTCTGGGATCGGCAAGAGTTTTTTAATGCCATCGCTTAGATAAATAATGGACGCTGGGGCAGCGGCCTGCCGCAGCACCAGGTCGCCATCCCGTTTGAGCGTGCGGGTGCAATGGATATTTTCGCCGATAGCTATAAAAGTTGATAACTGCATTTTTTTGCTCCAGCCCCAATAGGCTTAGATACGCTTGGTTTCATCTCGCCGGCCGACTTGATGCTAGCTGCAGCCGGGTTACTGCTGGCCAAATTACCGCCGGGCTAATCAGCCATGAGGCTAACTAAACGGTTTTAAGCAATCAATTGCTTGGCCAAATCAGCGGCCGAAGCTGCATCGGGGGCATAGCCATCGGCGCCGATCTCATTGGCAAAATCCTGAGTTACCGGCGCGCCGCCAATCATCACCTTAACCCGGCCAACTAAATCTGAAGTTTTTATGGCCTCGACAATGTCTTTCATGTTAGTCATAGTCGTGGTCAAGAGGGCCGAGGCCCCAATCAATTTTGCTTGGTTTTCCTTGGCTAGCTGAATCAATTTCCCTGGTTCAACATTAATGCCGGCATCAATAACCTTAAAGCCGGCACCCTCCAACATCATGCAGACCAGGTTCTTGCCGATATCATGCAGATCGCCTTTGACTGTCGCCATCACAACAACGCCAGCCGGCTGAATGCCAGCTGTAGTCAACAGAGGCCGCAATACTTCCATGCCGGCTTTCATGGCGCGGGCGGCGATCAGCACCTCGGGCACATAAACTTCATTGTTTTTAAAGCGCACGGCGATGACACTCATGCCAGCCAAAAGTCCTTGATTCAAAATCTTGGCCGGGGGGATCTGTTTGGCGACAGCTTGCTCCACCAGTTCCTTGACTTCCTTGGCTTTGCCCTTAACGAGATTATCGGCTATTTGGCTTAACGTGTCCATGCAGCGCCCCTCTTGGTTTATTATTTTATAGCAGGCTTAGATAAACCCGGTTAGATCGATTGCAAGATATTTAATTTAAAGCTTAGAGTCAATCCCAAACCGCGCCGCAGCGCGCCGAAAGGCAAGGCTTTTTGCGCGCGGATACTGCGCAGCAAACTTGCCAAGAACAAAGCGGTGCTCTCTAGTTGGGGCTATCAAGGCGGCACGGCTAGACCAGATAGCGCGCTGAATATGAGGGCTTTTAGGCATTCAAAATGCTGCGGCTTGCCGAGTCCCAATCAGCATAAACTCCCGCAGCAATCCCCCCGCTTAAAGCTGCGCCCAGGGCGGCTTGCTCGCCAGAGCGCGCCAGCCGCAAGGGCATTTGCAACTGCCGCTCCAATTCCTGGCGCACGCCGGCAATGTTGCGTACCGCGTTGCCAGCGCCCACCAGCCAGCTTGCTTGCGCGCCGGCTATGCCAACAGCCTGATGATAAAACTCCACCAATTCCGTAACCATGCCACGGATAAGCGCGCGGGTTAAATTAGCCGGAGACAAGTTGCTAGCTGTCAGACCTTCTAAAGATCCCTTGGCCGATGGGTTATGGCGAGAGCCGGCAAAGAGCGGCCGGACTATGAGCCCTCCGCAATCATCAGCGGCGCTATCAGCCAGGCGGTTCATGATCTCATATAGATCTGACGGCGCCGGGGCGCCAAAGAGTTCCTGGCCAATCCGCTGATAAAACTGTTTTAAAATTTCATAGGCGCGGCCGCCGCATAAACTTGCGCCAACCAACAGCCAAGATCCCGGCAGCAATGGACGTGTTTCCAAACCAGCGGCTCGGACGAAGGCCCCTATCGGGACCGACATCTGGCCGCCGGTTCCCAGGTTCATCAGCAAGGTATCAGCCAGCTGGGGCGCGCTGCCAATGAAGGCAGCCAGATTGTCGCCCAAAGCCACCGCCACTGGCAACCCTTTGGGCAAGCCGCTGGCACGGGCGGCTTGCGCCAACAAGTCGCCCGCGCGACTGCCAGTCGGCATAACCTGCGGCAACAGGCCGGCCGCCGGCAAGCCCAACGCCTCAGCGATATCCGGAATCCAGCGCGCGCCTTGGCGAACATCAAACAGGCCCCAAGCAGCTGCATCCGAAGGGTCCAGCCTGGCTTGGCCACAAAGCCGCTGGACCAGCAAAGCTTGCATCGTAAGCGCTTGCGCATTTAAAGGCAGAGCCTTTTCTTCCAGCAGCCGCAGGAGCGTGATGCCTCCATAACCAGTGGCCGGATAACAGCCACTGGCGACGAGAGCCTGCGGGCCTAGGCGGGCGGCAAATTCCTCAATATAGGAATGCCCGCTCAATCGGCATAAATGCCGGCCCCGCCCATCGCGCCAATCTATTAAAGGAGAAAGAGTCTGGCCGGCGCTATCAACCAGTACCAGCCCATGCATCTGACCTGTCACGCCCAGGGCCAAGGGCCGAGCCTGGGCTAGCTCCACGCGGCGCGTTAAAGCCCGCAGCAGCGCGATGGCCGCCGTGACCAATCCTTCAGCATCTTGCTCGGAAGAGTCGACTGGCGCCGAACGGGCAAAGACATTAGGAGTCTGCTCAACCGCCAGCAAGCGGCTCTGTTGCAGCTCCCAGGCAACGGCCGCCAGTTTGGATGTACCGATATCCAGCCCAATCAAATAATCCATATGCTTGCTCTGTTATTCTATCTCACGGCCGAGATGTTTGAGTTGTTTGGCATCCTCGTTTTGGATTTTTGCGCGAATAGCCGTATCAGCCTGCAGATATATTTCCTGGATATCAGGATCGCGAAAATTAAATACTCGCTCAGCAAACTCGGTTGTGTTGAGTCGGTTAAAAAAGCGCTGCTTGGCATTTTCGATATCCTTGCCGTAAATATGAAAGGAATCGGCCTGCCAATTCAGCCGGCCCAGCCGGATCTCCCTTTGCGAGCGCCGGGCAATTTCCGCGGCAATGATTGTGTTATTAAAATGAATAAAGCCGAAGAGGTTCATGAAGGCGGCGCCCCAAGCATCGTTGCTGCGAAAGCGAATGTTGCAATTGAGCCAACCCACCCCTTGCTGATCCTCAACCAGACGATACCAAAGCGATTGCAGACAAGGCGGATCGTAACAATCCAGGTCAATGTTCGGCATCCAAGTTATCATCTGGGCCTGACGAGAAAATGGCTGCTCAACCAGTTTGCGAATCACTCGCTCAATCTGATCGATTACGAACGGGCCGGCCGACACCGAGTGGTCAGCCTGGCGCTCGCGCCACTGGCCGTAGGCCTGCAGGCGCCCATGATAAGTGTATTCCCAGCGCGTGTCCTGGGGATCATTCATGTTCTTGACCCAATGATCCTTGAGTCCTTGAACTTCCAACACATACTCGCGCAGATCCTCTATGCCGCCAGGAAATGCCTTATGAATCATCGGATCGGCCAGCGGTTCTAAGATCGTGAGGTTCATGGTGCAATCCAAGCTGAGAGGATCGCCGCTTTTATCATATTGGGTGCGAAAACGAATGCCTTGGGTATGCAAGGCGATCAGCGCTGCTTCATAAGCCTCGGCTAGCGTGCGTTGGCAGACCGTCAAGACAGGAATGTTCTGCATGGCTGGCTCCTATTGAAAATATAGCTTCAAAAAAAACAATTCAGCATAACATACCCAGGCAGCAAACAAAGCAAATATCCTTTAGCAGCCAAGAAAAGCCCCGCTTAGCCCAAGCCTTAAGAAGGCAAGCGATAAATGGCGCACGCGCGTCTGGCCGAGCCATAGACAAACAAAGTAGGCTGATCTAATTGCACTACAAATCTACGCGCGCCCAGCGGCGTGGGCTCTCCCTCTATAAGAGAGGCTGTTACCGGCACGGCCCCCTTCCAAACCTTGGCGGGGCAAATGCCATGTTGGGCGCTGAAACCATATTTCATCCAGGCGTAATGCAAGCTATGCAGCAGGTCGGCAGGCTGCTCTTGAAACAAGTCGGCCAGCCAGCGGAAACGATTCTCTAGGCTAGGCGCGTTGGTTTGCTCTAGCCGCCGCGCGCCGCTGTTAATCAGTTCTTGCCAGAAGTTCGGCCAGCTGCGCGTGGCCAGCAAGGTGGGCTGGCGCAGTTCCTCAACGTTAAAAAACCAATCCACCAACATAGATAAACGCCGCGCCTTTTCGATCTCCGCGGCGCTCATGCTCGCGGTCTCTAAAACTTCATAAGGCGGCTCGGGCGCGGCAATGATGCCCCAGCGCTGTTTATTAAGTTCCAGAGGAGTGCCCGGCAACAGCTTCAGGATTTCAAGCTGAATCGCATCTGGGTTCAAGGATATCAATAGCTCGAGGTCGCGCAACAGTTCCGGCAGAGTTGCTCCCGGTAAGCCGGCAATCAAATCCAGATGCGTTTTAAGATTGCCCAGCCGACACAAGGCCTGAGTGCCCTTGAGCAGGCGGGCGGCAGAGCCCCGCCGGCGCAGGATGCGCAGGACTGGCTGGCTCAAGGTTTGAACGCCTATTTCCAAATGAAACCTAGCTGGGGCGGCGGCGCCAAGCTCTTTTAAGATTGCCGGAGTGATCCGGGCCGGATCTATTTCCAAATGGAATTTAAGTGTTTTAAATTCATCGCGCAATATGCGCAGCAACGGAATACAGCGCGCCGGCCGGTCGTTGAAAGTGCGATCCAACAAGCGCACTTCCTGGATCTGGGCCGCGGCGATCAAGTCTAAGTCTTGGCGCACACGATCCAGAGAAAGATAGCGCAGCGCCACGCCGGCGCTGGTGCAAAAAGTGCATTGATTGGCACAACCCCGCGAAGCCTCCAGCTGAATAAAAGGCTTCCGAAATGAATCAAGATAAGCTGGATAAGGTGAGGGCAGATCATCCAAGCGCTTAACGCAAGGAGCCAAGCCATTATCAATATAGCGGCCAGCCCGCAGGCCGCAAAAGCCGGGAATCGCGCTCCAGCTTTGAGGCTGCTCAATGCACTGTAATAGCTCCGCGAAAGCGATTTCGCCCTCCCCGCGAATCAGCGCATCCACATAAGGATGGCGCTGGCAAAAGATCCGATTATCGCCCAGAAATTCTGGGCCGCCAAGCACCAGACGGCAGTCTGGAAACAGGGCCTTATAACGAGATAAAAGCGCCAAAAGCAAGTTGCGGTTAAATAGATAAAAAGTTGCCGCCAGCAGGTCAGGACGCAGCCGCACCAACTGAATCAAGGCCGCGTGGAGTGAATCTTGCTGAGTTATCTCTAATTCATGCCAAGACCATTTTTGGGTAGCTTTAGAGCCAGCGCCGCGCTCGCAATAGGCCCGCAATTTCCAATGCGCCAGATTGCTGTGCGCGTGAGAGGCTAGGGCCGAAAGAAACACGAGAGAGCGGCTCATAATAAATCCCTATCAAACCCGGCGCTGGGCGATCAATGGCTTAAGCTAAGCCGGGCTGATTTTTGCACGCAAGCTGCCTTAAACTGGCGACCAGCTAGCGGCTGGTCTGCCATAGGCCTAAAGCCGGGTTGGCAATGAAATAAATCTCTTCCCCATCAGCCAAAACATTGAATCCATCTATCAAGCGCTCTGGGTCGTAGCGCGCCAAGGCCTGGTCTAAACCCATATAGCGATAGCCAACCGATTCGATATCCTGGCTGCTCAAGCCACCTGGAGCATAGCTGATCGTAAAGCGGCCCTCGCTGGAGCCATGAATGAGATGCGCGGCAGCGCCTAAATTATCTTGCAGCTCCGCGTCAGCTGCCAGCGCCTGTAAGGTGGCCGGCGTGCCGCGATAACCATATTTACGGATAAAGTGCTCCTGGATGGGCGCTTCGCCAAACTCCACCAAACCCGGCGCCAAGACAAGCAGCTCGCCGCCAGTGGCCATGGCCATCCTGGTTCGATATATGGCCTTGTTGCTCAGCCAAGCGCTTTTAAATTCAGCCGGGTTAAGATAGACAACCACCTTCTTCAGCGGCGGCACTTTTACGATATTGGCCTGCTGGCTCAGGCGCGCCGCGCTGGTAAAATATTCGCGTTCCTTACCTGTGCCGGCAAATAGCCCGCAAGTAACCAGCTCGCCGGCGCCGTTTTTGGAACGCACTACCTGAATGTAATGGATCGGCAGATGACTCAAAAAACTGTCTTCGGCCTCGTTGAGCAAGCTGCGGACAGGGCTGTCGATCTGCCCCATGATTGTCTCCATGCCACAGATAGCCCCCAGAAAATGACTTTTGTTGATGGTGTCAGGGCCAGCCGCGCCAACCAGGATGTTCTTGTTGCCGCCGGCCATGCCGATGACCTCATGCGGAACCACCTGGCCAATCGAAACGATCGCATCGTATTTAGCTGCCGCCACCAGTCGATTAACTTCAACCCGAAATGGAAAAACGATCTTGCCGCCGCTGAGCTCACTTAGGCGGCGCCCTGAGATCTGGCCTACTTGAAGCAGATCCTTTTGCCAATCATGTCTATGGATGCAAGCATGAGGCACGCCTGGGAACATCCGGTTCATTTCGGCGGCAGTCATAGCCCGATGAGTGCCCAAGGCCGGCAGCAGATCCACGGCTGCCTGGGGGGTAAGCAAGCGATAAAGCAAGGCGCAAATCTCGCCGGCGCCGGAATGGTAACGAGTGAAATCAGGAGGAATCAACAAGACCTTCTTCAGCCTGCTCGGCAAAGAGGCCAGAAAAGCGCCCAGATATTCCTCTGTTTCCTCAAGCGATATTGCCTTATTCAATTCTCCTCGTGCAATAGATAACGCCATAGCCTGCATTCCTCTTTAATAAATTAAAAGTTTATAAGTTCCCGGCCAGAAGGGCAAGGAATAAGCATTGCATAAAAATCAGCCGGCTAATCCAAGGCCATGTTAAGGAACAGATCAGAGCATTAATAAAAAACATTAGCTCATCTGGCAGGCTAATCCCATTAAGCATTGCTGGCGCAAGTCTCCTTGGTTTAAAGATAATAATAAAAACAATAGGTTGACATAACAAGCAGCTTAGATTAAGGTTTTTGCAAAAAGTAGAATCTGGTAAAGCTATGGCTAAAATACTATTAGTAGATGATGAGCCCAGTATCCTCAGTGTGCTTAGCGTGCTCCTGAAGGCTGAAGGGCATGAAGTCCTGCCAATTGATAATGGGGCCAAGGCCTTAGAACTCATTAAAGCGTCTGCCTTTGATTTGATGATCTCGGATATCCGCATGCGCCCGGTCGATGGCATGACCTTGCTGAAAGCAGCTCGCAAGCAACAACCTTCCATGTCAGTTTTAATGGTTACCGGCTATGGGTCTGTGGAAACAGCCGTAGAGGCCCTCAAAGTCGGCGCCTTTGATTATGTAACCAAACCCTTTAAGGTAGATGAATTACTGATCACCGTTCAAAGAGCCCTGGAATATAACAAGGCCTTAACGGAAAACATACGCTTTAAAACTCAAATGGTTTCCCGCTATCGTTTTGAGAACATTATCGCCGAAAGCACGGCCATGCGCAATGTTTGCGAAATGATTGAGCGAGTTGCTCCCACCGATGCCACCGTGCTGATTTATGGCGAAAGCGGAACGGGCAAGGAATTAGTCGCCAGAGCCATCCATGCCCATAGCAATAGAAAAACCAAGAAATTTCTGCCCTTGAACTGCGCCGCCCTGCCGGAAGCCCTGTTGGAATCGGAATTATTCGGCCATGTTAAGGGAGCCTTTACAGGAGCTTCCTCTGATAAGGAAGGCCTGTTTGAAACAGCCCAAGGCGGCACCTTATTGCTGGATGAGATAGGCGCGATGCCTCTTAATATTCAAGCTAAGTTGCTAAGGGTGCTCCAGGACAAGGAAATCAGAAGACTGGGCGGCAATAACACCATCACTGTTGATGTGCGCATCTTAGCTGCCACCAACTCTCGTCTAGAAACCTTGATCGAGAATGGCTCGTTTCGTGAAGATCTTTACTATCGTTTAAGCGTCATTCCCCTGGAAATCAAACCATTGCGCGAGCGAACCGAAGATATCTTGCCTTTGGTCTACTATTTTATGCGCCAAGAAGTAGGCGAAAATAAAAAAGAATTACCAGACATTGACCCCAATGTACTCCAGATTCTGGAACAGTATGCCTGGCCTGGCAATGTGCGAGAATTGGAAAATGCGATCAAACACGCGCTCACCTTTGCCAAGGATGATTTAATTAACCTCGATTGCTTGCCCATAAAAATCCTTCAGAATACACAAACTAGCGGAACAACCATTAACCGCGAAGACATGCGCGGAAAATCTTTAAAAGCTTTCTTACGAACAAAAGAAAAAGAATACTTGAATTTTATTCTGAAAAGCACCGAGGGTAATAAACAAAAGGCTGCCAAAGCTTTAAAAATAAGCTTAGCCACCCTTTATCGTAAACTACCCGAACCAAAAGAATAAACTAAATCATTTTCTAATAATCTATTAATTAAGAATAATATTGTTGAATATAGATTAATCTTCATTATTTCCAAGATATTAGAGAATTAGATTAAATTAATTATTTTATGTTTACATCTGATTGTTCTATTATTAATTAATGAGATATCGATAGGTTAATTTATTCTATTTAAGAATATGAGTATATTGGCATGTAAAATGCTTATTTAAATTATATAGTTTATTTAAAAGATTACTATTAAAGAAAGCGAGGTGTGCCAGAAGCTACTGGATAATAAGAATTAGCTAAGAATTTAGTGCGCCACAATTAAGGCGTATAAAAGGAGATAG
Source organism: uncultured Verrucomicrobiota bacterium (assembly GCA_964444425.1). GTDB lineage: Bacteria > Verrucomicrobiota > Kiritimatiellia > JAAZAB01 > JAAZAB01 > CAYUHK01. The sequence continues at coordinate 17,744 of CAYUHK010000011.1, forward strand.
AAAATGAAAAAGGGCTTTACATTAGTTGAAATCATGATCGTTGTGGCGATCATTGGTTTGCTGGCGGCAATCGCTATTCCTTCGTTCATGAGAGCGCGGACAACTTCCCAGGCCAATGCCTGCATTAATAATCTGCGCCAGATCGAAGCAGCCAAAGATCAATACGCATTGGAAGCCGGCTTAAGCAATGGCGCCTCTATCACATTCGCAGAGATTGGTCCCTCGGCCTCTGCCCAAGGCGGTTTCTTAAAGCAGTGGCCTTTGTGCCCAGCCTCTACCAGCATACAAGCCAAAGCTTCACCTACGCTGGAGTTAACTGAAGCCGATTATAGCATCAATGTAATTGGCGAGAATGCAGCCTGCAATCAGCTGCCTGATGGAACTCCACCTCATAAACTGCCATAAAGATTGTTAATCGAAAAGAGCCCTGCTTGATAAAAGCAGGGCTCTTTTTTGATAGTTCATGTAATCAAGAATACGGTTAGCTTTAAGCAAAAAACATCTCTGAAGCTCTTAAAGAAAACCTATGCAGCTGATGACTCGAACGGCACTCCCTTGCACTCTAGGCCTCTGGCTATTCTCGCTGGCCTTATCTTCCGCTGGCGCAGCAATTTATTTACGCAACGCCACAATCAACCCAGCAACTAATCGTAGCTTAGATCGCGCCGCAATCTTACAGGCGCAAAGCCAAGCCCGCCGCGCTAGCCAAAGCGCGCTTGGCGCCCAATTGCCATACATCATTCAGTTGGCCGGCCCGATTCGCCCTGAATGGAAACACGAGATCGAAGACATCCCGGCGCGAGTTGCTGGCTATCTGCCTAATAACGCTCTCCTTGTACTGCTGACGCAAGCCCAGCTCGAGATGCTAGCCCGGTTAGTTTATGTGCAATGGATTGGCCCCTACCTACCCGCTTATAAGCTGGACCCTCCCATCAGCCAACTATCGAACACCCGCGCGGCCCAAAGGGAAACCTTTACGATCGAAACCTTCGCCGCGAAAATGCTTCCGGTTGTGCGCCAGGCCATCCTGGAGCAGCATGGCACTATCATCGCGGAGGGAGCCGTCGGCCAGCGCGGCTTGTTACGCGCCACTCTGGCGCCGGCCGCCGCCGGCGCTTTGGCAGAACTCCCAGAGGTCGAATTCATTGAAATCTATAGGATGCCACGCTTATGCAATAATCTTGCTAGGGATAGCAAGCATATGAATACCCAAAGTCTTTGGAGCGAGCATGGCCTAAGTGGCAAAGGCCAGATCGTCTGCGTGGCTGATACCGGTTTGGATAGCGGCGATAAGCGCAATATCCATCCTGACTTTAGCAACCGCATTGTCGCCGCCCAGGCCCTGGGGCGACCCAAGCAAAATGACTGGTCCGATTCAAGCACCAATCAACAAGGCGGCCATGGCACCCACGTGGCCGGTTCGGTCTTGGGCAGCGGCGCGGCTTGGAGCAATGGCCTCTATCGCGGAGTGGCCCATCAAGCCTCATTGGTGATACAGAGTCTGATGGACCATCAGGGAGAACTAGGCGGCCTGCCCGCTGATCTCACTAATCTTTTTTTTCAAGGCTATCTGCAGGGCGCACGAATCCATACCGATAGCTGGGGCATTGCCAATGCCGGAACATACGATGTTGCGGCTCAATGCGCGGATCAGTTCATGTGGGATATTCGGGATATGCTGCTCATATTTGCGGCTGGCAATGAAGGCACAGACTCAGCCGGCCGCGGCCTCATCGCAGCTGGCTCGGTTGGAGCTCCGGGCACTGCCAAAAACGTATTGACTGTCGGCGCGGCTGAGTCCAGCCGCCCCACTGGCTCCGGCGGCTATTCGGCTTACAGCTATTCCGACGCCTGGCCTCTAGATTACCCAGTCGAACCAATCAGCTCGGATCTGATCTCCAGCGCCCACGACGGCATCCATCAAGGCATAGCGGCTTTCTCCAGCCGCGGCCCTTGTCGGGATGGACGTTATAAGCCAGACTTAGTCGCGCCGGGCACCGATATAGTATCCTGCCGCTCGCGCATGCCAGGCGCCAATGTCGGCTGGGGCACTGGCAGCGGCGTTCTGGGCAACGCTGCCAGCAATTATTATGTATTCATGGGTGGAACCAGCATGTCCACGCCGCTGACGGCGGGCGCGGCCGCCCTGTTGCGCCAATACCTTCAAGAGCGCCGCGGCTATGCCGCCCCCAGCGCTGCCCTCATGAAAGCCATCTTGGTCAATGGCGCCCGTTCCCTATCGCCTGGTCAATATGGCACAGGCCCATATCGCGAAATACCTGCGACCCGCCCCAATAATGTCGAGGGCTGGGGACAGGTTAACCTGGCTGATAGCCTCTTTCCGCCATCTGGCAGCACCAATCTCTATTACGATATCACTGAGCCGTCGGCAGCCTTGCAGACGGGCGCTCATGCCATATACTCCTGCCAAGGCTCTGGTTCCGAGCCTATCGCTATCACCCTGTGCTGGTCTGACTACCCGGCCACGCTGGCGGCAGCCAGACAGTTGGTCAATGACCTTGATTTATTGGTGGTTACTCCCGATGCAACAGTTCACTACCCCAACGGGTTATCTGAGCCAGACCGGCTCAACAATACCGAAACCATCCTGCTACCCGCCACCCAGGGTACAATCCAAATAAGGATCAGTGGATACAATGTCCCCTATGGCCCGCAGCCCTACGCCCTGGTCATTCGCGGAGCCGGCAGCATGGCGCCGCCCCGTCCAGCCCATAGTTTCCTGGCCAGCGATTTCGATGGCGATGGCTTAGCCGACCCAGCTATTTATGCGCCTAGCGCTGGCTGGTATATCTGGCCTTCCAAACAAGCCTACCTTCGCCAAGGCCCCTTTCTAGCTAGCGCCCAGTTCGGCGCGGCCTTGGCCGCGGATATCGATGGCGACGGATTTGCCGATCCCATCTTGTATTCTGCTGGCTGGTGGGTCTACTTCTCCAGCGCGAACTATGCCCTCTGCGCGAGTCCCTATCTAACTTCGTCCATAACAGGTATCGGACTGGCTGGCGACGTGGATGGCGATGGCAAGGCCGACCCAGCCCTATATCGAGCCTCGGATGGCTGGTATATCTGGTTCTCAAAATATGCCTACCTAGGCGATGGCCCTTTCCTGCTAGGCGCGCCCAATAGCTATCCGCTGCTGGCTGACTTTGATGGCGACGGCCTGGCCGACCCAGCCCTATATCGAGCCTCGGATGGCTGGCATATCTGGTTCTCAAGCCTGAATTACGAATATCAAGGCCCCGGCCTGCTAGGCCTAGCAGGCTTCAGCGCTCTGGCGGCCGATTTTGACGGCGATGGCCTGGCCGACCCAGCTCTTTATCAAGAAACCACTGGGCTATTATATCTATGGTCCTCGGCTAATGGCTATAGTTTATCGGGGCCTCATGGCCCCTATCGAGCGCCCTGAAGCGCGCAGCCTGCTTTTGGTTAGGCTGAGAGCCGCCGATAAGACAAGCTCGAGTGAATAGAGCTGAATTGGGCACTGCCAGCCAACATCTGCGGCTTGGGCTAGAATTGCTTAGCTTGAAGAAAGCTTGCGCTAGGCCAGAATAGGCTAAGTGCCTTGGTGGCTCTTAATAGCCACCAACGACTTCTCCCATCTTGAATATTGGCAAGAACATAGAAACAACCACCCCGCCGATCACCACACCCAAGAAGACCATCAACAAGGGCTCGATTAAGGCCGTTAAACCGTCCAGCATAGCTTCAACCTCACTGTCATAAAAATCGGCAATGCTCTGCATCATCTCGTCTACTTTGCCAGTCTTCTCGCCGGCGGCTAACATATGAATCAGCAAACGCGGAAAACAGGCGTGCTGCATTAAGGCATTGGATATTGGCTCGCCTTTTTCGACAATGCTGCGCGCATCCAAAATCACCTGTTCAAACACCTTATTGCCGGTAGCTCCGGAAACTATTTCCATCGCCCGTAAAATCGGCACGCCGCTCTGTAATAATTGAGCAAAAGTTCTGGCGAAACGACTGGTAGCCACGCGCCGATTCAATTCGCCCAAAACCGGTAATTTCAGCATCAGGCCGGCTAAGCGATAGGAGCCGGCCGGAGTGTTTTTCCATTGACGAAACAAGACTGCGCCGGCGACTAGCGCTGCCAACATCGCCAGGCTATAGTGGCGCATCACCTGGCTAAGATTAACCAAAAACTGGGTTGGGGCTGGCAGCTTAGCATCAAAATCGGCAAACATGCCGGCAAAGACTGGCACAATAAAGATAATCATGGCTATGGCTATCCCGATGGCCAGGCATAATACTATCACCGGATAGCTCATGGCCGATTTTACTTTACGCGAAAGCTTGGCGGCATCTTCCAAAAAACCGGCTAGGCGGCCTGCCGTTTCGCCCAATTGGCCGCCGGTTTCTCCAGCCTTCATCATGTTGATATATAAATCATCGAAGACGGCCGGATAATGACTTAAGGCTTCCGAGAAAGCGGCTCCGGCCTGAATATTATTTTTCAACCCCGCAACCAAGATTTTAAAGTGTTTGTCGCTAGTCTGATCTTCGAGCGCATCCAAAGCTTGGATCAAAGGCATGCCGGCTAACAACATGGCCGAAAGCTGGCGCGAAAAGGGCGGTAGTTCCTTGGCCTTTATGCGCCGCGCGCCGGCGATCCGCCCTTTCCTCTGTGAGCGCAAGGTCGACGTACGAGTTCTCTGCAAACGCGGCGGAACGCTTGAGGGTGGCCGCGGCGGCGCGGGGCGGCCTGAGTCGCCGGCTGAGGCCTGCGGTGTTGATTCTGATTTAAAAACCACCATAGCTAAAAGCCTCTCTATTCGCCGCCAGTGATGCTGAGGATTTCTTCCAAACTGGATATGCCTTCCTTGACCTTCTCAAGCCCTACCATGCGCAAGGTCAGCATGCCTTTGCTAATGGCCGATTCGGCCAGCTTGGTAGCACTGGCATTTTGCAAAATCAATTGGCGAATGGTATCATCCACCATTAAAATTTCCATTAAAGAGCTCCGCCCTTTAAACCCGCTATTGCCACATTTAGGGCACCCGACTGCCTCAAAGATCTCTGTGCCCTCAAAGTAATGAGGATCCAAATTATTCAAACGCAGATACTCGGGCGAGATCTGGCGCGGCCGCCGACATACTGGGCATAGTTTCTTATAAAGGCGTTGGGCCTGCGCCATGATCACCGTAGACGCCAGCAGAAAAGATTCAACATCCATGTCCCGCAAGCGCGTGATCGCTCCGGCGGCGTCGTTGGTATGCAAGGTGCTTAAGACCAAATGGCCGGTCAAGGCGGCCTTCACCGCAATGGCGGCGGTTTCCTGATCACGGATTTCACCCACCATGACAATATCCGGATCTTGGCGCAAAATGGCTCGCAGAGCATTGGCAAAAGAAAGTTTTACTTCTTCGTTAATTTGCACCTGATTGATCCCCGCCAACTGATATTCCACCGGATCTTCCGTTGTTACTATGTTGACATCCGGCTTATTAAGCTCCTGCAAGCAGGAGTACAGGGTGGTGGTTTTGCCGCTGCCGGTGGGGCCGGTTACCAGAATAATGCCATGGGGCTGACTGATCGCGTAAAGCAGCGACTCATAGGCCTTGGGATCTAATCCCAACAATTCCAGACTCGGCGCCAGAGTGCTTTTATCCAGAATTCGCATGACGATTTTTTCGCCATATATCATAGGCAGCAGATTCACCCGGACATCGACTTCCTTGCCCAAGGCCTTGATTCTGAAGCGCCCATCCTGAGGCACGCGGTGCTCGGCGATGTTCATATCCGACAATATCTTAATACGCGAAATAATGGCCGCTTGCAGATTCTTGGGCGGGCTGGGCACCTCATAAAGATCCCCATCAACCCGATAACGTAAACGCAATATTTTCTCCATAGGCTCTAGATGGATATCGCTGGCCTGGCGCCGCAAGGCTTCAACCATGATCGAATTAACTATCCGGATGACCGGCGCGCTATCCATGCTTTCGAGCATTTCGTCAAGGCTTATCTCCTCTTGGCGCTCATGGCCAACTTCCACCGTTTCATCTTCGGCAACATTTTTAAAAATATCTTCCAGATCCGGCGAGAGCCGCGCATAATATTTCTGTAAAATATCCTTTACTTCATTCTCCGAGGCAACCACTGGCATTATTTCCATTCCGGTCAGAACTTGTAATTCATCGATGGTGCCGAGATTAAAGGGATCGCCCAAGGCCACCGTTAACAGCTTGCCCTCCTTGGCCACTGGAACCACCAGACAACGGGTAACTATTTCCTTGGGCAGCATCTCCAGCAGTTGGCTATCCGGCGTGAAGTGAGCTAGCGCCAAGGGTGCCATGCCCAGATACTCGGCGATCGCCAAAGTCATATGAACATGGCTGACCAGATGCTTTTCGATCAAATATGCTTCCAGGGGCTTATCTTCAGCTTGCGAGGCTTCCTGGGCTTTCTGCAGCTGGGCTGGAGCAATTAAACCGCGCCGTAGAAAAATAGCGCTGATCTCTCCGCTAAAAGATCCTCGATTCATCCCTAACCCCTTCAGCTCAAAGCCGGCATTAATTCCTGGGTCGCCGCGTCGCAGTCAATCTAATCACCGGCTGGCAGCCACTTGGGCCTCAATTTATCCTGATCTTCGGCGCTTGCTTCTTTAAGTTTCCGGATATATAGTATGCCAAGCGCAATAGCCAAAAATAGATTTTAAAAACCGAACGCCCGAGTCACTGATACGTTTAATTTTGCCCTTTCCAAGGGCCCTGTCAATGTCATTCTTATATCTCTAATCCTATGTCCGATCAACCACACAAAACCAGCCAGGCTTGCGAGGCCGAGGTTTGGAATGCCATCGCCGCCTTCGAAAAAATTCTGGAAGCCTTGCCCAATGATCACGTTTCCCTGGAAACGCTGGCCGATGCCTATGAGAAGGTGGGTGATCATAAACGCGCCAAAGACTATATCCTGCGCCTAGCCAATGTTTTTGTTGACGAAGCCGATGAGGACGCCGCCCACGATCTGCTAAGAAAAATCAAGACTTTTGACCAGACTGATCCTCAGGTTCAAAAGACCTTAGCCCGCGTCGAAAATCTTAAACCAAAAAAAGTCATGGCGCTGGTCCTGGATGAACCAGAGCCTTTGGCCAAACGCCCCGCCAGTATCGCCGCCGAAATTTCCTTTGCCTGGAACCTGCTGCAGGCCAAAAAACTAACTCAAGAAGAATATGCCAATGTCGTGCATGATCTTTCAGAGAATTCCAGCAAAAAAAGTGAAATCTCGGTATCAACCCTACATGTCCTGCACGATCGTAAATTCCCCGCAATTAACGATGCCATAGCCTTCGCGGCAAAAAGTTGTAAGATGCCTATCGTAACTCTGGCTAATTTTGAGCTGCAGCCCAAGGTCACTGCGCTGTTGCCGTTGGAATTCATGATTAAACGCGGCGCCATCGTTTTTGAGCTGCTGGGCGACGATGCTTTTGTCGGCATCTTGAATCCCTACGACCCTCAATTGCCGATCGATATCAAAGACTTTACCGGAAAGGACTGCCATTGCTTTCTAGTGACCCCGGCAGACTTTGATGAAACCCTTGAAAAAATAAAGAAACAGGCATCCCCCGCTTAAGCGCCTGGGTTTTACTAGCTGTTTGAGCCTCGGCCAAGCGGCCTCAGCCCAAGGGATCATGATCCTAGCCCAGGTATCAGCCTGAAAAGAATATGATTGGCCGCCAAGCTATACAAAGCGGCTATCACGTCATCGATAACTATGCCCAGGCCGCCAGAACAAGCCTGTAATTGGCGGGCCGGCGGCGGCTTAAGTATATCAAAAACACGATTGGTGAAAAAAGCCACCGCTAGCATAGCGGGAGTTAGCGGCAAGGCGATCATGCTCAAGGGAAAGGTCAGATATTCATCGGCCACGATCCGACGGTCATCCTTATGGCCAAAATGTCGTTCGGCAATATCGCATAAAGGCACAGCCATCAGGCTTAAGGCCGCGGCCACCATCAGCTGCCCAAGCAGCGCGCCATGCCAAAGCGGCGCCAAGGCCAGGAGGATCAGAATGCCTGGCAAGGTGCCGGCCGTGCCGGGAGCTACAGGCAACAACCCCAGCCCAAATCCGCTGGCCAACAGAACCAGGCATTGGCGCCAGAGGGGAGCTCCGGCTAATTCCATGGACTTAATAGAAAACATGCCGATCAACCTGGCAATCAAGCCAACATTTCAAGCGCCCGCTAAGCAGCCGGGCCGCGCGGCCTTGGCCGCTGGTTAAGAACATCCCATGGAACTGCCGCAGACGAAGCAGCGATAACAAGAGCCATTGCGCACTGTGATCGCGCCGCATTGATCACAAACCGGCGCGTCTTCCTGAAACCCTTTATGCAGCTTAGCAAGCTGATCGGGTTCCTGGGCCGCTGGCGCCGCGGCGGCGGCGGACGCTGAGGAACCGGTTGAATTCTGCGGCAGAGTCGCCGGCGCCGACGCGGCTTGGTTAAGCGGTCTTTTCCCTTCCGGAAAGGTTAATGCCAACCAACGGAAAATATAATCAACCAGCGATTTGGCATAGGGGATATCTGAATTTTTAGTAAACCCGCTAGGCTCAAAACGGCTATGGGTGAATTTCTCTATCAGGGTATTGGCCGGAACACCATACTGCAAACACATCGAAATCGCCGTGCCGAAAGCATCCATAATGCCGCCTACGGTGCTGCCTTCCTTGGCCATAGTGATAAACAGCTCTCCGGGCGTGCCGTCTTCATAGAGGCCGACCGTTAAATAACCCTGGTGGCCAGCCACTTCAAATTTATGCGTTATCGACTGGCGCGTCGCCGGCATGCGCCGTCGAAAGGGCTTCCGGGCTTCCCCAGTCAACTCTGGCTTGGCCTGGGCCGCCTTGCTGGTGGACACCGGCTGAATGCCCTTGGAGCCATCGCGATAGATAGCCACAGCCTTCAAACCCAGCTTCCAGCCATCAATAAAAACCTGAATGATGTCTTGCACCGTCGCCGACGACGACATATTCACCGTCTTGCTAATGGCGCCAGACAGAAACGGCTGGACCGCCGCCATCATTTTTAGGTGGGCGCGATAATCGATACAGCGAGTCCCTTTACGCGGCTTGAAGGCGCAATCGAATACCGGCAAATGTTCCGGATTCAGGCCGGGCGCCTGTTCGATCGTATCCTGTTCATCTACATACTTGATGATCTCCTGTATCTGCGACTGATTATAACCCAGCCGCTGCAGAGCTGTGTCCAGCGTCCGATTTACCAGCTTGAACATGCCGCCATCGGCCAGTTGTTTATATTTCACCAAGGCGATATCTGGCTCTATGCCGGTAGTATAACAATCCATCATAAAGCCAATGGTTCCTGTTGGCGCCAAAACGGTAACCTGCGCATTGCGAAACCCATCGCGCTGCCCCAGCTCAAGGGCCCGCGCCCAAACCCGGCGGCTTTCCTCAAGCATGCTTGTGATGCTGGGGTCGCTGGGTATTTTATCTATGGCGTCGTGATGCATGCCAATAACCGCCAGCATCGCAGCGCTATTGCGAGCATATTCATCAAAGGTGCCCTGGAGCGCGGCGATTTCCGCCGAGGCAACGTAGGCGTAACCTGTCAGCAAGGCTGTCACCACGCCGGCGAAGGCGCGGCCCGAGTCGCTATCATAGGGCTTGCCTAAACTCATGATCAGCGCGCCCAGGTTAGCATAGCCCAGCCCAAGCGGGCGAAAACGGTGCGAGTTTTCGGCAATTTCAGCGGTGGGATAGCTGCCGTTATCCACAAGAATATCCTGAGCGATAATCAGCAGGCGAATAACATGCTGAAACAGTTTAACATCAAATTCCTGGCGCTCATTCAAGAATTTCATCAAGTTGACCGAGGCCAGATTGCAGGCGCTATTATCCACAAACATATATTCAGAACAGGGGTTACTGGCGTTGATCCTGCCGCTGTTGGGGCAAGTGTGCCAGCGATTGATAGTGCTATCGTACTGCACGCCGGGATCGCCACAGCTGTGGGCCGCTTCGCCGATGGCTTGCATAATGCTGCGGGCGTCCAGCGCGTCCACTATCTTGCCGGTGGTGATAGCCCGAGTATGCCAAACAGCTCCCGCCTCCACCGCACTCATAAATTCATCCACGACGCGAACAGATAAGTTGGAATTCTGAAACATCACCGAGGAATAGGCCTCGCCATTGAAAGAGCCGTCATAGCCGGCCTGCACCAAGGTGCGCGCCTTTTTCTCTTCATTGACCTTGCAGGTGATGAACTCCATGATATCCGGATGCGCCACCTGCAGACTTTGCATCTTGGCGGCGCGGCGGGTCTTGCCGCCGGATTTAATCACGGCAGCCACCTGATCAAAAACGCGCATGAAGCTCAAGGGGCCCGAGGGTACCCCGCCGCCCGAAAGCTTTTCACGACTGCTGCGTAAAGTGCTTAAATCAGTGCCGGTGCCCGAGCCATATTTAAACAGCATGGCCTCCGAGCTAGCCAGCCGCATAATGTCTTCCATGGTGTCAGCCACCGACTGAATAAAGCAAGCCGAAGCTTGAGGATGCTTATAGGAGTCTGTCACGCGAGTGACTTTTTGCGCCGCCGGATCCCAGTAATAGCTAGCCTGGTTATTGGCGGTCAAGCCATACACCTGATGCAGACCAACGTTGAACCAGACCGGACTGTTAAAAGCCGCATACTGATTAACACAGATATGGGCCAGTTCACGATAAAAAGCCTCGGCATCATCCGGCCTATTGAAATAGCCGTCTTGCATGCCCCAATCCGCGATGGTGCGCGCCACCCGATGAATCAGCTGACGAACGGATTTTTCGCGATCCTTGGCGGCGCGGGCGCCATAAAAATATTTTGAGGCCACGACATTGGTGGCCAAGCTGGACCAGCTTTTAGGCACTTCCACATCGTTATCTTCAAATACCGTTTCCCCCTTATCGTTTTTGATGATCGCCTGACGATGCTCCCACTCGATATCATCAAAGGGATGCCCGCCGGAAGCAGTAAACAACGGATCTATTTTTAAACCTTCAGATTTTTTTTGGCGGGGCTTATTCATGGCTTCTCTTCGGATATTTTTACCTCGGGATTGCGCCTTAGAAGACCGCAATTCCATGTTTAGATCACCTAGCTTCAAGGTTAAATCAACCGGCTCACGAGCGTCCAACATGGCAGCATTCTCCTAAATAACGTGAAATCAATCGATTATAAGAGTAATAAGCAGAATAGAAACTATATATGCTACTAAAACCCCTCTTGCATATCTTTTTACCACTACCTATTGTGGATGCCAAGAAGAAAATAAAAAAAATAAAAGATTGAACTCTGCTAAGGCTACAACCGCTTATTTTTCAAGGCTGTCTGAGGCAGTTTAGCTGGGCGCCGCCGCGCCTGGAGATCAAGCAGCAGCGGCACTCCATCCAATCCAAATGCCGTACGCAAGCAGCCGATCAGGTAACTCTGATAAGCCGGCGTCAGGCTCTGGGGATAATTTACAAACAATCTGATTATCGTAGGGCGGGTTTGCACTTGGGTGGCATAAAATATTTTTAGGCGTTTGCCGCCCACCCGTGGCGGCTGGACGCGCGCGCAGGCATCCAAGAGCACTCGGTTCAAAACACCTGTTGGCAACTTGGCCTGGATATGTAAAGCCACCCTATCCACCTGATCGATCAGGCCGCGTATGTTCCAGCCGGTTTTCGCTGAGACGCACAGCGCTGGCATGAAGGCACAAAATGGCATTTCCCGACGCAGCGCCGCCAAACAATGTGCCACCGGTACATTTTTTATCAGATCCTTTTTATTGATGATCAAAACACAGCCCTTTTGATGTTCGATGATCTTGGCAGCGATGGCCTTATCCTGCGCCGTGGGCCCTTGAGAGGCATCCAGAATCAGACCGACGACTTCCGCCCGGGCTATGCTGCGCTCGGTGCGTGTCAGGCTGAGCCGTTCTAGCGAGTTGCGAATTTTTCCGACTCGGCGGATCCCGGCCGTATCGGTTAAAAAATAGTGGCGCGCCATGGCATCGCCACCGATGCTAAAGGGGATAGTGATGCTGTCGCGCGTGGTGCCGGGCTGAACCGACACGATCACGCGATCATCGCGCAAAAGTCGATTGATCACCGAAGATTTGCCGACATTGGGGCGGCCAACGAAAACCACCTTCAAGGGATTCAGCAGCGTTGGGTTCTCCTGCTCCGGCAGAGCCTTAAGCAAGGCCGGCATCAGGACATCAAAGCCGCGCTTGCCTAAAGCCGATACGGGAAATACCGGGAAGCCCAGGCGCGTAAAATCAACCGCCAAGAGGTCGCGCGCTGGATTATCGGCCTTATTGGCCGCCAGAAATATGGGGCGGCCGCTCGCGCGCAGAAAAGCGGCCACCTCCTCGTCCTGCGGCAAAAGGCCAGTGTTAACATCAACGACGAAAAGAATCGCGGCGGCATCTTGCAGAGCGGCTTCCACCTGACGAAAAACAGCATGCTCGAGAGAACCTAGCTGTTGGGTGGCGTGCGGATCGGAAGTTAACTGCCCCAGCCCACCGGTATCAATCAGTTCAAAACGGCGCCCTTGCCATTGCGCTTCCGCGATCAGTCGATCGCGCGTAACCCCGCGCTCGGCATGCACGATGGCGATATTGCGCCCGACCAGGCGATTAAAGATGGCCGATTTGCCGACATTGGGGCGGCCAATAATCGCGACCGCGCCGCCAGCTGTAGCAGTGGAAGACATAGGCTTTTAAGTTTGATCGCCAGCAGCATAGGCAATTCATATTAACTAACCAAGATAAAAAAGGCTTGAGGCCCGCCGGCGGCCCAGCCCTGGCTGTTCAGCGCCAAGGGCTGATTAAATCCCAGGCCGCCGCCAGGTTTTATCGCTGAAAAGTTTGGAACAGCTGGCGCCCCAAGCAGTTTAAGGCAGTAAGCCATGCGCCTGGCGGGGATCGAACCCACAACCTTCGGCTCCGGAGGCCGACACTCTATCCAATTGAGCTACAGGCGCCTTGAAGATGCAAACAATTGGCACTTTAAACTAGGCCCCGGCTCTTGACAAGTCGATTGCGCGCGGCCGCAGCATTAAATATCTGGCCACAATAGATGCGGCCCCAAACCATAACGGGCAAGGCTGCTCTCGGCTCTCCAATCACCCAGCAAGCTCAGACCCGAATTGGCATGATTAAAAAAGGCAGGCCCCGACGGAATATCCGCCGTTGCAAGGCAAAAACCACAAAGTTATGCAGCAGCCGAGTCATCCAGGAATCATCGGAGAAAACCAGCTGGCCGCCAAAGAAAACAGCCTGGGGAAAGCGCTGGGCGGCCTCACTGGCCAGTTGCGTGGCAACCTCGATGATGTCCGTGCCAATATCTGTTAAAGCTTCGGCATAGAAACCATGCCGGCGCATATATTCCACATAGCGCTCGGCCTCAGCGACAACATGCTCTCGCAGATTTTCTATCTCGCTGGCGCCTTTAAAATTACCCGCATCCAGCATGCCAACCTGTATAAAAACAAAGTTTTTAAAAACACCATGAAACATGCGTATAACGCGTAGCAGGGTGTGCGCGCCTAATCCATTAAAACCATTAACAAACAGTACGGCGGTCTTGGCGGCGGGATCGCAAGCCAGCTGAGCATCCGATGAGGGCCGCTGCAAGAGCTCCTGGGCAAACTCCCTAACCAGATCATTCAATCGAGCCAACTTGCGCAAGGCGTTATAATAATGCCGCCGGATGGCAAAAGCCACGCCAATCAAGGCCCCGGTGATCAAGAGGGTTACCCAGCCGCCTTCCATAAATTTTGTGAGGCTTAAAGTAATCAGTATGAAGGCCGTCAAGATAAAGCCTATGCCATTGATAAGCACCTTGCTTTTCCACTCCGGCGCCTGCGCCCGCCGATGCCACCAATAGCTAAGCATGCCCAGCTGCGATAAGGTAAAGGAGATAAAAACGTTGATGCTGTAAAGCACCACTAAAAACACGACGGCGCCGCGAGTTAATAAAAGCACCAGCAGGGCTGAGCCTCCCATCAGCAGAATGCCGTTCTGGGTAACAAAGCGATCGCTTAAAAACGCAAAGCGGGCCGGAAACCAGCGGTCCAAGGCCATATTCGCCAGGACGCGCGGACCGCCGACAAATCCCGCCTGAGCGCCTACAAATAACAAGGCCATAGCCGAAAGCATCGCCGCGCTAACAAAAGCCTTGCCAAGGCCTGGCGACCAGCTCACGGTCATTTGCTCGAAGAGCACCGCGTTCAATGTCTTATTCATATGCGGCTGAACGCTATAGAACATATAAGCCAGCATCAAACCGCCTACCGTTAAGCCCAGCGATAGCCCGATATAAACCATGGTCCGTTTGCCGGTAGCGACGCGCGGCTCGCGTAAAACTGGCAGGCCATTGCTGACTGTTTCTATGCCAGTAAAGGTTCCCGCCCCCACGCTATAAGCCCGCGCCAACAACAGAAAAACACCCGCCCAACCCAGTTGAATATGAGCGGCATTTAAATCGCTGGCAGTATTGGCGGCAACGGCTGGCAGATCGCCCAAATGCGGCGCCAAACCGATAATCAGGCCAAGGCCGTGGGTTAGTAGAAAGAAAAAGAATATCGGCGCCAAGATCAACACCGATTCTTTTACGCCGCGCAGATTAAGCAGGGACAGCAAGGCCGTGCCAGCCAAGGCAAAGGCTAATTTCCAAGGTTGCCAAGCCGGCGGCAAGACCGAAAACAAAGCGTCCGCCCCGCTAGCCATAGAAAGGGCAATGGTTAATACATAGTCCACTATCAAGGCACAGCCCGAAGCCGCCCCGGCCGCCGGAGAAAGCAGCTTGCTGGCGACAACATAGCCGCCGCCCCCGCCGGGAAAAAGCTCGATGATCTTTGAGTAACTCGTGCACAGGATTGCAATGGTTATCAAGGTGGCCAGGCCCACAAACAGCACCAATACCGCGTGATCGCCCAGGGTCCTGAAGGCCTGTTCCGGGCCGTAGCACGATGACGATAAGCCGTCGGCCCCCAAACCCACCCAACCTAACACGGCAATCAGAGAAACCTTTTGAAAAAGCGTTCCATCCGACAAGCTGCGGGCCCGGCCGATAACTAAGTTCTTAAGCCATTTCATGGCTGGCCTCTGCTATGGAAAACATCGCTAGCATTGCTTGATTAAGTCGTGAATTAAATTTTAGAGGCTGAGTATGGGGCTGCTTAAATCAGCCCGATAGATTAACTAGCAAGGGCGAGATCGGTACAAGGAGCAAGCTGGCAAGTAGATCGAAATAAAATGAAGCATGATTCATTTTCTGGATCCGGCGGCAGGCTTAGATGCCGCCGCTATTTTTAGCAAAAACAGGCCGCCTTAGGCTGCCATGTAAGCTAGTGAAACTCATTCGCGCCTCAATGTCAAGTAAGCGCCCAGGGATTTTTTACGGCCCTTTATTGAAGATAATTTAGGACCAAATGCCAGGAATAAGCCGGTCACAGGCCTGGCAACGCCCCTTTACTATCGTATTTTTAAGGACGCGATAGCCGTAGCGCTCTATCAGAACAGCCCGACAAGACGGGCAGATGGTATTTTGAGCCTCTTCTCCAGGCACATTGCCAATATAGACGAAATGGCAGCCCTCCTGCGTCGCGATCGCGCGCGCGCGCTGCAGAGTTTTGAGCGGCGTTGGTGGAATGTTTTTCATTTTATACATCGGATGGTAACGCGAAAAATGTAAAGGCACGTCCGGACCTAGCTCCTTGACTATCCAGGCCGACATGCGTTTGATTTCATCGGCGCTATCGTTCAAGGTGGGAATAACCAGCATGACGATTTCATACCACACGCCTGATCCAGCTAAAGTTTTTAAATTATCCAGCACTGGCTGCAGCATGGCGCCGCAGACATCGCGATAAAATTCTTGGGTGTAAGCCTTAAAATCTATCTTGATGGCCTGCAGCAGAGGAACCAGGGCCTTGAGCGGCGCCGGCGCTATGAATCCGCTACTGACCATCACGCTGGGAATGCCTAGCTCGCGCCCGGCCCGAGCGCAATCGGCCATATATTCATAAAAAACCACTGGCTCGTTGTAGGTATAAGCGATCGTTTTAGCCTGAGCCAGTTTGGCCGCAGCAGCTATGTCGGCCGGCGAGCGATAGGACACGGACACATCTTCGGGCTTGGCCTGCGAGATATCCCAATTCTGACAGAATTTACAAGAAAGATT
>CAYUHK010000011.1:33978-45137 GCA_964444425.1 uncultured Verrucomicrobiota bacterium
GGCGATGGAATAGGAACGCGACCCCGGATAAACATGAAAAAACGGTTTCTTTTCAATAGGATCCAGATGGGCCGTGCAGGGGCGGCCATAAACCAAGGAATAATATTGGCCCTGCCTATTTTCGCGAACGCGGCAATAGCCCCGGCCCCCTTCCATGACAATACATTCTCGCGGGCACAGTTGGCAAAGCACCCGCCTCTTTTCCAGCCTTTGATAAAAAGCGGCTTCATGTAAAGGGTGCTCGCCGCGCGCCTGCGCTAGCGCCAAGGGCCCCAAGACACATCCGGCCGCGCCGGCGCCCAATGTCATCAGAAAGCAGCGCCGAGACATATCATCGCCATTATAGCTCTCTTGCATAGAAGACCCACCCTGGTCCAGATCATGGCTGTGCTCGCCAGCCTTGCCTCATGATAGTCAATAACCTCTATTGGTCCATCCTTATTTAATCCAGCCAATAATTTTATGCATTAAATCCATGGAAAACCTATTTATCCCGGCGGCTGACGGGTTTTTAGCAGCTACAATTTTTGGACTCAGCCGCAGGGGCTGGCTGGGCCAGGACTCTAGCTTTGGCGGGCGGCCGAGGACCTCAAGGCCCAGCCGATCCCATTGGCCCGGCCAAGCCTGCAAGCAAAGCCGGATCTGCCGGCCTATGCAAACAGCGACAATTGTTGGGAATCTGGCTTGCTCCGCCGCGGCCGCCGCGCGGCCAGTTTGGGTTGGCCGGCATCGCCAAACTCGCCTTCTTCCAGATTGAGCAAGATCTCTCTAGCACGCTCGATGATTGCATGCGGCAAGCCAGCCAAACGCGCCACTTGGATGCCATAGCTTTTATCGGTGGCGCCCGGCGCTATTTTACGCAGAAAAACTATGCGTTCGCCCTGCTCGCGCACCAGAACATTGTAGTTTTTAACCCCGGCCAAAGTCCTGGCTAGATCGGTCAGCTCGTGATAATGGGTGGCGAAGAGAGTTTTGGATTTAACCACGTCATGTAAAAATTCCGCCACCGCCCAGGCTATGCTGATGCCATCGAAAGTGCTGGTGCCGCGGCCTATTTCATCAAGGATAACCAGGCTGCGCGCTGTGGCGTTATTTAAGATATTGGCCGTCTCCTGCATTTCTACCATAAAGGTGCTGCGCCCGCGTACCAGATCGTCGCTGGCGCCAATTCGGGTAAAGACGCGATCCACCAGCCCGATTTCGGCCGCCGCTGCCGGCACGAACGAGCCCAACTGGGCCATTATGACGATCAAAGCAAGCTGACGAATATAGGTGGATTTACCCGCCATATTTGGGCCGGTTATAATCATCAATCGGTTATCGTTGCCATTAAGGAAAACATCATTGGGCACAAAGCGATCAGCTCCAGGTATCTGTTCTATCACCGGATGGCGGCCGGCTCGAATGCGCATGACGTCGCCGGTGCTGATCAGCGGCCTAACATAGCGCAAGGTCAGCGCCCGATCGGCCAGCGCGGCCAGCACATCCAGTTGGGCCAGCGCCCGCGCCGCCGCTTGAATGTTATTAGTTTCGCGAATGATCGCCGCGCGGATTTCAAGAAACAGCTCGTATTCCAGCGCCATGGCTTTGTCCTGGGCGCCAAAGATTTTTGTTTCGTATTCCTTTAGATCCGGCGTAATAAAACGCTCGGCATTCACCAGAGTTTGCTTGCGCGTGTAATCGGCCGGCGCATTAGCGGCCTGAGCCTTGGATATCTCAATGTAATAACCAAAGACCTTATTATGGCGCACCTTAAGAGTCTTGATACCGCTGCGCTCCTGTTCGCGGGCCTGATATTCCGCCAACCAACTCTTGCCTAGCGCGGCGGCATCCCGCAGGGCGTCCAGCTCAGCCTGATAACCTCGGCAGATGATGCCGCCCTCTTTAACCGAGAAGGGCGGCTCCTCCACCAGCGCACGCTCAATTAAGCTAACCAATTCCGGCAATGGCTTTAATGCTTGGGCAAGCTCAGCCAGCAGGCCAAACGCTTGTTCCTCCAGAGTGCTGCGCACTGCTGGCAACTGGGCTAGCGATTGAGCCAAGACGCGCACATCTCGGGCATTGCCGCTAGTGCCGCCCAAACGAGCAAGCCCGCGCTCCATATCGCGAACCTTGCCCAAGAGCTCCCGCAGCTTGTGCAGACACGCGCGATCGGCGCAAAACCGCTCCAAGGCGTCGTGGCGCTGGCGGATCTGAGCCTCATGCACCAGCGGCCGGAGCACCCATTCGCGCAATAGCCGCCCGCCCATAGCCGTTTGCGTGCTATCCAATACATCCAATAAACTAACCCCGGCCCTCTGGCTGGAAGCTGCCGGCGGATTGGCGGCTAGCCCGGCTGCTCCACGACAGCTCACCAGATCCAGGTTAACTCGGGTAGTTTCATCCATAACCAGATAATCATCCGAATGCTTGATGCTTAATTGGCGCACATGCGCCAGGTCGCGCCGCAAGGTCTGCTGGACATAATGCAGCAGTCCACCAGCTGCCGCAATGACGGCCGGATGCCCTTCGCAGCCAAAGCCATCCAGCGACTGCACCCCAAAATGGCGCAGCAACAGGTCATGGGCCAGCTCCTGTTCAAAGGCCCAGTCATCGTGCGGATTGATCAAAATTGCCCTATTGGCGCCCAGCAAGCCGCCTGGCGCTGCCGCCAGCTTCTCAGCCAAGCTAGCCGCTAGAACACATTCGGCCGGCGCGTAGCCCAAAAGATTATCGCGCAGCGTATCCAGCTCTCGGATTTCCTCGCCCCAGAAAGAGCCGGTAGATAAATCCAGGAGTGCCAAGCCATAGCCGGCGCCAAGCTGACATAGCCCAGCCAGATAATTATTGCGATGAGCAGTTAGCACTTGATCAAAGAAGACCGCTCCAGGACTGAGGATGCTGGTTACTTCGCGCCGCACTAGCCCGGGAGCCTTGGCCGGATCTTCCACTTGGTCGCAAACGGCCACCTTTTTCCCAGAGCGAATCAGCTTGGCCAGATAGCCTTCATGGCTATGATAAGGCACCCCGCACATGGGCACCTTTTGACGCTTGGTTAGGGCGATGTCTAGAATGCGCGCGGCTTCAACGGCGTCCTCATAGAACATTTCGTAAAAGTCGCCTAGCCGAAAAAAAAGAATCGTGTTAGCAGGCAATCCGGCCTTCAGCTTACGATATTGACGCATCATCGGCGTTAATGAATCGCTCATGCTAAC
Source organism: uncultured Verrucomicrobiota bacterium (assembly GCA_964444425.1). Taxonomy (GTDB): domain Bacteria; phylum Verrucomicrobiota; class Kiritimatiellia; order JAAZAB01; family JAAZAB01; genus CAYUHK01. The sequence continues at coordinate 37,173 of CAYUHK010000011.1, forward strand.
CCCTGTAAATCCTTTCCTGGAGCGCTAACAGCCTATCAGCCTGGCCGCGCCGCTGGAATTTTCTGGAACAGCCCAGATGCCTGGCCGCGCCGCTGGCTCATCAAGATCGGCCAATAACTAAATGGTGCCCGGCGGCTGGCTCAGCCGACAGTAAAAACAATGTTTTGGCCTCAAGGAGACCTTAAAATAGTTATACTATGCGGCTGCTGCCTGTCAATATTTTCCTATCTAATCGTCCAAAACACAATAACCCGAGCGGCGCGACGCGCCGCCAATTAAATGGCTGCCTGACATTCCAATAAGCGCGCCAGCCCTCACTTAGCCGGCTCGCGCTGGCGCTATCTTGAATCAAGTGGCATTGACTTTTAGATTGAAGGCTTCTATCTTATTTTTGTCATGCTGCCGCAGTGGATCATAGAAAAAAAACGGGATGGCCATGCTCTTTCCCGGGAAGAGCTGGAGTTTTTTATCCGTGGTTATACCTCCGGGGCCATCCCCGATTATCAAATGGCCGCCTTGGCCATGGCCATCCTCTGGCGCGGATTGCTCCCGGCCGAAACAGCCAGCTTGACCAGCGTCATGCGCGATTCCGGCAGCATCATCAACACCGCCGCCCTGACCGGGCCAAAGATTGACAAGCATTCCACCGGCGGCATTGGCGATAAAACCTCTTTGATCATAGCCCCGCTGGCGGCGGCCTGCGGCCTGATCGTTCCCATGATCTCCGGCCGCGGACTGGGCATCACCGGCGGCACCCTTGATAAATTGGAAGCCATTCCCGGGCTGCGCCTGCAATTAGATGAAAAGGAATTCCTGGCTATTCTCCAAGCCAACGGCTGCTGTATAATGGGGCAAACCGATAAAATCGCCCCGGCCGACAAAAAGCTCTATGCCCTGCGCGACGTCACCGGCACGGTGCCCTCGCCGGCGCTGATTACCGCCAGCATCCTCAGCAAAAAACTGGCGGCCGGCATAAATGGATTGGTGATGGATATTAAAGTTGGTTCGGGCGCCTTTATGAAAACCTTGCCGGAAGCCCTCAATCTCGCCAATCTATTGATCCAAACCGGCGTCCAGGCCGGCCTGCAGATGGCTGCCCTGATCACCAACATGCAGCAGCCGCTCGGGCGCGCGGTCGGCAACGCCCTGGAGATCAAGGAAGCCCTGCAAACCCTGCAAGGCCAGGGGCCGGCCGACTTGCAAGAGCTCGCGCTGCAACTTTGCGCGCGCATGCTGCAGCTGGGTAAGATCGTCCCCGATCGCCCGACGGCCTTGGCGCTGCTGCGCCGGCAACTTGATAACGGCGCCGCCCTGCAAAAGTTTCGCGATATGCTTAAACTCCAAAATGGAGATATTCGGATATTGGATCAACCGGAATCCTTGCCCCAAGCTCCGCTTCAAGAGCCAGTCCTAGCCCAACATAGCGGCTTCATTCAAACCCTGGATGCCGAACAGATCGGCAGAGCCTGCTTGATCCTTGGCGCCGGCCGCAGCAGCGTCAGCGCCAGCATAGATCACGCCGTGGGCCTGTCCGGACTAAAGAAAATCGGTGAACAGGTCCAGGCCGCTGAACCCCTCGCCATCATTCATGCCCGCGACAGCCATACTCGCGATCAAGCGCTGGACCTGATAGCTAAAGCCTATAGCTATTCCGATACTCCTATCTCAGCGCCAGAGCTGATCTTGCAGGAACTATGATCTATAATTAAGCGAGGATACAAGTGAATCAAGAACTGCTGCAGCAAGCTTTTCGGGCAACCCAGATGGCCTTCCCTGATGCCCGGCCGACGCTCGGATTAATCTTGGGCACCGGCTGGCATAGCGCCATAAAAACCTTCCAGATCAAGCGCGAGCTAGCCTATCGCGATATCCCCGGACTGGGCTGCCCCACTGTCAGCGGCCATCTCGGGCAGCTGTTATGGGGCCAGCAGGCTGGCTTGGAAACTTTTATCTTTCAAGGCCGCCGCCATTGGTATGAGGGCCAGGGCTGGGACCCAATAGCCATCCCTATCTATCTCCTACAACAATTCGGCGCCGACACAGTCGTTTTAACCAACGCGGCCGGCAGCCTGCAGCCCGACTGGCCAGCCGGCACTCTGATGCTGATCGATGATCATATTAATGCCATGAATGCACACCCCTTGATCGGCCCGCATGCCCCCAACTGGGGAGCCCGCTTTCCGGATCAATCGCAAGTCTATAATGCCGACTTAAAAATCTGGCTGGAGCAAGCCGCCCAACGGCTCGGCCTGAGGCTGCCCCAGGGGGTCTATCTGGCCACATCTGGCCCCAGCTACGAGACCCCCGCCGAAGTTAGAGCCTTCCAAGCTTGGGGAGCTGATGCGGTGGGCTCATCCACCGTGCCCGAAGCCATCTTGGCTAACGCCGCCGGCTTGCGGGTTGCCGGCCTATCCTGCTTAACTAATTTTGCCGCCGGCATCGGCACGGCGCCCCTGGCTCATGCCGCCATTCAAGCCGCCGCCGCTCAGGCCGCCAACGCCATGGCTGCCATTATCAAAGAATTCTGGAAGGAGTTGGCCGCTAACGATCAAAAAAACTAAGGGCCTGGTCCAAGCGCCCAGCCGCAATCTATCCCAAGCGCGGCCCGGCAAATTTGCTGCCGCGCCCGAGCGCTTGGCAGATGACGGCAAAAGCTCCAGGCAGCGGCGGCCTTACAACTATGTTAGCCAAACCAAATTCGGCTGCCACGCTGCAACAGCTATCGACGAGGAGCAGCCGCCGGCCCAACAGCACAGGAGAGCAGCATGCAAACAATCAACCAATTTAAAAAATTGATAGCCCAAGCAAGCGCGGCCCGGCGCTTGGCTTACGCGCCCTATTCAAAATTTCGGGTCGGCGCGGCAGTGCAAACAGCCAGCGCGGAGATCTTCTGCGCCGGCAATATAGAAAATGCTTCCTATGGGCTGACGCTATGCGCGGAGCGGGTCGCAGTGGCCAACGCCATAGCGGCTGGCCAACGGCGCTTCAAGGCTATCGCCATTGCCGGCGGCAAACATTCCATGCCCTATCCCTGCGGAGCTTGTCTCCAAGTGCTGGCCGAGTTCTGCGCGCGCTCTTGCCCCATCATCCTGGTTCGCGCCGGGCGACCTGATGACCCAGCCATCTACCAGCTAAAAGACTTATTGCCGCACGCCTTCAAGCTGCCCAAGCCCTAATGCCAACCAAGCCTGGCTGAGCTGCTGCTTTGGCGGCGATCCAGCAATAAATAAATTAGCTTGCGCCACGCATTAAAAATATGTAGCTTGAGCCAAAAGACTGCGGGGTGGAGCAGCCCGGTAGCTCGTCAGGCTCATAACCTGAAGGTCGTTGGTTCAAATCCAACCCCCGCTACCCCTTCCAGAAAATCCTCATTAGTTTTCACTAAGCGGCGGCAGTTATTTCTTTAGCGGCAGGTTCCAGATATGTTTGGCACCGAGGACTTGATGAGACCCTATGCCCGGCAAAGATACCGCGGCTTGCACTTTAGCCGGCAAATCCAGCCTAACCGACAGCATTGTGCCGGCGCGTTGCCAACTAGCCTTAATCAGGCCAGCCGGCGTCGGCACTACTACCTGTGCCTGCTTGACGCCATCCAAAAATACCGGCGCGAAGCGGATGCTTTGCCAGGCCACCCCCGCCTGCATCACACCACCCAAAATGCCGGTTAAATGCGTCAGCGGATGGGCCGCCCAAGCATGGCTCACCGAATGGTTGCCTATTTTTGGATTAAAGGTTTCCCAAGTGCCGCCATAGCGAATCATTGGCGCCCATTTGGAGCGGATATGCCGAGCAACCTCGGCAGCAAAGCCACGCCTTTTCATCACTTCATAAACATAGGTAACCCAATAGCTCGAAGGCAAGGGCCCAGCTATGGGCTCGCCACGCAGATAAGGCAGCAAACGGCTGGTCAGCATGTGGCGCTGCCAGGCCGGCTGCAGGCCGCAGAGGATCGCCAGGGTTTGGCAATGAATCGAATAAACCTTGACCGGCCGCCCATTCGGCTGAAGGCCGTCATGAAAGAGATGAGCATCCTTATCCCAAAGCTTATCCAAGACCAGTCGACGTTGCTTGGCATATAAGGCCTTCAGTTGCCTTTGGGCCTGAACCATCTTGGCGCTACGGGCCAGCAGGCTTAATTTCTCAAGCGCCAGCAAATACCAGAGGTTATATAGGGTTGGCGCGCCATTGCGCTGGATATCGCACCAATCCAAAAAGATCCAATAGCGCGTGTCGGCTTGCAGCAGGCCGTGACTGCCGCGGCCCTCGCCGCTGAAATAGCCCAACAGCTTTTGAATGCGCGGCCACTGCTCTTGAAACAAGCTTAGATCGCCAGTCTGATAATAATAATCCCATATCGTCAAGGCCCAGATCAGAGAAAAATCTGGCAGGATGCAGTTATGCGCCATGGTTGGCGCGTGCCCATAGGTTAAGCCATTGGGCAAGGACTGGCGCGCCAAGCTGCGGATGCCGCGGACCAGCAAGCGCGGGTCCGCGCTCATATGAAAAGTATTTTGCGCCTGAACGCGCGCGTCGCCCCACCATTGCGCCTGCTCGCGCCAGGGGGTATCCACATAGCTATCCAGCGAACACACCTCCTGAGTGCGCTGGCAAATCCGATAAATATCGTTTAAGACCTGGTCATCGCAGTGAAAAGAACCTTTGATTTCAAAGGGATAAATGGTCTGGCGACATTGCACCTTGAAGGCCAGCGCCCGATGCGTATTGCGAACGATGATCGTCAGATAACGATGCCCAATCATCTGAAAAGATTCATAACGATTCTGGCCCGGCTTGAGCGTTAGGCGGATATACATGTTGGCGTAACAGGCACGCTGGGGAAGATTCAACACCACGCGACCATTGGCATGAGCTACTTCTCCGAAATAAAAATCCACGCTTTCTCCGCCAGCGGCGTGCGCGATCTCAGCCAGTAAAGTGCCGCAAGTCGGCCGACCAAAATCCAAGGTTACCGCGCGCAATTGACCGGCGCCGGTCGCCGGCAAGCGCAGCGCCCGCGCATCCTCCGCGGTGCGCGTCCAGCGCAGACGACCTTGTTCTTTAAGAAATAGTTGATTGAGATCCTCGGCCAAAGCGGCCTGCGCCGCCGCCGGCCCCCTAGCTCGCGAAAACACCCTGGCATAGGGGAATAGCTCCTTGCTCAGATTGGGCAGCGCGCGTGGCTCCAAAGCATGCCAGGGCATCGAGCCGTAGGGCAGGCTAGCCAGCCAGCGCGGCCAGCCGACCGGCTTGCGCTCCTCCCAAATCCAGGCTTGATCGCCGCGGCGCGCGTCAACCCACTCCTGAAAATTCAATTGCAGGGACAGCCGCTCGCTACGGCGCCGATAGGCCGGCGAGATGCGCGCCTGCCATTGCGGCCCACTGAGAATGTTTAAACGCCCCACCCGGCCGGCGCAGAGCATGCCAGCCCGGCTTTGATGCAGATATTGGAAGGTGCTGATGCCGGCATTATAAGCCCGCACGCTGATCCAGTTATGCCCGCGGCGCAGAAAGGAGGCGATGGCATATTCATCAAAAGGCCAGCTGACCTGATAGCCGCGCGCCGGCCCGCGGCCAACATAGCGACCATTGATGTATAACTGATAAGCTTGATCGGCGGTGATATAAAAAGGCGCCTGGGTCGGGACCTTGGCCAACCGAAAATCATAACGAAAGTCAGCGTAAACATTGATAAGTTTATGAAAAGTGTAATACCCCCTGCTGTCTAAAGGCCAGATCCATTGCGCGCGGCGTAATAAAGATGGTACCGACATACCCCTTCCTTTCTTTAAACTAATGTTGCTGTTTTAAAAAATTTGCCGCCGGCGCTGGGCCTGGCTCGCTTTGGGGCAGCTGCAGAGTCAGCTCAGTCAAGAGAGCTAAACTGACCCGACCCTTTAGCAGATGGCAATCTAATAGGTGGCCGCCGCTCTGACGGTCATCCGTTAAAAAATGCAGATGCCACCCGGGCGAATTAAGCGTTTGGACAAATTGCGGACACCAGAACCCTACCAGGGTGCCTTTAACGTTTTGCCGATCGCAGACCGTCTGATCCTTTAAAGCGCCGGTTAAGCCGCAATAGGGCTTAGCTTGCTTGGAGACGCTACGCGTTTTTATAGCGGCAAAATGGCCGTCCAGGCGCAGGGCATAAAAAATACGCCGGTTGCGCAAGCGCGCCGCCAGTTCTTTTTGAAGCTGATCTAGAGTGGCGATCTCGCCCAGTTCAAAAATTTCGGCGGCCTGAAAAAAAGTCACCGCGGCAAAGGGCGTGGTTGCCGTTGGCGCCGCGATCCGCGCCGAGCCGCTGGCGCTGACTTGATAAACCACTCCATCCAACACAACCATTTCGCCATCCAAAGCATCGAATGTTCCTAAGCCCAGATCGCCGTGCCGCAATAAAGCTTCACAAGACAGAATACCGTCGCAATGGCCCGCTTGCAGGGCGTCAATGCTGGAAAACTGGAAAAGCAAGCCCGGCGCAGGGGCCGGCGATTCTCCTGCGCCGGCTAACAGGGCATAACCTAACCACAGTATCCAACATCTGCTTAATAGCTTCATTGGGCCAAGCTCCTTGTAAGTGTCGCTCGGGAAAGAACCTATGATTGACGCCAAGCGCTCAGCAAAATTTTACTGCGGATGCTCCCAAGACCCCAAAAGGCTGACCAGCCTCATGACATCAAGTGTAGCTTCCGGATGCAATAGTCCGCCTTATAACTCTTTCCATCTCCTGGATCAACCCTTAAACAAACTTTACCGGAACCGCGCTAAAATCATCTGGAGAAAAACTGCTCGCTACGCAACGCTATTCTGGCGCTTGCGGGCCACGGTGTGGGAGCAAAAAGCTGTAGTGTTGCAAACATAATGCGCCCGGCCGCTAACAAAGACCAGCTAGGAAGCCAGCAGTAGAAAAAGCGTTCATCCCAAAAAAAACAGCGCTCGCAAGCGCGAGCCAAGCTGGCAGTGGCATCGGCATTGGAAGAGACTTGAGAGTGCAGCTGACCCGCGCTCAAACTCCCGTAATCAGATTACTAAAGCCGGCGATCTTAAAAACCATGCCTACGTCCGGCTGCATATTAACAATTGCAAGTTGGCTAGCTTCCTTATAAACCGTCAGACAAATACGCAAAAAGGCGGAGGCGACGAAATCAACCTTTTGTAGATCAAACACCACCGGCTGCTTGGCCTCGCGGACGCGAGCATAGAGCTCCTGCTCTACTTCCAGGCAGCGCGCTGTTAAAATATCCTTCAAAATAACAGTGCAGCTGACCATCTTGGGAAAGGATCCGTAACATTTTAACACCCCTGAATAAGATTTTGCTTTAATGTTAAGGCGAATGCTCGGCAAGCCATTGTTGGAGGCTAGCGCCCCAACCAAGTGATCGCGTTCACCCTATCCAAGCAGCCAATCCCTTCAGCCCTGGCAAATCTTATCGGCAAAACAACTGCTCGCAATTCAGGGCGCGGTGCGCACGCCACGGCCACCTAGGGCAATTGCGCCAGCCGTAAAAATTTTCACAACAAGACTACGATCGGAAACGCGAGCTCGAAGCTTACCCGAGCCTGCTCCCTGCCAGCCGCCGTCAGGGCGTCAAGCTGGAGCGTTAAATCTTGGTCGGCGGTGGAGACCCGAGCGTATCCGATCAGCATTAACCGGCCTTCTCTTCAAGCAATTTAGACAGCTCCAAATCCAGCGCTGGCTTAACCCTTGCGATACTTTTAACCAGCTCCACAGTGGCGAGCGTATCAGCCGCAGCCGAGTGTGCGGCACCTGTCCAGGGTACACCTGCCGCTGATGTTGCGTCGGCCAGTGATATTGATCCGTAAGGGTTGGTAGAGCCGTAGGCCGAGGCTGCCAAGTGCATAGCACACCTTGTAGTACAAGTTGACCACCACCCGGTTTCCAATCCGAAAGCCCCGGCGGTTTGAGCGATCAAGCGGCTGTCGAAGGAAGCATTAAAGATAATAACG
>CAYUHK010000012.1:0-39892 GCA_964444425.1 uncultured Verrucomicrobiota bacterium
AACCCTCGACATCCACCTTGGCAAGGTGGAGCTCTACCACTGAGCTACGCTCGCTGGTTGAATGGCATTAGCATGCCATAACCCAAGCGACTGCGCAAATAGTTTTTTTCGGGAACCTTTAACCCTTGCGAGGCGCTCAGGCCGGGCTGGGATTAGATTATGTGCTGAGGGGTATTTTTGCGCTCTAGCCAGTTCCAAGAAAGGGGTTAAGAATCAGTCTATTTTAAAAAATAAACAGCAAAAAAGGCTTGTGTTTTTTTTATTATGCGTGTTATCTTGCCGCAATGAGCACTCGGATTAAAATACTGAGTCAACCACCTTCGTTCTGGTTGGTTTTGCTAGTCTTAGCCCTTGCTCCCATCGGCGCCTTGGCCGGTCCTGATCTAACCTATTGGCTGAAACCCCAAACGAATTATCCCGGTAGCGATTATTATGCGGAACAGGCCAGATTTGCTACTGAGGCTCGTTGGTGTGTGGCCCCCAGCAATGTTTGTTTGTTGAGCGGCCAGAAGATGGCTGATCTATTGCCGGGCGATTATTATGTTAGTTTCAGAGCAATGCAGAACTATTATCAGCCAGCGGTAACCCAGCTGACGATTGATGTAACCACTCTTTACCTCACCAACTTCTATAGGCCGTTTACCCATTCATTGACCGTTAGCAATGCCGGCATCGTTACCGCCACCAACGTAACTTGGGCGCTAACTTCTTATCCGAACCCCTTCACTAATTCATCAGCTTATGGCACACAATTCACCAATAACTATACGCTTGCGCCCATTCCCACGGGCACTTATACGGTAACCTTTCCGGAGATCTGGGGATATTCTGTCCCGGCCCCCTTGACCACTAATATTACCGAAACCAGCCCGCTGGCTAATACCCTTAGGGCTAATTATATCCGGGCGACTAACGGTACCATCCGCATCAATGTTAATATCAGCAACGCCAGCTGGAACATCACCAACTACCCAGCCGATGCCTTGGGCCGCATACCTCTTTCCGGCACCAATTCGGTCACGCTGAGCAATGTGCCGTCCGGCGAATATTCCGTGCGCTTTAATCCACAGGCCGGCATGAAAACGCCGCCGGTGCAGATCAAAACCGTCTCCGACGATGAGCAGATCTTTGAAGGAATTTATTCTTATGGCTGGCGCCTAACCGTGCATGTTTATGATCCCGATCAAAACGATCCGGTTCCGGCCTATAAAGAGTTGGCTGAAGGTGGTCAGCAGTATTATCCAGCTGGGATAGGCTATGGCACCTACCGCATTAATGATGATGCCATAGCCCAGGGCTCCTATATAGAAGATCGTGCCAGCTGGTATTTCAGCGATAACACCGCCGTCAGCATCACCGCCATTGCCACCAATTACAACGATGGCTTGCATGATTATAATAGTTATTACTACCGAACTTTTGTGCGCAGGTCGCGCCCGGCCGCGCCCGGCCAATCCTCAGTGTTGGAATACACAGAATATTTCCCCTCCCAAAACCCGATCCCTTCCCTGACGATGGATGCCGACTATGATGTCTGGATTCTTTTTAGTCGGGAATACTACTGGTATGACAACGTTGGCGATGTGGATGCCGACGGCTTGCCGGATGAATGGGAATTATTGCATGGCCTCAATCCCTTATCGGCCGCCGGCACCAACGGCTGGAGCGGCAATCCTGATGGCGATTGGGTCCCGGCCACCTCCATCCAGCCTCCGCAGCGCGTGCTGGTCTCCACCAATAAGGTGACTTCCTATTTAGCGACGGATGGCACAGATCCCGGCTATCCGCTGCGCGGCCTAAGGCTGTATAATCCCAATCAGATCGCCATGGGTTACGCGGCTACCAATATCCCATTCCATAATGGTTTGGAATGCCGTGGCTTCGACGGCTACTATAAAACCAATGGTCGCTACGGCGCCTGTCCGGATGACGATCCCTATACATCGCCGCTGGCGCCTGACTCCAATAACAACCGCAACGGCCAGGCTGACGATGGTTGGGAATATTACTTCTGGTATTGGCGCTCGGCCGATGCCAGTTCGCGCGGCCTTAGCAATAGCGCCGGATTGAGTTGGGTGGGCATCCATCCCGCCGCCGGTCGCGGCACCAGCTCCGATTGGGATACCGATGGTGACGGCTTAACCGATGATGAAGAATTTGTTTTGGGCACCGATCCAACCCATGCCGATAGCGATGGCGATAGCATGGATGATTTCTGGGAACAGCAATATCCCTCTGCCTGCCATCCCTTGAATTCCAGCGATGGCACCACTAATATCGATATGGATTATTTCGCTTGTTCCTCAAACCTGCTTTTCTTTTGCGAAGCGACTGAGGGCACTATCGGTGGCCCTCTCTTCGGTTATCCGGTATGTTTTTCAGGGGCTGAACCTCGCCGGCCTAACGCGGTCTGGATAGATTATTACACCAATAATGGCCCCAATCGCTTTGATCTCTTCCATGACGAGCCTCTCCTGATAGAGCTTAGTCAGGATTTGGTTGATGGCACTATTGGCCAGCCCTTTGAGGGCCAGATTTGCACTGTTCCCTTCCAAAATCTTGATGGCACCTACATAACGCCAGGCTCCCTCTATCGCTCGGGCAGTCCGCTTTGGGTGGATATGAATACAAACTATTGGTATGACGCCGGCGATATCCCGCTGGTTAATCCAATAATGAAGCATGATTACGTTAATCGTTACTGGATAGACTCTGTGCCAGCCGATTCTGACCCGGCTCAGTTTCCTGGAGTTACCGGCTTTGACCCGCGCACCGGATGGGGCTTGGGTAAAGTAGAAACCAATGAACATCCGGACACTCTGGAGTATGTTAATTATCAGGAATATATGGGCGGCGATTACGTGGGCCGTTTGTCATGGAGCCCTGCTGGTCGGGTTATCTATGATAATGATGGCGAAGGCACCCCTAACTTGGCCAGAGCTTACACCGACCCCTGTAACGAGGATACCGATGGCGACCTCATCCCCGATGGCTGGGAATTCTATGTGGGTCTAAACCCCAATGATCCCTCTGACGCTGCGAATGATCCTGATCAGGACCAATTGTCCAATAGGGAGGAATGGTCCAACGCCACTCATCCATTGAGTTCCTGCCTGGCTAGCTGGCCGAATAAGGCTTGGCCAACCGATCCGGGCGTCATAGTCTACAGCGCCTACACCAATATCAATCTTACCCGCTATTCGGCTAATAACGATGCCCACCCCAAAGATACTGATTGGGATGGCATTACGGATGGAGATGAAAGGGACTTGCTTACCAATCCCTGTTCAGCTGATACCGATGGCGATATGCTGCCAGATGGTTGGGAACTTTATGCCGGAACCGATCCACTCGTTTCCGATGCCTTTGATGATCCTGATGAAGACGGTTTGGAGAATTGGCGTGAATACTGGACTGGCACTGTGCCTCATTGGCAAATGTGCGATCCGGATTGGGATGTCTATTTCTGCACTCGGCGCATGATGCCCTGGGATCCGCGCACCTTGCCGGATGATCCCGTAACCTTTATTCCTCCCGACTGGATAACCTGTCCTTCTTTCCTCTATTACAATGGCGTGTATTCATTGGATTATCTCTATCAGAATCGCCCGGCAGCTAGCGCCTTGGGCTATGATTCCTACCATACCACCCGCGCCGATATGGCTGATTCCGATGGCGATGGCATGGACGATTTTTGGGAGGTCTTTCATGGTTTGAGCCCCTTGCAGGGCTCAGTTAACCTGATGGGTTGCGCCGGGGGATTGATCGGTAATCCGGATGCCGATCCGAACGAGCCGGGCTTCCAGTTTGGCACTCAAGATCAGGTGTTTCATTCCCTGAAAGAATTTATCAGTTATCTGCCGTATATTCCGCCTGGTTCGGGCGGCACCGCTCGGGATGCCTATTTGGCGGCAGTGGTTGGGCCATTCAATTTTGGCCTTAGCATGATGGATCCAGATGCCGATGGCCTGCCCAATCTAGAGGAATATAGCTATGGCTCCACCAATGGCCGAACCTATTACCATACTTGCCCAACGCCGCGCTTTTTTACCAGCGATCAATATACCAATAGTTTTGTCCTCACCAATTATCGACGTGATTGGTTTGATATGAACAGGCTAATGCCTTTCTGGGCGGGCCGCTCTGGGCCGGTATTTATCTACGGCGATGCGGAGGGTTTCGATACTGACGGCGATGGCGTAGGGGATTATGCCGAGATCAATAACAGCGCCGGCAAGCTCGGCACCGATCCGTTAGATGAACGTAACCCTGCCCGTAATCGCGTCTTGGTGCTTGACGGTAGAAGCGATTTCGCCCGTACTTTGGATGGCCGCTATTTTGGTAGCGAGCTAACCCTATCGCGCTTCTGCATAGAAGCCTGGGTTTGCCCGAACAAAAACGTGCTGGCCAATAATCAAGTGATCGTGGAGCGGGCGGGAACTTATCCGCATCCTTACGCCTTTGCAACCAATATGATTCAAACTATGGTAAGGGCTAACTTCCGGCTGGGCCTCACCAATGGCTTGCCCTATGTTTCATATAATGGCCGTGGCGCCATGACCGAGTATCAGGCTACGGCGCGCCTGGCCCATCGTTTGCGCCCTAATACCTGGACGCATCTGGCTGGTTCCTACGACGGCAACGTTTTAATGATTTATGTCAATGGCGAGGCTAGCGCGTCCATTTATACCACGGAGCTGCCGGCCACCGGTTATGATAGCGGTGGGGCCAATACCAATATTTTCGGGCGTAATCATACTTTCATGGTGGGGGCCCACGACGAGACAGCCGGGGCTTCGGTCAGCACAGCCTCGGTGGTGCAAGCGGTTGATTATTATGGCGGCATGCTAGACGAAGTGCGGGTCTGGAACGGGGCTCGCACGCGCGATCAAATTATCGCTAATAAAAATCGGCGGCTAGGCGCAGCCGAACTTACCAATTCAGCCATTCTGGCTTACTTCACTTTCGATGACGTGCCCGATCCGCGCACTGAAGGGGTGGTGCCGCGCGGGATGGATATACTGGATCCAACCCTGAGCCTGCACCCGACGCTGCAATGGTGGCAGGAGTATCCCTTGCGTTCAACCGTTTATACCGGCATGGCTGCCCAGGCTTATAACTATATGGTTTTGGCCAAGAACCATTATGACCACCGGCCGATCTTGCCGCCACTGGACGACCCTTACCATTATTCCACCAATAACCTCTTTGCCATCGATACCTTCACCACCAATGGCTATCAACTGCTACCTGGCTACCGCAACCCCTCTAATCCTTATGGGGAGCGCTCTTTCTCTGGTCAGAGCATTCGTGGAGACTTGTGTTTCTTTAATGGTGCCTGGTGCGCGGCCACCAATTCTTGGCTGCCTACCTTGACCGATGATCCTGATTCGACTGATTCCGATGGCGATGGACTGCCCGATTGGTGGGAGATGCTTCATGGGCTAGATCCTTATAGCGCCGATGGAGATGATGGCGCCTGGGGCGATCCCGATCATGATGGCCTCAATAACCGCGCTGAATATTTGGCCAATACTGACCCGCGGATGTGGGATAGCGATGGCGATGGCATCAGCGATTATGATAGCCGCCGCAATGATAGCTCGCGTACCTGGGGCGAATTATATATGGCCGGCGATGGCATCAGCGATCTGTGGAAAGTCCAGCATGGCCTATCAACCGATTACTATATCGCCGATCAAGACCCCGATGGCGATGGTTGGGATAATTATGCTGAATACCAAGCCGGCACCGATCCGCTGGATCCCAATAGCTACCCAGATCCGATCGCCTCTTGCACTGTAAGCTATTGCGGCACCAATGATCTGGCTAGCCTGGTCGTTCTGGGATATCAAAAGGATAGCATGGATGGGATCCCGCTGCTGACCACGACGGCCTCGGATGCCTCCATCAATTATACGCGCCGGGTGAACTTATCTGGATTCAAGGGAGGCGATTGTTACCTCTTCGCTTTCTTGGATTTAAATGGCAATGGCTATTGGGATAATGCTGAGCCCTGCGGCCTGGCCCGCCCGCAGCCTGTGCAGGTGGCCTGGTCTGATTTCGAAGGGGTTAGAATCGGCCTGCGCGATGTCTATCCAGGCTATGGCCGATTCGCCTGGACGGCGCCAGCCAGCACCTCCTTGGTGGAAGTGGTTATTAATAAAATCAGCGAATCCACCGGGCCCAATAAGTTGACCCGTTCATTGCGCCTACCACGCTATTATTTTAACGAATGGGATTATCAATTAGCCGGTATTTATGGCCTGCCGGCGGGCGCCTATCAATGGTGGGTTGGGAATCGCGTTAGCGGCACTTTCAACGTAAGCTGGCCGGCTAGCCTTAGCAAACCTTATGTGGTCTCGCCCCGTGGCGATTCTTTATATTACGCCCGCCACCAAATTGTCTGGCAGATGGATCCTTATTCCACCCTCTACCATGTGCAGATCGCCGATGCTTCTTCCAAACTGCTGAAGGATTATTATCAGGTGCCGCCCTATCCGGATGCGGATGGTCGCTACCGCGACGACCTGCCTTTTTATACAGGCGAGTGGACCAATGGCTATTATTTGTGGCGGATAGCCGGAGTTAATCCTGCCGGCGAAAGCGCCTGGTCGGATGTGCAAACTTTCCGCATCAACCTTTCGAGCACTAATTCCTGCGCGATCTCCGGCGAAATCTATTACTTCGGTAAAGCCCGCGCCACCGATATCTATCTCGAGGCGTTTGAAAACCCAAGCTTTGCCGGAGAGCCTGTGGCGCGCTCTCTCTACCGCGTGGCTTGCACCACCAATGCCTTGAAGGTGGCTTATACCTTGCGTGGCCTGCAAAATAAGATTTATTATCTGCGCGCTTTTACCGATATTACCCCGGCTGCTGGCGCGCGTAATGCATGCCTGGATTATTGGGAATCCTGGGGCTTCGCCAAAGATCCTCTAACTGATTATCAAGCCTTGGCTATTGATCTTACCGATAAACGTCTAGTCAAGAACATCCCCATCGTCATCCGCGATCGCGATACCGATAACGATCAGATGCCCGATGCCTGGGAAATGTCCTATTTCGGCGATTTAAATCAAACCGGCGATATGGATTATGATCGCGACGGAATAAATAACTTAACCGAATACGCCTTGGATGCCCTCGATACCGACCCAACCATAGTGGATACTGATGGCGATGGGCTGAGCGACTATTTCGAAGTCCATTATGGCGGCCATTCCGAGGCCGATTACGATCCCTATCATCCGATCCTTAATCCCAAGGGCCACTCCCTCTCGGCTACCAGCTGGGATACTGATGGCGATGGCTATTCAGATGGCGCCGAGATACTCAGGTATCATACCGATCCACTGGATCCTGGTAGCTACCCGCTTTATCGGCCGCCCTGCTATGGGCCTTTTGCCGCTGCCGCTGACTATGACGGCGATGGCCGCTCGGATCTAAGCATTTATGAGCCGGGCAGCGCCTTGTGGCATATCTTGACTTGGCAGGGTGGCTTCATCCACGGCCAGTTCGGCACGCCCAGCACTGAGCCTTTGCTGGGCGATTTCGACGGCGACGGCAAGACCGATGCCGCTCTCTATGATCCTGGTTCCGGCAATTGGTATATCTATACGATGCGCGATCAATTCGCCGCCTTGCCCTTTGGCGGCTCTAGCATGATCCCTGTTCCGGCCGACTATGGTCTCGATCATCGCTACCACGGAGATCACCGTGATAGCTTGGGCCTATATGACCTCTCAACCGGCATGTGGTATCTCTATTCGCCTTACACACGCAAATTCCTGGCCTTCCAGTTCGGCAACTCGGCCTGCATCCCCGTGCCGGGCGATTACGATGGCGATGGCAAGACCGATTTCGCCGTCTATCATACCGCCGACCATACTTGGTATATCCATAGCATGCGCGGCGAATTCTGCGCCTTCCCATTCGGCCGCGCCGGCTGTATTCCTCTGCCGGGCGATTACGACGGTGATGGCCGTTGTGACGTTGCCGTCTACGAAATGCCCACCGGGATGTGGTACATCTACACCTGGAAAGGACAGTTTGTTTATGGTCAATTCGGCTGGGATGGCGTAATTCCGGTAACCGGCGACTACGACGGCGATGGTCGGCGCAACGTTGCCATTTATTACCCCCCAACTGGCATGTGGTATATCTACACCTGGTCAGGTCAATTGTATCAGGCCCAATTCGGCTATCCGGCGGCAATGCCGATCAGCCGAGGACGTTAAGAACCTGTGTTTGATGGATTTGGCTTTAACGGAGGAAAAATAAGATGATGCGGACATTATTAATTGGTCTAGGCCTAGCAGTTAGCGTGGCGCTGTTGCTGGGTTGTGAATGGACAACTGGCGGCAATGTCGATTCCTGGAATACCAGCCAGTTCGGCACCAATTTCGTGGATTTCAGCGGCTCCTATAAAGCGGCTGATGGCGGCTTGCTGGTGCGCGCTTTCGGCTCGGCTACCTCAACAAATCAGATAAACGATGAACAGATCGGCGCCGGCAATGGCTCGGCTACCGCCTTTTCCGGCAGCTTGGCCCACAGCTTGACGCGCAGCACCTTGACCATCATTGCCGGAGCCTACCGCTTTACCGATTCGGGCAGCACCGGCTCAGTAGGCAGCGTGCAGCTATCGGTTTTGCCAGATGATGGCACCTTTGGCATGGTCAATTATACCACCCGCGCTTGGTCCTTGAACTTCATCGCCCCGCTGGCCAGCGGCACTCCGATCCTGGCTAGCTATTCCTATCTTGGCGAAGCCCAGGGTAATCACGGCAAACCTATTTATTCAATGATGGTCTATCAAGCCGGCAATCGCCTGCAACTCGTCGATGGCAATGGCAACCGCTATGAGGGCGATGCTAGCGCCGGAGAGCCTCCTATCCAATTCAGCGTTAGCGGCACTTCTCAGGGATATAAAGTCACTATCGTCGGAGTCCTGGATTGCGTTAAGGATGATGAAGATAAGGTGTTATCGCGCTCGCTTAACGCCACTTTTATCGAAGAGGACGGCATAGAGGGCGATATCAAGGGCGTGGCCCAATAAGCCGCCACCGCGGCGCCGGCTTAAGAATAGCTTTTGCGGAACTTGGGTTCCTTGCTGATAGGCTGCTGCGCTTGAGGCCGCTCGACCTCCCGCTCAGCTGTTGGGGTTTGATCCGGCTGGGCCGGCTCAGTCTTTTCTGCTGTTGGCGCGCCGGCGCCGGCCTTGGCTTCCACGTAGTTCATCTTCAGCATCATTAAAGTGTCTTTCAGGAGCTTCTCCTCGGCCGCATCCCGATTGCCGTGCGTTTTGGATTCCAGCATATCCAACATGTCAATCGTGGCTTGAGCTCCATTCAGGCTGGTCTCGGTTTTGCCAGATAGCGGATTAATGATCTTGCCCATAGCCTGTAAGGCCGACATGCTTAAACTGGTGATCAGATTCAGAAATAATAGCTTGTTGGTCTCTTGGCTAGAATTGGTTTGCTCGGACATGCTCCTGCTCCTTCCAGATAGATGCTAAAACCCTGACTGCTTACGAGAGTCGCTTGCTAGTATCTAAGCCATAACTATAACCAGATCGCTATAATCCGTCCAGGATCTATTCCAGCGCCGATGCTATCTGCAGGGTGGGGCGCCCGGTTGTTGCAGCCCGGCCCGGCCCGGAGGCGGCTTCTGCTGATGATCTCCTAGCCAGCTGCCATCAAGCTGAGCGCATAGGGCGGTTGCTAGGTTCAGCATGATTTTTCTAATTCAAACGGCGCCCGAAAGGCGGCGTCAAAATCAAAGCCGGCCTTGAAATCATCCGGAGAATCTTGATCGGTTTTGCCGAAGATTTGGCGGTTGACCAAATTGAAGACTATCGCGCCGAAATCTTGGCAGTTATGGATGCCCCAGGTCTGCAGAATGGTTTTGGCCATGGGACCATATTCTTGCAGGGCGTATTTTCTTATCCCTTGTAATAACTCGCTTCCCGTTACATGTCGGTCCGGGCCGCGCGCCGGTTTATTCAGCGTTTTAACCGTGAAATCTAAGGCTTCACAGACAAAGTGATAAGCTTCTGCCTGGTAGCGCGAGTCCTCTTTAAGCAGCAAGGCTATTTCTTGTGGGCTGACGATGCGCATGGCGGTTTAGACCTGGGTATGATTTAAGGCCAGCTTGATCTTGGCGGCTATCTCCTGCATCTCAGCTGGATCGCTGTAGGAGCGTGGCTGCCAGTTCCAGGAATGGCCGTCCTTTAAAAAACGCGGGATGACATGAAAATGAATATGCGGAACCAGCTGGCCGGCGGCGCGGCCATTGTTTTGCATTACGTTAATAGCGTCGGCGGCTATGCCGCTGAGTTGGCCGCGCGCGATTTTTTGAACCACCTTGATCAAGCTGCCCAGCAACTCAGCCGGGGCCTGGGTCAAGAGTTCGTAATGAGTTTTGGGAATCACCAGGGCGTGGCCCTTGATGATAGGGCCGATATCCATAAAGGCTAATATATCTTGATCTTCATAAATCTTGCAGGCTGGCAGCCGCCCGGCCACAATCTTGCAGAAGATACAATCCTGTTGCATAGCTAGGCGCGCCCAGCCATTTCGTCGGGGCGCTATTTTTGGTCCTTTAAGCCTTTTTCCTGCATGGCTGCTTTGCGGCTTAGCTTGACGCGGCCGCGATCATCAATGCCAATGCATTTCACCCACATCTGATCGCCAATCTTGCAGAATTCATCGGTAGACTTAACGCGGAAATCGGCTAATTCGCTGATGTGCACCAAGCCATCTTTACCGGGAATTATTTCCACAAAAACTCCGAATTCTTTGATGCCGGTGACTGTCCCATTGTAAATTACGCCTTCTTCGGCTTCGGCGGTAATTAAATTGACCTCGTGCTCCGCCATATTCATAGCCGCCTCGCTGGCGCTGAAGATGTGGACCGAGCCATCATCTTCAATGTCTATCTGGGTCCCAGTTAAATCTGTGATCCGGCGAATGTTCTTGCCGCCCGGGCCGATCAATTCACCGATTTTTTCAGGATTGATCTTGACGACTTTCACGCGGGGAGCATAGGGCGATAAATTATCGCGCGGCTTGGCGATGATGCCGGCCATGAAATCCAGAATGCGCAGCCGAGCAACCCGAGCCATTTCTAAGGCCTCGGTCAGCAGCTGCCAGGAAAGTCCGTGGATTTTTAGATCCAATTGAAAGCCGGTGATGCCATCGCGCGTGCCGGCCACTTTGAAATCCATATCGCCGCAATGATCTTCCTCGCCCATGATGTCGGTGATCAGATAAGCGCGCCGCTCATCGGAAAATAGCCCGATGGAGATGCCCGCCACCGGCTTGAGGATGGGAACGCCGGCATCCATTAGGGCCAAGGTGCCCACGCAAACGCTGGCCATCGAGGTTGAGCCGTTGGATCCCATGATGTCCGATACCATGCGCACCGTATAGGGATAGTCCGGCGGCATGACCTGCTCCAAACAGCGTTCTGCCAGAGCGCCATGACCCGTTTCGCGCCGCCCGGGTGAGCCAAGCCGGCCGACCTCGCCAACGCTATAGGGCGGGAAGTTATAGTGCACCATGAATTTTTTCTCGGAAGGGCCGCCGGTAATCGCATCCACATCCTGAGAGTCGGATTGGCTGCCCAAGGTAACCGTTCCTAAAGCCTGGGTTTCGCCGCGGCTGAATAGCCCGGAACCGTGGGTGCGCGGAATTATTCCCACGACCGCGGCCAAGGGCCTGATCTCATCGAACTTACGGCCGTCAATGCGGCGCTGTTGCTCCAGCATGTTGCGTCGGACCAGCTTGATTTCCAGCTCGTCGCAGGTGGCCCGGAATTGTTCCGCGGTCATCTCGGGAAAGGTCTCTAGCAGCTTTGGGCGCAAGGCCTCTTGAATTTCTTTAACTCGTTTGCGGCGCTCTTTCTTCGCCGGCATGGTCAAGGCCGCCGCTAAATCCTGTTCGACAATGGTCAGAGCCGCCTGTAGCAAGGTTTGATCTGGCTCAGGGCTAGCTATTATTTTGTCGGGCCGCCCCAGCTTGCGGCGCAGCTCTAATTGAGCGTCAATCAGTTTGCAGCATTCTTGATGCGCTAGTTGCATGGCCGCCAATAAGTCGGCCTCCTGGATCTCGCGGGCGTCGCCTTCGATCATGACAGGTAAATCGCGCGTGCCAACATAAATCAGATCAAGGTCGCTGCGGCTGCGTTCCTGGTTCAGCGGATTAATGATCCAACGGCCGTCAACCCGGCCCAGCCGCACGGCGCCGATCGGGCCATGAAAGGGCAAATCGGAAATAACCAGGGCGGCGCTGGCGCCGATGATGCTGAGGATATCGGCATCGTTTTCGCCATCGGCCGATAACAGCATGTTGTTGATCTGCACCTCGTTGCAGAAGCCCTTCTGAAAAAGCGGCCGAATCGGCCGATCGGTGAAACGGGCGGTCAGTATTTCCTTTTCCGATGGCCGCGATTCGCGCTTGAAAAAGCCGCCCGGAAACTTGCCGGCGGCATAAAATTTCTCGCGATATTCCACCTGCAGCGGAAAATAATCAATGCCCTCCCTGGGGCTGTCGGCGGCGGTAGCTGCGGCTATGAGAATGGTGTCGCCTAGGCGAACGGTGACGGCGCCGGCGGCCTGTTGAGCCAGCAGGCCTGTCTCGATGCGGATGGTCTTGGCGCCGACATTAACTTCTACAAAGGTTGCGTTATTCATGATGTTTATTAGCGGGCTGGCTTATCTCTTTTCATTAGGGGTTTAATAATGACCGAAAATAACCTGGTCCCTTTCCTCGGCCAGCGCCAGGACGAGATGCGGAAAAAACGGTCGGCGGCGGAGTTAGCGCCGCAGTTTCAATCGCTCGAGGATATCTTGGTAACGCTGCTTATCCTTGCGCTGAAGATAATCCAGCAGCTTGCGGCGGGCGTTAACCATTTTGATCAGTCCGTAACGCGAGCTATGATCCTTGCTGTTGGCCTTGAGATGATCAGCGAGTCGCGCGATGCGATTGGTCAGCAGAGCGATCTGGATGCCGGCCGAGCCGCTATCCTTCTCGTGGCATTGAAAATCTTTTTTAATCTTTGATTTTAATTGCAGTTCCATAAGCGTTTCTTGCCAATATTGTTTTCTGAGGCCGTCATTGTAGAGGTTCTCCACATTATTGTAAAGGGGGCAGTTGATATTTTTCTAGCGCCTGTTGATGGCCTTGAAACCAGCTTTGGGCTTTAATAATATCGCGCTGGATTTGTTGGCTCAGGGCGCTCCAGGAAGCGAATTTACGGTCGCCGCGCAGACGCTTTAATAAGAAGACC
This sequence comes from uncultured Verrucomicrobiota bacterium, assembly GCA_964444425.1. Lineage (GTDB taxonomy): Bacteria > Verrucomicrobiota > Kiritimatiellia > JAAZAB01 > JAAZAB01 > CAYUHK01. The sequence continues at coordinate 13,288 of CAYUHK010000012.1, forward strand.
TCAAGAGTTTTGCCGTAGAGGTTACGGCGTATATCGAAAAGGTGTAGCTCCAGCCGTATGCTTTTGCGCCCGCGCTGACGGATGCTGGGCCGCAGGCCTAGATAGACTACCCCGGCATGGTGTTGTTTGCCTAGCCGCGCCAGAGCCATATAAATCCCGGCGGGCGGATGGGCTTCGTTTTTAGGGTTTAAATTGGCGGTGGGAAAGCCCAGGCGCCGGCCGATTTGTTGGCCCGGAATCACCTGGCCCAGCATGCTGAAGGGGCGCCCAAGCATTTGGGCCGCTTCAGCCAGCCGGCCGGCCTGGAGCGCCAGACGAATGCGCGTGCTGGAAATAGGCTTGCCGCGCCAGCACAGCGGCGCCAACGCATTGACCCCAAAGCCGTATTTTTGAGCCAAACTCTTAAGCAGCTTGACGTTGCCTTGCCCCCTTTGTCCAAAAGTCCAATTGCTGCCAATGAAAATCTGAGCCAGGCTAGGGGCGGCGCTCGCCAAGGCGGCGATGAAGGCGGCCGGCTTTTGGCGCGCATAAACTTGCGTGAAGGGAATAATAACGCAGCCGTCCACGCCCAGCTCTTGGAATAGATGCAGCTTATGAGCGGTGGATGTTAGTAGGGCGGTAGGGCTGGTTGGCGCCAATAGCTTTTGTGGGTGGGGATCAAAGGTCATAATCCATACCTCGTCTAACCCGCGCCGGCGCGCGGCCAAGGCTTGGCTGATGACGCGTTGATGCCCGCGGTGCAGACCATCAAAAAATCCAGCTGCTAATAAGATCGGGCGCCGGATCCGGCGCAGGCTATTTAACTGGCGTATTAATTTCATGGCCGCGAGAGCCCATTGGGTCGGCAGGCCGTCCGCCCCGTTGGATGTGCTGCAAGGGGATCAGCTGCTCAGCCAGCTGTTGCCGATCCATTTGCAGCAGCTGGTTTAAGGGCAGGGCCTGATCAATGCTGAAATCGCCGCTCTGGGTGCGCCGCAACTGTTCCAGATGGGCCCCGCAGCCCAGCTCTGCGCCGATATCGGCGCAGAGGGTGCGCACATAGACGCCCTTGCTGCAGCGTAAATAAAAAGTTGCTTGGGGCGGATTGAAATCCCGCAGCTGGAATTCATAAATGTGAATCAGCTTGGGGCGCCGCTCTACCGTTAGCCCGCGGCGGGCCAGTTTATAGAGTGGTACGCCCTGTTTTTTCATCGCCGAGACCATCGGGGGCGTCTGGAGGACGTCGCCGTTCCAACGTTGGATCGCCGCTTGTAATTGCTCGCGGGTAACCTGGCGATAGTCGGCCTCGCGCAAAAGCTGGCCTTGGGCATCCTGAGTATCGGTGGTTATCCCCAGGCGCATGGTGCCAAGATAGGTTTTGTCGCCGGCTAAGAGCAAATTGGCTAGCTTGGTTCCCCGGCCGATCATCAGCACCAGCAGGCCGGTGGCCTGTGGGTCCAAGGTTCCGGCATGGCCCACTTTCTTGAATTGAAAATGGCGCCGAATGCGGTCGACCACATCATGCGAGGTGAGCCCCTCGGGCTTGTCCACCAGAATTATTCCGTCCAGGGGGGCCTTGCTTGCTTGGATGAAATTTGTCATGCTAGATCTCGTTATTGGGCTCAAGGTCCGGCGCGGCCGCCGGCGCGGCGGCCTCCAGCTTGGCCAGCAGGTTTAAGACATGATCCCCTTCCTCCAACGAAGTGTCTAGCTCGAAGGCCAGCCGGGGCGTGTATTTTAAAATAATCGTCTCGCTGATATGAGCTTGGATTTCGCCGCGGCGCCGCCGCAGGATATCCAACATCTTCCGGCGTTCGGCTTGATGATCGCGAATGGAGACGAATACGCGCGCCTCGCGTAGATCTTTGCTCACGGCCACTCGCGTGATTGTAACGGCCGTAAGGTCAAGGTCGCCCTCGTCCAGAATGCGAAAAAGAAAGCTGCCAATGGCGCGCTTCAACAAGGCATTAACTCGAGTTAAACGATCGACGCTCATGGATGGGTTGCCTCGGGACAGCGACTGTCCGAATTATCTGGTTTGCTCTGCTAACTTGATCGAAAATGACGTAAAAATCGACTGACCGCGCTTAGAGCTTTTGAGGAATCTCTTCGATTTCAAAAAATTCAATTATATCTGCAGCTGCTAAGGCGGTGAAATTGTCCAGACGAATGCCGCATTCCTGGCCTTCGCGCACCTCATTGACGTCGTTTTGAAAGCGCCGTAACGAGGCGATGGTTCCTTCGTATAGGATGTCGCCCTTGCGCAATACGCGCGCCTTGCAGCGCGAACTAACTCGGCCGTTGATGACCAGGCAGCCGGCCACATTACCTTTTTTGGAAATAGCAAAGATCTGGCGAACCTCGACCTTGCCAACGCCGCGCTCACGAATCTCCGGCTTCAACATGCCGGTCATGGCTTCTCTGATCTGATCCACTATCTCGTAGATTATGCTGTAAAGACGGATTTCAATGCCTTCCCGTTTCTCGGCTTGGGTTACACCATTTTCTTTGCTGACATTGAATCCGATGATGATCGCGTTCGAGGCGCTGGCCAGCAAAACATCGTTTTCGTTGATATTGCCCACTCCCGCTAAAATGATGCTGATGGCCACTTTATCAGCCGGGATCTCTTCCAAGGCCTTTTGAATCGCTTCCAGCGAGCCGCGCGTATCGCATTTTAAAATAAGTCGTAAGGCCAACTGCTGGCTTTTGGCCATTTCGGCAAAAAGGTTCTGCAGAGAGGCTTTTTGAGGCACCGCTAACTGTTGCGCCCGCAGCTCGGCATTGCGTTGTTCAACTATGTCTTGTACCGTTTTTTGGTCGGTATAAACTCTAAATTTTTCGCCGGCTTGCGGCACGCCGGATAGCCCTAAACACTTTACCGGGGTCGAAGGCGGCGCCGTGCGCAGCATGATGCCATGATCATCAAGCAAAGCCTTGACACGACCAAAAAAGACACCGCAAACCATCATGTCGCCAACGCAGAGCGTGCCGCGGGTAACTAAGATGTGGGCGGTTGGCCCGCGCCCAGGTTCCAGTTGGGCTTCAATCACGTATCCAGTGGCGCGCCCTTTACGGGTTGCTTTCAATTCCAGCATTTCGGCCTGCAACAGCAGCATCTCTAGCAAATGATCAATGCCTTGGCCTGTTTGGGCGCTGACCGGGCAACAAATCAGCGTGCCGCCCCAATCTTCCGGGGTCAGCCCAATTGCCTGTAACTGTTGCTTGACCCGATCGGGATTGGCGGAGGGCAAATCTATCTTATTGATGGCCACCACTATGGTGGTGTTGGCGGCCTGGGCGTGTTTAAGAGCCTCTTCGGTTTGAGGCATAATGCCGTCATCAGCGGCAATGACGATTACGGCGATATCAGTTAAGTTGGCGCCGCGCGCCCGCATGGCTGTGAAGGCGGCATGGCCGGGAGTGTCCAGAAAGGTTATTTTCTGGCCACGCTGTTCGATGGTATAGGCGCCGATATGTTGAGTGATGCCACCGGCTTCGCCCTGGGCAATGGCCGCGTGGCGGATGCGGTCCAATAGAGAGGTCTTGCCGTGATCAATATGGCCCAGAAAAGCGATTACCGGCGGCCGGCTCTCTAAATCTTCCGGACGTATCGGCTCTTCGTCGTCCTCAGCTTTCTTGATCGGCGATCTCTGGTCAATCGCCTTTTTTTCGTGTTCCAAGGTTATGCCATGCTTGGCCGCTAAGGGCTGAGCTACCTTGAAGTCCAGCCGCTCATTGATCGTAGCAAAGATGTTCATGGCCATGAGCTCGCTGATTAATTGGTTGGGCTTTAGACCCAGTTGCTCGGCCAAATCTCTGACGATGATGGCGCCCCGCATGGTGACCACTCGAGCCTGTTCCGCCGCCGGCTGCGTGGAGCTGCTCCTTGGCGGCTTAGCAGGGTCGGGGGGGGGCTCCGCGCCGCCGGCTGCATCAGCTGCCGCGGCACTGCGCAAACGCTGGACCACAGCCTCATCCACCGCGCTGGCAACGCTTTTTAGGACTATGCCGTCGGCGCGCAGGCGCGCCATCAGCTCCTTGTTGGATAGCCCCAGCTCTTTGGCTAAATCATAAAGTCTCATGCTATGCTTCGTCGGTTGGCGCGTCTGGTTTTTGGGCCGCCTGCATGGCAGCCTCCTGGATGGCTTGCGCCGTAGCTGTATCCAAGCCGGCCATCTCTTGCAGATCCTCGATGTCTGATTCCAGGATGCCTTCCACAGTTAGAAATCCGGCCTGCACCAATTTCTCGGCCTGCTCGCGGGTGACCCCAGCTAAATGCGTCAGATCTTCAATGGCCATGGCCACCTTTTCCTCAAAGCTGATGTCGTCCTTATCCTTCTGAATGTCGATCTTCCAGCCCACCAGTTTGGAAGTCAGGCGGGCATTCTGGCCGCGCTTGCCTATGGCTAAGGAAAGTTGATCGGCGTCCACGATTACCGTCGCGATCTGGGCGGCATCGTCGATTATCACCTTATTTAATTTGGCTGGATTGAGCGCGTTGGTAACATAGGTCTTAACGTCGGCGCTCCAACGCACTATGTCGATTTTCTCGCCCAATAGCTCGCGCACGATGTTCTTCACGCGCATGCCTTTCATGCCTACGCAGGCGCCAACTGGATCCACCTTCTCGTCCTGGCTGGCCACGGCTATTTTGGTCCGAAAACCTGGCTCGCGCGCAATGCCCTTGATCTCGACGGTGCCGTCAGCTATCTCCGAAACCTCCAGCTCAAAAAGGCGTTTGACGAAATTAGGGTGGCTGCGCGATAGCACTATGTGATAGCCGCTGATATGATCTTGCACGCTGAGCACATAAGCTCTAACCCTGTCGCCAATTTGATATTCCTCCGTCTGAATCCGTTCGCGCGCTGGCATGATTGCCTCGACCCGACCTAAATCTAAAATGAGGTCGCCACGATCAAAACGTGCCACTGTGCCATTGACGATATCGCCCAAGCGGTCCTGGTATTCCTTGACCACTATCTCTTTTTCCGCCTGACGAATCTTTTGGATGATAGCTTGTTTGGCTGTCTGGGCGGCGATCCGGCCGAATTCTTTGGTTTTGATCTCTATTTCAATCTCTTCGCCCAGCTGGGCATCGGGCTTGGTTTTTCTGGCCTCCTGCAGCGATATCTGCGAATGGGGCTCTGAGGGCTGTTGCACTATCTGCACCTTGGCAAAGGCTCGGATAGCCAGAGTCCGCTCGTCAATCACCAGACGTAAATCCTTGGCTGGGCCTACACTCTTTTTAGAGGCCGACATCAGCGCGGCTTCCACCATCTGAATGAGCGCAGCGCGATCAATGCCGCGGTCCTTCTCCATATTTTCGATCACTGCTAAAAGGTCATAAGAGCTCATACGATCACCTACATGTAACGCGCACTTTGCAACCGGCTCCGCCTTGCCCAAAGTCGCGAATCCTTGCCTGCCGGGGGTGTTTCTTCAGCAGGCTTAGCTGGGCCCGGCCGGAGCAGATCCAGCGCTGGCATCGCTCGAGAAACTAGCAACTTAAAATCGCCCTCAGCTAATGTCAAGCTTTCCTTTCTGAAAACCTTGACGGCGCCCACGCACATCTCTATAGTTGCCAACGCATCAGATGCTTGTCTAGAGCTAATCTTTTAACGATGGAGAATAAATTTATGGCCAAATCTTGCGATGGCGAAAAAATAGCGGCGACTCAACAACCCTTGACGATAGGCCTGGTTTTGGAATTGGAAACCTTGCTTTTCCCAGGCAGGCCCTTGCTCTACCAGACAATGGAGCGCGCGCTTAAAGATAAGGATATAGCTTTAACGCCCTGCCTGGCTGCCCGCTTTGGCCTGCATCTGACACAAGTTAAAAATCTGGAAAAACTGTTCGCGGCCCTGGCTAAGAAAAAACTTTCCGCCGCTAAATTGCTTCAGGATATACACGAGCGTCTGCAGCAGCAGATAAAAAAGAGCCCGCCAGCCCCGAGCGCGGCCATGCAGGCCATCCTGGCGGATGCCGCTAAAGCCGGCGTGCCGATTGGCGCCCTCAGCTGCCTGCCAGCCGGCTTGGCTCAAGAGCTGCTCAAGCCTTACGCCGATAAGTTCGCGCTGGCGGCCTTAATAACTGCGGATAAATTAAATGGCTGTTTCAGCTCAGATGGCTGGCTGGCCTTGGCCAAAGCCATTAATAGACCGGCGCAGGCCTGTCTGGCGCTAACCACCTCGGCGGAGGCCTGTAAATCAGCCCTGGTTGCCGGAATGCGTTGCCTGGTCTTCCCGGATGCTTATACCTCCCATCAGGATTTCAGCGGCGCCGATGAGGTGGTGGAAGGCTCACGCGAGCTGCGCTTTAAGGACATCGCCGCGCTGGCGCGCCCTAACTCCTTCCGATCAGCTGCTTTGAAATAAAAGCTGCCGACTATGCCGAGTGGCTGTTCCGGCCTAGCCGGCCGGCGCCGTCAATCGAGACCTTGGTTTGCTAAAAGGCGTTCTTTAGATGAAAACACAATTAGAACAAGCGCGCGCCGGCCGGCTTAGCGCTGCCATGATCGCGGCGGCCGCCTCGGAAAAAATGCCGCCGGAGACAGTTTGCGCGGAAGTGGCCGCCGGCCGCGCCGTGCTGCCAGCCAATCCCCGCCACGCCAGCTTGCAGCCGCTGGTTGTTGGCCGGGCCTTCCGCACCAAGGTCAATGCCAACATCGGGCGCTCTGCCGAACAATCCGACCTGCCGGCTGAATTGCATAAGTTGCAGGTGGCCATCGCCGCCGGCGCCGATGCCATCATGGACTTGAGCGTGGGAGATAAGCTGGCCGCACTAAGGATAGCTATGCTGGCGCAATGCCCTTTGCCCTTTGGAACAGTGCCGATTTATGAAGCGGTTTCGCGCCAAGGCGGTGATCCCGATAACTTTAGCCCGGATAGCCTGCTGGAGGTCATTGCCGAGCAGGCTGCGCAAGGGGTCGACTTCATGACCTTGCATGCCGGCCTCTTGCTGCGGCATGTTGATTTAGCCCAGCGCCGCCTGGCCGGCATCGTCAGCCGCGGCGGCGCCATTCTGGCGGCCTGGATGACAGCGCACCGCCGCGAAAATCCCCTCTATGAACGCTGGGATGAAGTGCTGGATATTTGCCATGAGCATGACGTTACCATCTCCCTGGGCGATGGCTTGCGGCCGGGTTGCTTGGCCGATGCCAGCGACGCCGCTCAGTTTGCCGAGCTGGCTGTGCTGGGCGCCCTGGTGCCGCGTTGCCAGCAACGCGGCGTGCAGGTGATGGTCGAAGGGCCGGGGCATGTGCCTTTTAATCAGATCCAAATGAATATGGAAAAACAGGCCCAGCTTTGCGCTGGCGCTCCTTTCTATGTGCTGGGCCCTGTGGTTACCGATGTGGCCCCAGGCTACGATCACATTACCTCTTGCATCGGCGCCACCGCCGCCGCCACCTACGGCGCGGCCCTGCTGTGCTACGTTACTCCGGCCGAACATTTGGGCTTGCCGACGGCCAGCGAGGTGCATGAAGGCGTCATCGCCTACCGCATTGCCGCGCATGCCGCCGACGTGGCTCGCGGCTTGCCCGGCGCCCGCGCCTGGGATGACGCCATGACGCAGGCTCGGGTGGCCTTCGACTGGAAGCGTCAGTTTGAGTTGGCCCTGGACGGCCCGCGCGCCCGCCAGCGCTTTCAGCAAGCGGGCGCCCAAGCCACTAACTCGGCCGATCATTGCAGCATGTGCGGCGCCGACTTTTGCGCTATGCGCATTTCTCAAAAACTCGCCGCGCGCTCTCAGCCGGCCTCAGCCTCAAAACAACCGGACGGAGCATAGCGTCTTATGCAAGCGCTGGAACAGCTTTTGGATATCATGGCTCGCTTACGGGCCCAGGACGGTTGCCCCTGGGATCGCGAACAAACCCTGGAAACGCTCAAGCAATGTTTGGTAGAGGAATGCTATGAGGTGATAGATGCGCTCAACTCCGGCCAGGCCGCTCAACATAAGGATGAGCTGGGCGACCTGCTGCTCCAGATTGTTTTTCAGGCCCAGATCCGCCAGGAGCGCGGCGAATTTAATTTTGAGGATGTGGTCCGCCAGATCAGCGCTAAACTGATTCGACGCCATCCGCATGTTTTTAGCGGCCAAACCGTGGCCGACTCAGCCGAGGTCTTAAAAAATTGGGAAGCCATCAAGGCGCGCGAAAAACCAGCCGCGCCGGCCGGCGCCGGCGCCGCGCCGCCCCGTTCGCTTGTGGCCGGCATTCCCAGCCAGCTGCCGGCTTTGCTCAAAGCCCAGCGCATCCAAAGTCGGGTGGCCCGGGTGGGTTTCGATTGGCAAAAGCTGACAGACGTTGTCGCCAAGGTAGCCGAAGAATTGGCCGAGGTCCAAACGGCGCTGGCGACCGGCTCAGCCCAACAGATCACCGAGGAGATCGGCGACCTGCTTTTCGCGGTGGTTAATTTAAGCCGCTTTCAAGAGCTCAATGCCGAGGAAGCCCTCAATCACGCGGTGGCTAAATTCGTGCGCCGTTTTCAGGCCATGGAAGAGCGCCTCTGGCGGGCTGGCCGCCAGATAACCCAATGTTCCTTGGCCGAGCTGGATGCGCTTTGGAATGAGGTCAAAGCGCTCGAATGAGCTTCATTGCCTCCGCAGGGCCTGCAGCAGCAGCTCCATGTCAGCAGCCAGGGGAGCTTGGAAACTAAGCCGCTTTCCGCTCAGCGGCTGGTTTAGCACCAGCCTTTCGGCATGCAGCATCTGCCGCGTCGCCGGCCTGGGCAACTGCTGACGAACCCGCAGCCCATATTGTTTATCGCCCACTATCGGCCAGCCGCGATGCGCCATATGCACGCGGATTTGATGGGTGCGCCCAGTGATGATATTGATCCGTAGCAAGCTGGCCGGGCCCAAGGTTTCCAGGCTGGTGTAGTGGGTCAGCGCGGCCCGGCCGCGCCGCGGCCGCGCCGTCATGCGCTTGCGATCCCGAGCGTGCCGGCCAATCAAAGTGGCGATGCTGCCCTGGGGCGGCTGCGGCCGACCCCAGACCAGCGCCAGATAATATTTCTCTACCAGTTGAGCTTTAAATTGAGCCGCCAGCCCGGTTAAGGCGCGTTCATTCTTAGCCACCACTAAAACGCCGCTGGTATCTTTGTCGAGCCGGTGAATAATGCCCGGCCGCAGCTCATGACCTATCCCGGTCAGATCAGGGCAATGATAAAGCAGCGCATTGACCAGGGTTCCTGAGGAATGGCCAGCGGCCGGATGCACCACTAGGCCAGCCGGCTTGTTAACGACAATGATGTCGGCATCCTGATATAAAATATCCAGAGCTATCGGCTCGGGCCGCAGCGCCGTGCTGACTGGCGCCGGAATAACCACCTGAACTGTTTCGCCCGCGCGCGTTTTACGGTGCTCTTTAAGCGGCTGGCCTTTGATGGTGACTTGGCCGGCCTTGATCAAGCTTTGGATGCGCGCGCGCGAGAAGATACCCAGGCGCTGAGTCAGCCAGATATCCAGGCGCTTGCCGGCTTCCTCGGCAGCAACGCTCAATTCATAATCAGTGGTCATGCGCGGATTCAATTGCTGCTGGCCGCTTGGCGGGAAAACAGTAACCCAAGAATAACCCCGCCAAGCATTAGCACCAGGCTGATGTCTTGGGCCAGATTAAGCCCCAGCCAATGTAGGCGTTCGTCGCCACGAACAAATTCCATAAAAAAACGAATCAAGGGATATAGGACTAAATATTGAGCTAAAATCTGCCCATCCCGGCGCCGCCGCGGATAGGCGCGCAAGAACCAAAGGTATAGCAACAGGTTGGCCAGAGCTTCATAAAGTTGTACCGGATGACGCCAAACGCCGCCTAGGGCAACGCCCCAGGGCAGGCTGGTCGCGCAGCCATAACAGCATCCATTTAAGAAACATCCGATCCGCCCAATGGCATGGCCCAGGGGCAGGGCGCTGGCAAAAAGATCTGCCAGGGGCCATAAGGCCTCCTTTTTTAGGCGGATGTAAACTGCCGCCGCTAAAATGGCGCCGATCAGGCCGCCGTAATAAACTAGCCCGCCTTGATCCACCCGGAAGATCAGGCTGGGCTGTTCGGCAAAATCGCTCCAATTGGCCAACACATAGGCTGTCCGCGCGCCGGCGATTCCGCCCAGCATGATCACTATCATAAGGTCGGAGATCAGCTGGGTTGAGCGCCCTGTTTTCTTGCCCAGCCAAGTCAAATGCGCCAGGCCAGCCAGAAAGGCTGTGGCTACCATCAGGCCATACCAGTAGATCGGGCGCTGTCCAATATAAAAACAAACTGGGTCCATAAAGTTTTCTTGAAAGTTCGTTGGGCTGAATATAACCATTGGCGCCTGTGAAGCAAAGCAATAAACGCAGCCCTAAAGGAGCCGGTCGCATTAACATTTGGCTTGTGTTGGGCTAGGAGCCGGCACTAGCATTAAGCCTATAGCCAATTTAAGAGACTCGCGGCTGGCGCAAGGCCGGGCGGGGCAGCTGGACATGGCCGGGCCGTTGCCCGGCGCTTGTCTAAGGTTTTGCTTTTAACCCCATTGGCCTGCTATCTTGGCCTTGCTTGAGGCTTATTCCGGCAATAGTCTCAAGCCGTGCCAGGTTTCAGGCAGCAAGTTTGTAAAGGAAAAACCATGAAAATCGGGATAGCCTGCGGCGGCACCGGCGGCCATATCTTTCCCGGTCTGGCTACAGCCAATGTCTTGCGCGCGCGCGGACATGAGCTGAGCTTATGGCTGGTTGGCCAGGATCGGAAACAAGCGGCTTTGGTCGACTGGAATGGGCCGATCGTCAGCATCGATTTCTCTTGGCCAGCGCGGCTTTTTTCCTGGCGCATTCTTGGCATGCTGGGGAGCTTGAGCCGAGTGATTTGGCTCTGTCGCCGCCGCATGCTGAATCAAGGTCTAGAGGTTTTACTGGCCATGGGCAGCTATGCCTCTTTGGGGCCGGTCTTGGCGGCGCGTTCCTTAGGCATTGCGGTGGTGCTGCATGAGGCCAATGTAGTGCCCGGGCGGGCGATTCGTTGGCTCAGCCGCAGCGCCGCCGCGGTAGGCTTGGGCTTCCAGGAAACGCGGCAATACCTGCGCCATCCGCGGCTGGTTGTAACCGGAATGCCTTTGCGCTGTGACGCGCCGGCGCCGCCGGCCGCCCTTGCGCCGGCCGGCGCGGATCTCTGGCGTCAGCTGGAAGCCGATAGCTTCACACTCTTGGTGATGGGGGGCAGCCATGGGGCGCGGCGCTTAAATGAATTTGCGCCGCCGGCCATTCGCCGGGTTCGCCAAGCCGGCCACAGGCTGCAGGTGATTCATCTGACTGGCTTGGCCGATGAGCAAAGTGTCCGCCAGCAATACCAGCAAGCCGGCGTGCCCCATGTTGTTTTTGGCTTTCTGCGCGATATGGCCTCGGCCTATCGGCGCGCGGATTTGGCGCTATCGCGCGCGGGCGCTTCCAGCTGCGCCGAGCTAGCTCATTATGGCATCGCCGCCCTTTTGGTGCCTTATCCCTTTGCCGTTCATCAGCACCAGTTGGCCAATGCTGGCGCGCTGCAGGCCGCCGGCGCCGCCGATGTCCGCCGGGAAGCGGAAATGTCCGTTGCCTGGCTGGCTGAATATTTGATTGAGCAGATCAAGAACCCGGCCCGTTTGCAGGGCATGCGCCAGGCGGCGCTCCGCCGCCAGCGCGCCGGCGCCGCCGCGGCTTTGGCTGATCTGGTAGAAACTATTGGGTCCAGGCAAGATTTATGAAAGACTTTATCGCCGCCATGCTAGCCGAACGCTCAGCGGTCGAACGCCTGTTAAGCCGGGGTCGGGGCCGCCTGCACATGCTGGGCCTTGCTGGCGTCGGCATGGCCGGCTTGGCCTTCCATTTGCAGCAGCGCGGCTTTCAGGTAAGCGGCTGCGACTGTGCCAGCGGCGCCTTGGCCAACTGGTTGAAAGAACGGGGTCTGGCCCTCAGCCTTGGGCATGATCCCTGCCACGTTGTCGGTATGGATGCCCTGATCCGCAGCACGGCTGTGCCGCCGGATCATCCGGAAGTCCTTGCCGCGCGCCGCGCGCAGATTCCAGTTTTTCGCCGGGGCCTGGTCTTGGCGGCCTTGTTATCATCCGGGCCGACGCTAGTTGTTTGCGGCACCCATGGCAAGAGCACCACCGTTGCTATGCTTGTGCAAGCCCTGCGCCAAAGCGGCTTGGCGCCATCCTTTTGCTTGGGCGGGGTGGTCGAGGCCTTAGGCGGGGTAGCTGGCCTGGGCGCCAGCGGCATCATGCTGGCTGAGGCCGATGAAAGCGATGGTAGCTTAGCGGCCTATGCGCCGGAAATGGCTGTCGTCACCAATATCGAATTTGATCATGCCGAGCATTTCGCCTCCTTCGCCGAACTGCAAAGCTGTTTTGCCAACTTTATCGCCGGGGTGCGCCGGCAGGTGATCTACTGCGCCGATGATGCTGTCGCCACGGCCTTGTGTCAGAAACATCCTGGCGCCATCTCTTATGGCTTGAGCGCGCGCGCGCTTTGGCGAGCGCGGCGGGTGGTCCTCTCGGGCGAATCCAGCGCCTTTGATCTGTTTTATCGCGGCCAGCGCCAAGGGCGCCTGCATCTGCCGGTGCCGGGGCGCCATAATGTTTTGAATGCGCTGGCGGCCTGCGCGGCCACCAGCGCCTGGGGAGGGACTTTTGCTGCCCTGGCCGCTGGCCTGGCAGCTTTTCAGCCGGTGCGCCGGCGCTTCGAGCGCGTGGTGAATAGTGCCGAGCTGCTGGTGATCTCCGATTACGCCCACCATCCCAGCGAGCTGAAGGCCATTTGGGATAATCTTCAATATAACCGCCGGCGGCGTTGGCTGGCCTTGTTTCAACCGCACCGCTTCAGTCGTACGCGCGCCTTGGCCAAGGATTTTGCCAAGGCTTTTAAGGGGCTGGATCAGTTGATCCTGGCGCCGGTATATCCGGCTTCGGAACAGCCGCTCAGCGGGGGCAGCTCATGGGATTTATATGCGCGGATCCGTCGGGCCGCCCAGGTCAAGGCCTATTGCGCCAGCAGCCTGGCGCAGGCTTGGGATTATTTATGCCGCACTTTGCTTCCCGGCGACGGCCTCTTGATCTTGGGCGCCGGCGATGTCGAGCAGCTGGCCGCTTGGGCCCAAAGGGATATTCAGCGGCGCGGCCGCGCTGGGCTTGATCCCGTGCCGGCCTGGCTGGCTGCCCTGCGCCAACTGGCTCTGCCGGCCAGCCGCCTGCGCGCGCGCGAGCCAATGAATCGCAAGACAACCTTGCATGTTGGCGGCAAGGCTGATATTTTCATGTCAATCGCTTCAAGGGCCGATCTGGCGCGCGTGCTCCAGTGGGCTGCGCTGGCGCAGGTGCCTTGGACGATTTTGGGAGCGGGCAGCAATGTCCTGGTGAGCGATTTAGGCGTGCGCGGCCTGGTCATACGCTTGTGCGGCGCGGCCTTTAGCGGCCTGCGCCTGGTTGGCCCTGGCCAGCTCAGCGTTGGCGCCGGCGTCAGCTTGGCAGCCTTGACCAGCTGGGCCGCCAAACATGGCTATGCTGGGCTGGAATTTCTGGCCGGCATACCAGGCACTGTGGGCGGCGCCCTGCGCATGAATGCCGGGGCTTGGGGCCAAGCCATAGGAGCTAAGGTGCTGCAGGTCCGTTGCCTGAATGCGGCGGGGGAGGAGCAGATTTTGCTGCCGCCCACGCTGGCTTTTGCTTATCGGCAATGTCCCGGCCTGGTTGGCCGGATAGCTTTAGAAGCGGTTTTAGCTCTGCGGCCGGATGATCCGGCGGCGCTTTCCAAGCGTTTGGCCGCGATCAAACGCCGGCGCGCTTGGCAGAAAGGATTGCGCTCGGCCGGATCGGCTTTTCGTAATCCGCCCGGGGATTTCGCCGGTCGCCTGATTGAACAGGCTGGCTTGAAAGGCTATCGGCTGGGTGGCGCGCGAGTCTCGCGCCGCCATGCTAACCTGATCGTAACGGATAAAAAGGCCACGGCTAGTGATGTGGGCGCGCTGCTGGAAATTATGCGCGCCGCGGTTGCGGATCGCAGCGGAGTGGCCTTGATTAAAGAAATAGTTTGCCTTGAATAACTCAGTTTTTCAACATGTTGCCGTCCTGATGGGAGGCTTTTCCTGTGAGCGCGCGGTATCCTTGCGTTCGGGCGCAGCCGTAGCGGCTGGGTTACGCCAGCAGGGCTATCGCGTTAGCGAAGTGGATGTGCGCCGGCGCGCCTTCAACCTGCCGGCGGCGACCGAAGCTGTTTTCATTGCCCTGCATGGCGAGTTCGGCGAAGATGGTCAGCTGCAAGATTGGCTGGAGCGGCGCGGCTTACCCTATACCGGTTCCGGACCTGAGGCCAGTCGCTTGGCCTTTGATAAGGCGTTAACCAAACGCCTGCTGCAGCAGCAGGGCCTGGCCACGCCAGCTTTTGAGATCCTGGGCCCCGGCCAGCGCCGCTGCTTGGATCTGCCGCTGGTCGTTAAACCAGTGCGCCAGGGCTCCAGCTTTGGCGTGCATCGGGTGCTGATAGAAAAAGATTGGCCGGCCGCGCTGGCCGACGCCTTAAGCTATAATGGCGAGGTGATCGTGGAGCAATTTATCGAGGGGCGCGAGCTAACCGTTGGCCTGGTGGATCACGAAGTCCTGCCGCTGATCGAAATCCACGCGCCCGAAAATAATTATGACTACCGTGCCAAGTACACCAAGGGCCTAACTGAATATCTGGTCCCGGCGCCCTTATCCCAGCAACAGAGCGAGCTTTGTCAGGATCTGGCTCTGCGCACCTATCAAGCGCTGGGCGGCTGTGGCCTTGGCCGCGTGGATTTGCGCATGGCGCTGGATGGCTCGGTTTACGTCTTGGAATTAAATACGATCCCGGGCTTTACCGAGACCAGCCTGCTGCCCAAGGCGGCCCAGTGCGCCGGCTATACTTTCCCGGAGTTGTGTGGCCGGATTATGGGCCTGGCGAGATTGCATTTGGCCCAGCAGTCGTTGTTGGAGAGGCAAGCATGCGAAAACGTCTAAGCAAAACCCACTCAGGTCGCCAGCGCGCCAAATTTAATTTGGCGGAGCGCCGCTCCGCGCGCTTGTGGGTTCGTTCGCGTGCGCGCGCGCCGGCGCGGCGCAGCTGGCGCTGGGTCGGTGGCGCTCTGCTGATAGTGATCAGTTTATTATCGGCGGCGGTGGTCCTATGGGCGGGGCTGCGCTTTTTGGAGCGCTGCTTGTTAAGCCAGAATGACCTGTTTCGTATCCAAGACATCAAGATCGAATGCAGCGGCGAAGCCATCACCGCCAAGCACGTTATGGATTACGCGCAATTGGCTGGCCTCAGCAACATCTTCGCCTTCAGCATGGCTAAGCAACGCGATTTTCTGCTGAAGACTGTGCCGCGAGTCAAGGCCGTGAAAATCAGCCGGCGCTTGCCCGGCGAGCTCAATATCGAAGTGGTCGAGCGCATAGCCAGCGCGCGCCTGGAAATGAAAGGTTATTTTCTTAGCGTGGATCATGATGGCTGCGTCTTGGGCGCCGCCCCGGCGGCGGCGCATCTGCCGTTGATCAGCGGCGCGGCTTGGCCTGGCATTCGTCCGGGAACGCGTTTAGCCGGCACCGCGATTATGGATGCGCTGCAGGTATTAGAGGTCAGCGAGACGACCAATCTACGCGATATCTTCCAAGTGCAGCGAATAGATTTGCGCAAGCGCGAGGCGCTTGATCTAACTCTGGCCAGTGGCGAGCGAGTGACCTTGGCTTGGCAGTATATGGGCACGCGCAATGCCTTGGCGCGGGAACATTTGGAAGGTAAACTTTTTAAGTTGGGCGAGATTCTGAAAGTAGCGGCGGCGCGCGGCAAGCGCATTGCCAGTATAGACATGACTTTGGAAAATAATTTTCCGGTTGCGGATTATTGAGATAGATTGGCTTGGCTGCTCAGCGCCGGCCCGGCCGGCGGCGCTGGCCTGAGCTAGGCCATGGGAAGGGCTTGAGATATGGCGGCAACGCCCATAGCAGCGCTGGAGCTGGGCACCTCTAAGGTCTGCGCTTTGGTTGGCGAGGCGCGCGAAGATGGCAATATCATGATCACCGGGGTGGGCGAGTGTGCCTCCTTGGGGGTGCGCAAGGGGATCATCGTTGATCTGGAGAAGGCCGAAGCTTGCGTGCGTTCGGCGATCCAGGGCGCCGAGCAAAGCGGCGCGGTGGAGATCCATCAGGTCTATCTAACCCTTTCCAGCAATCATATTCAAAGCCTGATCAGCCTAGGCAGCGTGCCGGTGTTCGATGCCCAGCGCGGCATTACCCAGGAAGATATTGAAGAGGTGATGAATATCGCCCGCGCCGTGCATCTCCCCCATGATGTCAATATTCTGCATAGCATTCCGCAGACCTACACTGTCGATGGCCAAGCCGGCATCCTTAACCCGCGCGGCATGCAGGGCGCCAAGCTCTCGTTAGATATGTTGATCATGCATTGTTCGCGAAACCTTTTAAACAACACAGTTAAAGCCGTACAAAACGTGGGCTTTGAAATAATGGATGTGGCCTTTGACGGGCTCTGCGCGGCCTTGGCTGCCCTGACGCCCGAGCAGAAAGAATGTGGTGTGGCCTTGCTGGATCTGGGCGGTGGGACCACCAGCTATGTGGTTTACAGCCGCGGCAGCTTGGCCTCAGCCGGAGTCCTCGCAGTGGGCGGCGATCACATCACTAACGATATCGCGTTGGGCTTTGGCATCACTCGCAAGCGCGGCGAACATCTTAAACGCGAGGCTGGGTCAGCCATTTTGGAATCGGCTACCCATTTTCAGCGTTTGAGTGTGCCGGCGGAAATGGGCTTCCCGGCCAATGCGGTGGCGGTGTCAGATTTAAATGCCGTCATTCATGCCCGCGTGGACGAGCTCTTCCAAATCCTGCGCCATGATTTTGAGAAGAAACGCCTGCTGCAGCAATTGGGGGCCGGCATCGTGCTGACCGGCGGCGGCGCCCGCTTGCGTAATATCCCGATCGCGGCCGAGCGAGTTTTTGAAATACCCTGCGCCATCGGCAAGCCTAAAAATTTCAGCGGGGTCTCCAGCGCGCATGAGGCTCCCGAATACGCCGCCTTGTTGGGCATGCTGCGCTACGCTGTCCAGAGCGGCCAGTTGGAAGAAGAAAGGATATCGCTGGGCGGCTTGATCCGCAGTTGGTTGGGCTGGCGCGAACGCTGATTTTATGAGCAATAAACCTTCCAAAGATAATCCCGCTGGCCAGGCGCTGATCCTAGGCCTGGGCAATGGCGGCTGTAAGGCCCTGGCGGCAATGGCGCAATCTTGGCCGGATGGACCAGCCCGATTGGGCCTCAATACCGCCGCCGCCGCGGCCGATCTGGCCGGCCTGCGCTGTGTTCAGTTTGGCGCTCAAGTTATCAAGGGCCTGGGCAGCGGCGGCGACCCGCGCTTAGGCCGCCGCGCCGCCGCGGAAGATCTGGAAACCATTCGGCCTTTGCTTCGCGATGTTGATCTACTCTTTCTGGTGGTGGGCTTGGGCGGTGGAACCGGCACCGGCGCCGCGCCGTTGCTGGTTGAGGAAGCTCGCAAGGCCGGCGCCTTGACGCTGTGTTTTGCCATGCTGCCGTTTGAATTTGAAGGTCGCCGCCGGATGGAACAGGCCCAACGCGGGCTGCAGGCGCTCGAAAATGTTGCCGATGGCGTTATTTGCCTGCCCAATCAACGCCTGCTGGCTACCTTGGAGAACCGCACCAACCTGGCGACGGCTTTCCGCCAAGCCGATATCAGCTTGGGCCGCTGTCTACAGGCCATCTGGCGCATCATCTATCGTAAGGGCGTTATCAACCTGGACTTGGCTGATATACGAGCTTTGTTGCATTCAGGCGCCAACCCCTGTGTCTTGGGATGCGCCGAAGCCGCTGGGCCAACCAAAATTGATCTGGCCTTGAAAGCCATCGGCGAGGACCCCTTGCTGGAAAATGGTCAGGCCCTGGCTAAAGCCCATTCCTATCTAGTCAGCATCATCGGCGGAGCCGATTTGACCTTACAGGAGGTTGACCGCCTGATTCAGGGCATCGCCGCGCGTGGCCGCCCGGAAGCTTTGGCCATGACCGGGGTAAGCTGCGATCCGGATTGGCGGGATAAAGTTTTTATCGCGATTTTGGCGGCGACGGGCAGCCCGAGCGGCCCAGCTTTAGCCGCCGCCAAGTCGGCTGAGCATGTTGCTGCGGTTGCCGCCACGCCCTTGCGCGATAAACAATTGATCCAGGGCAATCTCTTCGATTTGGCCGGCCATAGCATTTTTAAGGATATAGAGCCAACTATCATCGCCGGCAATAACCTGGATCTGCCCACCTTTACTCGCCGGGGCATTATGATTAGGAAAGCTCAAAATGCCAATGCTTGATCATGCCTCCATACAACTGAGCATAATTATTCCAGCCCATAACGAAGCCCAGCGGCTGGGGCGCACCCTGGATGCCTATCTGCCTTATTTCGTTTCCCGCTATGGCGCCGCGCTGGAAGTATTGATAGTGGTCAATGGCTCTCAAGACGCCACCGCGACCATCGCGCAAGCTTATGCGGCGCGTTACCCGCAGCTCCAGGCCGTGATAGAAGATCGGCCCATCGGCAAGGGTGGGGCCATCATGCTGGGCCTGGCCCGCGCCCGCGGCGCGTTGGTTGGCTATGTGGATGCCGATGGCGCCACCCCTCCGGAAGCTTTTCAACGGCTGCTGGAGGGGCTGGGCAGCGCCGGAGCGATTATCGCCTCGCGCTGGCTGCCCGGCGCGCAAGTTAGCCCGCGCCAGCCTTGGACGCGCCGGCTGGCTTCCCGCGTCTTCAATCTGTTGGTGCGCTTGTTGTTCGGACTGAGCTTCTCAGATACACAGTGCGGCGCCAAGCTGCTGACCGCCGCCGCCAGCCGGAGTGTCTTGGGGCAGCTGGGCATCACCCGCTGGGCCTTTGATGTGGACCTTTTGTTTCAATTGCGCCGGGCCGGCTATGAGATTCGAGAGCTGCCCAGCGTTTGGCGGGACGTCTCGGGATCGCGCCTGCGCTTGTTGCGCGCCTCCCTAGAAATGTTGATGGCGCTGATTCGACTGCGGCTGATCTATTCGCCCTTGCGTTGGGTGGTGACCTTGTATGATCGTACCCTGGCCAAATTTATTCAACCGCTGGATTAAAAGATATGGATTTGCGCGATAAAACAGCTTTGGTTACCGGCGCGGCTCTGCGGATTGGCCGGTCCCTCTGCCTGGCCCTGGCGCAGCAAGGCTGCCGCCTGCTGATCCATTACCATCGCTCGGGCCAGGCCGCCCGCGCCTTGGCCGCCCAATTGCGGATTGCCGGCGCCACTGCTTGGCTTGTGTCCGGAGATTTGCGCCGCCCGGGCTGCTCTGAGCGCCTGATAACCCAGGCCTTTAAGAGCGCCGGCACGGTCGATATCTTGATCAATAACGCCGCCGTTTTTTATAAACAGTCTCTCTTGGACGCCAGCGCCGCCGATTGGCGCTTGGTTTGGGATAGCAACCTGGCGGCGCCGCTGGGCCTGATGCGTGCCTTGGCGCGCCGGCGCCAGCGCGGCCAAATTATCAATTTGCTGGATAGCCGCGTAGCGGCTTGGCGCGCCGGCGCCTTGCCCTATACCCTTTCCAAGAAAATGCTGGCGGAACTTACCCGCCTGGCCGCGCTTGAATTGGCCCCGCGTTTCCGCGTTAACGGCGTGGCGCCGGGGGCGATTTTAGCCCCGGCACGCCCGGGCGGCCCGCGCGAAAAAGCCGGCCGGCTGCCGCTGCGCCGCCGGCCGACGCTTGATGATTTGGCGCGCGCTGTTATCATGCTGCTCCAAAACGATTCGATTACCGGCCAGATTATCTATGTGGATAGCGGGCAGCATTTATTGGGAAGCCTGAGCTGATGGATAGCATTCATATCCGCCAATTGAGCTTGAGTTGTAAGATCGGGGTGACGGCGCGTGAGCGCCGGCGCCAGCAAACTGTTATTCTTAACGTTAGCCTGCATGGCGACTTTTTGGCCGCCGCCCAGCGCGATCGTTTAGAGGATGCGCTGGATTATATCAGCATGCGAGAGAGCATCGCCAAACTGGTGCAAAATAGTCGCTTCCATTTGTTGGAGGCCCTGGCTCAGGCTGTGGCTCAACTGTGCCTGGCTGAGCCACGAGTGGCGGCGGTGGATGTGTTGCTGGAAAAGCCGCTGGCCAGCGCCGGCCCAACCAGGCTGGCGGTGGAGATTCGCCGCACTCGGCCGGCGGCCGGCGCGGCGGCGCCGGCTTAGGAAAAGTTTATGTATAAACAAGTATCAACCCAAATAGACTTGCCAGCCCTGGAGCGCGAAATCCTTGAGCATTGGCAGAGCGCGAACATTTTTGAAAAGTCGCTGCGGCCGACGCGGCCGGAAAAGGTCTTTTATGATGGGCCGCCTTTTCCAACCGGCACGCCGCATTTCGGCACGGTTTTTGTCTCGATCATCAAAGACGCCCTGGCGCGTTACTTCAGCATGGCTGGCTTTTCGGTCCCGCGGCGCTGGGGCTGGGACTGCCACGGCTTGCCCATTGAAAATGCGGTGGAGCAGCAACTGGGCATTAAAAATAAAACTGCCATAGAACAGCAACTGGGCGTGGCCGCTTTTAATCGGGAATGCCGTCAGCTGGTCTCTCACTGCAATGCGGCCTGGGAGATCTATGTCCGTAAAGTCGGTCGCTGGGTGGATTATGCTAACGCCTATCGCACCATGGATTTGGATTATATGGAATCGGTGTTATGGGTTTTCAAGCAGTGTTACGATCAAGGCCTGATTTATAAGGATTATCGGGTTACCCCTTATTGTTATCGCTGCGAAACAGCGCTTTCCATTTCGGATACGCGCGAATCTGACTCCACTCGGCCCCGCCAGGACCCGGAAATCATAGTCAAGTTCGCGGCGCTCGACGAGCTGGGCGGCCGGCCGACCTATTATCTGGCCTGGACCACCACACCTTGGACCTTGATTTCCAATCTAGCCCTGGCGGTTGGCGCGGATCATCGCTATGTGGCCGTGGAACATGCTCAAGAGCTGTTCATCATGGCGGAGGCGCTGCTGGCTAAATGGCCCGAGCTTTTTGGCAAGGCCCCGCAGATCCGCCAGACCTTTGCCGGACGCGATCTGATCGGTCGGCGCTATCAGCCTCCCTTTCCCTATTTCAAGCAGCTGGGCGAACAGGGCTATTTCAGGATTTTCCACGGCGATTTCGTGACCCTCGACGAGGGCGTGGGCATTGTTCATTGCGCCCCGGCCTTTGGCGAGGAGGATTACTGGATGTGTAAGCGCCAGGGCCTGGCCGTCCAAAACCCGGTGGATGCTCGCGGCTGTTTCACTGCCGCCATCCCGGAATTTGCCGGACGCAATGTGCATGCCTGCAACCAGGATATCATTCGCCATTTAAAAAACCAGGGCGCGCTGGTGTTGCAGCGCACCCTGGAGCATAACTATCCGCATTGCTGGCGCTGCCGGACGCCGCTGATCTATCGCGCCATGGATGCTTGGTATTTCGCGGTGGAAAAAATCAAGGATCGCTTGCTGGAACATAACGCCGCCATCAATTGGGTGCCAGCCCATGTCAAGCAGGGCCGCTTTGGTAAATGGCTGGCCGGCGCGCGCGATTGGAATATTTCGCGCTCGCGCTATTGGGGTACGCCCATTCCAGTCTGGGAATGCGAACGCCCGGAATGCGCCCAGCGCCGCGTATTGGGATCGCTGGCCGAAATAAGCGCGCAGGCCGGGCGCGCCATAACCGATCTGCACAAGGAAGTTCTTGATGCAATCAACTGGGCCTGCCCGGCCTGCGGCGGCCGTATGCGCCGTGTGCCGGAAGTGCTGGATTGTTGGTTTGAGTCGGGCGCGATGCCCTTCGGGCAATGCCATTATCCTTTTGAGAATAAGCTTTGGTTTGAAAAGCATTTTCCGGCTGACTTCATCGTGGAATATCCCGGCCAAATCCGCGGCTGGTTCTATTATCTGCATGTTCTGGCCGTGGCACTGCGAAACAGCGCCGCCTTCAAGAATTGTCTGGTGCACGGCACCCTCTTGGCTGCGGATGGTACGAAGATATCTAAATCAAAAAAGAATTTCACCGACCCGATGGAGTTGATCGAACGTTACGGCGCCGATGCCTTGCGCTTGTATCTGCTTAATTCTCCGGCGGTGCTGATGGAGGATCTGAATTTTCAGAACTCCGGCGTGCGCGATCAGATCAAACAGACCCTTTTGCCCTTATGGAACGCCTACGCCTTCTTTACTACCTATGCCAATATCGATAATTACCGCGGCGATCCTCAGGGGCAACCGCAGTCGACCCATCGGCTGGACCAGTGGATCCTGGCGATTCTGCACCAGACCGCCGCCAAGGTTAGTGAAGCCTATGCCGGCTTTTATCTTAACCACAGCATGGCTCCCTTGCTCGATTGCATAGAGGCGTTAACCAATTGGTATATCCGCCAATCGCGCGAGCGGTTCTGGGGTGGGGGTTTAAGCGCCGATAAGCAACAGGCCTATGCCACCTTGTATTATGTTTTGATAACCCTGATGCAATTACTGGCCCCGGCCGCTCCTTTTATCAGCGACTGGATTTATCGCCAGTTGACCGGCGCCGAGTCGGTCCACTTGGCCAGCTGGCCGGCTGTGCCCGAGGCCTATAAAAACGAGCAGCTGATCGAGGAGAATCGCCTGGCGCGCGCCGTGGTGTCCTTGGGGTTGGCCTTGCGTCAACGCGCCGGCTTGCGGGTGCGCCAGCCGCTGCCGGGCCTGCGCATCGCCCTGCCGCCGCAGGTCTCCCGGGAATTGCTGCTGCCGCAGATCCCCATAATCAAGAATGAATTAAATGTCAAAACCGTTAGCTTTATTGATGATCCCGAGGCCCTGGCCTCTCGCCGCCTGGTTCCCAATGCGCGGGTTTTGGGGCCGCGTTGGGGCCGCGCCGCCCAAAACATAATCGCTGCCGCCAAAGCCGGCCAGTTCCGCGAGCAGGGCGATAACATCGTGGTTTTTCAGGATGGACACGAATGGGTTTTGGAGCGTCAGGATGTCGAGATCCAGTATCAGGGCCGCGCCGGCGCCGAAGTCTTATGCGATAAGGGCTTGCTGGTGGCCTTGGATACAGCCCTTTCGGATGAGCTGCGCGAGGAGGGGCTGGCCAATGAGTTGAACCGTCAGATTCAAGACCTGCGCAAAAAAGCTGGCTATCAAGTCAGCGATCGTATTGTGCTGCATCTTGATGGCCAGCTGGCGCCGCGCTGGCAGAAGCAGCTGGCGCGTTTAGCCTTGGCCGATTTGTCCGCCGCGGCCTTGGCCCAGCCAGATGCCGCCGCCCGGCCAACCTTGGCCGGCCAAGTCTTCAATATCCAGATCAAGCGTAAAGACTCGGTCGGCTAGCCGCCGCCGGCTTTCAGCATTTTTTGCTGGCGGCTTCCTTGATCAGGCTAAGGCCGATGACTTCGCGTTGAATCTGGTTGGTGCCTTCGTAGATTTGAGTGATCTTGGCGTCGCGCATCATTTTCTCCACCGGATATTCCTTCATGTAGCCATAGCCGCCGAAGACCTGCACGGCATCGGTGGTTACGCGCATGGCGGTATCCGAGGCGAACAGCTTGCACATAGCCGATATTTTGGTGATATCCTTGGCGCCGCTATCAATAAGCCGGGCGGCCTGATAGACCAGCGCCCGGGCCGCTTCCACCTGGGTGGCCATATCGGCCAGCAGAAATTGCATGCCCTGAAACGAGTTGATCGGCTTGCCGAATTGATGGCGCTCGCGGCTGTAGCGCACCGCCTCATCCAAAGCGCCGGCGGCTATGCCCAAAGCCTGGGCGGCCACGCCGGGGCGCGACATGTCCAGCGTCTTCATGGCCACGATAAAGCCCATGCCTTCTCGAGCCAGCAGGTTGGCCCGGGGCACCCGGCAGTCCTGAAAGATAAGCTCCCGAGTGCTGGAGGCCCGAATGCCCATTTTATTCTCTTTTTTGCCAAAGCTGAAGCCAGGCATGTCCTTTTCCACAATGAAGGCGCTGGCGCCGCGCGCGCCGCGGGCCTTATCGGTTTTGGCGATCACAGTGTAAATATCGGCCTCGCCGCCGTTGGTGATCCATTGTTTGGTGCCGTTAAGGATGTAGTCATCGCCGTCGCGAACAGCGCTGGTGGCGATGGCGCCGGCGTCGCTGCCGGCATTGGCTTCGGTCAGGGCGAAGGCCGCCAGGGCCTGGCCCTGGGCTATGCGCGGCAGATATTTTTCCTTCTGTTCCGGGGTGCCGTGGAGCATGATCGGGAAGGTGCCCAGCGCTGTTGCCGCCACGCTCAGGGCTATGCCGCTGCATACCTTAGAGAGCTCCTCAACCGCTACGCAAAGATCCATTACGCCGCCGCCCAAGCCGGCATATTTTTCCTCGATATACAGGCCACATAAATTGGATTCGGCAAAAATCTTAAAAATCTCATGGGGAAATTCGCCCGTCTCATCGTAGTGAGCCCGCACTGGCTTGATCTTCTCTTGGGCGATTTGGCGGCAGAGATCCTGAATCATCAACTGTTGCTCGGTTAATCCGTAATTCATCGCTTGGCTCTCCTGTAAAGATTGCACTGGTTGCAAAAGCAAGTATTGTAAGAAGCCAAGTCAGCTTGTCAACGCGTTTTATAGATCGCCTGGCCAAGCCAGCGCCGCCGCCGCGCCGCTTTGCTCTTGACTTCGGCGGTAAAATTTGGAACAGCTGACCTGCTGTTATGAGCCTGAAGTTTAAAGATTATTATGCCAGCCTGGGCGTGGCCCGTTCGGCCAGCGTCGCCGAAATCCGTAAGGCCTATCGCCGCTTGGCACGTCAATACCATCCCGACGTTAATAAAAAAGCCGGCGCCGAAAATAAATTCAAGGAAATCGCCGAAGCCTATGAAGTGCTCAGCGATCCTCAAAAACGTAAACGCTACGATACCCTCGGCGCCGATTACCGCGCCGGCCAGGATTTTCGGCCGCCGCCCGGGTGGGAGAACGTGCACTTCGAGTTTGCCGATCGGCCTAACGCCTTTACCGGCTTACGCCAGGAAGATTTAGGCGGGTTCAGTGATTTTTTTGCAAGCTTGTTTGGCGGGGGCCAATTTCGTGGCGCGGCGCCTGGCGCCGCTTACTGGAAGGCGCGCGGCCAAGATCAGGAGGCCGCTGTAACCATCGATTTGCCCGAAGCCTTGCATGGCGCTCATAAGACCATCAGCTTGCAATCGACCGAAATCAGCCCGGATGGCCAGCCGCGCCGGCGCCAACGCAGCTTCAAGGTGCGCATTCCGCCAGGCACCCTGGAAGGGGCCCGAATCCGCCTGGCTGGGCAAGGCGGAGCTGGATCGGGCGGCGCCGCCGCCGGCGATCTCTATTTGTTGGTTCATATCGCCCCCCATCCAACCTGCCGCTTGAATGGCCGCGACCTTGAAATCAGCGTGCCGATTACGCCTTGGGAAGCGGCGTTGGGCGCAAAAATTCGCTTTGCAACCATGCGCGGCTATGCTGCCTTAACCTTGCCGGCCGGAACCCAAAGCGGCCAGCGCTTTCGTTTAAAAGGCCAAGGCATGCCAGGGGTTCGTCAACAGGCGCCGGGAGATTTGCTGGCCATCGTTCAGATCGCCGTGCCCCGCCAACTGAATGTCAAGGAAAAGAACCTGTTCTCGGAATTGAAGCAGGTCTCTAGCTTTAATCCCCGCCAGGTCTAGCCAGCCGGCGCGCGTCGCCAGCTGGCCGCCGCCGGGGCAGGAGAATCAAATATCGATGATCGGCCCACGCTCTGACGGGGGAGGCTGGCTCATGCGCCGCGCGGCTAATCGGCCGCGGCGCGGCCGGCCAAAGAAAAAGCTGACCGCGCTGATCACCAGGCCGCCGCCCAGCGCCGCCCAGAAATTAGCTATCTCAAATCCAGGCACCAGCGCAGCGGTTAGTTCCAGCAGGAGGGCATTAAGCGGGATCAGGAATAGCCCTAGGCTGATTATGATCAGCGGCATCGATATCAGCAGCAGCAGAGGCTTAACCAGGGCATTGAGAATGCCCAGCGTCAGCGCGGCGATCAGCAGGCTGGGCCACTGGGTACAATGCAGACCAGGAATCAGCTGCACCGCCAGCCAAACCGCCACAGTTAAAACCAACCAGCGTCCTAAAGCGCCAAGCATAGTCCCCTCCGATCTTTGCAGCAGTGAATCATAATAATGTCGGGCGATCAAGCAGTGAAATTTTTGGCTTGCCGGCGGCCTAGCCAAGCTGTTAGCGTATAAAAATTGATTGGTCGAAATTAATATGGGAGGTTAGCGATGACCAAAAAACTAGAGATCTATAAGTGCGCTATCTGCGGCAACATAGTTGAAGTGCTCCATGCCGGCGCCGGCCAATTGGTCTGCTGCGGCCAACCAATGCGGCTGTTCCAGGCCAACACCGAGGACGCTTCCCAGGAGAAACACGTCCCGGTGATTGAGTCAACGCCTCAAGGCATCAAGGTGAACGTGGGCAGCGTAGATCATCCAATGGAAGAGAAACATTATATTGAGTGGATTGAGCTGCAGGTGGGCGATAAGGTTTATCGGCGCTTTCTGCAGCCAGGCCAGCCTCCCAATGCCTTTTTTGAAGGCGTGCCAGCCGGCGCAGCAATGGTTGCCCGCGAATACTGCAACATA
>CAYUHK010000013.1:0-38521 GCA_964444425.1 uncultured Verrucomicrobiota bacterium
CAATCCCTTAAACTCTTTGCATATTCAACTGCAGCTTATGGAGCGCGATCTAGCGCGCTTGCGGCCGGCGGCCGCCAAACCTTTGCGGGCGTCGCTTAAGGTGGCTCGAGCAGAAATCGAGCGTTTACACTCGACCATCACTCAATTTCTGCGTGCGATTCGTCCGACGCCGCCTCAACTGGAATCGTGCCAGGTGCTTGACGCGCTGCAAGAAACCTTGGAATTTTTGAAACAGGAGATCGCCGACCGCGATATCGTGGTTGAGCTTCAATCTCCGGATCCGATCCCCCGGATATCGGCGGACCGCAATCAACTCAAGCAGGCATTTTTCAACCTTATTAAAAATGCTTTACAGGCTATGCCTAGCCAGGGCTTATTGACGATTGCCGTATTCAGCGATGATCGCACGGTGGGCATTTCGTTTCAAGATACTGGCGCGGGCATAGCCGCGGAGGACTTGAGCCGCTTGTTTGAGCCCTACCACACAACCAAACCGCAGGGCAGCGGCTTGGGCTTATTGATCGTTCAGCGCATCATTCAGGATCATGGCGGCGCGATCGAGGTGCATAGTCAACTCAATCGCGGAACCAAGATTACCTTGCGCTTACCATTGGATCGCCGGCGCATCCGCCTGCTTAAAGCGCCCCGCAAAAGCGCCGCGGCGCGGCGCCGGCGTAAAAAGGAGTCAGCCTTATGAGCCTCAAGCCTAGCGTGCTTATCGTGGAGGATGAAAAAAATACGCGCGAGGGATTGCAGCGCGCCCTGGGCCACAATTACCACATCCTATTGGCGGATAATGGCGAGCGAGCGCTTAAATTGTTGGATGAAACTCCGGTACAGGTTGTTTTAAGCGATTTGCGTCTGCCGGGAATGGATGGCTTAACTTTGGTGCGCCGCGCCCTGGCGCACAGCTCGCGGCCCCTCTGCATACTGCTGACGGCTTATGGTAGCATCGAGACGGCGGTGGAAGCCATGAAGGCCGGCGCCTATGATTTTTTAACCAAGCCAGTGAATTTAGATCAACTTGACCTTGTTCTCAAACGGGCTCTGCATTCGCGTCAGCTGGAGACCGATAACCGGAATCTGCGCCGGCGCTTGGATAATAAATTTGGCCTGGAGGCCATCATCGGCCGCACGCCGGTTATGGAGGAACTGTTCACTTTGATTCGGCAGGTGGCGCCATCGCGGGCGACTGTGCTAATCCAGGGAGCCAGCGGGACCGGCAAGGAGCTGGTAGCACACGCCATTCATGGTTTAAGCTTATGCGCATCAGGGCCTTTTATTGCCGTGCATTGCGCCGCCTTGCCGCAAAACCTTTTGGAAAGCGAGCTCTTCGGCCACGAGAAGGGCGCCTTTACCGGGGCCAGCGAACGTCGTCGCGGCCGCTTTGAATTGGCTAAGAATGGCACGCTATTTCTGGACGAAATATCGGAGATAGACCCGGCCCTGCAAGTGAAGCTGCTGCGCGTTCTCGAGGAGCGCACTTTTGAACGGGTTGGCGGTCAGGAAACTTTGGAAGCGGATATCCGCCTGATCGCTGCCACCAATCGTGATTTAAGCCAATGCGTTCAGGAAGGCAAGTTTCGGCAAGACCTGTTTTTTCGCCTGAATGTCGTTACCATTAACATCCCACCATTAAAGGATCGCGTCGACGATATTACTATCTTGGCGCAGACCTTCCTGAAAGAATTTTCCAGCGAGAATAACAAGACCATTACAGCCATCACGCCGGAAACCATGCAGGCGCTTATGGCTTATTCTTGGCCGGGCAATGTCCGCGAGCTGCGCAATGTTATGGAACGCATGGTGGTGTTGGCTCAGGGCAATAAATTAACCAAGCGCGATTTGCCGCCCGGCCTGCGTCAGGACCCTTTGGGACAGCCCGGCTCGGCCCGGCCAGCGGCCGCCTCCTTGGAGGAGGCTAACCGTCAGATGATTATCGCGACCTTAGAAGCTCAGCAAGGCAATCGGACGCGTGCCGCTCAGCAGCTGGGCATCAGCCGCCGTACCCTGCAACGCAAGCTGCGTGAATTTGGTCTGTTGGCGCGCCCTGCATCCCGGCGCCGCGCGGATGGGGTTGGCCCTTGAACGTCAGAGCCAGAGCGCTTGGTTGGCCTAGAGGCTTAGATTCCATTTTTTGAGTTCAGGCAGCAGGGCGTGGCTGGTCAGGTCGAAACCTATAGGGGTTATGGAAACACAACCTTTTTCCAAAGCCTGAAAATCTGTGCCATTGACGTCATCGAGCATTTTCAGCTCTCCATCCATCCAGTAATAAGTATCGCCGCGCGGCGTAACCCGGCGATGGAAAATCTCGGCGAAACGCGAGCGCCCCATGCGCGTGACCAAGATCTCGGGGATCTGCTGCAGCGGCCGATTAGGCACATTCACATTCAATAGGGTATTGGGGGGCAGCCCGCGTTGGATAACTTCTCGGGCGATCCGCCGGGCCACCTGGCCGGCGGTATCCCAGTGTGGATCAGTGAAGGCGGCCAGAGAAATCGCTATGCTGGGAATCCCTAGAATAGTGCCCTCGGTAGCTGCCGATACCGTTCCCGAATAGATGACGCTGATGCCGGCATTAGGCCCGAGGTTAATGCCGCTGATAATCAGGTCCGGCGGGCGCTCCAGCAGAACGCCCACTGCCAATTTAACGCAATCGGCGGGCGTGCCAACCACGGCATAGCCTTCAAAGGCGTCGTCGCGCCGGATGGCTTGGATTTTTATCGGGTCGGATAAAGTTATCGCATGGCCCATAGCGCTCTGCTCGGCATGCGGCGCCACTACTTTAACCTCGCCTAATTCGCGCACGGCCTGATAAAGCGCCAGCAGGCCCGGCGCGTAAATGCCATCGTCATTGGAGAGTAGGATACGCATAATCAAAAGATTGCTCAGGCTTAGCATGATTTTGGCTAAGTGTCCATCCTCTAATCTCGTTGGGCTTAGCCCGCTTCAGTTTTTATTTGTTTTATTGAGGCGATTGTGCTTTAATGCCAACAAGCTGCAGGAATCATCATTAGGATGTTGCCGCAGCGTTTGGCCCAAGCCGAAAATCGCAAAATATGGCGCCGCATCTATCTAAAAAGCCATCCCAAGTAACAGCTGCGGCTGGGTTGCATCAGCCTAACGCTATCTTATTTGAAATAGCTTGGGAGGTTTGTCAACAGTTAGGCGGTATTTATACCGTCATTCGCTCCAAAATTCCCAATATGGTCGAGCGCTGGGGCAAGCGCTATTGTTTGATCGGACCCTATAATTCCGCGACTGCCGCAGTGGAATTCGAGCCAGCCTTGCCGCCGGATCTGTATGCGCCAGCCTTGAGAACCTTGCAAGCCGCCGGCATCGAAGCGCATTACGGCCATTGGCTGGTAACCGGTCGCCCCCAAGTCATTCTTATGAATACCCAGAGCGTCATGGCCATGCTGGGGAAAATCAAATATTACATTTGGGAGCATCATCATTTAAGCCTTCCAGCCAATGATGGCGAGCTGAACGAGGTGGTGGCCTTTGGCCATATCGTGTTGGAGTTCTTTCGCGCGCTGTGCCAACAGCAGCCCGCCCAACCATTGATAGCCCATTTTCATGAATGGATGGGCGCAACCGCCATCCCGGAGATGCGGCGTACGCGCCTGCCGGTTGGCTTGGTGTTCACAACCCATGCTACGCTCCTGGGCCGCTATTTGGCGATGAGCGATCCTTGGTTTTACGATCATCTGCCCTTTATCAATTGGGAAAACGACGCGCGGCGATTCAATATTGAAGCCCGCGTCCGGCTGGAGCGTGCCGCCGCCCATGGCGCCCACGTCTTTACTACGGTCAGCGAAGTAACGGCGCTGGAATGCAAGCATCTGATCCAGCGTCAGCCGGATAAAATCTTGCCCAATGGCCTGAATATCGAAAGGTTTATCGCGCGCCACGAAGCCGAAAATATGCACCAGATTTATAAGGCAAAGATTCACCATTTCACAATGGGCCATTTCTTTCCCAGTTATAGTTTCAATCTGGATAGAACGCTTTATTTCTTCACCTCTGGCCGCTACGAATATCGCAATAAAGGCTTTGATCTAACCCTCGAAGCACTGGCGCGGCTGAATTATCATCTTAAGCAGGTTCGGCGCGATTTAACTGTTGTCATGTTCATCATCTCCCGTAAAGCATTTCGCTCAATCAATGCCGATGTGCTCCATAATAAGGCCATGCTGGTGGAATTGAGCCAGACATGCGACTCGATTAAGGATCAGTTAGGCCAACGCTTATTCAAGGCCGCCGCCACCGCCCAGATGCCAGACTTGAACAACCTGCTGGATGATTATTGGCGCTTCCGCCTGCGGCGGACCATGCAGGCCTGGCGCACCGCGCGCCTGCCGTATATCGTTACCCATGATATGCAGGATAACGAACACGATGAGGTCTTAAATCAACTGCGTGCCGCGAACTTGTTCAATCGTCCGGATGATCCGGTGAAAATCGTCTATCACCCTGATTTCATCTCAGTCAGCAATCCGCTGTTTGGCATGGAATATGGGCAGTTTGTGCGAGGCTGTCATATCGGCCTATTCCCCAGTTATTATGAGCCCTGGGGCTATACGCCGGTGGAATGTCTGGCGCGCGGCATTCCCGCGGTGGCTTCAGATCTTTCCGGGTTTGGCAGTTATATTCTAAATCTGGTGCCAGATTGCGATCAGCATGGGCTGTTCGTCCTGCGGCGCCGCTATCAATCATATGATAAAGCGACTGAGGATCTAACCAATCATCTGCTGCACTTCTGTCAGCTGGATTTAAAAGAACGTATAGCCCAGCGCCATAACGCTCAGGAACTGGCTGAGCAGTTCGATTGGAAGCAGCTGAGTTGCTTTTACCTCGAGGCGCACCTGATGGCGCTGGCCCGCCAGCACGACGAAGTCTGAGCCCCCGATGACGTCAGTTGACCCGCCCAAACTCCCTAGTCGCCATGTAACTTGAATCTTGCTGCCCTAATCGATACTATCAAGGCCATGAGTCTGCAACGTGTTTTAGGTTTCTCATTCATGCTTAGCTTGGTGCTGTGGGCTTGGTTGGCTTGGCCTTTGCCGCGCCACCTGACCACGGCCATTCCCTCAGCGGTCAGCTTGCATAAAAACACCCTCCAGCCCATGGCTCCCGGTGATCATCTGCAATATCTTTATCATTGTCGGCTAGCCCAGGACATGTTGATTGGGCGGACGCCGCTTTTTTTTAATCTGTATGAATTTCATACCGGCGGCGATCTGGAGCGCTTTCAGCCGGATACCTATTATTTTCCCTTTTCGTTGCTTTACGCCATTTGCGCCTGGCTGACTGGAATGGCCTGCGGCTGGAATCTGACCGGCTTGATAGCGTTTTGGGGGGCAGCCCTGTTCACCTGGTTGTTGGCGCGGCGTTATGTCTCTAGCGACTGGATCGCCGCCGGCGCCAGTGCCGCCGCCATAGCCATGCCGTTTCATTGGATCAATTTATGCGGGGGCAGTCCAGCTGGCCTGGCTATGTTGTGGCTGCCGGCGCTCTGGCTCGGGCTGGATCTGGCTGTTCACGATAATTCCATGCGCGGCGGTCTGTTGGCCGGTTTGGCTATTTTATTGGCCAGCTGTACCGATCAGCATATTTTCTTTTTTGGAGTCTTGGCCACACCCTTTTGGTGTTTATTGGCTCTGCTGGCCCGTGGCGCGCAACCAAACGCCGCCGCAGGCGCGCGCCGCCCGTTGGCCTGGTCGCGGCTGGGCTTGGCGCTGCTGCTGCCGGTGCTGTTGACCGCAATAGCGCTTCTATTGCCATTAGCCTGGCAGCGGTTAGCTAGCCTGGTAACAGGCTTGGCGCCGGCTCCGGCCCCGGTCAAGCAACGCTTGCTTCAGGAGGTTATTAGTTACTCTCCGACCTGGCAGGGCTTTTTTGGTTGGCGCGATCTGGGCCTTAGCAATAGCATTTACTTTGGTTACGCCGGCGCCGCCGTTATCTTGGCCGGCATCTTGGTGTTGGCCTATCGTTTTAGCCAAGCCTGGCAACGCTATTGGCGCGCTCTGCTGATCTTGACGCTAAGCTTTATTGGTATTCTGGGGATTATGGCTTTGGCATTGGGCATGCATGGACCGGGGCAGGGAATTTTAATTAAATGTTGTCGATTCTTGATCCCTCCCTATGGCATGGTGCGCCAGCCAGCCAAAATCTTTTGTTTAATGCCTTCTTTTTTAGCCGTGGCTTTGGCTCTGGCATTGGCGGCTTTACTTGAAGGTTTGAATAAACCGATTTGGCGCGTTGGGATCCCTATGCTGGCTGGGCTATTGATTGTGGCTGAGTATAGCTCAAGGATTTATCCGATAGTGACATCCTTGGATCAGGACCAGCCGGCTTACGCAGCTGTGGCCGCCGATATCCAAGCTAATAGCAGTACCGCCTCCATCCTGGTTTTGCCACTTTGGCCGGGCGATTCTCATTACGCTTCGCTATATCAACATTTTTCCTTGCGTTACCGCATCCGCATGCTTAACGGCTATTCACCAATAGTCGCTCGTGATTATTACGAAAATGTATTTCAGCCCCTGCAAAGCATTAATCAAGGCTGCTTGTCCGCGGCACAGCTGAATGATTTACAGGCGCTGAATGTGGGTTATATCCTGCTACATGAAGATCTGTTCCCCGAAAAAGTTAGCCCCTTTCCGGTTGCCTTCACTCTGCAACAGCTCTTAAAACATCCCCGGCTTAGCCTCCTGAAGCAAGCTGGGCCAGTCTGGGCTTTCAAGATACAACCGCCGGCGGCCGCCGGCGCCGCGCTGGCCGTGCCGGAATGGGATATCATAGGTTCGGCACGGCGTTGGGAAGCCGAAGCTTGTCCCGGGGCTGCGAGTAGCATTATCGCGGACCCCTTGGCTGGCGGCGCCGGCTATGTTGCCTTGCGTCAGGCGGGCGCCTGGGTGGGAACCAAGTCGATTAAAACCTGTTGGGCGCCAGGCTTGCGCTGGCTGGCACGCGTGCGCGGGGACGCTAGCTTCTCTTCAACTTTGATCACGGCGGAGCAGCCGGCCGCGGCCCTGGAAGGTCAGCTGCATTCGCCCGAATGGAGCTGGCTGAGCATCCCGATTGCGCCGCTGGAGGAATTTAGAACTCTGGCGCTTAAATTGGAGTTGCTAGAGGGGACTCTGGATATCGATAGCATTCTTTTGGCCGCTGGCAATTGGGCATCGCCAGCCGTGGGTGCGACGCTGAGCGTTCCAGCACCTTGTTTTTTTCATGCCGGCTATATCAATTTGGAGAACAATAGCGTGGTTTTGCGCAAGGACCATGATCCGGCCGCGCTAGATTTCTATGGCATGAAGCTGCCTTTGGAACGAGGCCTCTACCAAGTCGAAGTTGTTTTTAGCTCCGCCGCCCCCGCTGGCACACGGTTGGGCTGGTTTAATATCCGCCGCCGCGATAGTGACCCGTTAATTTATACAGCGGTGAATTCCTGCCAGCCAGCTGTGATGGAGATATTTCAAGATGAAAACCTGCCTTTATACTTGGAGTTCTGTTTTTTGCGCCAGGCCGATCTAGAGATCCAGCGAGTGATTTTCAAGCGGCTGCGCTGAAGGCCCTGGCCTGAGCTTGGCGGCGCCGTTGGGGCGGGTAGGGCGATTTGCCTTGTCTTGCGCCCAAGCCGATGCTAGGCTATAGACAAACTGGGCAGAAGGAGGTGTGCTATGCCGGAGATCGAAATTGGTTATGTTACCCATTATTTCGGCCATATCGGAGTGGCCGCCATTCAGATCACCAATGCCGAATTAGCCGTGGGAGATAACGTGCGCATTAAGGGCCATACCAGTGATTTTATGACCCAAGTTGAATCCATGCAGATGGAGCACAAAAGCGTCATGGTAGCCAAAAAAGGCGATGGGATAGGCATTAAAGTTCCCCAACCCGCCCGTGAACATGACAAGGTTTTCAAGATAACTGCCTAAGCTAGCCTAGTTGGCCTGACTTTAGCAGGGCGGATAATGCTCGGCTCATTCTATCTCTGGCAGCCGAAAAATCCTTTTCTTGCCAACTGCCTTCTTGCCGCAAGCTTCATTTTGTTAGCTGCTGCCTCTGCAGCTGTAAGCGACCCTCCGACCTTAACATAGCTTAGACTCGCCGCCGTTTGATTTGTTTCCTGGTCGCTGATCTTGGCCGTGGCAAACTAGCTTTAGTGATGCGTTGGATAGCTTGAGCTATTCGGCGCGCGGCTTGTTGGACCGGCCGCGAAGGCGCCAACGCGAAAGCTAACGGGCCAGGTTGGATACCGATAACGCTGATATGGCAAGCTAGCGAGTTCACTAGATAATCGGCCATTATGTTTAAGGGTAGGGCATGGGTTCCAAAGGAGAGCCCGCCAATATCTGGCAGGGCGATCAAGCGTGCAGCACCCGGCTTAAGACCCAAGTCGGCAGCGTCCAGCAAAATGATGTGGCTAGGCCGGAAACGCCGGATCGTGCCGGTAAGATTCTCGGGAGCTGTGCCACCGGCAAATAATCGAATGGCGGCTGGTCTAGCGCCGGCGAAGGCAGCTCGTAACTCACGGATCACCAGCAGCCCGGCGCTATCGTCGCCACGCAGATCTGATCCGATCCCGACT
This sequence comes from uncultured Verrucomicrobiota bacterium, assembly GCA_964444425.1. Lineage (GTDB taxonomy): Bacteria > Verrucomicrobiota > Kiritimatiellia > JAAZAB01 > JAAZAB01 > CAYUHK01. The sequence goes on from CAYUHK010000013.1 coordinate 8,597, forward strand.
ATGGCGATACTACGCGCTTGCCGCAGGTTGGCCGCTAGGTGCGTTTGCCAAGGGCGCCGGCGCTGAGGGAGCTGGTTCGGCATAAAACACCGCTTTGAGTTTATCACGTTGCAGCTGGGCCAGTTCATAATCGGCCGAGGCTATCAACGCCTGTTTAGGGCAGACATCCACGCATTGAGCGCAGTACATACAGCGATCCAGATCGAATTCAGCCTGGAAGCGTTTATCGCCGACTTTGCTGATGGTGATGCAGCTAGTTGGGCAATCGCGCATACATAGTTTGCAGCCGATACACTTGGCCGCGATGAACTTGATTTGGCCGCGAAAACGATCGGGCAGCTGGGCCTTAGTTTGCGGATAAAGATGGGTTGCCGGCTTACGTAAAAACGAGCGTAATACTTCGCCAAGCATCTTGCCGGGTTTTCTCATTGTCGCAGCGCTCCGCTTAAAATCAGGTTGATGAGCAATTGGAGCAGGGCGGCCGGGGCTACAATGCGCCAGCAGAACGACACCATTTGCTCGATGCGCAGCCGCGCCAAGACGGTACGCAGCAGCGCCAATAGGGCAATTATTATTAAAATCTTGATTAAATAAAAGCTAAAACTCCAAGCCCAGCTCAAGCCAAACCCAAAAGGCAGAAACACGGCGGCGATCAAGGAGGCGCCAACGATAGCTTCGATGTCGATGGTGGTCCGGAAGAGCGCCAGCAGCCGTCCGCTGTATTCGGTGAAGGTACCACCTACGATTTCGGTTTCGGCCTCGGGAATATCGAAAGGCACGCGCTCAAGTTTGCCTTGCAGGGCGATCAAGGCTACGCCGAAGCCGATAATATTAAAGCCGGCATAGGCAGGATGTTGGGCATAGAAGGCGGCCATGGCACTGAGCGACCAGGTATTGGCCAACAAGGCCGGAGCCAGAATGGCCATAAATAAAGGCACCTCGTAGGCGAAGAGCTGGGTTAAAGTGCGCGTGGCACCGATAGCCGCAAACAGCGAGGTGGAATACCAGCCCGCCAGGAAGAAAGTTAGGGTGGGGATGGTCAGCAGGTAAATCACCACAATCAAATCGCCGTTGAAAGAAAATAGCGCACTGGTTTTCCAACAAGGAATATAAAAGAAAGCCGTCACTACCGCTGCCAAGGCCAGTACCGGCATTAGACGAAACATGCCGGACTCGGCCTCCGCTGGGATGATTTCCTCTTTGGCAGCCAACTTAATGAAATCGGCCAAGGGCTGAAACCAGGGCGGCCCGATGCGGTTTTGCAGCCGCGCATAAAGCTTGCGATCAATAAATTGGCCGATCAATCCCAAGATGAATAAAAAGAGGAAGCCGGGGAAAATCAGCAAGTTAAACAGTGACCAAACCATAAAAACTATCCTTTATTAAATCATCGTCAAAAATTTATTTTCCGGCGTAATTTATCATTCAAGGCTTTAAAATCCAGGCCATGTTGGCGATGCCAATCCAGGCTGTAGCCGTGCAGAGCCTGCCAGCTGAGGGTTTGTAGCTGGCCCTGATCCACTCGATTGATCCTGATCATGCGGTCGGTGCAAGAAAAACAAGGATCGATGGCGGCGATAATGATCGGCACATCCGCCAAACGATTGTTTTCCATCATCTTGGCTACCGATTGCATGTTGGCCAAGGTCGGCGCGCGGACTTTAACCCGCTCCGGTTTTTCGGTTCCATTGGCCTTGACGTAATGGATGTCTTCGCCGCGCGGCGCTTCATAACGGCTGACGGCTTCGCCGGCGGGAATTTTACGGGGCGCCTTAACCGCGATGGGGCCATCGGGTATTTTAGCCACCAGCTGACGCAGCATCCGGTAAGCTTGCATTAGCTCGCCCACGCGCACCAGGACGCGTCCATAGACATCGTTATGAGTATCGGTAACGACCTCGAAATCTAGCTCATTGTATGCCAAATAGGGATCATCGCGGCGCACATCGACATTCACGCCCGAAGCGCGTCCAGTGGGGCCAATCGTGCCTAAGGCCAGCGCATCGGCATGAGCCAGAAAGCCGACGCCCGCCAAGCGTTTAATAAGGGTAACCTCTTCCGAAGCCACCTCAATATAATACTTAGTGCGCTCTTCCAGGATATCAACGGCTTTCAATAGATCGGCCAGTTGGTTGCTGTTGAAATCTCGGCGTACTCCCCCAGGGGTATTGATCGCGTAATTGACGCGATTGCCGGATAAGGCCGCCAGGGTGTCCATAACGACTTCACGATCGCGCCAAACATACATAAATAAGGAATCAAAGCCGATTTCATGTGCGGCTACGCCCAGCCAGAGCAGATGGCTATGAATGCGTTCCAGCTCGGCGATGATCGTGCGGATATACTGGGCGCGCCGCGGCACAGCCAATCCGGCGATTTCCTCCACCGCCTGGATGAAGCAGGTTGAATGCGAGTGCGAGCAGATGCCGCAAACTCTTTCGAGGAGATACATATCCTGGATGTAACTGCGTTCCTCGCAGGCCTTCTCGATGCCGCGATGATTATAGCCCAGGCGCACATCCATCTGAACGATTTTCTCACCTTGCAGGGTGACCAAAAAACCTTCCGGTTCCTTCAAAGCCGGATGCTGAGGGCCAATGGGTATCTTGATGTTAGCCATGGTTTTTTTCCTCCTTAGCGGCGGCGGCGGGCGTATGCTCGGTTGGTTTCCAATCCTTGCGGAGCGGATATTGGCCGGCTGGCCAATCATCGGGCAGGGGATAGCGTTGGCCGGGTGGCAGTCCCGCCACCCGCGCGCCCAGTAAATCCTCTAGCTCGCGTTCATAATTGATGCTGCCTGGAAAAAGATCGCTAATCGTTTGTAGATTTGGCTGGGCTTTGGGCAGACGTGTCTTAATGGTCAAAACTATGCCGTCGGCGCGCGCCAGATGATAAAGAAAGGCCAAGGTTTCGCCCTCGTCCAGGCCAGTGATGGTGCATAGCTGGTTGAAATCCAGGCGGCGCACTGCCAGCTCGAAGACCTGGCGAAACTGTTCGTAGGCAACTTCAACAAAGATACGCCGCTGGCGCGCTATATTAATTTGCTCAGGACTGAAGCCGAATTGCTCCATCAGGGTTTGTTTAATTTTTTCTTCATTGCTCATGTTAGCGCCTCCGTTACGGCCGCTGGAGTAGGTGCCGGGGCTGGGTCGCCTGGCAAGCTGGCCAGCAGTTTAACCACACCATCTATGATGGCCTCGGGGCGGGCCGGGCAGCCGGGTATATAAGCCGAAACAGGGATCACCGTATCGATACCGCCCATGACATTATAGCAGCCCTGGAATACGCCGCCGGAGCAGGCACAGGTGCCCACCGCGACAACAAACTTGGGCTCAGGCATCTGTTCATAAATCCGCACTAGACGATCTTTGATCTGGCGAGTTACTGGCCCGGAGCATACCAGAACATCGGCATGTCGAGGGGTGCCTTTTAAAAGAATGCCGAAACGCTCAATATCAAAGCGTGGCGTCAGCGCGGCCACTATTTCAATATCGCAAGCATTACAGGCGCCGGAGTTGAAATGAATTATCCAGGGCGACTTAACGCGCGCCCATGTGGTCAATTTTTTAAGCAAGCTCATGAAAGCCTATCTCCTGAACAGAATGAATAAGCCGATTGCCGAACTGAGTAAATATCCGGCGGCCAATTGAACGGCTGACCAGTCTTGCGCCGGCACGGTCGCCACCACCAGAGCCAGCACATGCATGATGGTGAAGAAGAAAGCGAAGGGAAAGAATTGGCTATAATCGGGCTGGACGCGATTTTGTTTAATATCTTCGCCGCAGGCATAGGCCTTATTTTTGCCGCCAGCGGCTTGCTGCGGCTGGGGCGCAAAGATCGCCAGGCCGCGCCGTAATGCCAGGCTGGCCGCCAAGATCAATAAAAAAGCTAGCGGTGGCCATAGCAGATAGTGATTCATGGCATCTGGTCCTTTCTTGGTCTTCCCTGAAATAGTATTAGCGCTGGAACAGCTTCACTTAACTCCATCATTTTGGCGGAGCGCCCAGTTAAAAACAACAGCCGTTCCGGTAACTTATCCCTTAAGGTTTCTTAATAGGCGCGCGTCCAAACTCTGGTTATGGCGGTGCGCGCCTATGACAATGCCAGCCGCTACCGCAATAACCACCACTTCGATTACAATCAACGTGATGATGAATGCCTGGGCCAGAGCCATCCGATTCGTCAGGTATCCGGCCAGCGCGATCAGCAGGGTCACAGCCTTGAGCAATAGTTCCAGCCCGATCAGCATGCGAATAAGGTTGCGGCTGACCAGGATGCAATACAGTGCTGTTGCAGCCAGCAAGGTGATAAAAATTATGCTGATCGAGAAGATGGCCTGTGGGGAGCCGATCATGATTTGGTCTCCTTTGAATTTATAGGCCGATCTTTAAATAAAATAACCACGCCGAAGACGCCGGCCAGTATGATGAGAATTTGGCCCAGAAGATCCAGGCGCCGTAATCCCCATAAAGTCTGGCGAGCGTCCAGAGTGCTCAGGCCTTGAGCCAAGGGAATATCCAGCTGCGGTTGTAGAAAGTAAAGGAGTCCACCGACAGCAGCCAACAGCAGCGGCAGCCAGATAAAACGCCCGCTGCGGCGCCGGCGGCGGGCCTGAGCTTCCGCGGCGGCCAGTGGCCGAGTCAAGCTGATGGCGCTTATGAACACGACGGTTATCAATCCGGCACATACCGATAGTTCAAAAACGCCGGCCAGGGGAGCCGCCATGACGAATAATAAGAGAGTTAGGATCACGCTGGTCAGCGCCAATCCGATGGCCGATTTTAGCAGGTTGGAGGTCATAACTGTCCAAACGCCTGCCAGCAGCAATAGCACTAAAAGCCCAATCAAGGTTATTAGAGAGATCATAATATACTCCGGATCGGAAGCAAAAAGGTTTCAAATAACCAGGGAATAGCGATTCCCAGGCCGATGGTGATCAAGGCCAGCAGACAGGCTGGAATCAAAATCCAGGCATTGGCTTCTCGCAGGGTCTCAAAGCCAGCTGCCAGCTTTCCAAAAAATACGCGCCGCTGCATCGAGAGGAAATAGGCCAGGGTCAGCAGACTGACTAGCACTGCCAAAGTGGCGTAGGCAAAATGTCCAGCCTGCCACAGGGCTATAATGATGATCAGCTTGCTCCAAAAGCCAGCCAGTGGCGGAATGCCCGCCGTTGACAGCAAAGCGATGATCGAGGTGCAGCCGGTAACGGGCATTTTTTCGGCTATGCCGCCCAGACGATCCATGTTGCGGGTTCCCGTTTGCCGTTCCACCGCAGCCGCGTTAACGAATAGGAGCGATTTGAAGATGGCGTGGTTGAACAGGTGGAAAATAGCGCCAGCTAGACCCAGGGCCGACCCGACCCCCAGCCCTAGCACTATATAGCCAACCTGGCTGATGCTGGAGTAGGCCAGCATGCGCTTGAAATCGCTTTGGCCCAGAGCAGCCAGCGCCCCAATCAGCATGGAGGCCGCACCGACAAATAGCAGCAAGCTCCAAATGCCGGCGTATCCACTTAGCAAAGTGGTTATGCGAATCAGCGTGTAGATGCCGGTGGTCTTGGTAATGATGCCGGCCAAGAGGACTGCGATGGCGGAGGGTGCGGCCGAATAGGCGTCTGGCAGCCACCCGTGAAAAGGTATCAGGCCGCCCTTGATGAGCAAGCCAACCAATAACAGCACCAAGGCCATCTGGATGACGCGACTATTTGAGGCGTTTTGCGCGGCCCACTGAAGATCGGCAAAGGCGCCGCCGCCGGTCAGTAACATCAATAAGGCGATGGCGGTTAAGATCATGGCGGTGGCCACGGCCGAGAGGATCAGATATTTAAAGGCGCCCTCGAAGGCTTCCAGGCCTTTTTCAGAGGCTATCAGAATAAAGGATGCTACCGCGGTTATTTCCAGGAAAACGTACAACGAAAATAGATCGTTGGCCAACACCACCCCATTCATTCCGGCCAGCGCCAATAGCACCAGGTTGATTATCATGAAGCGGCCATTGGCACAGGAGCCGGTATAGCGGCAGACCAATAACGCCACCGCGCTCACTATGGCGATGGCCAGGAACATTACTCGCGCTAAGTGATCGATCTTCGGCATGAAGGTCAGTAGGGCGCTGATCCAGGGACAAGGCGCTTGCCAAAAGCTTACCGCGCCATGCAGGGCTAGCCCGGCTTGCAGCAGACACCAGCCTAGCGCCATCCAGAATGCCAGCCGATTCATCAGGCCTTTCCAGGGCAAGTTTAGCGTCAGCACTATCAGCAAGGGAGCTATGATCAGCAAAGCTGCCACCTTCAATATCCTCCTAGAATTAGGGCAATGATTATCAGCAGGCCGGCCAACGACCAGGATAAATAAGCCACCAGGCTGCCATTGTGCGCGCGCCGGATCGCCCGCGTTAGCGCATAGGTGATTTTAACCGCTGCCGTATCGTAAATAAAATCTATGCCCCGATCCACGCGCCCGGCCAATTGGCCGGTCAGGTGAGCAATTTTAAGCCCGATTTCGTAGGGATCAAAACGGCGTTGCTCAGCCTGGGCATAGAGCGAACGTAGGCCTGGCGCCAAGAGAATATGATCCAGAGCTGCTTGGCCCTGGCCTGTTCTTTTGGCTCCCCAAAAATGATTCCACAAGGCGCCAGCCAGCACCAGAAGGGTTAGCAGCACCAGGGTCATGCTGGTAGGCCAACCGGCGAATTGATGGCCGGCGGTTGGGAGCTGTGTCAGGATCGGCTGAATTAGGTGGTTGATCGGCAGGGCATTCCATATTCCAAAGAGGAGGCAAAACGCGGCGATGATGATCATCGGAATAAGCATCACGGCGGGCGCCTCTTGGACGCGGGCTTGAGGGTTGGCCGCCTTGCCGCCAAAGGCCGCATGGCCTAGCTTCAAAAAGGATGCGGCGGTAAAGAAGGATCCTAGCAAGGCCGCGCCATAGAAAACCCAGCCCACCCGCCAGATCCGGCCGGCCTCCAGGGCGCCGTCGTAGATCAGTTCTTTGGAGAAAAATCCGTTACAGGGCGGCGCGCCGGAAATGGAAACAGCTGCTACGATAAAGCAAAGGAAGGTTAACGGCATTTGTGCGCGCAAGCCTCCCAGCTTAGCCAGCTCGGTGGTGCCGGCTTGTCTTTCCACCGCGCCGCCCGTTAGGAAAAGACAGCTTTTATACATGGCATGGTTAAGCATGTGAAACAAGCCACCGATCACGCCGGCTGGCACCGCCGTGCCGATGCCCAAGATCATATAGCCGACCTGGCTGATGGCATGAAAGGATAACAAGCGTTTATAATCACCTTGGGCCAAGGCCATCATGACCGCCAACAGGATGGTTATGCTGCCCAAGATCATCAACAAGGGCGAAAGCCACGATAGCGGATTGAGCGCGAATAGATCCAGAGAGATGCGGGCAAGAAAATAAATGCCCAGCAGTTTTTCCAAGGCGGCTGGCAAAAGGGCCATGAAGGGCAGGGGCGCATCTATGGCGGCATCAGGTATCCAGCTATGAAAAGGCATGGCCCCGGCCTTGGCGATAGCTCCTATCATCAGCAATATAAAGGCCAGGCTACCCCAGGCGCCAACCGGCAGATGAATCTGCGACATGTTCATGGTGCCGGCCAGATAAATGGTCAGGCCTACGCCGAGCAATAAACAGAGGTCGGCGCTGCCAGCAATAATGAAAGCTTTGATGGCAGTTTTGAAGGCGCCGGGCCGGCCTATGATGATCATGCCAAACAAGGTCAGCAGCAGACTTTCCCAGAAAAAAAGCATCAGGATAAGATTGTCAGCCAAAACGGCGCCATTGACCTGGCCTAAGGTGAAAAGCAGATAAGCGTAATATTGGTTTAGATAGCGCCGCTGCTTCATGAAGGCGGTGGAATAAAGCGCGATCAAAAAGGCAAAGGCGGCCGAGGCCAGCAGGATAAAGCCGCTAAAATGGTAAAGCCGTAACGCAAATTGCCAGCCGTAAGCTGCCCAGGCTACCGTCAGATTGGCTTCCTGGCCAAATAACCTGGCTGTGATTGCTAAATGCACTGCGGTAACCGCAACGCAAAACCAAGCGCCGATCTGGCTTTGGCGCCGCCGGAATAAGAGCGCCAAAACTCCGGCCGCCAGAGGTAAAACAATAGGCTCCCATAACAGCTGAACGCTCATGGCAAGACCCCCAACATTTGATGGACAACAGTTTGGGCGAACTGGGCCGGAAAATTAATGCAAAGCCCGCTGAGCAGCGCCAGCGCGCCCAGCAAGGCCACACTGAAGACCATCGTCGGCGAGCCTTCGGCCGGCTGAAGCGCCCCAGCCAATTTAGGCTCGCCTAGAAAAACGAGCGCGAAGGCTCGGAACAGATAAACGATCGTCAAGATAGCACCGATCAGAAACACCAAGGCGATGGCGATCTGCCCGCTATTGAGCGCTCCGGCCAGCACTAAATATTTACTGAAAAAACCACCCAGGGGCGGGATGCCCATGACTGAGAAGGCACATAAAAGGAAAGCTATCGCCGTAACCGGCATAGACTGTATCAGGCCGCCCATGCGGGTGATATCCTTGCTGCCAGTTTTTTGTTCGACTATGCCAGCGCAGAGAAATAAGCCACCCTTGGCTATGCCATGCATGAGGATGTAAAGCAGGCCGCCGGCAATGCCGATTTCATTATTGATGGCTAGTCCCAGGAAAATGAATCCGATTTGGCTGATGGTGGAATAGGCGATCAGACGTTTCAGGTTGGTTTCGATCAGGGCTGCGCCGGCGGCAATCAGGGCGCTGATGGCGGCTACGGCCGGAACGATGGTGTGCCAGGCCGGCGCTATCACCAGACCGGCCAGAAACAGTCGCGCATAGACATAGACGCCTATTTTTACCAGCACGGCGGCATGCAGCAAAGCCGTAACCGGCGCCGGCGCCACGCCGGCATCTGGCAGCCAGGTATGCAGGGGCACCGTGGCCGACTTAGACAGGATGCCAAAGAGGATTAGCAACACGGCGATGTTGGCGATTGGCTGGCCTTGTAGAGTCTGTTGGATCTGCCCGAGATCGAATGAGCCGGTCTGTTGGTAAATCATAATGAAGCCAAGCAGCATGAGCAGGGCTCCGAATACTGTTACCAGAAAGGCCTTGTCGGCCTTGAGCACGTAATTTTTTTTTCGGAAGAAGCCAATCAACCGCCAGCAAGCGATCGCCGTGATCTCCCAGCAGAGATAGAGCACTAGTAAGTGTTTGGTAAAAACCAGCCCCATCATGGCGCCCAGGAAGAGCACGGTCATGAAATAGTATTCGTTGCGCCAAGGATAGTGGCTGATATAGCCAAATGAATATATGACGATGATGGCGCCCACCAAGGCTGAGACCAAGGCCATGAAAACAGCCAGGGGATCGGCGTAAAATAGGCTATGGCCGGCCAGGGTTACGGAAATTCTTTGGCCAGCGGCTACCGCCGGAATCAAAGCCGCCGCTCCGCTCAAGGCGATTAAAACGCAAGCTAAAGCCAAGCCATTGCGCGCCCTTTCAGACCAGCGCCCGATCAGTGGCAGCAGCAAAGACCCTAGCAAAGGCGCGCCTACGGTTAGAGCAAGTATCCAATTTTGATTCATGGTAAAACTAGAAAATCGTTTGCCTCTAGCAAAAAAACTTAGCCTAGCAAACGGGGGGACGCACTATATCAGAGCTTCGCAGCAAATCAACAAATTTTTTTGCATGTCTAGAAATCCTTTTATAAATCCGAAATTGTCAAGCCGCGTACTATCAGCTAGAGTGGCCTTGAAAGACTAGTGCCGGCCTTGCCATAGCGGCAAGCTTTAAAGGGAGCAATAGCATGTCTATAAAATATATCGGCAGCCGATTTTTATGGCTGGCGCTGCTTAGCCTTTTGGGTTGGAACCTTATCGTTGGCGCCAAAATTGCTGCCATGCCAGACAAGCCGCAGGATTCTCTCGACGTGGCTTTTGAGAAAATGCGCTTATTGACTAGCGTGCTGCTGGAAATCCGCAAGAGCTACGTAGATGAAGAAAAAACCGAATATAAGGACCTCCTTTATGGAGCCCTCCGCGGCATGCTGCAAGCGCTGGACCCGCATAGTCAGTTCATGGATCCCGATATGTTCCGAGATATGAAAAGCGATACCGCTGGTGAATTTGGCGGATTGGGTATTGTCATCGGTATCCGTGAAGGCGTTTTGACGGTAGTAGCTCCCATGGAGGATACCCCGGCCTTTCGCGCCGGCATTTTACATGATGATAAAATCATCGCCATCGATGGCGAATCAACCGAGAACATGCCGCTTCAGGAAGCCATGAAAAAGATGCGCGGCGAACCTGGTAGCAAGGTCAAGATCAAGATCGTACGGCCCAAACGCCAGCTGATTAAGGAGCTGGAGCTTGTTCGGGCAGTCATCAAGGTGGAGAGCGTTAAAGCTGCGGCGATTATTGGGGATCAGATCGGTTATGTTCGCATCACCCAGTTCAATGAGCCAACTGCCGACGCTTTGCAGAAGGCGCTGGATAAGCTTAGGGCGGCCGGCATGACAGCCTTGATTTTGGATTTGCGCAATAATCCTGGCGGCCTCTTGACCTCGGCCATAGATGTCAGTGAGAAGTTTCTTAAAACCGGACAAGCCATAGTGGCCATCAAAGGCCGTAAGGGCGCCGGCGGGAATTACCAGTACATAGCCAAGGGGCGCGCGCATTATCTTGGTTTCCCGATGGTCATCCTGGTTAATGGCGGCAGCGCCAGCGCCTCGGAAATAACCGCCGGCGCCTTACAGGATAACCACCGCGCGATCATCGTGGGCGAAAAAACCTTCGGCAAGGGGTCGGTCCAAAGCGTGCTTCCCCTGGAGGATGGGTCCGCCATCCGGCTGACCACAGCCAAATATTACACGCCCAGCGGCCGCACCATCCATGAAAAAGGAGTTGATCCAGATATCCTGGTGCCGATGTCTCCAGAACAATGGCGCAAGGTTCTGATTAAACGATCTCAGGATGAGATTGGCGACTTAGAGGCGGGCGAACTCGAGCCGGATTCCGAACAGTCAACGCTAGGGGATGAACCGGCCCGGGATCTGCACTTGGAACGGGCCTTGGATATTTTGCAAGGGGTCCGTCTATACCAAGCTCAGTTTCGCTCCGATCAGCTGGCGCGCCAGAAATAACCGGCATGAATGTCCTTGGCATCGAAACTTCCTGCGATGAAACAGCCGCTGCCTTGGTGCGGCACGGTCGCCAGGTACGCGCCAACGTTGTTTTCAGCCAAATCCCCTTCCATCAACCCTATGGCGGAGTGGTCCCCGAACTGGCCTCGCGTCAGCATCTGGAACATCTGCCAGATGTGATTGACGCCGCTTTGCTTCAAGCTGGCGCGCGCTGGTCGGAAATCAATGCTGTTGCCGTTACCTATGGGCCTGGCTTGGCCAGCTCTCTCTTGGTCGGGCTGGCTCTGGCCAAGGCGCTAGCCTTACGCTTGCAGGTGCCCTTGGTAGGGGTGAACCACCTGGAGGCCCATCTATACGCTCCCGTGCTATCCCCCGCCTGTCCAGATTTTGAGGCGCTGTGCCCTTTGCTGGCCTTGTTGGTATCAGGAGGCCATACCTGTTTAGTGCGCGTCGATGGATTGGGCCGCTATCGCCGGCTGGGTTGGACTCTGGATGATGCCGCCGGCGAAGCTTTTGATAAGGGGGCTAAATTACTTGGTCTGGGATATCCCGGCGGCCCAGCGATTGAGCGTGCTAGCCTGGGAGCCAATCCCAACTACCTGCGCTTCCCGCGCGGCCGGCCTGGCCAACAAAGGGGCCTGGCTCGGGCACAGGCCGATTTATGTTTTAGTTTCAGTGGATTGAAAACGGCGCTTTTATACCATCTCAAGAATCATGCCGATCCCGCCAGCTCATTGGATCTGGGCGCCATCGCTGCCAGCTATCAGGAAGCCATAGTGGATGCCCTAATCGATCGGCTCAGCTTGGCTATTCAGCGCGAAGGCCTTGAGCGAGTCTTGGTGGTCGGCGGGGTGGCCTTAAACCGTCGCTTGCGCGCGCGGCTTGAATTCTTGGCTGCTCAGCTGCGGGTAAAGATTCTTTTGCCCTTGCCGGAACACTGCGGCGACAATGCTGCCATGGTGGCCGGCCTGGCCGGCGCCGGTCAAGGCGTCACCGGCCCAGCCGCTTGGAATCTGGATGCCGCGCCCAGCCTAGAGCTGGGCTCAGTTCAAGCATCGGCTTAGCTTAACGCCGCAATTTTCTGATCTAGCGACCGCCGGCCAGTTTTATTGCTCACCTAGAACCAATGTTCGGCGCGCAGCTCATTCCAGACATCCCAATCGTAGAGATGAGGAACGTCTTTATAGCGGGCGATAACCACTTCCATGAAATGGCTCACCCGCTTCCAGACCTCGGGATGATCAATGCAAGGCCGGGGATAGGCCGTAATGGCATTCGCTGCGATTGCTGGAGAGGACCTTATGCCCTAGATGATTGATCATTTTCGAGCCGAGAATCTCACGATGAATCTAATGTGGTTGAACCTCTGGAATAACGCTTAAGACCGCCTGCAAATCATTGCGCTGGGCCTCCTGCATTAATTCATCGTAGTCATCAAACAGCAATTAGCCCGGCTTGGCCTCAACCCAGCTCTATAACACCCATAGTTGAATGGTATTTAAGCCGGCCGCGCGCATTTGTTTTAGATCGGTTTTCCAGAACTGCTGGTTGGGGAAGGGCGGATGATAATACCGGGCTCCGATTTGTATGTAGGTCTCTTGATTAAGGGATGACTGCTTACCTTGAGATCCTTGGCTATTTGCCGGGTAATCTATATTTTCCTTGCTATGAAAACAACGAAAATTAATAGCTTGTTATGTCTCCAGGGCTCTTTATACTTATTGTACTTTCCGATATAATATGGCTGGTTCTTGGGTAGATTAATCATTAACCGGGGGAGGGTTTAACCTTGCAAGTAAAAAATGTGGCGGAGATCATGACACGGGCCGTCATTACGGCTCAGCCAGATATGCGTCTTACTCAAGTCATCAAATTAATGCTGGAGCATAATGTCGGGGCCATACCGGTGGTGGATGCGCAGCAGAATTTGCTTGGCATAGTCGCCGAATATGATCTCATGAATTTCGCTTTCAGCGGCAATGCTGCCGAAACAACGGTGGCCGAAGTGATGGTCCGCGAGGTGATTACCTTTACGCCGGATGCCGATATCATGGCGCTGATTAATTGCTGCGCCCAACGCCGCATGCACCGCATGCCAGTTGTTAAAGACCAAAAGGTTGTTGGCATTATTAGCCGGCGCGATATCTTGCGCGAACTGGATCGCCTGTATAGTCAATATTGATCAAGGTCTGGAGCGAGCGCGATGACTCAACTTGTTGTTATTGTTGATCAGCCTAGCTTGGAGGCTTGGGTGGCGGACCTGATCGCGCGCACACGCGTATTCGGCGTCCAGGAACATGCCGGGCGCTTCCGCTTCGCGCCCTTATTGTCGGCGGCCGCGCTGCGGCTTGACCATGATGTTACGGTTATTCCGCCCAAGAAATATTTTCAGCCGCCCCGGGAAGATTTAATGGCCTTCAGCTCCGCCGCGGAATTTACGGCTTTGGCTAAGCCCGAGCCCTTTATCTTGTTGGGCGTACATCCTTACGATGTGGTGGCCATCGCCCAGATGGACGAGATTTTTTCTAAAGATCATTATGATCGGCATTACATGGCTCGGCGCCAGCAGGCTACCATCGTGGCCTGCGACGTGCAGAAAGCATCGGAAAATGTCTTTGCCAGCTGCATGGGCGCGGCGGTAGTGGAGCGGGGCTTTGACATTCTTTTGACGCGCGTTGGCGATCGCTACTTGGTGGATTCGCGCACCGACAAGGGTAATGCGATTATGGGAGCTTTGGCCAAGGCTGCGCCAGCGGATACGATTAGCTTAGGCCGTCGCGAGCAGGTTTGGGAGGATAATCGTAAGCACCTAAATCGACATGAATTGCGCATGAAGCTGCAGGATCTGCCGGCGCTATTGGAAGCTTCCTACAACCATCCGGTCTGGGAAGAAAAGGCCCAGCGCTGTTTCTCTTGTGCCTCCTGTAATTTGGTTTGCCCAACCTGTTATTGTTTTGATGTTCAAGATGAAACGCGCTGGGATTTGCAGAGCGGCCTGCGCTTCCGCACCTGGGATGGTTGCCTGCTCAAGGATTTTGCCGCGGTAGCCGGCGGCCATAATTTTCGGAAAAACCGAGCGGATCGCTATCGTCACCGTTACTATCGCAAGGGCAAATACGTGCCTGATAAAATAGGCGAGATAGCCTGTGTCGGCTGTGGACGTTGCGTTACAGCCTGTGTAACGAAAATCGCTAACCCGGTAGAGATCTATAATCGTTTGCTTGAGGATAATTGAAAAAACATACCTTCCTAGATCAATCATCGGCAGCGCAGTGCTGCGATAAGAACCCTGTAGCTAAAACGGCTGGCTTGAGGGCGCCTGTGGATCAATTTAAGGATATGTACCTGCCGCAGCGCGCCACCCTGACCAAGGTTCAGCCGCAAACTGATTTGGAACAGCTGTTTGAATTCCGTTTAGACTCAGGCCGGGAGCTTAGGCATAAGCCGGGCCAGTTTGTGAAAATATCCCTCGCTGGTATTGGCGAGGCCCCGATGTCGGTTGCCTCTTCGCCCACTCGCCCCGGCGCCTTCCAATTGTTGGTGCGCCGAGTCGGCAATGTCTCGGGCGCCCTGCAGCGGCTTAAGCCTGGCGATAAGGTTGGCATTCGTGGGCCGTTCGGGCAGCCTTTTCCCGTGGAGCAAGCCATGTTGGGCCAAGATCTTCTTTTTATTTGCGGCGGCCTGGGCCTGGCCCCGGTGCGCTCGGCCATTCAGTATGTTTTTGATCGCCGTGATAACTACGGCGCCGTTGCGATCTTGTTTGGGGCCAAGTCTCCAGCCGCGCGGCTTTTTGTTGATGAGGCTCAGCAATGGGGCCGCCAGCCCAACAGCGTCTATCTGGAATCGGTTGATCGTGCCGATGCCAATTGGGTAGGCCATGTTGGCGTGATCACCATTTTGTTGTCTAAAATCAACCTTGATCCGCAAAGGACTGTTGCCATCATCTGTGGACCGCCGATAATGTATAAGTTTGTGCTGCTGGAATTGAGCAAGCTGGGCCTGCCGCCCGAAAGCGCTTATGTGTCTTTGGAAAGACGGATGAAATGTGGAGTGGGCAAGTGCGGCCATTGTCAAATCAATGGCTTGTATGTTTGCCAGGATGGGCCAGTTTTCCGTTATAGCGATTTGGCGGCAGTGCCGGAGGCCTTTCGATGAGTAGACCACGCCTTGCTGTTTTTGATTTTGCTGGCTGCGAGGGTTGCCAACTACAAATAATCAATTTGGAGGAAGAGCTGCTGGATCTTATAACGCTGGTGGAGCCGGTGGAGTGGCGTGAGGCCATGTCTGAGCAGAGCGATGATTATGATATAGCGCTCGTCGAAGGCTCGATCACCCGGGCCGAGGACGCTAAACGCTTACGGCTTATTCGCGCCCGCGCCAAGATCCTGATTGCCTTGGGCGCCTGCGCCACCACCGGCGGCCTCAATAAGCTCAAGAACAACTTTAAAGCCAATGAAGCTTGGCAAGCGGTCTACGGCAATGCCGCTTGCCAGGCCTGCATGAATATGGCGCCGGTGCGCGCGCTGGATGAGGTTGTTAAGGTCGACTATAAGATCCATGGTTGCCCGATAGATCGCCAGGAGCTGGGTGCTGTCCTGCGCTGTTTATTGCTGGGCAAAGCGCCCGATATTCCCAGCTATCCGGTATGCGTGGAATGCAAGAAAAAAGGGATAGTCTGCCGCTATGAGTTTAACGAAATTTGCCTGGGCCCGATCACGCGTGCCGGCTGCGCTGCGCGTTGTCCCGCGCAAGGGCTCTGGTGCTTTGGTTGCCGCGGCAGCGTCGAGGATCCTAACGTGAATGCAGCCAGCGAAGTAATGGATCACTATGGGAAAACGGCTGCCGATTTGATGAGTCGCCTGGCCTTGTTCGGCAGTCAACAGGAGCAGGTTAATGGCTAATATCCTGGATATCAATGTGCATCATCTAACCCGTGTCGAGGGTCATGGCAACATCGTCGTCCAAGCTCGGGATGGGGTTGTCCAGAAAGTGGAATGGCAGGTTCCAGAAGCGCCGCGCTTCTTTGAGGTTATGGTGCGCGGCCGGAGCTGGGAAGATATCCAGACGATAGTATCGCGGATTTGCGGCATCTGCTCGGCCTCGCATTCGCTGGTGGCCCTGCAGGCTATTGAGACTGCCATGGGCTTTAAGGTTTCGCAGCAGACCGAACGACTGCGGCTCTTAACTTATTATGCCGAAATATTGGAAAGCCACATTCTGCATATTGGCTATTTGGTGGCACCGGACTTATTGGGGCAAAAGTCGGTTATACCACTGGCGCGCTCGCATCCAGAGCTGCTCAAAACCATTATCAGCTTGCACCGGCTCGGTAATGAATGGTTGGAATTATTGGCTGGCCGCATGACTCACCCAGTCACCTTCAAGCCAGGCGGATTTAGTCGCTTGCCATCCGCGGCCGAATTACGCGCTCTGCGGCAACGTCTAAAGCCCGCTTTGGGAGAGCTCGATAAGCTGGCTCAGGCGTTGCGCTCTTGCCGTGAGCGCTTGCCGGACTTCAGCCGAGATACGGAATATATAGCCTTGGTCAATGGCAGCAGTTATCCCTTTGACAAGGCTGCCATCGGCAGCTCCGATGTGGCGGAGCTTACGCCGGTTCAAGAATTTGAGAAGGTGGCTAATGAATATGTGTCGCCCCAGTCAACGGCCAAGTGGACCAAATGGCATCGCGATGCTTACGCGGTCGGCGCCTTGGCTCGTTTCAACTTGAATGCCCGTCATCTGCGGCCTTTAGCTGCCCAGGCGGCTCAGGCTTTCGGTTTGCAGCCAGGCAGTTGCAATCCCTTTTTTAATACCATAGCCCAGTGCGTTGAATGCTATCACATCATCGAACATGCGCTGGAGCTTATAGATGAAGTGCTCAGTGCCGGGATTCAGTCGGAAAAATTGCCGGCGCGTCCGCGCGCCGGCGCCGCCGCCGCCGCCGTCGAGGCCCCGCGTGGAATTTTATTCCATCGTTATGTTTTTGATAATCAAGGGCTATGCCTCAGCGCTAATCTGTGTATCCCCACCAATCAAAATCATGCCAATATCCAAAAGGATTTGGAAGCCTTAGTGCCCCAGATCATCTCCCGTCCGCCCGATCAGGTGCGCCATATCCTGGAAATGCTGGTGCGCGCCTATGATCCCTGTATTTCCTGTTCCACCCATTATCTGGACGTGACCTTTGTGTGAAACTCATTAAGCCGGAATAAGTTTTGGCTCTATGCGGATAGTTGGAACCAGCGCTATTGATTGGCTGAGCTAATTGGATGATCAGATGGATCGCTCTTGTCGTCGCCGCTGCCGCTTAATGCGGCTGGCCCCGCGTCTTAGCAAAAGTTTTTTTTGGGTTAAAATGCAAGCATCTCCTAGTTTGAAACGCAGGCCGTTGGCGAGGGTGGTGGCCATTGGCCTGGGCAATATCCTGATGGCTGATGAGGGCATTGGCGTGCGGCTGGTGCGAGCCCTGGCGGCGCGGCCGGGCCAGCTGGCAGCTGTTGATTTTTTGGATTTGGGCTGTGGCGGCCTGGCCATCATCCATGCGCTGCGCGGCCGCCAGAGCGCTGTTATTGTGGATTGCGCCAATATGAACGCGCCCCCGGGCAGCATTCGCCGTTTTGCGCCGGACCAAGCCATTTCCATGAAGAATAATCCGGGCTTTTCTCAACATGAGGGCGATCTGCTGGATATATTGAGCTTAACTCGCCAGCTGGCTGATCCTCCGGTAAACGTGATTATTTATGGCATTCAACCGGCTAGCCTGGAATTAGCCGATAAACTCTCCACTGTTTTGGCCGGTCGCTTTGATGAATATCTCCAGCTAATCAAGGAAGAATTGCTGCGCTTGACTGCTATTGCGGCTGGCCCCGCGCCCCGATCTTGACATCTTCTGCTGAAAAAAGTAGGCTGCAATGTTTTTTATTTTGCCAACGTAGCTCAGCTGGTAGAGCAGCGCATTCGTAATGCGCTGGTCGGCGGTTCGATTCCGCCCGTTGGCTTTGAATGCGCGCCCGCATGGATAGCCAGGTGTACTTAGTCGGCTCCGCGCGAGAGTTTTGTTGCTGGAAACAATGGATTGGGGTGCCTTGGCAAGCGCCAGGCATCCGCTGAAATAGTAGTCTATGATATCATCCAAAACAAAAAAATCTACCGGAGAGCGGCGCCAATCTAAAAAGCCCGCCCGCAAACCAACCAGCCAAAAATTAACCCGGCCGCGCCGGGCGCCAGCAAAAAACGCGCCCCAACCCAAGGTTGCCCGCACGCGCCCGGCGCCGGCCAAGCGTCCGCTGGCCAAGCGCCCGCCGCCCGCACGCGGATCTGGCAAAGCTCAAAAAGTTAAACCGGCTGATACCCTGCAGTCGCAGATCCGCGTTAAGATGAGCAGCGAAGAGCTTCGCGGCAAAATGCAGGAATTGATGAAGCTGGCTAGAGACCAGGGTTATCTGACCCACCACGATATCAACGAAAGCCTGCCGACCCACCTTATCGATCCCGATGAGATAGACGGGTTTATTCTGCTGCTGCGGGGCATGGATATCGAGATAATTGACCCGGCCAATGTCGAGCAGTTCAAAAAACAGGCCGAAAAGGACGAGCGCGCTGAGCAAGCCAAATCCTTTGATGTCATGGATGATCCCATCCGCACCTATCTTCATCAGATGGGTCAGGTGCCTCTGCTGACGCGCAGTCAGGAAGTGGAAATCTGCAAACGAATAGAAGAGGCAGAAATCAACTCGCGGGCTTTGTTTAAGCAATTCGGTTTTTCGCTGGAAGCCTATTTAGGCTTGGCTGAGCGTCTGGCCAGCGGCAAGGAGCGCTTCGATCGCATCATCGTAGATAAGCATGTTGATGGTCGGGATAAATATTTTCGGGCGCTGGCCAAACATAAGAAAAAAATCGATGCCATTCATCAGAATCTCAGCGAGCTTTTTCTGCAGATCAGCCGTTGCCATGGCAATGTTAAAAAAGCCCAGCATTACCAAAAGAACTTTAATAAAATCTTTCAGCAATATTCTCGCCAGCTGGATAATTTTTATTACAAGCAGAAAGCCATCGAGGACTTTGTTAGTGAGGCCGATCGTTATCATCAAGCCTGCCAGGATTGCATCGCGCAGATCAAGCGCCTGACGACCGGCCGCGCGGCGGCCAGGCCAGCCAACCAGCTTAAGTTGCGTACCGAAAAACGTCGCCAACGCGAACTGGCGAGCGTCTGCTGGATGCCTGCCGAGGAATTCATCGCAAAATATCAAGATCTCAAAATGTGGTTGAAAAAAGGCCAGCAGGCCCGTACCGAAATGGCCGAAGCCAATCTACGTTTAGTTATCAGCATTGTGAAAAAATATATGAATCGTGGGCTGATGTTCTTGGACCTGATCCAAGAAGGTAACACTGGCTTGATGCGGGCCGTGGAGAAATTTGAATATAAGCGCGGCTATAAATTTAGCACCTATGCCACCTGGTGGATCCGCCAGGCGGCCACCCGCGCCATCGCCGACCAGGCGCGCACCATTCGCATTCCTGTGCATATGATTGAGACCATTAATAAGCTGGTGCGCGTTCAAAGGCAGCTGTTACAGGATTTTGGCCGCGAGCCCACTCCGGAGGAAGTGGCCGAAGAAGTCGATATACCGGTTGAGCGCGTCAAGGAAGTCTTCAAGATGTCGCAACAGCCGATTTCCCTGCAAGCCACAGTGGGCGACAGCGATGACGCCTATTTCGGCGATTTCATAGAAGATAAGTCGGCCGAGAACCCTTCCGAAAGAACCGCCTATAGCTTGCTCAGAGAAAGGCTCCAGGAAGTCATCAAAACCCTTTCGGAGCGCGAGCAGAAGGTACTTAAATTACGCTTTGGGGTTGATGATGGCTGCCCGCGGACTTTGGAAGAAGTTGGCTCGCTGTTTGCCGTAACCCGTGAACGCATTCGCCAAATCGAAGCTAAAGCATTACGCAAATTGCGCCATCCCTCCCGCCTGCAGAAGCTAGAAGGTTTCTTGGAAGTTAAGGAATAGCCTGCCGGCTAGACGTCCACCACGCATTGCGCTATCCATTGGCTGGCGCTTGCCGAGTATACTTTCAATTCAGCGTAGGAAGCCGCTTTAACCTCGCCGGTCGGCGCGCCAGTTAGATTGCTCAATTGATCGCCCCAGGCCGTCCCGCTTAATTTTTGACCTTGAATGCTAACGCTAAACATGCCGAAAATCATGCGCCGCGTGGCCATTTCATAAATCACTCGGTTCAGCCAGTCAACCAAAAGCTGTTCTTTATCGGCAGCCTGGCAGCGCATGGCTATCTGTTGGCGCCGGGCGATTTGATGCGGCCCAATCAGAATGGCGGTCAAGGCTAACGCTGCCTGCTCAAAAGCCTCGGCCAGGCTGGAGCCAACTCCCCGAATGCCCACGTCGGCAGGATGCTCAAAGTGTTCCCAATATGCTAAGGAAGCTTTTGACATGCCCTGTAACCTATTGATTTTTGCTGCTTGCCTGCTAATCTGCGCCTTGTTAGGATAACGCTCCAATGGGCTTTGTCATGCTTAAAGTTGTTGTCATCTTTGCGGCGCTGGTTTGGACGCTGCCGGCCGCGGGCGCCAAGGATACCAAAACCAAAGTTATTGTAACCCGTAACGCCTCAGCCAAATCCTTGACTCGTGAGCAATGTTTACAACGCGTCAACTCCATTAGCATTAATAAAGACCTCAGTGGCGCTAAATTAGATGAGGCCGATTTAAGCAAAGCTCTGCTGGCATCGGCGAACTTAAGCGGCGCTAATTTAAAAAAGAGTATTTTGCGCGATGCCAAGCTATGCCGTGCCAATTTAACTCAAGCTAATCTGGAGCAAGCCACCTTGTATGCTGCTGATTTAAACAACGCCGCCTTGCTGCGCGCTAATTTAACCGCCGCCGACTTGACCGGCGCCAACCTGAGTCATGCCGATTTGATGGGCGCCAATCTAACCAAGGCCAGCTTGATAAATGCCAACTTAACCGGCGCCAATCTAACCAAGGCGATCTTGATCGATGCCGACTTTACCGGCGCCAACCTCAAGGACGCGCTGCTGGACGGCGCGATCACCAATGGCGCTATTTTTCCCGCAGAGAGCTTACGGAAACCTGCTGTTGTGGAATAGAATTTTATTGTTCATCAATAAAGAAAGGAAATACCATGCAACGCTATGTATGCAATGTATGCGGATATATCTATGACCCTAAACAAGGTGACCCTGATCACGGGGTTGAAGCAGGGACGGCCTTCGATGACCTGCCGGCTGATTGGGTCTGCCCGGTCTGCGGAGTCGGCAAAGACGAGTTCTCACCAGAATAAACAAGCCATTAGAATCAAATGAATTAAATCGCTAAGGAGCCCCAATTGTGAAAATTCAGGGCAGCCAAACTGAAGTTAATCTATTAACGGCCTTTGCCGGTGAGTCACAGGCGCGCAATCGCTATAATTATTTTGCCGGAGTGGCCCGCCGCGAGGGCTTTGTGCAGATAGCCGAAATTTTTGAGGAAACCGCCAATCAAGAAAAGGAGCATGCTAAGCGTTTTTTCAAGCTACTGCCAGGCGGGGAAAGAGAAATCCAAGCCGCCTTCCCATCTGGCGTCATCGGCAATACCCGGCAGAATTTGGTGGCGGCGGCTGATGGCGAAGCGCATGAGTGGCGCGAGCTGTATCCCGGCTATGCTAAACAAGCGCGCCAGGAAGGCTTTGCCGAGATAGCCGCCATATTTGAAGCGGTGATGGTTGCCGAGCGACAACATGAAAAACGTTATCGCGATCTGGCAGCTAATCTGACAGATGGCAAAGTCTTTAAAAGAGACCAGGAAGTCGTCTGGCGTTGCCGCAACTGTGGCTACCTGCATAAGTCCAAAGAGGCGCTAAAGCTTTGCCCGGCCTGCGCGCATCCCCAGGCCCATTTTGAGCTGTTGGGCGAAAATTGGTAAAGCTGGTCGGTGCCGCTTGGCCTGGCTTGCCGAGGAGATTAACTGCTGATGAGGTTTATTGGCCTAGGCTTGATTGGCGCGCTGATGCTGCTGTTAAACCTCTGCACCTTGGGAGCCGATCCATTACTATGTGAAGAGGGCGTCTGCCCACTGCCGGATGCCGCTCAACCAGCCGCCGCCGGCCTGGCCGCATCGCTAGCTGGGCCCGAGCCAAGCCAATGGGGCCTTCTTGATGATTTTGAAACAGTGGCCCAGTATGCCGGCTACGCCAGCGAACAAGATTTCATCAAATTTTTAGCGGCAACTCGGTCAACTGCTCCTCAAGCCGCGGCCCTCAAGGATTGGTGGAATCAACCCTTTACCTGGCTGACCTTCGTGATTATTTTTCTGGGAGGGTTGGCTTTAAATTTAACACCCTGCGTGCTGCCCTTGATCCCAGTTAATCTGGCCATCATTGGCGCCGGCGTTCAGTCAGCTGGCCGGCGCCGACAAAGATTTTGGCTGGGCTTACTTTATGGGGCTGGTATGGCTTTGGCTTATGGTCTGGTTGGCGGCATCGTAGTCGCTGCCGGCCTTAAGTTTGGGGCCTTGAACGCTTCAGCTTGGTTCAACCTGGGCGTGGCCGCCATTTTCCTGCTGCTGGCCCTGGCAATGTTTGATGTATATTTGATTGATTTAACGCGCTGGCAAGGCTCTAAATTGATTGCCGGCCAGCGTGGCTTACTTGTGTTTGGCATGGGCATGTTAGCCGCCTTGCTGGCTGGAGCTTGCGTGGCGCCGGTGGTCCTTTCCGTTATTTTACTGGCTACCAAATTAGTGGCCCAAGGCAATCCCGCTGGACTATTCTTGCCGCTTATTTTGGGGGTAGGAATGGGCTTGCCTTGGCCCTTGGCCGGCGCTGGCCTATCCTTTTTGCCTAAATCCGGTAAGTGGATGAATTATATTAAATATGCTTTTGGGGTCTTAATCTTACTGGCCGCTTTTTATTACGCTGGCCTGGGCATCCGTTTATTGATGCCTAGACCGGCTGAGCCCAGACCGGAAATCGCGCAGGCCTGGTTGAGCTCAATTCCCGAAGGCTTGGCTCAGGCACAAGCTCAATCGCGACCTATCCTGATTGATTTTTGGGCTAGCTGGTGTAAAAATTGTCAAGCCATGGATGCAACTACCTTGCGCGCCACGCAGGTGCAAGAGGCCTTAAATGGCTTTATCAAAGTGAAATATCAAGCCGAGCGCCCCAATCAATCGCCCGATCGAGAGGTCTTGGATCATTTTGAGATCATCGGCTTGCCCAGCTACGTTATCCTCCAGCCGCGTTTGACTCAAGAGCCAGCCCGGCTTAAATAAGTTGGCCCTTAGCTGAGCCGGTTGCGCTGACATTCTAATTGACCTTAGCGCATGATCTGCGATACGATCCGCCGGACCGCTGTTTTTAAACCTTCAAGGAGTCTTGTTGATGAGCACGCTAGGAATTATCGGCTATGGTTATGTAGGGCGCTCAGTGGAATATGGATTTGTGGAATACGACCGTCAGCGTGGCCACCAGCCTAAGCATAAAGCTTTGATTTATGATAAATATAAAGAGCATGATAAGCTTGCTGATCTGCTCCGGGAAAGTGAAATAATCTTCGCCTGCTTGCCAACGCCTTATGACGAGAATAACCTTCATATCGATCTATCTATTTACGATCAATGTATGGCAGAAATATGTCCGCAAATAGCCGGGCAGGGTAAAATCGTGGTGATTAAATCCACCGTGGTACCCGGGACAACTCGCCGTTATGCTCGCCAATATCCCGAAGTGCCCTTTGCGATGAATCCAGAATTTTTAACCGAGGCTAATTATCTGCAAGATTTCATCAATACGGATCGGATCGTGATTGGCGCCGATAACGATTGGGTGGCCCAGCGCGTGATCGACCTGTATCGCAGCTGCTTCCCCGCATCCACTATCGTCTCGATGAGCACCGCGGCTGCTGAAATAGTGAAGTATCAATCGAATATTTTGCTGGCCGCTAAAGTGGCCTTGGCTAATGTTTTTTACGATCTTTGCCAGAGCGAAGGGGTAAATTATGCCGACGTCAAAAAGGCCGTGGCCTTGGATAAACGTATTGGCCCCAGCCATTTGGATATTACCACCGAACGTGGCTTTGGCGGTAAATGTTTCCCGAAAGATCTCGGCGCCTTGATCGGGCGCTGTCGCGAGCTTAAGGTGGACAGCCGGGTGCTCGAAGAAATCCACGCCTATAATCTACGCATCCGTAAGGTGCGCGATTGGCAGGAGATAGCCGGCGCCACTGTGGGCGGGCGTATTTATACCAAAGAGAGCTAGGCGCTGCCTTTATTGGCGGACCTGGAGGCCGGCAGCAGCTAATGCGGCTTTGATTTGGCCGATGCTGTAGGCGCCGCTATGAACCATGCTGGCAACTATCGCCCCGGCCGCGCCGGTTTGCTTAAAGACCGCCACCAGATCTTCCGGCTTGCCAGCGCCGCCCGAGGCGATCACCGGCACGCGGACTTGCGCGGCTATCAGTTGAGTTAGCGGCAGCTCGTAACCTGCCTGAGTGCCGTCGGCATCCACCGAATTAACCACTATTTCTCCTGCGCCTAGATCTTGAGCTTGCAGGGCCCAAGCCAAGGCGTCTAATTCAGTGCGTTCACGAAAGCCGCGAATGGTTATGGCATAGCCACTTGGAAAATTAACCAGGTCATTGGTTTTGATAGGATCCATGCCTAGAACTATGCGAGCGGCACCAAAAGAGCGCGCTCCCTCAGCTATGATTTTAGGGTTTTTAACCGCGGCTGAATTTAGCGAAACCTTGGCGGCGCCGGCGGCGATCGCCGCGGCCATATCGGCTGGGCCAGAGATGCCTCCGCCGACTGCCAGGGGGACGCTGCTAGCTTGAGCCACCGCCTTGATCAGGTTCAGGTCTATGGAACGCCGCTCGGCTGAGGCGGTGATGTCATATAACACCAGCTCGTCGCAACCAGCGGCGCTGTAGGCGGCTGCCATTTCAACTGGGTCGCCCAGATCTACATTGTCTTGGAAGCGAATGCCTTTGGTCACCTTGCCCCTACGTACATCTAAACACGGAATAATAAGTTTCATCGGTTTTAGCTCAAGTTTGCCTTGTTGTTTCATTCATATCGGCCGACTAAACATCCGCGCGGCCAATCAGCTATTTTTTAGATAGTGGGTCGCGTTGCGGAAGATCGCTAGGCCCAGTCCCTCGGCCGGCAGGCTGCCGGCTAATTTTTGCTGTTGCCATTGAGGATGATTTTCCGGGAAAAGGTAGGCTTGAGGGTGTGGCATCAGTCCGCAGATTAGGCCGCTTGGATCACAGAGCCCGGCGATGGCGTTTAACGAGCCATTGGGGTTGGCTGGAAAGCGCATGGTCGGCTCAGCCGTGAGTGGGTCTAGATAGCGGCAGACCACGCCCTGACTAGCTTCTAGCTGATTCAATAGGTCTTTGTTGGGAATAACAAAGCGGCCTTCGCCATGGCTGATCGGCAAATCTAGGCTGCCTAACCCGCGAGTGAATACGCAGGGCGTTGTAGCTGCAAAGGCTAACTTGACCCAGCGACTCTGAAAAAGGCCATTTTCGTTCTGAGCCAGGGCAGCCGATTGATTAAAATAACGTTTGTCTAAAGCAGGTAGTAGGCCCAGTTTAAGCATGACTTGAAAGCCATTGCCCACTCCCAAAATAAGTTTGCGCTGCTCTATGAATCTCTCCAATTCGGCCTGCAGGCCCAAGCGCAGCCGTAAGGCTAAGATCTGGCCGGCCCCCATATGATTGCCGAAGGAAGAGCCGCCAATCAGCATCAGCGCTTGGAAATCGTTCAGGCGCTTAGGATTTTCCAAAAGGTCATGCAGGTGCAATAGGCTCGCTTGAGCGCCAGCCAATTCCCAAGCTAGCTTGGATTCGGCTTCGCAGTTCAGGCCGTAACCGGTGATGATCAGGACTGAAGGGTTAGAGGCCATATAAAGTTTCCTTAAACGCTTTGCGCAATAGGGTCAGCTCGGCTTGAATGAGCAGCTGGCCGCGCCGTCCGCTAACGATCAGGCATTGATCGGCAGTAACCTCGCCAACCGCCGCACAGGGTAGGCCAGCAAAGAGGCTTTCGAACTCAGCGCTGTTTTGCGGTGCTACGCTCACAATAAAACGGCTGTTGGACTCGGCGAAAAGCAGGGCATCGTTAGTTAGTGAGCTGTCCGCCGGAGCTTTGCTGAGATCCACAATCGCTCCCAGATTGCCACCTAGAGCGCTTAAAGCCAAGGCCACCGCCAGGCCGCCGCGCGTTGGGGTGTGCGATGATCGTAGCAGGCCGCGTTGGGTAGCCTTATTCATGGCGCTATAAATAGCCAAAGCCTGTGCCGTATTTAAGCGCGGCAGCGTGCCGCCCACGCGCTCGCAGGCTGCTTGTTGCTCAGCCAGCAGGCGATGATAAGCTGAGGCGCCCAGCTCATTATGAGTTAGCCCGATCGCGTAAATGCGGTCGCCAGCTTGCTTCATCTCCATGGTGACGGCCAGACGCAGATCCTTCATCGTAGCAATGCTGGAAAATAATAGGGTGGGCGGAATGGAGATTTTGCGCCCGCCGCGCGTCGAATCGTTCTTGCAGCTGTCTTTGCCCGAGATGCAGGGCACCTGATATGCCGTGGTAACGTCATAAAGCGCTTGGTTAGCCCTGACCAATTGGGCCAGTTTATAGCGGCCATCCGGGGTTTTGTCTGACTCGACCGGATCGGGCCAGCAGAAATTATCTAGCCCGGCAATCGTGCCTAAAGCGCCGCCGGCGCTGATGATCCGGCGCACAGCCTCATCAATCACCGCCGCGGCCATCCAATAGGTGTCTAGATCAGAATAAAATGGGTTGATGCCTTCAGCCAACATGACTCCTTCATGCCCGCTATAATCCAAACGTAAAATCGCGGCATCGCTGGGGATGTCGCTCTGAACGCCAAGGTAAGGCCGCACCGTGCTCAGCCCCTTGACTTCGCCATCATATTGGCGGCTTTTATATTCTTTTGAACATAGATTTAGGCTGGCCAGCAGCTTGCTCAGGACACGAGTGCGATTCGTGCCGCGCAGCGGCTGGGGCTCGGGGACTTGGGGCGGGGTCCAGCGCGCCTCCAAGGTCATGATGGGGCAGCCTCTATACAAGAAATCCATATCTAATCTGCCAACCACTTTATCGCCGTGGCGAATCAGGAATATGCCTGAATCGGTAAAGCTGCCCAGCACGGTGGCAGGCACTTCCCGGCGTTTGGCCAGAGCTAGAAATTCATCGATTTTATCCGGCGCCACCGCCAAGGTCATGCGCTCCTGAGCCTCCGAGAGCAGAATCTCCCAGGGCTTGAGGCCAGCGTATTTTAACGGCGCCCGCGCCAGATCCAGGTCGGCCCCGCCGCTCAAGCGACCCATTTCGCCCACCGAACAGCTCAAGCCGCCGGCACCATTGTCGGTGATGCAGCGATACAGTCCAAGATCACGAGCTTCAATCAGCAGTTCATACATCATGCGTTGGGCTATCGGATCGCCGATTTGAACGGCTTGAACAGGGGCTTCGGCCTTCAGCTCTTCCGATGAAAAAGTGGCGCCATGGATGCCGTCCTTGCCGATTTTTCCGCCCAGCATAACAATGCTGTCGCCAACCTGGACATCCTTATTCTCAGTGGGGCATCCTTGGACAGTTAGCGGCAGGGTGCCGACTGTTCCGCAGAAGACCAAAGGCTTGCCGATGAAGCGGTCGTCAAATATCTCCCAGCCGCGTACCGCCGGCAGTCCGCTTTGGTTGCCGCCCTCGATGGCGCCTTGATGGGCGCCGTCGCGGATGCGCCGGGGGTGCATCAGGCCTTCCGGCAGATGACCTTGGTAGAAGGGCGAGCCAAAGCAATAGCCCCATACGTTACAAAACATTGTCGCGCCTATGCCGGTGCCCATGGGATCGCGGTTGACCCCAACTATTCCGGTCATGGCTCCGCCGTAGGGATCCAGGGCTGAGGGGCTGTTATGGGTTTCAACTTTATAAACCAGATTTAAGCGCTCGTTGCAGCGGATGATCCCGGCATTATCGGTAAAAACTGATACCAGCCAAGGAATCTGTTCGGATATTTTTTTGGTGGCGGCTTTAATATAAGTATTGAAAAGAGAATCAATCCACTGCTCTTGGCCGGCTTCATCGATATAATGAATGCGCGCTGCAAAAATCTTATGGCTGCAGTGTTCCGACCAGGTCTGCGCTATGCATTCGAGTTCGACATCGCTAGGCTGCTCCGGCAAGCCAAGGGCCTGGCGGGCGGCCCGCACCGGCGCGGTCGCAAAATAATCGCGAATGGCGTGCATTTCCTCCAGGCCAAGAGAAAGAATATTGTCCTGGCTGAGGCGTTTGAGCTCCTCGTCGGAGCCGCTCAGATCATAGCTGTGCACTGCGTTGGTTGGCTCTTCGCGAATGGCTGGCAGCGATGCGTCCGGCGGCCGCGCCTGCCATTCCTCTGCCGAGAATATCTCAATGGTATTGATCAAGGGATTGGCCAATAGATCCTTGGCCAAGCTCTCGATCTGGGCGCGCGTCAGGGCTGCTGTGGTGGGGCGGTCGGCCGCCGCGCCGGCAGTTGGCCGCTGGGCTTTGCCGCGCACAAAATACTGAATGGCCGAATAGATATCTTCGTCCACCGCTAAATCTCGGCCTAAGATTGTCTGCAGGGCTACGCGCGCCGCCCGAGCGAGGTTATCGGTTACGCCGGGTTGAAAGCCCACTTCAATTAGCCAGTCGCAGCGCGGCGCGCGCAGCCGCCCCAGCGCCGCCCTCTCCAAGACTGGATCGGCAAAGGCTTGGCGCAAGGCCTTTAACTCTGCTCTACTTAAGGCCGCATCTATTTTGTAAACCGTTCGTGTTTGCACCGCGGCCAGCGCTAAATTGAGCGCTTGGGCGGCCTTGATTTTCACGCTGCGGCCGCGTGCGTCGTATCGGCTGTGCTTTAATCCCACCTCTATGCGGTAGACCATAAAAATCTTTTCAAATGTTTTTTAGGGGGGGCAGAATAACAAATGCGTTCGGCCTTGCAAAATAAAAATAATTTTTTTTCAACGCCGCCGCCGGCCTGATAATTATTGCCCGCCGCGTGCTTGATCGCCCGAGTTTATAAGTAAAGGGGCAGAGCAGCTTTCCTAGTCGGTTTGCCTAGTGCGGCTGACTTGTATTGCGGCTGGCTGCAGGGCAACTTGGCCGGCTGGCCCGGCCCGTTTGTGCCGGTTAAGCTCGCGCTTGACTATAGCGCGGTTGCCGGCGGCGCTGGCAATGCTTCAAGCGCCGGCTGGTCGGGGCGTCGGGATTTGAACCCGAGACCTTTTGCACCCCAAGCAAACGCGCTACCAGTCTGCGCCACGCCCCGAAGGAGAGCAAAAACGAATTGCAGCCTATCACGCCGGCGCGCACTAGTCAATTTGATAGCTTTATTTCTATCCAGTGCGGCAGAGCCGTAAAAAAGAGCATTGGTCGCGGCGGCCTCTTGAGCGGAGCCAGGATTTTGGCGGCCATTTCTGCATAGGCCTTGAGCTGTGGACGATATTTGGCTGTTTCCGCGGCCAGCCAGGCATCCAAGTCAGCCGCGGACTTACCTGTCTTGAAGTCAATCAATATAATTTCCGCCGCGCTTTGCAGCATCAGATCAACGCGTCCGGCGCGCAGAGTCTGTTCGTCGAGACGATCCTCGATCGCCCATTCGGGCACTATTAGGGCGGCGTTGGCCCGGGTTTCAACAAAGGGCGGATAGTTCCAAGCCTGCCGGACTTCCTCAAGGATCCCCAGCGCCAGGGCCCTTTGGTGCTGGGCGGCGATGCCTTC
>CAYUHK010000014.1:0-2733 GCA_964444425.1 uncultured Verrucomicrobiota bacterium
CCGAGAGCATTGCTTTTCGTAACATAGAGCGCCATTTTGCCTTGAGGCAGCGCAATAAAAATCCCTGGCAACCGGAAGGCTGGTTCATAGTAACCATCATCTTGGCGCTGCTCTTGCTAGGCGGCTTAATGGGACACAAGCTCTGGCAGCGGGCGCGCTTGCCCGAGCTGGCGAAAGGCCTGGAGGTTAGCAGCGAGGTCGCTGAGCCCAGCGAGCTCATTAACGAGGAAGCCGAGGCCAGCGATGAAAACAATATTGCGGGGCTGTTGGCCTTCGCCAATCAATGGGCTGCAGCCAATCCTGCTCAGCCTACGGAAGCCATCAGGCATTTTGAGCAGGTGATCAATAGCGACACCAATGAAAGCCATTATAGCCAGTTGGCGGCGATCGAGATCCAGAAACTGGAGAATGTTATTCAGCAAGCCGTCGCCGCGGTGATGCAATCCTTGGACGCTCAGGCACAGACCTGGTTGGCTAAAAATGAATTTGATCAAGCTGCCGATTATTATGAACAATATCAGGGCGCTTGGTCCTGGGAAACAGCTGCCGAGCGCGGCGCCAAAATCCGTGCGCTCCGCCAAAGCGCGCAGGAACTGCGCCAACAACAACAAGAGATGGCCGAGGCAACCAACCAACAGTGGCAGCAATGGCTGGAGCAGCTGAGCGAACGATTGCTTAGTGATAACCCGGCCGCCGCCTTGGAGCAAGCACAGCAAGCCGGCCAAACGGCGGGGCTGGCCCCCCACCTTACAGATATCAACGGGCTGATCCCCTGGTTGACCGAGGCGGCCCAAATAGAACAGAGGATCCTCGCTGCCTATCAAGCCCTCAAAGATCAAGAAGTAAGCCTGCAACTGACCAACGGCGTAATTACGACCACCATCCGCGGCGTTCAAGATAACCGGATTCAAGCTGAAAAAATCTTTATGATTGGCTCGGGCCAAATCAGCCAACCGCAATCATTTCAGCTGCTTGACCTAGCACTGGCGGAAAGGCTGCAGCGGCTGGGCCCTGAGAAAAAACCAGAAGTGTTTTTAATGCGAGGCATCTTAGCCGCTCAAGCCCAGGATTGGGCGGCGGCGGCGGCGGCGCTAGCCAAAACCGGGCCCTTATTATCCGGGCCCTTGCTGGCTAAATTAGAAGAGCTCCAAGTTAGACACACTGAGCAGCAAGCGCGAGATGGCCTCTTGAATATCTTGCGCAATCTCCCCATCAAAGTCTCCCCAGATACTCTAGAGTCCGAGCAATGCCTAACGGCCATTAGCCAAAAGACCTTTCCCGCCAGAAAGGCACAGCTGCTGACCAAAGCTTTAGCCGGCTATCAAAAGAAATTTGGGCAGACTAAATTTGCTCAGCAACATGCGCCGATATTACAAGCTCTGAGCCAGGCGCTGACGCCCAAACCCACCGCCCCAGCTGAGGCTTCATCAGCCAGCGCGCCGCAGGCCGCAGCGGCGCCAACCGATCTGCGCGCGCTGCTGCAACCGCCGACTGGCATGGCAGCGCCGCAGGCCCTGCTAGCGCAAATGCTTGAACGCAACCCAGGCTTGGAGAAGGAAGCTATCGTTGTGACGGCCGATGAGGCCGGACAAATCGACCGCATCGAGATATTTTCTAGCGCGCTCAAGGATATCCGACCCTTGCGCGTGCTAGCTAAGCTGCGCGTAGCGATCTGCAGTGGCAATTCTCCCGATACGCGCTGGAAGCAGCCGCCGCCCAGCGCTCCTTTAAGCGATCTAACGCCGCTCAAGGGCATGGATTTACGCGAGCTGGATATTAGTTACACAATGGTTAGAGACATCTCGGCGCTATTCAGCATGCCGCTGGATAAATTGAGCTTAGAACGCACAAAGATCGGCGAGATCACCTATTTAAAAGGCATGCCCCTAAGCGAATTAAATCTAGCAGGAACCCGAGTAAGAGACATCAAGGTCTTACACGAAATGCCCCTGCGGCGTTTGATTTTAAGCGAGACAGATGTAACCGATATTACGCCTTTGAAGGATGTGCCGCTTAACTATTTAAACTTAGCTAAAACCAAAGTGCGCAACTTAAGCCCGCTTAACCAGGCGCCGTTATTGCAGTTGGACATCAGCGACACCGATATCAAGGATCTTACGCTTTTAAAAAGCATGCCGCTACGGAGCCTCTATTTAACCCGGGCCAAAACCACCGATTATTCTTTTTTAGCTAACCTAAAGCTAATCAATCTCAGGTTGGAATATACGGATATCCGCGATTTCACAGTGCTCAAAGACATGCCTCTACGGGTCTTGGATCTCAGTGGCACTAAGATCAGGGATCGCGACCTGATCTGGCTACAGGATTTGCCTCTAGAGCGCTTGGCTCTTAATAAGACGGCCATAAAGGACTTGACCCCGTTAAAGAAAATGACGAGCTTACGTAGCTTAGCCATCCAACAAATCCCGGCCAAGGATTTAACGCCCTTGCTGGATTTACCGATCGAAAACATTTGGCTAGATGATGAATTATTTCAACCCGGCCAGGAGCATTGGTGCATCCCTATTTTACAAAGCATACCCACGCTGCAGCTGGTTAATGGACAGCTGTGGTTAAAGGGCACCGGCCAGGGAAGCGCAACAAGGTAGGCAGCCATGGAATATATCAGCACCCGCGGCGGTGATCATCCGGTCGGCTTCAAGGAAGCCGTCATGACCGGCTTGGCCAGAGATGGCGGCCTGTTTCTGCCCAGGCGCATTCCCGATGTGCGCG
>CAYUHK010000014.1:2743-34666 GCA_964444425.1 uncultured Verrucomicrobiota bacterium
AGCGGTGCGGGGATATTACGAGCGGTTTCTCGCCGCCTTGCCCGATGTGCGCGCCGCCCTGCCGGCTTGGCGGCAGCTGGCCTACAACGAACTGGCTTTTGAAATCATGCGCCTGTATGTGGATTGTCCGGCCGCGGATCTGCGCCAGCTAATTGGCGCCAGCACAGCAGCTTTTCAGCATCCTGAAATAACCCCGGTCGTTTCGCTCAACAATCTACACATACTGGAACTTTTTCATGGACCAACCTTAGCCTTCAAGGACTTGGCCCTACAGTTTCTGGGCCGCTTTTTTGAATATGAACTGGCCCGCACAGGCGGGCGCCTCAACATCCTGGCGGCCACCAGCGGCGATACTGGCAGCGCAGCTATCCATGGCGCCAAGGGTCGCCAGGGCATGCGGATCATCGTGCTTTATCCGCACGAGCGCATCAGTCCAATCCAGGAACTGCAGATGACGACAGTGCCGGATGAGAATGTTTTTGCCTTGGCTTTGCAAGGCGATTTTGATGATTGCCAGAGCATCGTTAAAAGGCTCTTTCAGGATTTAGCATTCCGTGATCGCTGGGCGCTGGGCGCGATGAATTCCATCAATTGGGCGCGACTGCTTTCTCAAATCGTCTATTATTTCTATGCTGCCTTCAGGGTTATCGAGCGCACCAACAAGACCAGGGTCAGGTTCGCCGTACCCACCGGCAATTTCGGCAATATTTTAGCTGGCTACCTGGCTTGGCGCATGGGCTTGCCGATCGGCCGCCTGATATTAGCCAGCAATGATAACGATATCCTCACGCGATTTTTCAATAGCGGGGTATATCGGCGCGGTCAGCTCCAAGCGACCTTGAGCCCTTCCATGGATATTCAAGTGGCCAGCAACTTTGAGCGTTATCTTTACTATCTAGCCGATCAAGAGCCTGGCCAGGTCAAGGAGTGGATGAGCCAATTCAGCGCAACCGGCGAATTGCGAGTAGGCAGCCGCACAGCGCCCTGGAGCGATCCGCTATTCGCGGCAGCTTCGGTAAATCAGGCAGCTTGTTTAGCAACCATTCGGCAGCTGCACAGCGCCCATGGCTATCTGCTGGATCCACACAGCGCCATCGGGGTGAGCGCGGCCCAAGCCTTCTGGGACCCGGATGAGCCGATGATTTGTTTAGCAACTGCTCATCCGGCCAAATTCAGCCAGGCCATTCAATTGGCGCTGGGCCAAGACCTGGCTCAGCATGCCACTCTGGAGGAGCTAAAAAGTCAGCCAATCCGGCGAACGGTTTTACCAGCTTGCGATCAGGCCGTCCGCGCATTTGTGGAGCAACATGCCCTATGAGTTGGCTGGCTATTTTTCTGTTGGCGGTAGGCCTATCCATGGACGCCTTGGCGGTAGCGCTGGTCTGTGGCCTGAAAATCCGCCGGGCGCGGCTATGGGAAGCCTTGAAAATGGCTGGCTGCTTCGGATTATTTCAGGCCGGCATGCCGCTGCTCGGCTGGCTGGCCGGCTTAAAGTTTCGCTCCCTGCTCGCCGGCGTTGATCACTGGGTAGCCTTTGGTCTGCTGGTATTGATCGGCGCCAAGATGCTGATTGAATCCTTTCAGCCCAAGGACATCAAGCAAGCGGCCTCAGCGATAGATCTCTGGACGCTTTTATTATTAGCCTTAGCCACGAGCATCGATGCGTTGGCTGCTGGATTGACCTTGGCATTACTGGGCGAGCCAATCATCGCCGCGGCCGGGTTGATCGGCGCAGTCGCCTTTGTTTTATCGCTGCTGGGCGGGCTGCTGGGCAGTTGTGCGGGACGTAATTGTGCAGCCTGGATCGAAGCGCTGGGCGGCCTTATTCTGATCGGCCTGGGCGGCGCCAATCTAATAGCTCACCTATACTTTTAATCCCAGCGGAGGGCCTGGCAGGCCCGCCGGCGGTGCCTTAAAGCGCGCCAAGACGGCTGGTATTAAAAATGATAGGAGGTATTAAAAAACAGATAGATGCGCTGTTCATGGGCGCTAACAAGCTTATGGGTCAGGTTGCCTTGCTCATCAAAATCAAAACCCAGATCATCCCCATGGCCAAAGAGATAATTGACGCCGATATTCGTATCCAAGATATCCGAACGGCGACCGATGCTGGCAGTGATCCCGTATTCATCAATTTGAGCTAGACTGTAAGCATCGTCGGCATCAACATCCGGGGCCGAAGAAAAACTGGTGAAAAAGCCGGCCCGCAAGGGGAATTTTTTCTGGATAATATATTCGCCGCCCAGATTGAAATCCAGCACCGCCTTGCGTTGAATACGTTCGCGAATAACAGTGCCATTATCGCTTTGCCCTTCGATCGAAGTAAAGCTCGTTGGCAAATGCCATGATAGATCCAGGCCCCAGGCATAGAGATCTTCTTCCTCCTGGCCGACGCCAATGGTTATTTTCATCGGCACATCGTTTTTAACTGTTACGTCATCGGCGTAAAATGAACCGCTATCAAGGTTCTTCTCTATGTATTGATATTGGGCCTCGCCATTTTCTATAAGAGCGAATTGCGGAGTATGAAAGGTTAAGCCAAGGTTCCAGCGCTCGGTCGGGCGCAGCTGAATGCCCCAGACCGTGACCAGGTTCAGGGTGTAGGCATTGATATCCTGGGAATAGGAAAGGGTGGTTGGCCGGCTGGCCCAGTAAAGGCTTTCAAATTCAGAATAGGTGCGGTAAACGCCAAACACGGAAAGGCCCAAGGCAATTTGGGGATTGATCTGGGCGCCGATCGAAGGGCCCAGCCAAAGCTGCTGATCTTCCGTGCTATAGGTGGTATAATGTCCGGCGGAGCTGAAGGCGCTGATTTCATGCAGTGCGCTGCGATCGGGGATGAAGACTGAGAAGGCCGCCGCGGCAGGGCTATCGCCCAGCTTAAGCAGGCTGCCCATGGTAGTGGGAATGCTGATGAAGGAAGAAGAGTTAAAATCCTCCTGGGGGTACCAAGCATCCTTAATTTTATATTTATTAAACCCATATAAATTGGCGGAAATCGATAAGGTATTCGACCTGATTTTACCGAGGCCGGCCGGGTTATAATAGCAAGCATCCACTCCTTCGGCGATGGATACCACCGCGCCGCCCATGCCGCCGGCCCGCTCGCCAACCATATAACGCTGATAATTGGAATCGTCCGCCCGCAGAGTTGTTTGAGAGAGTAACGCCAAAACTACTAAACCTACAACCGCTGGAATCCTTGATGAGCATTTCATAGATAGACTACTCCGTTCCAATAGGTTAAGAGCACGCCTGGAGGTATTTTTTACCTGCTGAATCATAATTAGCAACAACTAAATTATAAAAAATTAAACTTGCTTGAGAAAAGGCACCAAGCTTAGCGCCTCTGGCATGAGGTAGTAGGTAGGTCGGGCCTTACCCAGGCGGCGCGCCCGCTCCAAGACCATGGCCAGGGCAATATCTAAATCGGGTGCTGTAGGAATGCTTAAATCGCGGCGATCACGCGCGTTTAAATCGGTTACCAAAATGGTTTGGGGAGCGCGCATCCGCGTAGACAGAGCTGTTTGGCCGAGCACTTCAGGGCTTTGGCGTAGCCCCTTAAAGATATCATGCAAGCTTGGCTGGCGCACCCAATAGCGGAAGCGCTCATCGCCCAAGCCCTCCGGGCAAGGCGCACTCAAAATAACGCGACCGGCCGGCACGATCGCTCGAAAGGCGTTGAATAAGGCTTTATGGCTTTGAATCCAATTGGTTGCCGGCTGCGCTGAAGCTATCACGAAATCAGCCGCCTGGACCAAGTTGATACGATTGATTTGTTCCACTAGCCGACAGGCCGCCCGATGAGCTAGGTCGAGATCACCGGCAAATACTCCAGCCAAACTGCCATCGGGAGCCAGCACGGTGTTGATTATACCACTCGGCCGGCACAGCCGGGCGCCAGCCAGCATTTCCTCGGCAACAGGATTGCCGTCTAGCCGGCCTGGCACAGCCGCGGGATGGATTTGATCGCGCTGGGGATCCAGCGTTAAGCTATGGTTAAAGGCAATGGTGGCGCGCGCCGACAGGCCGGGTACCAGCGCTTTACGGCCGCCGCCAAACCCGGCATGATAATGATAGTTGGCCGCGCCCAAGAGAATCAGGCGATCGGCCCTCAAGGCTCGCCGGTTAACGCAGACCGGGTGGCCGCACTGGGTCTGGCCCACCTCAACCAAATTGGCGGCATCGTCGGGATCATGAATCCAGAGCCGTTGGGCGAAGGCCTTGGCCAGGTCGGCCCCCAGAATCCTGGCGATTTCTGCGCTATTGGGTGGGCGGTGAATGCCGGAAGCCACCAGGATAAAAAAATCTTCCAGCCGGCAATGGCGCTCCAGCCAACCCTGCAGCAAGATGGGCAGTAGACGATCGGTCGCGGTTTTACGGGTATGATCGGAAACCACCAAGCCAACCGATTGGCCCGGGCGCACCAGGTCGAACATGCTCGGGCCAAGGCCGCCGGGCCAGCAGGGCCGCTCCAGCGCCAACTTGATCGCAGCCTCGTTTAGGGCTGGCCCCTGCCAGGACGAACGCAAGGTTGCCAGGCATTCGGCCCGATTGGCCGGAATGGAGATCGGCCGATCAAAACCGGTTAAGCTTTGCATTACTGCACGCCGCGATCGATCATGGCTCGAACTATTTTCTCTAGCGCCAGACAATAGGCCGCTTGACGAAATGATACGCGCTGACTGCTGGCAGTGGCGCGAACGCGCGCATAAGCCTTACGCAACAGGGCGAATAAACGCTGGTTAACTTCCGCTTCTTCCCAATAGAAGCCGGCGCGGTTCTGGACCCATTCGAAGTAAGAAACGATCACGCCGCCGGCATTGGCCAGGATATCAGGAACAACCAAGATCTGTTTGGATTCCAGGATCCGGTCGGCTTCCGGAGCGACGGGATCATTGGCGCCCTCAACGATCAGCTTGGCCTGGATGGCCCCGGCATTATGCGCGGTGATGGTATTTTCCATGGCACAGGGCAATAAAACGTCGCAGGGATATTCCCAGAAATCAGCCAGCGGCTTGGCGCCGGCAAAGCCAGCCAGCCCGCCGGTCTGCTCGATATGTTTGGCCAAGGCTGGGACATCCAAGCCAGCCGGGTTATGAATACTGCCGGTGATATCATTGCCGGCCACCACCTTGATGCCGCGAGCATGCAGATCAAGCGCGGCATGTAAACCGACATTGCCAAACCCCTGAACGGCCACAGTATAATTTTGTAAGTTGAGTTCTTTAAGCGCCTCCAGCATGACGCAGACAACTCCACGTCCAGTGGCCTCTTTACGCCCCAGCGATCCGCCCAGGGCGATGGGCTTGCCGGTGACCACGCCATAGCTGGCGCCGCGATGCTGGCTATATTCATCAAAGAGCCAGGCCATTTCGCGGGCGCTGGAGCCCATATCCGGAGCAGGAATATCCAGATCAGGGCCGATATCATTGACCAGACGCGCCGTATATTTGCGCATCAGCCGCTCCAACTCAGCGGGAGTCAAGGTTTTAGGATCCACGGTAATGCCGCCCTTGGCGCCCCCGTAGGGTATGTCCACCAAAGCGGTTTTTAAGGTCATCCATAAAGCCAGGGCCTTAACCTCCTCCAGGTCCACCTCGGGATGCAAACGGATGCCACCTTTATAGGGACCAAGCACATTGGCATATTGAATGCGATAGCAGTTGAAGTTTTGCAAGGAACCGTTATCCAGCTGAATCGTGGAACGGAACATGATCACCTTATCGGGAATTTTCAGACGCTCGATGATTTGCATGCCCGGGTAGCGTTTAGCCAATCCGATAAGGTTGGCGGTGTTCTGGACTAATTCAATGGCATTCTCAAAAACTGTACTCATAATTTCTTCCTTTTGTTAAGAGCAAAAACTGCTAGCATGTTGCTTAAGCCTATGCAAGAAAAAATTCGCGCGCAAGATAGCTCGCTGGACTGGCCGGCGGCCCGCCACTTTCACGCCCTGATGGCGCGGCGAATCAAGACCATCCTGATGGTCTCTAGCCGCTACGAGGCCTTTAGCCTTGAGTGGGACGGCAGCTTATCCGAAGATATCTACGGGACTTACTCGCTGCTGCACCTGCAAAACGCACCGCAATTGACCACGGTGACATCCGCCCAAGATGCCTTCGCCGCACTGCAGCGCGAAAAATATGATCTCGTGCTGGTCTCCTCGAATCTGGCCGATATGGCCGTGCCAGACTTCGGGCGGGCCCTAAAGGCCCAGCATCCCAACCTGCCAGTGATCAAGCTGATCTTCGCCGCGGGAAGCGCCACCGAGCCAACTCCCCTAGCCGGAGCCTCTGAGGGCATCGACTATACCTTTTCATGGCATGGCAGCGCCAAAGTTTTATTGGCTATCATAAAACTGATGGAGGACTCCCTCAATATAGACCTGGATCTAGCGATAGTGCGCATTGGGGTCATCCTGGTGATTGAGGATTCCATCAAACAATACTCGCTGCTTCTGCCTTACCTGTATGCCATGTTGATGAAGCAGGCCTTCGCGCGCGTGCCTTATGGCGTCGATGAAAACGAGCGCCAGCTGCGTACGCGCACGCGCCCCAAAGTGCTCCTGGCACGTAGCTTTGCCGAAGCCCGCGCCCTGCTCGAGCGCTATCAACCGTTTTTACATGGCGTGATCTCAGATTTACGCATTGCCGCCGAGGAACGTCATAATCCTCAGGCCGGCCGCGATTTCCTTAGCCATTTACAAAGGCAGATACCCGGTCTGCCGATCCTGCTGATATCGGCAGACGAGGCTGCCGCGGGCGTAGCCCAAGAACTCGGCATAGAATTTATCGACAAACAATCGCCACACTTTATGCGCGAACTGGCTGAATTTTGTGTGGAGGGACTGGGCTTCGGCGATTTCGTTTTCCGCGATGGTCAAGGGCACGAGATCCGCCGCGCCCGCAGCCTGCGCGAGTTTGAAGATGCCTTGCGCGAGCTGCCCGAGGAATCCATTGAATTTCATAGCCGCCGCAATCAATTTTCGCACTGGCTATTGGCGCAAGGCGAAACCAGTCTAGCCGAGCTCTTCCATCCTTTACAACTGCAGGATTTCAAGTCTTACGCCGACATGCGCGAGTTTTTCTATAAGACGATCCAGGCCGCCCGCCGTGAAAAACATCGCGGCATAGTCGCCGACTTCCAGCCGGATGATTTCGAACCTGAATATCAGTTTGTAATGATCGGACGCGGCAGCTTGGGCGGCAAGGCCCGGGGCCTGGCATTTATGTCGCAGCTGCTGAGTCGGCATTTTCCCGATAAGCTACTGGGCGGCGGCGCGGTGCGTTTTCCGCACACCCTGGTGATCACTACCGACATCTTTGACGAATTCATGGAAAGCAACGCTTTGGCTAGCTTCGCCGCCGACTGCCAAGATGACGACCTATTGCGCGAAAGGTTTCTCCAAGCAGCCTTGCCGGAAAGCCTCTGTCGCAAGCTGCGTTCATACATCGAACGAGTCCGAGTGCCTCTGGCGATTCGCTCATCTAGCCATATGGAAGATTCCTCCAGCTTGCCGCTGGCCGGCCTGTATGAAACCTGCATGTTGCCCAACATCGCCACTGATCCCCGACTGCGTTTCGAGCAGTTATGCCAAGCCATAAAGATGATCTATGCCTCCACCTATAGCCTATCGATCAAAAGCTATTTCCATGCGCTTAAGCTGAACATGGAAGAGAAAATGGCTGTCATTGTGCAACAGTTGGTTGGCCGGCGCTATGGCAACCTTTTTTATCCGGCTGTCTCCGGCCTAGCGCAATCCTTCAATTATTATCCCTTTGCACGCATGCAGCCCCAGGATGGCGTGGCCTCAGTGGCCTTGGGCTTCGGCAAGATGGTGGTCGAGGGCGGCGATGCCTTACGCTTCTGCCCGCGCTATCCCACCATTTTGCCGCAGGTCGCCCAGCCGCGCGAGCTGGCCGGCCTAGCACAGAAACAATTTTATGCCCTGGATCTCGAGAAGCCTGATCTGGAACTCAGTTTTGGCAAGAACTCCAATCTGGATCTTTTTGAATTGGAGCGTGCCGAGCAAGACCTGACCCTGCATCCGGTGGCCAGCGTCATCTCGGAAAGCGATGATCGCCTGATAGATGATCTGGCCGAAGCGGGTCAACGCGTGGTAACCTTTGCGCCATTATTGAAGCAGCGGAATTTTCCTCTTTGCGATATGCTCCATCAGCTGCTGCAAGCCGGCAAGGAAAGCATGGGCTCAGACGTAGAAATTGAATTCGCGGCCAATCTGGATTATCATCCACAGACCCAGCCGGAATTTTTCCTGCTGCAGATCCGCCCAATGGTCTCCATGCCAGGGCAAGCAGCATTAAACATGGAGGGCCTGGAACGCGAGCGAGCCTTATGCGCCTGCAGCAAAATCATGGGCAACGGCATGATTGAAAATATCCACGATATTATTTATTGCCAGCCCCAATGCCTGAATTTCAGTCGCGGCGCCCAAGCCGCCGAGACCATCGGCCGGCTCAATCAAGGCCTATTAGCCCAGCGCCGGCGCTACATTTTAATCGGGCCAGGTCGCTGGGGTTCGCGGGCCTTGGCGCTGGGAGTGCCAGTGAGCTGGCAACAGGTGGCTGGAGCGGCAGCGATCGTGGAAACGCCGCTGCCGGGCCGCAAACTGGATCCATCCCAAGGAGCCCATTTCTTTCATAATTTAGCTTCGTCAGGAATCGGCTATTTTTCCGTGCTCAGCGAGGACGCCGAAAATTTCGTGCGCTGGGAAATGCTGGAACGCTGGCCGGCCGTTGGCGGAGACGAGCAAATTAAGCATGTTCGCCGGGAGCGGCCCTTGACCGTCTTCATGGATGCCTTGAATCAGCGCGGCTTGATCGTTCCGAGTGAGGCGGCGACCGAGCGATGATGGCAACGCCAGCCCTGCTGCGCTCAAGCGATAGTTTGGAGGGAAGAGCACTTGCAACCTGATAAACATGCCCCTGCGGCCCGGCCGACCATCCGCACCCAGCTGGTCCAAATGCGGGTGCTGCCTGGCCAGCCCGCCCTTAACACGGCCTATATCCTCAGCACCATCGCGGCGGCGCGCCAGGCCGGCGTCGAGCTAGTGCTCTTCCCGGAAATGGCCGTATCCGGTTGGCTGCTCGGCAATAAATGGGAATGGCCAGCCTTTCTGCGTGAATGCGAAGCATGCGGCGAGCGCATCCGTGCGGCCGCCAGCGGCATCAGCGTGGTCTTCGGCAATGTCGCCACAGACTGGCAACGCCGCGATGCGTCTGGCCGCTTCCGTAAATACAATGCGCTATTTGTAGCGCACAAAGGTCGCTTTATTGGCCCCCGCAATAGCGCCTATCCCTTCGTGATCAAAGCCCTGCAGTCCAGCCCGGCTGATGATGCAGCCCACTTTTTTGGCGACCTGCGCCAACTTGCCTTGGAATCAGGCCAACCCGGCGATCAAATGCTGACGCCTATCACAGTTGCCGGTTGGACCCTGGGCTGCCTGCTGGACGAGGCAGCCTGCGCTGACGCGGAAGAGTCCCGCCGCGGGCGCCAGCCGACCCAACTCAATGTGGATTTATTGATCAACATCAGCTGCGCGCGCTTTGCCGACAACAGCCTGCAGCGACGTCATAACACCCTGGCAAAATATGCGAGCGCCGCCGCCAAACCCTTGCTGCACGTCAACAGCGTTGGCATACAAAATGACTCCAAAAACATTTTCATCGGCGCCGGGATGTCGGGCGTCTACGATCGCGCCGGACAATTCTTCGGGCTAGATCCATTCGCCGAAAAGATCTTGACCCAATCCATCCCCCTGGATAAAGCCATCCAGCCAGGACCAGTCGTCCCGGCAACCGATAATTACGACGCGATCTATCAAGCCTTGCTTTACGGCATAGGCGAATTCACGCGGCAGTGCAAGCTTGAGCGCATTACGATAGGGCTTTCTGGCGGAATTGATTCCGCCGTGACGGCGGCGCTATGTTGTCAAGCTTTAGGTCAGGAAAAACTTCTATTGGCCAATCTGCCGGGGCCTTTTACTTCGCCAACCACCATTGCGCTGGCGCGGCGGCTGGCGGCAAACTTACAATGCTATTATGTCGAACTACCTATTAACGCTAGCCTCAAATTAACCCAGGCACAGCTAGATGGCTTAGAGATCGCTTCCTCTGACGGTCGGCTAAAAAAACAGCTGCAGCTTAACGAAGCCATTTTGGAGAACATCCAAGCGCGCGACCGCTCCAGTCGTCTACTGGCTGCGCTGGCCGCCGCCTTTGGCGGGGCATACATCTGTAATGCTAATAAGGCCGAAATAACGGTTGGTTATAGCACTCTCTATGGAGACCTAGCCGGCTTTATGGCGCCCATCGCCGATCTATGGAAGGGCGAAGTCTACAAACTGGCCAGCTATTTAAACGAGCGGGTTTTTCAAAAAGAAATCATTCCGCGAGCATGCTTCGATCTGCCGCCATCGGCTGAGCTGAGCCAAGCTCAAAACGTAGATAAAAACCAAGGCGATCCACTGATTTATCCCTATCATGACCGACTCTTCGCCGCTTGGGTCGAAGCCCAACCAGCGGCCACGCCGGAAGATATATTAGAGCACTACCTGGCCGGCCGCCTGGAAGAATATTTAGGCTATAACGCCAAACTCAGCGACCTCTTTGCCGACGGCGCAGCCTTCCTGGCCGACCTGGAGCGCTGGTGGCTGCTGTATCAAGGACTGGGTCTGGCTAAACGCGTGCAAGCGCCACCGCGACTAGCTCTGAAAGAGCATTGGGATGACAGCCGCAACGAGTCGCAAACGGCCCCTTGGTTTAGCCTGCGCTATCAAGAATTAAAGAATCAGATATTGGCCACATGACGGCGCGGGCCATAATCCGTGGCCTTTACAAGCCCTGGTTCAGACGCTATTGTTAACCACATTATCTAGCCGCAAAAAATGTACGGGCGCTTAGAAGCGCAGACTGAAAAGAGTTATTATGGTTAGCAAGAAAATCGTTGCCTTGGAGCAATTAGCTCAGTTGGTAGCCAGCGCGCGCCAACAAGGTCGGCATGTCGTGCATTGCCACGGCGTATTTGATCTTTTACATATCGGCCACATTCGTTATTTCGAACAGGCGCGGGCCATGGGCGACCTTTTGGTTGTAACCTTGACGCCCGATCGTTTCGTGGACAAGGGACCGCACCGGCCGGCCTTTACGGAAACTCTCCGCGCCGAAGCCATAGCTTCCTTGGCCTGCGTCGATTGGGTGGCTATCAATGCCTGGCCAACCGCGGAAGAGACCTTACGCTTGTTGCGGCCCAACCTATATGTCAAGGGAGCCGAATTCCGGAATCTACAGTCGGACCAAACCGGCAAGATCTCCCGCGAGGCCAAGGTGGCCAACGAACTGGGCATTGCCATAGCCTTTACCGAAGACATAGTTTTTAGCTCCACCAACCTGATTAAC
Source organism: uncultured Verrucomicrobiota bacterium (assembly GCA_964444425.1). Classification (GTDB taxonomy): domain Bacteria; phylum Verrucomicrobiota; class Kiritimatiellia; order JAAZAB01; family JAAZAB01; genus CAYUHK01. Next base: position 14,164 of record CAYUHK010000014.1, read on the forward strand.
CGTTTTCTCTCTGTTTATCCTCAAGAAGTCGACGAATATCTTGATCTCTTTCGCAAGCGTTACCGCCTGGAAGACGTGCTAGGGATCCTCGCGCGAATGGCTGAGCTGAAAGTATTAGTCATAGGCGATGCCATCATAGACGAATATGTTTATTGCGAAGCTATCGGCAAATCATCTAAGGATCCGGTACTGGCGGTCCGGCGCCAGTCCGAAGACCGCTTCGCCGGCGGCGCCCTGGCGGTGGCCAACCATGTAGCCAATTTTGCCGGCCAGGTGGAACTGATCTCGGTCTTGGGTGCGCGCAATAACTATGAGGACTTCATTCGGACGAGCTTGAATAAATCCATTGTGCCGCATTTATTCAGTGTGGCCGGGATCCCGACGATTTGCAAACGCCGCATCCTAGATGGCTACACCCTCAATAAATTGATCGAGATATATGACATTGAAGAGCAAGCCTTGCCTGGGGAGGTTAGCGCGGCCATATCCGCCGAACTGCGCCGGCGGGCCAAGACCTTTGATCTGGTCTTGGTAGCCGATTTTGGACATGGAGCCATAGCGCCAGCCATCATTGAGACGCTTTGCCAAACCGCGCCATTTCTGGCGGTCAATACCCAAGCCAATGCTGGCAATCGCGGCTTCCATACCATCAGTCGCTATCCGCGGGCCGATTATGCTTGTATCGCCGAGCATGAAATGCGTTTAGAAGTGCGCGATGCGCGTGGCGAATTGCGGCCGATGCTGGAGACTCAGCGGGAACGCTTAAAGGCGCGCTGCATGGTCGTTACCCGCGGACAGCGCGGCTGCCTGGTCAGCGCGACTGGAAATGATTATGCCGTAGTGCCCGCCTTTGCCCGCAAGGTGGTTGATCGGGTTGGCGCCGGCGACGCTTTTTTGGCGGTAACAGCATTGGCCGCCGCGCTGAATACGCCCTTTGAAATCTTGGGCTTTATCGGCAATGTGGTTGGCGCGGAGGCCGTAGAGATAGTCGGCAACAACAAGGCCATAGAAAAAGCCAAAGTGCAAAAAAGCATTACGGCGCTATTGAAATAAGGATGTTAAGCGGGCGGCAGAAACCATGATCAAAAGCAATTGGACACAACATGTGGAAGCGCTGGCCAAACTGTTGCAAGCGCTATCCTTCCGCGATCACTCCGGCGCCGAGATCAGCGCGGCGGATGGCTTTACTGCTTGGCGAAACATGACCGAGCGCTTGCGCGATAACCGCCGAACCATTTTTTTGATAGGCAATGGTGCCAGCGCCTCCATGGCCAGCCATATGGCCGCTGATTTAGCCAAGAACGCCCATCTGCACACAGAGGTCTTCTCCGATTGCTCCCTGATAACCGCCATCTCCAATGACATGGGCTACGAGTGCGTCTTTTCCGAGCCGCTTTCCCGGCGGGCGCAGCATGGCGACATGCTGATAGCGATCAGCAGCTCAGGGAAATCGGCCAATATCTTAACGGCGGTGGCTGCAGCCAAGCGCCTGCAGCTCGATATCATCACCCTTACGGCCCAAGCAGCGGATAACCCCCTGCGCCGCCAAGGCACCCTAAACCTATATGTGCCAGCCCCAACTTACGGGTTCGCCGAATCATGTCACGCCGCCATTCTGCATCACTGGATGGACAGTGTGGAACAACGATCTTAAAAGCAGCACCGAGAGGTTGCGGCTTGATAAAATTGGAGTTATATGAGCAACACTAAGCAACGCATCTTGATCACCGGCGGCGCTGGCTATGTCGGCAGCGCGCTGGTCCCCTATCTGCTCCAACAAGGCCACACGCTGCGGGTGTTTGATCTTTTTTGGTATGGCCAGCAGGTCTTTGATGAAGTCAATGAACATGCCAAGCTGCAGCGTGTTAAAGCTGACATCCGCGACCAAAGAGCTCTGCGCAGCGCCCTGCGCGATATCGACAGCGTCATCCATCTGGCTTGTATTTCCAATGATCCTAGTTTTGAACTCAATCCCCGCTTGGGCAAATCAATCAATTTAGACGCTTTTCCCGGCCTGGTGCGCGCGGCGCGCGAGGCCGGTGTGCGACGCTTTATTTACGCCAGTTCTTCCAGCGTATATGGGATCAGCAATGAGCCGAATGTCCGCGAGGATGCTCCTAAAAACCCGCTAACCGATTATTCTCGTTTTAAGTTACAATGCGAAGAAATCCTCATGGAGGACGCCACCGACTCCATGACCAGCATCATACTGCGCCCGGCCACTGTTTGCGGCTATGCGCGGCGCCTGCGCCTGGACCTAACCGTGAACATCCTAACCATTCATGCGCTGGTTAATCGTTGCATCCGCATTTTCGGCGGAGACCAACTCAGGCCCAACCTGAACATCTTAGACATGGTTAGAGCCTACGCCGTGCTGCTTGACGCGCCGCACGCCAAGGTGCATGGCATTCCCTTTAACGCGGGCTACCATAACTACTCGGTCAAGGCGATTGCTCAGATGGTTCAGGAAACCCTGGGCGATGCAAGCATACGCATGGAGTATGTGCCCACAGACGACCGGCGCTCCTACCATATCAATTCCGACCGCATCCGCGAGCAATTGGGTTTTGAGCCATGCTATTCGGTGGCCGCTGCCATCCGCAGCATCGCCAACGCTTATCAGCAGGGCCTGCTTCAAGATCCGATGAAAAATCCGCTCTACTACAACATCAAACGAATGCAGCAATTAGCGGTGCAATGAAAGGTAGGGCGCTTGCATATCGGCATAGATTTTGACAATACCCTGGTAAACTATGATGCCTTGTTTCATCGCTGCGCCAGCCAACAAGGCTTGATTCCAGCCAACCTGCCTCCCACTAAGGCGGCGGTGCGCGCCTGGCTATGGCAACAGCCAGATGGCAATATTCCTTGGACGAAACTGCAGGGCGAGGTCTATGGCCGGCGGATGGCGGAAGCTGTCGTATACCCTGGAGTGGCCGAATTCTTTGCCTGCTGCCGGACGCGCGCTATCCCCATTTCCATCATCAGCCACAAGCTGGAATATCCAACCTTGGGCCCGCAGGTTAACCTGCGCGCGGCGGCGTTGGCTTGGATGGAAAGACATGGTTTTTTCGCTACAAACGGGTTCGGCCTGAGCCGGGCGGCGCTATGCTTCGAGGACTCGCGTGCGGACAAACTAAGCCGGATCGCCCAGCGCCAATGCACGCATTTTATTGACGATCTTCTGGAGCTGCTTCAAGACCGCGACTTTCCAGCGCAGGTCGTCAAGCTGCTCTTTGCTCCGACTGGCGCCGCGGCTCTGCTCTCTCCAGACATCCAACCCTTCAGTTCCTGGCTGGACATTCGGCATTATCTGGAAGGCGCTGCATCATGACCCAAGCTGCCAGGCAAGCCCTGGGCGAACTGCTAGCGACCAGGGCGCTCAAGCCCGCTAAGATCCAGCGTTTGAGCGGCGGCGCCAACAACCTGGTCTTCCGCCTGGCCTTAGGCCAGCGCGATATATTGGCCAAGGTCTATTTTCAACATCCCGGCGACAAACGCGATCGCCTGAGGACCGAGTTCAAGATGCTGAGTTTCCTTTGGCACAACGGCCTGCGCTGTATTCCCAAACCTCTATATGCCGACCATCTCCACCATATCGGCCTGTACCAATTTATTGAAGGCCGCCGGCCGCGCCCCCAAGAAATCGGCTGGCCTGAGGTGGCTCAACTCATCAACTTATTAAGCGCGATGTGGCGGCTGCGTCAGCAGCCCGCCGCCGCGCGGCTGCCACCCGGTTCCGATTACAGCTTCTCCATCAAAGGATTCCTGGACAACCTGGCCGGGCGCTTGCGCTTAGCCAAAGCTGGTCTGCAAGCCGCCGGCGCACCCAGCCAAGTTCAGGATTTTATCCACGACGCAATTGGCCCTGCCTGGCGGCGCACTCGCGCCTTTATCCAGCAAGGCGCGCAAGCAGCCGGCCTGAAGCTGGACTCACGCCTGCCAGTCAGTCAACGGACCTTGAACCCGGCCGATCATGGTTTTCATAATGTCTTGCGCGGTCGTGCCGGGCGACTGATCTTCCTTGATTTTGAATATGCTGGCTGGGACGATCCAGCCCAGATGATCTGTAATGCCTGCTGGCAACCGGCCGTGCCGATCCCGCTAGCCCTACGGAGACGTTTCGTGGAAACCATGCTCAAGCGTCTGGCAGGCGCCAGCGGCTTGGCAACGCGCTTGCGTCTGCTCTATCCCCTCTTTGGCCTTAAATGGAGTTTGATTATGCTAAATGAATTCCTGCCGGTGGCCAAAGAAAGGCGCCGGTTCGCTGGGACTCGCCCGCAAGCTCGGCGCCAAGAACAGTTGCGTAAATCCCGGCGGCAGCTGCTGGCCGTACAGCAATATCTGGCGGCGCCGATTTTTTTCGATGGACTTGACTGAAGCCTCGGCTAGAATAAGAAGTTATTTTATAGCCTACCATGAAAAACTCTGCCCTAGATCAGCGCGCCAAGGAGCAGCGCCGCGATATTCTCCGCATGCTGGAGGCGGCTGGGCGCGGCCATATCGGCTCATCTTTTTCGCCGCTGGAAATAATCCGAGTGCTTTATGAAAACATCCTGCGGCTGGATCCGCGGAATCCGCATTGGCCAGATCGCGATCGCTTCATTCTCAGCAAAGGCCATGGCTGCTTGGCCTTGTATCTGAATCTGGCCGAAAAGGGCTTTTTTGCGCGAGAAGAGCTAGAGCGCTTCTGTCGTTTTGAGAGCATCCTGGGCGGACATCCCGAATATGGCAAGGTTCCCGGGGTGGAAGCCAGCACCGGATCGCTCGGACACGGCCTTTCGATTGGCGTAGGCATGGCCCTGGCCGGGCGCATCGACCACAAGGACTATCGGGTTTTTGTGCTTATCGGCGACGGAGAATGCAACGAGGGCAGCGTCTGGGAGGCAGCCCTCTCGGCCGGCAAACACAAGCTAAGCCAGCTGACCGTGATCGTCGACTACAACAAAATGCAATCCTACGGAAGCACCGCCGAGGTCCAGGATCTTGAGCCCCTGACTGACAAGTGGCGCAGCTTTGGCTTTGCCGTGCGCGAGGTGCAAGGGCACGCCCTGCCGGATTTAATGACCGCCTTCCGCGGCCTGCCCTTCGCGCCCGACCAGCCCAATGCCATCATTGCCCACACCATAAAAGGGAAGGGCTTGACAACCCTCGAGAACAATCCGGCTTGGCATCATAGAACCAAAATCAGCCCAACCGAATTTGATGAGCTCTATGCCGAATTGGGATACCCACGATGAGAAAGACCTGTTTACTAAGCCTCTATGATCTGGCCCAGGCTGATCAGCGCGTGGTCTTCATAGGTTCGGATATAACGCGGCGCGACCTGGAGCGAATGGCAGCGGATTTTCCCGACCGTTTTTTCATGGAAGGCATCTACGAAGCTCACTTGATTGGCATGGCCGCCGGGCTAGCGCTCAGCGGTAAAATACCTTATCTTAATACCATTGCCGCCTTTTTAACGCGGCGCTGCTACGAACAAATCCTGATTGACGTCGCCCTGCATAACCTGCCGGTGCGCTTGATCGGCAGCGGCGGTGGCGTGGTCTACGCCCCGCTGGGGCCGACCCATCTGGCCAATGAGGATATCGCCATCCTACGGGCGATTCCGCATATGGCGATCGTGGCTCCTTGTGATAAAGAAGAAATGGCCCGCTTAATGCCCCAAACTTTAAAATGGCCAGGGCCGCTTTATATCCGTTTAGCCAAAGGCGGCGATGCCATCGTATCGCGGCCGGATATGCCCTTCCGGATCGGCCGGGCCATTTTACTAAGAGAAGGCCAGGATGTTTTATTTATAACCACAGGCATCACCACCCAGCTGGCCTTGGCCGCCGCCGAACAGCTGGCGGCGCAAGGGCTAAGCGCGGGGGTGCTACACATGCACACCTTAAAGCCACTGGACCAAACCGCCCTTATGGAACAAGCTGGGCGAGTCCGCGCCCTGATCACCGTGGAGGAGCATAGCATCATCGGCGGCCTGGGCAGCGCCGTGGCAGAAACCCTCTTGGAGGCCCCTCTGGCCGGCAGCCGGCGCTTCAAGCGCCTGGGCTTTCCCGACCTGTTTACCGAGGATTTAGGCTCGCAGAAGGATATCATGGAAAAATATGGAATCAGCGTAGAAAACCTGGCGCGCAGCGCCTGGGAAATCACGCGTTAAACCAAGGAGGCCAGCCAGTGCTCAAACAGATCGACTTTTTACAAAAATATAATATGTCTTCCAAACGTGATTATGTCGGCCGAGTAACCCAATTTGATAAGGCCGCCTGCGCCGAGAAAGCCAAGCAATGGGGTCAGGACTATTGGGACGGAGAGCGTCAGTATGGCTATGGCGGCTATAAATATGACGGGCGCTGGTTACCGCTGGCTCAACAGATTGCCCAACACTATCAGATCAAGCCAGGCGATAAAATCCTGGATGTCGGCTGTGGCAAGGGCTACATGTTATATGAGTTCACCCGAGCCGTGCCGGGAGTCCAGATAGCCGGCCTGGATATATCGCAGTATGCCATTGACCATGCCAAGGAGGAGGTAAAGCCTTTTCTGGCACAAGGGCATGCGCGCCAATTGCCTTTTCTCGACAAATCCTTTGATTTCGTTTATTCCAACACCACCTTACACAATCTAGCGCCCCAGGATCTCTATCCGGCTATTTGCGAAATCGAACGGGTGCGCCGGCGGGATGCCTGGATCGGCGTAGAATCCTTTCGCAATGAGCGCGAGAAAGCCAACCTTTTATATTGGCAATTGACTTGTGAGGCCTTTTACCCTCCTGAGGGTTGGCGCTGGTGGTTCGAACATTGCGGCTATAAGGGCGATTATGGATTCATCTATTTTGAATAGGGAGCCCGCTATGAAAGCCAAAGCCGCCATCCTGGTGGAAAGCAAGAAACCGTTGGTGTTAGAGGAGATTGAAATAGCGCCTTTGAACTTCGGCCAGGTCTTGGTAAAGGTGCTCTGCACCGGCATTTGCGGCGCCCAGATCAATGAGATAGATGCGGTTAAGGGGCCGGACAAGTTTTTGCCGCATCTGCTGGGCCATGAAGCCACCGCCGAGGTGCTGGAGACAGGAGCGGGCGTCAAGACCGTTAAGGCCGGAGACAGGGTCGTTATGCATTGGCGTAAAGGCAGCGGTCTGGAAGCGCCCCCGCCGCAATACCAGTCTCGGCTGGGCCTGATTAATGCCGGTTGGGTAACCACCTTTAACGAGTATGCCATCGCATCCGAAAATCGCCTAACCAAAGTGCCGGCGAATTTCGACCCGGAAAGCGGCGCCCTAATGGGCTGCGCCGTAACCACAGCCTTCGGCGTACTTAATAACAACGCTCAGCTAAAGATTGGTCAATCCCTTGCCATATTTGGCGCTGGCGGAGTGGGGTTAAGCATAGTGCAGGGGGCTGCCATGATTGCGGCTCACCCCATTATCGCCATAGACCTTTTCGACCACAAACTTAAGTTGGCTGCCAAACTGGGCGCCACCCATTGCATCAATGCGACCCAGCAAGATCCCGAGGTTGAGGTTTTGAAGATAGTGGGGCCGGCCGGCGTGGATGTGGCGGTGGATAACACCGGCAACGTCAAGGTCATAGAACAAGCCTATCGGGTTACCAGCGCGCGCGGCCGCACGATCCTGGTCGGCGTGCCCCCCAAGGGCCAGCAGGCCAGCATCTATACCCTGCCCTTGCATTTTGAAAAAATACTCAAGGGCTCGCATGGCGGCGATTGTCAGCCCGAATTTGATATTCCCAACTATGTTAGGTTATGCCAAGCCGGCCAACTGGATTTAAAGCCCTTGGTGGGGCGCCGTTATCACTTGGAGCAGATCAATGCGGCCATTGATGATATGCGCGCCAGCCGCGTGGCCGGCCGCTGTCTGGTGCATATGACCTAGTTGCTCATGATCTTGAAGCCGACAAAACTCTATATGGAAAGACGGCATTGGTGAAATTCCTGATCATTGGCGCTTCAGGATTTATTGGCAGACACCTCTGCACCCTGCTCCGCTCCCAGGGCTATGCAGTGCTCGGCACGGCATCCCAAGCGCGCCCCCAAAATGGCTTGATAGGATTGGAGCTGGCCCAGGAACGTTTGCTCGATAAAATCGCCCCCTCCTTCTTCAGTAGCGGCGGCCCGGTTTTTGTGGTCATAGCAGCATCCATCAGCAAAATTGATACCTGCCGGCGGGAGCCTCTCTTAACTCAAAAGATCAATCTAACTAACACGATCCGGCTGATAGAGGATGCCGCCGCTCAACAAGCCCGCCTGGTCTTGCTTAGCTCCAGCGCCGTATTTGATGGGCAGACGGGCTATTACACCGAAGAAGACCCTGCCGCACCCTTGAGTGAATATGGCCGCCAAAAGGCGAAAATCGAAGCCTATTGCCGCCAGCACCATCCCACTAGTTTGCTTTTGCGCCTGGACAAAATCGTGGGAGACGATCCAGCCGAAAATCATCTTTTCAGCGAATGGCTACACAGTTGTCAAATGGGCCAGCCTTTGCTATGTATGGCCAACCAAATTTTTTCTCCGACCCTCGTGAACGATGTGGCCCGGGCGATCATTTTAGGATGCGCGCAAGGATTAACTGGCCTCTATCATGTGGCCAATGGCGAATATTTTTCGCGGGATGAACTGGCCCGGCAGTTTTTAAGAATCCTGGGCCGCTCAGCCGACGTTGTTTGCAAAACCCAACAAGAGCTGGGTTTTACTGATAGGCGACCGGAGAAATCCTATTTAGATGCTAGCCGTTTTCGTGAGGCCAGCGGCATGTCCTTTACTAGCATGCGCCAAACGCTAACTCAATTTAAGGCCAAGATCGGATAAAAACCTATGTCGGAAACATCCATGCCTCCCAAGCTTGATCTGACTGTTTTTGTTACCTGCTATAACGAGCAGGAGCTAATAGTCAATGCCTTGAACACGGTCAGAGAAGTCATGTGTCTTTTCCCGTATTCTTATGAAGTTTTAATCTACGACGACGCCTCTAGCGACGATTCCATCAGGACGGTGCGTGCTTATATAGAAAACAATCAACTGCAGGATCAGTTTAAGCTAACGGCCAATCCGACCAACCGGGGCATCGGCGTTAATTATTTTCATGCGGCCGCGCGCGGCCGCGGCCAATATTTCTTGATCATTCATGGCGACAACGCTGTGCCTACCGCCTCGATTAAACATGTGCTTAATCTATTGGGGAAAGCAGATATCATCGTGCCCTACTACGGCACGCGACTCTTCAGCCGGAAATTCAACTGTGATCATCGCAATTTCATGCGCCGCTTGCTATCGCTGCTGTTTGCTTGGATAGTGCGCCTGCTCAGCGGGCATGAGCTGCGTTATTTCAATGGATTGGTTTTACACAAGCGCGCAAATATCTGCCAGCATCGGATAGATTCCTATGGCCTGGGCTATCAGGCTGAATTGCTCTGTCGCATTCTCAATAATCCCCAGATCTCCTACCTGGAGGTTAAAATCCACAACTATGACCGCACTTCCGGACCAACATCGGCCTTTAAACCGCGGAATATAATTTCGGTGGGCGGATCACTATGGCGCATTTTCTGGGGCCGCTGGCAACCTAACGCCTAACACGAGGATCGCGTGAAACAACAACAAAGCCAACTCAGGCCGCTCCGCCCAACCAGCAGCCGCAGAGTCTGCTGCGGCTATGCTGTGCTATGGGCGGCCTATGCCATTCTCACCTGGATCACCTTATGGCATCACGAGTTGTATCGGGACGAAGCCTACGCCTGGCTGGTCGCGCGCGACGCAGGCTTTCTGAATATCTTTCGCGTGGCCATGGATTCAAATCATTTAGGGCTATGGTATCTGCTGCTATGGCCCTTTGCCAAACTGGGCTGGTCTTGCTTCTCCATGCTGGTAATCCATTGGCTGCTGGCTATAGCCGCAGTGGCCGTGTTTCTCTGGCGCGCGCCCTTTTCTGCGCTCACCAAAATATTATTCATTTTTTCTTATTATATGTTCTGGGAATATTGTCTATCCATCCGCTTTTATACATTAAGTATTTTGATCCTGTTCTTATTGGTGGCCATCTATCGCGATCGCTGCAGGTGGCCAATTCTATACGCCGTGCTCCTGGCCTTGCTGCTCAATACCAATATCCACATAGAATTTTTGGCGGGCGGATTATCCCTTCTCTTTATATGGGACTATATCACGGCGAGCAAAAAGCGCTCCAGCGCGATCTGGACCAGTTTGATTTTGTTAGCTGGCTTAACCTTATTCTTTCTACAGATCAGCAATTTTCCAAAAATACCCAGCACTGCTGAGCAGAGTTTCAAGCATATCTTAATAGATAATGAAATGACTGCCCTAGCCCAAGCATTTTTTGTTACCGGCCAACCAGAGGTGCTGGCACCAGCAGGCTTGGCCATGCTAGCTTTAGTAGGCTATGTCTTGATCACCCGGCCCATGCCCTTAATGATTTTCGGCGCGCATATCGGCGGCACCCTTGTCATTTACCTCAAGCATACCGGGGGAGTTAGGCATCATGGATTGATTCTAATTGGCGCTTTACTATGTCTATGGCTAGCGACTTACTATCCGGATAGCGAGCGGCCTTTATTTCGCCGCATCCGGGCTTATTTGCCTGACTTTACCCAGCGTTGGCGCAGCGCCATGATAGCCTTGAATCTTTGCCTGCTGATGGCCTTGCCATGCGGCCTATCCATGCATTATTCAGACATAAAATTTCAATATTCGGGGTCAGCGCAAATGGCTCAATTCATCCGTACTCATCATCTAGAGCGCTATCCGATAGCAGCCTGGCGCGATGCCCCCACCTTCCCGGTGCTGGCCTATCTTCCCAACAAATCGCTATGGTTTGCCGGCCTCAACAAATACGGAACTTATTATCTTGATACGGAGGAACGCCGCTGGGCTTTCGAGCATGTATCCTATGACGAGGCCCTGCTGAATATAGAGCAAGCCTTCCCAAGAAACGAGCCGCTGTTGCTTCTATTGGATAGGCCGCTGGATAGCTATCAGATGACGCGCTACCGCTTGCTTCATAAAGTGGATCAAGGAATATTTTATGCCTTTGATGAACAGCTCTACCTTTATCGCCGCATTCCCCTGCCACCCACCAACCCAGCGGCGGCTAGCTGGAGAGCTGGTCAGCCTGGTCCCCTACCCAATGCAAGCGCTGGGTTAAGGTCCGGCCTCAGCCCTGGAACACAATGTATTTACGGCCAAGGTAATTGATCATAACGGACGTAAGCATATTAAGGCTATAGGCCAACAGCGCGCTGGCGCTAGCAAAGATGATTAGTCCGGCGCCTAAACCGGTTCCCGCCACAAAGCTGAGCAATGCGAATAAATAAAAAAGCGCCAGCTCCTTGGAGCGCGAGTGACGGCCCGGCTTAAACACCCAAGCGCTGTTAATAAAATAGCAAAGCAGATTGGATAAAATAAATTCAATTACCTTGCAGTAGGCAAAATTGCGAGCGCGCGCAGCTTCCGTCAAAACCGGGACGCGCAACCCCAAAAAACGCGTTATGAATTCGTCTTCTTGCAGCGCCGGAAAAACCTTCCAGGCCAAGACGCCAAAGACCAACATGCCGCTAAGCGTAACCAGGCCGCCGCTGATGACATACTTGATGAATTGAACCGCTGGCCGCGCCTCGCGCCCCTTGAATTGGCGAATAATATCATCCATCATCGCCTGGCCTTTAAAGACGATCAACTTGCGGAGTCGATTGAAAAATCCACGCGGAAATCCGCATGGCCTGGACCAGCCAGGCTCCCTTGGGCCGCAAGCGCCAAAGGCCAGCCTGGCTCTGAATAAAATTATTTTTCTCCAAGACGGCCAGGCGGGCACTGATCATGCTAGCCACGTTATATTCGGCTAGAATTTGTTGCAGCGGCGCGCCCGGCGGAGAGCGCCGCAGGATCTCTACCAGGAAGCGGAGGGTGACCGAGCGCTCGACATGATAGAAGCCTTGCGCGTAAAAACCAAATAATAAGCCATGCAGGCCATAAGCCCAAAACAAGCCAATGCCCCAAGACTCGTTGAAAACGATTGATTTTAGCCCCGGCAGCCATTGAAAGGCCAGATAGATGAATGGCAGGCTCAGCCCATAACCCAAGCACATGGCTTTAAAACGGTTTTTAGCCGGCTTGATATGCATCCAGACAATCTGGATGCTTATCCAAACCAAGGTGACTAGAGCCGCTGTTAAGATGCCACGTATCATAGGATCAACCGCCGAGTCCAAGATTCAATATCCGTTTCAAAAACCAGGTTAAGTGGGCAACCAGCCGACCCTTGGGTGTGAGCTGATAGAGCCCTTGGGCATTGATGCTGATATAGCCGGTTTGCTGCAGGCGCGGCAAGCGCCAGGCATAAATTTTATCGGTCCCATCGCTACGCAGATAAGATTGCAGCAGTTTTTCAGTAGACAGACCGGCCGGCGCGGCGCGAGATAACTCCAGCAGCAAAGACATGGAGAAACCGCCGTTGAATCCGAAGAAAAAGTCAATATAACTATGCCAGTTCAAGAGAAAAATGATGTAGCCCAGGATAATTTCAACCCCAGGCTGATCGGAGAGCCAGTTGAGCGGAAGCAAGAAACAATCCCGTGGCGTCACCCAATACAAGAGGAAATACAAAGGCGTAAAGGCCAGCAATGCTCCGACAAACAGCTTGGCCGGCCGGCGCGGACGCAGCCAGCGCGCGAGAGCCGCTGTTACAATAACATACAAGATGAAGCTAAAAAGAGATATTGCCAGGCCCTTCATTGCTTCCTCGCTAGGGTTAAGGGGAAACTTGCTTCGGCGCCGGCAACCTTATAGGATAAACTTAGATCAGAGGCAAGCGCTTTGGCGCAAGCCTGCTAAAAGACGAGGCCTACATGCATGCTGGTTGGAAAACGCTAGCGATTGGTTTGTTGCTCTTATGCCTGTTGGCTGCGGGCATACGCTTGTATCGCCTCGGCGAGATGGATACGCGCGGCGATGAAGTGGAATTATTGATTCCGCCCATTGCTGATTTCGGGCCGCGCGAAAATTTCGTGCGCGATTGGCAGGCCTTTAAAACAGGCCGGATTCTAAGTCTGCCGCGCGTAACCACCAGCGCCCTGGTCAAGGGTTTAGGCCTACCGGTTAATCGCTTTAATATCCGCTTGGCTTATGCCCTAGTTGGCCTATTGACAATCCCAGCTCTTTTTCTTTTGGGCTGGCGTTTAGGCGATCGGCGGCTGGCTTGGATCTTGGCCAGCCTGGGCACGATCAATCCCTATCTAATTTTCTTTGCGCGAGAGGCGCATGTCTACGCCTTTCCCCTGCTGTTTAATACTTGGGCCGCAGCTTTGGCTTGCGGCATCGCCAGGGCGCTCAGCCGCGGGGCTGAGGCGCGGCGCTGGGATACGATCTGGTTTTGCGTGGCTTCCATTCTAGCCTGCCATACCCATATGTCTTCATGGGCGCTGGTCGGCCTGCTCTGGGTTGCGCTGGGAGGATTGTTATTTATCCGCCGGCGCGACCCAACAGCCGGTCGCAGCGCGCGGCGCCTAGCTGCCGCCATGACCATATGGCTCATCAGCATTGCGCCTTGGATCGGCGTTTTTATTTCGGCGCTATTCACCGAACAGCAATCGTTTCTGCGCGGCGGCGGCATAAATGTTTTTGGTGCCATGTGGCGCTTGCCCTTTGTCATGACTTGGGGCGGAGGCATGCCGAGGGCCTTGCTCACGCTGGCATTATTATTGGCTGGCATAAGCGAAGGCTTGATTAGCAGACGCTGGCGGCCCTGGCTGCTTTGGACGAGCGCACTGAGCCTGCTGCTTTTTGGCGCCCTTTCCATTATGATGCAGATCGGCGCTGGCTTCTTTAGCTTGCGCTACTACACGCCCCTATGGCTGTTCTTCAATATCCTGGCGGCCTTAGGCGTGTTGCTGCTAGCCGAACGGCTGGCCAAGGGTTTACGGCGCGCCGGCTGGAAGGGAGTCGCCCCCGGCCATATCGCAGCAAGCCTATGCCTGATCGTGGCACTGTTTATGGCCAGGCCGATCTATTGGTTAATCCGACTGCCTGGCAACCCCACGCCCTACTCAATGGTCAATCATTGGATGGATCAAAACCTGCCCAAAGGAACCCTGGTAATCGTGGATCGTTGGCTTGAGCCCTGGAACGAAATGCGCTATCACGCGCCTAGCAATGTAGTGGCGACCTTCTGCATTCCTAATGAGCCGCAGGAAATATTATTGAGATATAACTGGCCGGAACGAGTTCAAGACTTCTTCCGCAAATATCCGGATGCCGCCTATCTGGAGCTATGTAAAAAAGGCCCGCTGGATGGAAAGGTCTGGAGCTGGCCACGGCGGCATTTCCGCCACCAGCTAGCCTTCACCAATGAACCAGCTCTGGCTCTGCGACGCACCCTGCTCGCACCCAAAGAAGATTTTTACGAGGCACACACCAACCGCATCGTCGTGGAGCTTTTTTTCAATAGCCGGCCTGACGCCATAGTCCAAGCGCGCCTATCCGGAAAGTCCACCTTGTTATTCTACGGATCGGGCTGGGGATACCTAAAATTATGGCGCGAGCTGCAGGACTTTCGCGATTGGCGCGTTATGGAAGAGCAAGCTGTTTTAGATATATATAACCTAACTACGCAAACTAACCTAGTTAATCTAAGCATCCAGGGGATGGCCCGCGGCGGCAGCAAACGCGTCATCAGCCCCTCCGGCGCCAGCCATAACTTTAAACACCTACAGCTAGAGGTGTGGTCATTAGGCCGCACGGCTTTAAGCCCGGGCTTGAATCAGATTACGCTCAGAGACCCTTTGTGGAGCATGGGCCATGTCCCCATGCTGTTAGACGAAGTTATCCTTCAAGAAATCAAGCCGGAATAACCGCCCAAACAGCGGCAAGGCATCCGCATTTAATTGCCCTGAGATTGGGCTTAGCTATTTCTGCGCGGCCGGCGGCGCGGCCGGCGGCAAAGAAGGGATCGGCCCCATGGGCATTTCCGGGGAAACCGATTGAAGGTCTTCCTTCAATTTTTTAAGTTCGGCATCTTGCTCTAAAATAGCGTCAATCTTTGCCTGAATATCACGCATCTTGACCTGCAAATCCTTAATTTTTGGATTTTCTTCGCACAACTTGGTCTGGCGAGCCATGATTTTTCGATTAAGATCTTCATATTCAGCTCTGGCCTGCATGCTTTGCCGTACCAGTTCGGGATCCAGGGCGATTGTTTGAAATGCCGTTTGCTGGCTAATTACAAATGGCTCCGATAGCGGCAGATCCGCTGCCGCGGCTGGCGCCTGGGACGGCTCTTGGCCAAGGACAGATGCCGCCAGTCCAAAAGTTAAACTGAGAGCGCTAAGCGCTACAACGATTGATGTCTTCATGCCTTTACTCCATTTAATTTATAACGTTATGTTAAGCTGTAGATTTTATAAATGTCTTGGACAGGAAAAACAAGCTTTAAAGCAGCCGGGCCACGCTGTCATTGGCTTGATTCGGTGGCTGGCGCCAACGCCTCCGTCTGATCAGAGGCGGCGCTCTGATCTAAGGCGCTAGGGCCGGCCGATTTTTCATCCGCGGGCGGCGCGGCCAGCGGCACTTGCTCAGTTATAGTTTGAGCGGCGCTATCCAGAATGGGCGCCGCCGTGGAGGTTACTGGAACCGGCTCAGGCATAGCCACAGCACCCTCGCTGAGCGCCGCCTCCGGCCAGACTGCCGGCGGCGCACGATAAAAGCTCCATTCCCTGGTTTGAACGACCATTACAACTATCATCAAGATCATAGCCAGAGCCAATGCGCTGGCTAAAATGATGCGCCACAGTGGAAGTTTCCGCGCTGTAGCCGCTGATGCTGAGGGAGCCGACAGATCAGGGTTAGACTGAGATCCATTAGTATTCATTGCGCGCTGACCTCTCTAAAGGCGGTTCAGTAGAAACAAAGCAGTCGTTACTAGCTTTGCGAGTGACTATATAGCGATGAACCAGCTAGGTCAATCATCTTGTAAGTTCCAGACTAAATACCAGGCGCTTAGGTCAAGCAGCCTAAGCTTGGCGGAGAGGGCGGGATTTGAACCCGCGGTGCCCTTTTGGGGCACATACGATTTCCAGTCGTACACCTTCGGCCACTCGGTCACCTCTCCAGGATTATTGCAAAAAACCTGCGGCGCCAATTATCAGGGCTGACCGGCGGCAGGCCCCCAGCGCAAGCTAGCGCAGAATAACTTTGCCAAACATATATTTCATATTGGTCAAGCCAGAGCAAGCGAATAGTTATCCGCTTAAACGGAACTCGGCCAACTCCAATTCCAGCTTTGGCGCTATGTTTGCTCCAGGCCCACCCCCTTGACTTTAGCCGCAAAAATTAAGCACAATTATATTGTTTCAAGCCAGCTTTTATGCTAAAAACGTTTCAATGAAGGCAAATTGTCTTCATGGCCTAGATAAACTCTCAAAGAAGGAGGAGATAGCTCATGGCCGGAAAAACCAAAAGTCAGATAATTGCTGAGATAGCGGAAGCGGCGGAAATCAATAAAAAGCAGAGCAAATCCGTGCTGGAAGCATTGGTAGCCATGGCCTATAAGGAGGCCGCCAACGGGTTTAAACTTCCTGGACTAGGCAAATTGGTTGTGGTGGACCGTAAAGCTAGAATGGGCCGCAATCCTAAAACGGGCGAGACCATTCAAATTCCCGCTAAGCGGGTTTTGAAGTTTCGCGTCTCCAAAGATGCTAAGTTGGCTATCCTGAAATAATTTTATTATCTTTGAATAAAACAGGCCGCCCCTTCCCCAAGTGCCAGTTCTTCTAAAAATTGGCGCTGGAAGATATGGGGTGGCCTGTTTTTTATTTTCGTCTCCAAGAAAAATGTCTAAATCACAGGTCTATGAAGACAGCCTTAGCTGGCCCAAGCATCCTCTAACCGTTAGCATAGTTCAAAACAGCGCCGGAGGCGATCCGGCCGCTAATTTGGCCGGAATAGAGAGCCTGCTAACGGCCCTGCCGCCCGGCGATCTCTTGGCCCTGCCAGAATTATTTGCCTGGCGCGGCCGCGAGGCCGATTGCCTAGCTCAGGCACAAGCTCTACCCGGGCCCATCATTGACCACTTGGCCGATCTAGCTGTGCGGCGGCGCGAATGGATTTTGGCAGGCAGCGTTATTGAAAAAGCGGGCGCGGCGATCTTCAATACCAGCGTCTTGCTTAATCGAAAGGGAACCATCGCGGCCAGCTATCGCAAAATCCATTTATTTGAAGCCAAACTAGAGACAGGGCAGGTTATTCGCGAGAGCAATAGCTATAGCCCGGGCACGGCTCCGGCCCTGGTAGATATCGAAGGCTGGCGCTGTGGTTTAGCCATTTGTTATGACCTGCGTTTCCCAGAATTATTCCGTTATTACGCGGCCGCTGGCGCCCATCTGTTTTTGGTGCCGGCCAACTTCACTCAACAAACTGGCCGTTCTCATTGGGAAGTCCTCTTGCGGGCCCGCGCGATAGAGAACCAGGTTTTTGTGGCGGCGCCCAATCAATGCGGGGTTAACCCCTCTACGCTGATTGCCAGCTATGGCCATAGCCTGGTCATCGGCCCCTGGGGCGAGCTGCTCAGCCTAGCCGGCAACGAGCCTCAAGTGTTACAGGCCACACTAGATCCAGCCTATCTCGCCCGCATTCGCGCCAGTTTGCCGGTGTTGAGCCAACGGCGTCTCTAGTCAAACGACGGCGAAAACCAAGCCGGGATCAGCCGCTGGGCCATCAAATGCCCCACAGTTTGGGATAAGTGGGCGCGCCTTTACGAAACATGCCTTCCATGCCATGGGCACTGATCAAGTCATCGCAAAGCTGGCGAATTTGATCCAAGGTTAATTCAGCGGCGGCATGCGGATCCAGCATGGCGGCATGGTAAACAGCCTCGCGATCGCGATTTAAAGCCGCGTTCATGACACAAAGCTGAACATTTATATTGGTACGATTTAGGCCTGCCAATTGTTCGGGCAGCGCGCCCACCAGGCAGCCATGCACCCCATTGCCGTCTACCAAACAGGGCAACTCGACCACCGCCTCAGCCGGCAGATTGCTGATTAAGCCTTTATTTAGAATGTTGCCATGAATCCGATAGGGCCTATCGCTTTCGATGGCGGCCATGATATGCGCGGCATATTCGCTGGAAGGGGTATGAGCAAGCTCTGCCGGGCTTAACAGGGCGCGGCTTTGCTTTTTCCAGTCAGCTATTTGAGCTACGCAACGCCGGAGATATTCATCTAAAGGAATATTAAATTTAGCGATCAGTTCCGGGCAATGTTGTTTGATCCAATAGGGCGTATATTCGGCATTATGTTCGGAAGATTCGGTAACATAATATCCGAAATGGCGCATGATTTCGTAGCGCACCATATCGTGATGAGCACGGCCGCTGCGCAGGGCCGCCAAGTTTTTACTGGCCGCCCGGCGCTTGATTTCAGGGTATAGATCGCGGCCATTAGCGCTTATTTCCAATAGCCAAGCCATATGGTTTATGCCAGCGATCTTCCAGCGCAGCCGGTGAACTTGATCGTGCAGATCTAGATCCTTCAGCAAACCGCTAGCGCAGGTCTGTACCGAATGGCACAGTCCAACCGTCTGAATCGGCGTACCCGACAAGAGAGCCCCGCTAACGATGGCCATAGGGTTGACATAATTGAGGAACCAGGCCTCAGGACAAACCGCTGCCATGTCGCGTGCGAAAGCCAATACCACCGGAATAGTGCGTAAGCCTCGAAAGATTCCGCCGATGCCCAAAGTATCGGCAATGGTTTGGCGCAATCCATAGCGCGCCGGCAGCTTAAAATCAATGAGCGTGCTTGGTTTATAGCCGCCCACGTTGATCGCATTAATCACATATTTAGCGCCGCGCAGCGCCTGGCGGCGGTTGGCCGGCCCCAAAAAAGGGCGAATGTTAGCGCGGCCGGCATTGATGCTTTGATTGAGCTTATTTAAGAGCTGCAGCGACTCGCGCAACCGACGTGCGTCAATATCGTAAAGGGCTATGGTGGCATGGCGCAATGGCTCGCTTAACATGCAATCGCCCAAAACATTTTTGGCAAAAATGGTGCTGCCGGCTCCCATAAAAGCAATTTTAAGCATGCTGGCCTCCTTGACGTAGACTTGAGCTAAACAAGAACTGTTCGCCGATTGTTGCCTGACTCTATGCGAGCCAGGTCTGAATTGGCCTTGCTGCGGCAATGTACCAGCTGATGCCAGAGAGATCAAGCCGCACTTAGCCAAGCCGTTATTGGGGCTGGCGCTTGCCGCGCCTGCAGGCACCCCAGCTCAAAAAAAACGATGCGCGAGGGGCTTTGCGCTTGCCTTTCCGGCGAGGCCGCCCTATGGTTGAAACCGCAATGAGCTTGAAGTCAAGCCACCCAAAAAAGCAACTAAAGAAGATATAGCCCTTTTGAATATTCATTCATAATAGGAGGAGTCAGCATGTCAGAAATCATTGATGTCGTGGCCCGGGAAATACTCGATTCACGTGGCAATCCTACTCTAGAGGCCGAAGTGCATCTAGCCAGTGGTTGTGTCGGCCGCGCCGCCGTTCCTTCGGGAGCATCTACCGGAGCCAATGAAGCCTTGGAGCTACGCGATGGCGATAAGCCTAATCGTTATGGTGGCAAAGGCGTTCTGCGAGCCGTTAAGAATGTTCTGAATCTGATCCGACCGGCGCTCATCGGCTTTGACGTTACCGATCAGCTGGGCCTGGACCGCAAACTTATCGCCCTGGATGGCACCTTGACCAAAAAGAAGCTGGGCGCCAATGCCACCTTAGGCGTCTCCCTGGCCGCAGCCAAGGCCGCGGCTGCTTTGGTGGGTCTGCCGCTGTTTCGCTACATCGGTGGCGCCAACGCCAAGGTGCTGCCTGTGCCAATGATGAATATCATGAATGGCGGGGCTCATTCCGACGCCCCCATCGATCTGCAAGAATTCATGATCATGCCCAAAGGCGCCAGCTCTTTTGGCGAAGCCCTGCGCATGGGCACGGAAACTTTTCATGCCCTCAAGGGGATCCTCAAGGGAATGCAGCTTAGCACGGCAGTGGGCGATGAAGGCGGCTTTGCTCCCAACCTAAGAAATAATAGCGAGCCACTCGAGGTTATCGTAAAGGCTATCAGCAAAGCGGGCTATAAACCCGGCAAAGATATCTTTATCGCTTTGGACCCAGCCGCCAGCGAGTTTTATAACAGCGCGACCCGCCGCTATGTCTTCAAGAAAAGCGATAAAACCTCAAAAACATCCGAGCAGATGGTAGCGTTTTATGAGGCTTTAGCTAAAAAATTCCCGATCATTAGCATCGAAGATGGCCTGGCTGAAAACGACTGGAGTGGTTGGAAACTCTTAACCAACAAATTGGGCCAGCGCCTTCAACTTGTCGGCGACGATTTATTTGTTACCAACACCCGTTTTCTTAAAAAGGGCATTGAGCTGGGCGTAGCCAATTCTATCTTGATCAAGCTTAACCAGATCGGCACGCTAACCGAGACCCTGGATG
>CAYUHK010000015.1:0-396 GCA_964444425.1 uncultured Verrucomicrobiota bacterium
TAGGCCTCATCCAGTCGGTCGTTAATAATCAGATAGCGATATTGCTTCCAACAGCTCATTTCCTGAGCGGCTTTAGCTAAGCGCCGGCGGATGGTTGCCGCTGTGTCCTGTCCGCGCCCCTCTAGCCTTTTACGTAAGGTGGTTAAGTCGGGCGGCAGGATAAAGATATCCACCAACGCCTGTTTGAGTATAGCGGCGGGGGTTCGCGCCAACAAGCTGCGAATACGCCGGGCGCCCTGAACATCGATGATCAAGAGGGCGTCGCGGCCGGCGGCGACGTGGCGTGTCGGCAGAGGGCGCTGAGACTGCGGTCTTATCCTTAGTCACGGTTGATCGCCTCCTTTTCGTCGCTGTCCAAGCCCATCTTGATCAGGACAAAAACGCCGATTGCCGCCA
>CAYUHK010000015.1:406-34558 GCA_964444425.1 uncultured Verrucomicrobiota bacterium
GCGTCGCGGCCGGCGGCCAGGGCCTGCTCT
This sequence comes from uncultured Verrucomicrobiota bacterium, assembly GCA_964444425.1. GTDB lineage: Bacteria > Verrucomicrobiota > Kiritimatiellia > JAAZAB01 > JAAZAB01 > CAYUHK01. The sequence continues at coordinate 437 of CAYUHK010000015.1, forward strand.
ATGGGCGCGCGCGGGGTTCCATAGCAGCAGCCATGCACCCGGGCATGTTCCAAGAAAAAGCCGGTTTTGATCCGCCGGCGGAATTCGGCGGCGGTTAGAAAATGGTAATCGCGCCCGTCCTTTTCGCCGGGCCGGCGCCGGCGAGTCGTGCAGGAGATCGAAGCCAACATCTCGGGAAACTCCCGCAACAAGCGGGCGCCAAGGGTGGTTTTGCCGGCGCCGGAGGGGGCCGAAAGGATCACGCACAAGGGCCTATGGATTAGGTTGTTCATTCGATATTTTGGGTTTGTTCACGCACCCGCTCCAGCTCAGCCTTGAAGGCCAGCGCCGCCGCGCTGATCTGGCCATCATTGGCTTTGGAGCCAATGGTATTGATCTCGCGCAAAAGCTCCTGAACCAAGAAATCCAAAGCGCGCCCCAGCGGGCCGCCCGCCATCAAGGTGGCCAGGCCCTGCTGTAAATGGCTGCCCAGGCGGGTGATTTCCTCGGCGATATCGGCCCGTTCAGCGTATAGGGCAACCTCGCGCAGCAGCCGGGCATCCTCAACTTTTAAGCCGACCCTTTCAAGGCGTTGGCGCATAGCCAGCCGGCGCGCCTGAGCCACAGATGGCGCCCGCCGAGCTATCCTATTAAGCAAGCCCTGCAACCTTCTCAAGCGAGCCAGTAAATCCCTTTGCAAGATCCGGCCCTCGCGCGCGCGCATGCTCATCAAGGAGTGCAAGGCCGTGTTTAAGGCCGTCACTAAACGTGAGCGCGCCGCCGCCATAAGTTGCTCCTCCAAGGCGGCGCTATGCAGCACCTGCGGCAGGCGCAGCAAGGCCGATGCGCTTAGATCATCCTTCAATTTCAAACGCTTGGCCGCGCGGCGTAAGGCGTCTAGATAGGCAGCGGCTAAATCCTGATTAACCCGCGCCGCGCGACAGCGCACCGCCGGAGACATATCTAGATGGACGCGGCAGCTTATAAAGCCGCGGGCGATCTTGGCATGCAGGCGGGCGCGGATAGCTATCTCCTCTGATTGCCAGGCCGGCGGCAAATCGATACGACAATCAAATTGCTTATGATTAACGGATTTTAATTCCACCTGTATCTTTAATCCCTGGCCGCTGCTGATGCCCCGGCCAAAGCCAGTCATGCTATGAACCTGTAACGCTTTAGTCATCTTTAGCCAGCGATTTGATTTTAACGCCCGAACGTTTGAATTTTAAGTAAGCTTCGATGAAGGCATCCAGGTCGCCTTCCAGCACCTTGGCAACATTGCCAACTTCCAAATTGGTGCGGTGATCCTTAACCAAAGTGTAAGGCTGCAGCACATAGGAGCGGATCTGGTGCCCCCAGGCTATCTCGCCCTTAGGGCCATAAAATTTCTCCAGCGCCCGGCGCTTTTGATCCTGAGTCCATTCGTAGAGCCGCGCCCGCAGCAGCTTCATGGCCCTGGCCCGATTGGAGTGTTGGGAGCGTTCCGACTGACAAGCCACCACTATGCCGCTGGGCAAATGGGTCAGGCGGACGGCCGAATCGGTTTTATTGACATGTTGGCCGCCGGCCCCGCCGGAGCGATAGGTATCCACCCGCAGATCGGCATCCTTGATTTCCACCGGCACGTCATCATCCAATTCGGCCACGACATCCAGCGAGGCAAAAGAAGTATGCCGCCTTTGATTGGCATCGAAGGGGCTGATTCTAACCAAGCGATGCACGCCGCGTTCAGCCGCCAAATAACCATAGGCATAGGCGCCGCTGACCGCGATGGTTACGCTTTTGAGACCGGCTTCATCGCCGGGCAGGCTATCCAGCAGGCTAACCTCAAAACCCTGTTCAGCGCAATAACGCCGATACATGCGCAAAAGCATTTCAACCCAATCGCAGGCTTCCGTGCCACCGGCGCCGGCATGCAGGCTCAGGTAGGCATTATGCCGATCCAATTTGCCATCAAAGAGCGATACTATCTCCAGCTTGCGAAAATCCGTCTCCAGCCGTTCCAACTCCTGAAGCACCAGTTCATAGGCTTGCTGTTGTTGCTCGGCTGCGCCTTCGCCGGCGGCCAGTTCCAGCATGATACGGGCGTCGCCCAGGCCGGACTGCAAGTTCTGGAAGGGGTTCAAAACCGCTCGATGGGCATTGGCTTGATCGATGGTTTCGCGGGCGGCAGCCGGATTATTCCAAAAATCGCCGGCGGCCATCTGCTTTTCCAATTCAGCCAGGCCGCGGGCATGTTTGGCTATGTCAAAGATACCCCCGCATCTCCAGCATGCGTTTTTCCAACTGGCCTAAACGTTCTTTAAGGTCTGTTCGCATAAAGCTAACTTTCTTAGCCCAAGGACCAAGCAGCATTAGTATGCCTAAAGCTCCTTAAGAAATCAAGGCCCTTCTGGCAGGCCGCCGATTAGCGCGATTGACAGCCATTGCTTCAACAGCTAAGCTGATGACCAAAAAACGCAGCTTGGTCGGAGGTCTTAAGCATGCAGGTACTGGTTAGCGGCGGCGCTGGTTATATTGGCTCCATTTTGGTGCCACTACTGTTAAATAACGGCTTGCAGGTTACCGTCCTGGACAACTTTATGTATGGGCAGAGCGCTTTGCTGGATTGCTGCCATGATGAGCGCCTGAAGATCGTCCGCGGCGATGCCCGTGATCCCGAGCTGGTTAAAAGCTTGCTGGCGCACGCCGATATCATCATACCCCTAGCCTGCTTGGTGGGCGCGCCCCTCTGCGCGCAACGCCCTCAGGAGGCGCGCGCAATCAACCTGGAGGCCGTCAAAATGCTGGCCCAGCTAACGCGGCCAGATCAACGTATCGTTTTCCCAACCACTAATAGTGGCTATGGCGTCGGCCAGCCCGGCCTGTTATGCAGCGAGGCTAGCCCGCTGCAGCCTGTTTCCCTATATGGCCAACTAAAGGTGAAGCTGGAGCAAGAACTGCTAAAATCCGGCCGGGCCGTCTCGCTGCGCCTGGCCACCGCCTTCGGCATCAGCCCGCGCATGCGCCTGGATCTTTTGGTTAACGACTTTACCTATCGCGCCGTAACCGATCGCGCCATCGTCCTCTTTGAAGCTAATTTCAAGCGTAATTACATTCATGTGCGCGACGTGGCTCGGGCCTTTTTACACGTCATCAATAATTTTGAAGCCATGCGCAACCAACCCTATAATGTCGGCTTGAGCGATGCCAATCTATCCAAAAAGGAATTATGCCTGGAGATTCAAAAGCAGATTCCCGAATTCTGCATTCTGGAATCCGCCATAGGCCAAGATCCGGATAAGCGCGATTATATCGTCAGTAATGCCAAAATAGAAAAGACCGGCTTCCGTCCTCAGCACAGCCTTGCCCGGGGCATCGCCGAGCTGATTAAGGGCTATCAGGTTATACGGCGCAACCAATATGCCAATGTTTGATGGCGCGGCCTCTCCCCCAGCCGCGCCGGCGCTGACGCGGTGCGGGTCGCGGCGGCGTTGGCCTGTTATTTAAAGTCGGCGCTATTTTCTGGGCCAAGATCATGAGTAGCCAAGATCAACTCCTGCGACACAGCTTTTTGCTGATGCTCTCGGCCCAGGTCACCAACATCGCCAATGCGCTCTTTCAGGTTGTCATGGGACGTTGGTTGAGCGCGGTGGAATACGGCATCCTGGCAGCCATGTTGGCGGTCATCCTGATAGCCGGCATGCCCTTGAATGCCCTTTCCAACTCGCTGGCCTTCTTTTCGGCCCAACTGCTACAACAAAATCGCGCGGGCGATATTTGGCGGCTTCTGCGCAGCTGGAGCCTAAAATTATTGCTGACCGCCCTGCTGCTGCTGGGCGGCGGCTTGCTGGCCAGCGAAGCGCTGGCGAGTTTCTTTCAATTGCCCGGCGCCTGGGCCATTATCCTGGCGCTGACGATTCTAGCTTTATCCTTCTTCCCCCCCTTGCTAGGCGGCACCCTGCAGGGCATTCAGGCTTTCGGCTGGGCCGCTTTTGCTGGCGCCAGCGCGGCGCTGGCGCGGCTGCTGGGCGGCGGCTTGCTGGTATACTGTTTAGCCGCCAGCGCCGCTTGGGCCATCCTGGGTCATGGTCTGGGAGTGTTGGTTAGCGCGGGCTTGGGGCTGCTGGGGTTAATGCTGGCCCTGCGTCAGCATCCGGCTCCGGCGGGGGCCCTGCCCGGCGCGCAAGCCTATTTTTTGCGGACCCTGGTGGTGCTGGCCGCCTTCGGCTTTCTGATGAATGCCGATGTGCTCATAGTTAAACATTATTTTTCACCGGAACAATCGGGTCTGTTTGCCCGGGCCGGCACGATTGGGCGCGCGATCATCTTCCTGCCGATGCCGATAGCCGGCGCGCTGTTTCCCAAGACAGTTTCCAACGGCGCCAAGAGCATCCAGCATGATAGACTGCTTTGGCGGGCCTTGTTTTACACTCTGCTGATCGTGATTCCCGGAGCTCTGCTCTGCTCCTGCTGGCCGCAATTGCCCTTGGGCATTTTATATCGCGACTGGCAACCCAGCGCCGAGATGTGCCGATTGGTGCGCGCCATGATCTGGGCGATGCTGCCCTTGAGCCTGGCTTATATCATCATGAACTTTGAACTTTCGCAAAACCGCTTTCGGATAGTGTGGCCCTTGTTGCTGGGCATGACCGTTTACTTGCTCGGGGTTGGCTTTCAACATGCCACGCTCTTGCAAATAAGCATAGTGCTGGCTATAGTCAGTGGCTTAACCCTGCTGAGCTTGCTGAAGGAACTGCCTTGGGCCTTGCTGAAAAAAACATGATCAACCCGACTGGCGGGGCGGCCTTGCTAGGTGATGCTATGCGCTTTAAACGTATCTTGGTAACAGGAGCCAGCGGCTTTCTGGGTCGGCATATCGTTCCGCAGCTGCGCGCGGCGGGAGCGGCCGAGGTCATCGGGGTTGGGCGCCAGGATTATGATTTGCTTAAAGCCGGCCAGGCCGAGGCCATGCTGGCGCAGATCCAGCCGGATGCCCTGATCCATCTGGCCGCCAAATCAGGCGGCATCATTGCCAATAAAAAATATCCAGCCGATTTTTTTTACGAGAATGCCTTCATCAATACCAGCGTATTTCATGCGGCCTATCAGGCCGGAGTTAAAAAGCTGCTCTGCCTGATCGGCGGCTGCTCCTATCCGGCGCGGGCGCCATCGCCCATCGCCGAAGATCAAATGTGGGATGGCTATCCCCAGCCGGAAAGCGCCGCTTATTCGGTGGCCAAAAAAATGCTCTTGGTGCAGTCGGCCGCCTATCGTCAGCAACATGGCTTTAATTCCATCGTGTTGATTCCAGGCAATGTCTATGGCGAATGGGATAATTTCAATTTGGAGGAGGCCCATGTCATCCCCGCGCTCATCCGTAAATATATCGAGGCCACCGAACAGAAATTAAAGCAGGTGGTGGCCTATGGCAGCGGCCGGCCCACCCGCGATTTCGTTTACGCCGCTGATGTGGCCGCCACGATTCCCTGGTTTTTGGCCAACTACGACCTTAGCGCGCCGGTCAATATATCGGCCGGCCGGCGCATCTCGATCCGCGCTCTTACCGAGACCATCAAGGCCATAACCGGCTTCACTGGCCAGATAATCTGGGATGGCTCCCAGCCCGATGGACAGATCGATAAGATATTCGATGTGACGCGGCTGCGAGCGCTGGGCCTTGCCTGCGATACTCCTTTAGAGGAAGGCCTGCGCCGCACCATCGAATGGTTCCGGGAGGCGCGCTTAACAGGCCTGGCCCGATTATGAAAAACGCGCCGGCCAAGCCGGCGCTCCGGGAAAGAGCGCAATTGTTGCACTATCAATCCAAATGAAAACTTGCCTGCTCATAGGCGCCAAAGGTTTTATCGGCGCAGCCCTGGCGGCGGCGGCGCGCGCGCGCGGCTATGCCCTGACGGCGATCGATCGCGATAATTATGCCCAAAGCCAGGGCGCCCAAGCCGACTTATTGATCAATGCCGCCGGCAACTCACGTAAATTTCTGGACGATCAAGACCCTTTACAAGGTTTTGAGCTTTCGGTCAGCTCGGTTATGCGCAGCTTGCACGACTTTAAATTTAATTTTTATATCCAGCTTTCCAGTGGCGCCATCTATCCCGACGAGGGCAACCCAGCTAATAACGCTGAGAGCAGCCTGCTTGATCCAGCCGCCATGACGCGCTATGGCTTCCATAAATGGCTGGCGGAACAGCTGGTGCGGCGCTATGCCCCTGAGCATCTCATAGTGCGCCTGGGAGGCTTGCTGGGCCCTGGCCTGAAAAAAAATGCTGTCTTTGATATCTTGCATGGAGGCCCCCTCTACGTCCACCCTGATTCCCAGTTTCAATATATGGATACGCGCGATCTGGCCGAGGCTATCTTTGATCTCTACGCCAAGGCCGCCGGCAAGGTTCAGCTGCTTAACCTCTCGGCGCGCGGCGTGGTTTCCGTGCGCCAGATGGCTGGCTGGGCCAAGCTTAAGCTTTCCGAAGAAACCTTTAGCCGAGCGCTGGTTCGCGCCGAACTGAATTTGAACCAGGCCGCTCAATTAATTGAACTGCCGCCAACCGATATAACTGTTCAAAAATTTATAGCCGCGGCGCGCCGCGGCGCCATAGGTCAGTAATGATAATTTCGCGCACCCCCTTTAGAGTTAGTTTTTTTGGCGGCGGAACTGATTTCCCCGCCTATTATAATCAACATGGCGGCGCCACCCTGCTGACGACCATCAATAAGTTCTGTTATATCTCTATTCATAAACTCAACCCCTTTTTTAAACATCGCTTCCGAGCCAGTTACTCTAAGACGGAAACGGTGCTGGATCCGGCCAAGTTCGCCCATCCGCTGATTCGGGAATGCCTGCAATATCTACAACCCCATTACGGCTTGGAAATAGCCCATGTCGCCGATCTGCCTGGCCGCAGCGGACTGGGCACATCCAGCTCCTTCACCGTCGGCCTCTTAAACGCCCTGCATGGCTTGGCCGGCACGGCGGCGCCGCCGGAACGCTTGGCCCAAGAATCCATTTTAATTGAACGCGAAAAGGTCGGCGATGCCGGCGGACATCAAGATCAATATGCGGCGGCTTACGGCGGGCTGCTGCGGCTGGATTTTTCGCCGACGGCGCCGGTTAAAATAAAAAGGTTAAACTTATCGAGCGAACGCAGCGGCGAGCTGCAACGCCATTTGATGCTTTTGTATACCGGCTTGGAATGTTCATCCCAGCAGATCTTGACCAGGCAAAACCAAAGGACTCAACAAAACCAAAGCAGCTTGGGCCAGATGCGCCAGCTGGTGGATACGGCCGAAGCTATCCTCGCCGGCCGCGGCTCCTTAAAAGCTTTCGGCGAGTTATTGCACGAATCCTGGCTGCTCAAAAAAACCCTAGCCAAGGGCATCTCCAACGGCCTGGTAGATGATCTCTACCAGCTGGCCCTAGCAAACGGCGCGAGCGGCGGCAAACTGCTTGGCGCCGGCGGTCGGGGCTTTTTGCTTTTATTCGTTGAGCCTGAGCGTCAGCGAACCCTGCTGGCTAAACTCTCCAAGCTTTATGCTATGCCCTTTGCTTTCGAAGAATCTGGCTCTCAAATTATTTTTAATGAGCCTGATTATGCCGAGCGCTGACGGCAGCCTTGGCACCCAAACCTGGCAGCCGGAAACAAAACATCATGTCGAACATTCCTAAGATCGCCATCTGGTTCCGCTATGGCCCGGCCGAGCATGCCGAGCTGTTTCATGCCATGCCAGCGATCGTGGCCGGACTGGCCCAACAGGCCGAAGTGCATTATTTTGGCCTGGCCAGCGCCAAGCCCATCCCACCCCAGATCAGCGAACATGCCATAATTCATCATTTGCCATGCAAGATCAATCGGGCCAGCTCCTTTGATATCCTGATCAAGTCTCTCTTCTGGTTAATGGCTCTGCCGCTGATAGCCATCCGCTGCCGCCGGCTGGGAATTAAGCTTGTTTATATAGATGAAACGATCCCCTTGACTGTTATGCTGGGGCGCTTGTTCTTCGGGCGCAATATCGCCCTGACCATAGCCGATTTTCTGGTGCAGATCTATTTGAGCCAGAGCGGCCCGCGCCGCTGGCTGGGGCGAATGCTTAACACCATCGACCTGGCCTCCTGGCGCCAGTTGCCGCTCATCTTTACACGCGTCAACTACACTAAAGCCTATCTGCTCAAACAAGGTTTTGATCCCAGCCGCATTGTGCCGATATATGATCCCTGCGATTTCACTCTTTATCATCCAGGCGATCGTCTGGCCAGCCGCAGCAAATATCAATACCAGGCCAATGATATAGTGCTGGTCAGCCACGGCATCATGCATCCCAACAAGGCTAATGACCGCCTGATTGAATGGCTGGCCGAGTTGCGCCCGCAATGCCCGCACTTGCGCCTGCTGCTGGTCGGCAGCGGGCCGGATCTTGCGCGCCTGCGCCAGTTGACGACGCGGCTGGGTCTGGAAGCTAACGTCCGTTTCACCGGCTGGCTGCCAACAGCAGCCCAGGTTAATGAGGCTTTAAATGCGGCCGATATCGGAATAGTGATGCGCCAGGGATTAGAGTCGGATAATTTTCATGTTACCGGCGCCCTGGTGCATAGCATGGCCTGCGGCCTGCCAATTTTGGCGGCGCGCCTGGGCGGCGTGGCCGAAATAGTGCGCGAGGACCAATGCGGCTTTCTGTTTGATCCTAGCTCCGCTGCGGAATTCAAGGCCAAACTTATGCTGTTGACGCAATCGGCTGAGCGGCGCCAGCGCTTAGGGGCGGCCAGCTACCTATTGGCTCGCAAACTCTTCGATATTAAACTGGTTGCCGAGCAAACGGTGCAAGCTCTCTTAGAACAACTGGGGCCGGGCCAGATAAAAAGAATGGATTGACAAGCAAGATCCAGCCTCTTTTAATGTATGGCAAAACTCTCTTATAAATTGGGCTAGGCGGGCGCTTGACTAGCCTCAGCAAACTAGGCGGCAATGCTTGGGCACGCCTGAACAAAGCCGCAAACTGATCAACAGTGCGGCGGATGCGAACCATCATGGAAGTAATCTTCTGCAGTCCGCTCTTGTCGTACCCCGGCCACTTCCTGCGTATCGCCCTCGATAGGGCCAGCGCCATGCAGGCCGCCGGGCTGGAGCTGACTGTGATCGGCTTCCGTCAAGCCTTCCAAGAGCGCTTCGCCAGCCAGAACCTGCGCTACCGAAGCCTCGAAGGTTCTTTATCGGCCCAGGCGCTTGAGAGGTCGCAGCGTTGGGCGGCGCGCTTTGGAAAAACCTGGATTGTAATAATTGAGAACTTTCGAACCACTCTCTTGGCCCTTAAATACGCCCGCGCGCGCCGCGCCGACCTTGTCTATATCAGCGACCTGGAACCCTGGATCATCGCGCTTTTAGCTCTGCTTGGCTATACCCGCAAGCTTAAAGTCGCTGGCTTTGTGCCCTACCCCTATTTTGCCAAATCAACCGCCTTTAGCCTGCCCTTCTTTTCCTTTTGCCGCGCGCTGTTGAACCATTGCCTAACGCCTCTGATGCCGCGCTTGATTGATATTATCTGCGACAATCCCTTTACGGCCCAACAAATGTTCGGCGCTGCCAACCCCCAGCCGGCCATTGTTCCGGAAGGTTTTGACCGCTTGGAGCCTACCCCTCAAGGCAAGCAGGCCGCGCGCGCCAGCTTGGGCATTCCGGCTGATAAGCGCGCCCTGCTTGTTTTTGGCGTGGACAATCAAAACAAGGGTATCCAGTTTTTATACGAGGCCCTTCAGGGCCTGGACCCTAACTTTATTCTGATGGTGGTTGGCGGCGTGGCCAAGCTTTTCAAACCTTTGGATTCACGGCGCAAGCAGAGCTTGCCCCTCTGGCAAGCCAACCTGATTATTGTGCCGCGCTTTGTCGGCGAAGAGGAAAGGGCGCTCTATTTCGCGGCCTGCGATGGCGTGGCCTTGCCATTCCGGCGCGGTTTTTTCACCACTAGCTCTGGCCTGCGCGATGCCATCAGCAACGGCAAGGCCGTGATAGCCTCGGATCAGTATGAGTTGGGCGATATGGTTAAGAAATATCGGTTGGGCCTATTGTTTCCGCCCGAAGATATCGTGGCGCTGCGCGCCTGTTTAAGCCAGTTCGCCTCCCAAACGCCGCAGTGGTTTGCGGATATAGAGCAGCGCGCCCGCCAGGTGCTGGCCGAATATAGCTGGGATAAGATTGGCCCGATGTATAAAAACACCTTTAACGCTATCCTGACGCAGCGGGCCAGCCGCGGCCGGCGCCAGGCTTGATCCGCAATAGAGAGCTTGGCCATGAAATGTCTACTGATTAGCCCACCCAGCAGCATGCTCATCAGGGGCTGGGCCGATGGCAATTTAGACCAGGCTCAGCCGCCGGCCGCGCGCGGAGCCAGATGGCTGCCGCCGCCGTTAGGCATTCTATATCTGGCCGCCAGCCTTGAAGCCGTGCCTGGAGTCAGCGTCAAGGTGCTGGGAGCCCAGGCGGCCACGCCTGAGCAGCTGCGGCAAAAAATTGAGGAATATCAGCCAGATTTGGTTGGCATCAGCTGCATGGTCTTCACCTTGCTGGACGCCTTGCAGACCGCCCGGACGGTTCGAGCGCTTGTCCCGCATGCTAAAATTGTTTTTGGCGGCATTCACCCCACTTTAAGCCCCCAAGAAACCATCGCCTTCCGCGAAGTTGATTACTTGGTGCGCGGCGAAGGCGAATTGGCTCTGCCGAGTTTGCTGGCCGCGCTGCGCGCCGGCCAAGCCGTTGAAGCTCTGCCGGGGATTGTCTCCAAACGGACGCCCTGCCCGGAAGCCGTTGCGCCCCAGCTTGTCGCCGACCTGGATGAGCTTAGGCCACCGGCCTGGCATCTGGTGGAAGGCTTAGCTGCAGCTGTTGCCCAAGACCCCTATATGCCTATACATAGCAGCCGTGGCTGCGTGGGCGCCTGCTCCTATTGCAATACCAAAACCTATGTTCGCCGCATCCGCATGCATTCGGCCGCTTATATCTTCGAGCTGATGCGCACAATGGCCGCTGAATATGGCGCTCCAGGATTCTTCTTCTGGGATGATTGCTTCACCTTGAATAAAAAGCGCGTCCTGGAATTATGTCATTTGATAACCCAAAACAATTTTAAGTTGCCTTGGAAATGCTTCTCGCGCACCGATACAGTGGATGATGAAATGCTGCGCGCCATGGCGCAAGCCGGCTGTTGCAGCATGGATTTCGGCATAGAATCGGGCGATCCACGCATTCAAAAGCTAATCCGCAAGAATCTGGATTTAGCCAAGGTAAAGCGCGTTATCTCCGCCGCCTACGCTTACGGCATTAAAACCAACGCATTTTTCATGATCGGCCTGCCCGGCGAGGGCCGGCTGGAACTCAAACGCACCGCTGGCTTGATTAAGACCCTGCCCTTGCATTTCATCAGCTTGGGAATCTTTACGCCTTTGCCACAAACCGACGCCTATCTTGAAGGGCTGCGCTCCGGCATTATCGCGCAAGATTACTGGAAGGATTTTGCGGAAAAGCCCAAGCTTGATTTCAAATTGCCCTTCTGGAACGAAAACTTCAGCGATGCCGAGCTGCGCTATTGGCATCGCAAAATAAGGCGCGACTTTTTCTTCAGATTCATCTATATCTGGCGAGGCTTGCGCCTGCTGATCCGGCGGGGTCAATTCCGGCTGGGCCTTAAATGGTATCTGGAACGAATCCAGGAATCACTGCGAGCCTAATCGGCGGCGCTGATAATAAACCGGGGAGATTAGCCAATGAAATTAATGTCGGTAACCAATAATCCCGGCAAGGTACGGACGGATCTGCCAACCCTATCCGGCTCCGACACGGGCTGGAACCAAATGCCTTCCTTGTTCGCCCGGGCCGGCGTGGATTTCTTGGGCATTGGCTTCTATGAACTGCATAAATTTTATCAGCTCTATTTAAAATTCAAGCCGGATTTGATTGTGACTGAATGGATTCCGGCCGCCCTGGTTCCAGTATTTTTCAGACAACTCGGCCTGCTGAAATGCCCGGTAACGCTCAATTGGGGCGATTACTATGCCGAGATGATACCCAGTTACCCGGCCTGGCTGGCCAAGCATATTGATAAAACGGCGCCAGCCATAGCCAGCAAAGGCTCTTGGGCCGTCTACCGCCCCAAATGGATCCTGCGCTTGCTTGAGAATTACGTGGCTAAACAGGCCGACTTCATAACAACCATCAGCCGCAGGAATGAGGCCAGAGCGCGCGCCTGGGGCAAGCAAGTGCATTTTATCCCGCTGGGCTATTGGCCGCCACGACCAACTAAAATCGACCTGCACTCAGAGCAAAGCTCCGCCAATCATCTCAAGGTTGTCTATGTTGGCACAATCAACCGCGCCAAAATGGTAGATCTTATGATCGAGGGCGTGCGCGGCCTGCCCTGCGACTTGTATCTCTTTGGCCGACCGGACCCGGAGCTACAGGCCAACGCCCCAGCCAATGTCCATTTCATGGGCTACGTTGATGAAAGAGAGGTGGTGAGCGTGCTGCAGCAAGCCGATATCGTCACCAGCATGAATAATCAGGATTGCAATTATAAGTTTATTGAATATATAGCAGCCCGTAAGCCCATCTTGACCTGCACCGGCTTGCCAGCCAATGTCTTCCAGCACCGCGAGACGGCCTATTTGGCTAAGGATTTCAGGGAGGGCCTAAGCGAATTACTACAAGATGCAGCCCTGCGGCAGAAGCTGGCCGAGCAAGTGGCCAAGATACCCATATTTACCTGGGATCAAGTCATAGCCCAATATATCAAGGTCTATCAAGAATATCTGGAAGCTCACCCCAGATCATGAAAGATTTCTTTAAACGCCTAAAATCTTTTGGTCAAGGCCATACGGCGCTGCTGGCCACCCTGGCCGTGGCGACTTTGGCCCTTTTGATCTTCCGCGCTTTGTTGGCGCCCGGCAGCCTGCTGCTGACCAGCGACGATAATTTCGCGATGATAGCCAGTATCCGCCGCCGGCTGCCCTGGCTGCTATGGGCCAATTGGGATGACGGCGTGCTTTTAGGTCTGGCCGGCGGCAATGCCCCGCTAACCTGGAACCTGTTGCTGACCTGGCTACTGCCGCTCAAGCTCTATTTCAACTGGATCCATGCCCTGGACCTGCTCTTGGCCTCTATGTTCCTGGCTTTATTCCTACGCGATCAAAAGCTGGGTCTGGCCGGAATCATACTCGGCATCTTAACGGCCTTCTGGCTAGGAACCAATTTGACCCTGACCTACGCTGGGCACCTTGGCAAATACGCCATGCTCTGGCTGCTGGCGGCGGCCTTGTTTAGCTTGCCCAGATCCTTCGGCCAACGGCGCCCTTGGGCCTGGAGCATCTTAAGCGGAGCCTTGATCGGACAGATGCTGGTCGAGCAGCAGGACTTGGCCTTCTTTTGCGGACTGTTTTTGGGCGCTTATGCTCTCTTTTTGATAGCCCGCCTGGCCGAGCCGCCCCAACGCTTAAAAGCGCTGGGGCGGCTCATTCCGCTGGTCCTGGTGGCCTTGCTGGTCAGCGGCGCCAACTTGTTTGCAACCTATACCTTCAATGTCATCAAGGTCCAAACGGACGAGCCAAGCGATCCCTTACACGCCTGGGAGTTTGCAACCCAATGGAGTTGGCCACCGGAAGAATCGATTGATTTCATTGCGCCCGGCTACATGGGCTGGCGCTCGGGCGAACCGGCTGGCCCCTATTGGGGCCGAATGGGCCGCAGCGCCGGCTGGGAACAAACCCGTCAAGGCTTCATCAATTTCAAGCTAGAAAATCAGTATATTGGCGCCATCCCCATCCTGCTGGCGCTGTTTGCTCTGCTGGCGGCAATGCTGCGCCGGCCGCGCACCAATCAGCCGAATGCCTGGCGCCAGGAAGGCTCTGAGGCCGGCCGCGCGGCCGAGCTGATCTTCTGGGGCTGCGCCGCGGCAGTAGCCCTGTTGCTGGCCTTTGGCAAGTTTTTCCCGCTATATGCCTGGTTTTACAAATTGCCCCTGGTCAATTCCATCCGCAATCCCAATAAATTCCTGCACATGTTCCAGCTGGCCCTCGGCATCCTGGCGGCGCATGGCTTGGATATGATATTAAGGCGCCAACCCAGCGCCGCGCAACAAGTCCCCTTGCCTGGTGCCGACGGCTAGATGGCCAGGGTTATTTTTCGCTTAAATCGCGGCCAGGCCGCAATAGTTCATAGCACTCCCCCAGCCCGTAGCTCAGATGCATCAGGGGTATATAGACCAGCAGCAACAGATCCAGCCAGCGCCGCGCCGCCCAGGTTTTCAGCAGCGCCAGAATGGCCACCAAAATAAAATAGAGCGCTAAGCCGCCGCCCAGCAAATAGGCCGGCCAGCGATAAAAAAAGGCCCAGGGCAGCAGCAACAGCAAGCCTAAAAGGCCCAAGGCCGGCAGCAAGGTGGTTGGTTCTATTTGCACCTTGGCCCTTATCAACCGAATGCGCGTGGCGCCATAGCTAGCCATCTGTTTCATAAAGCGGCCAAGCGATTGGCGTGGATAATGGAAGACAGCCGCGGCGGGATGAAATATTATCCGCGCGCCAGAACGCTCGGCTCGATAGGCTGCCAACATTTCTTCGCCCGGCCAGAAACTGGGATCGAAGCCCTGAATCTGCTCTAAGACCGACTTGCGATAAGCCATGTTGCAGCCAATTATCCAGGACCAGGCCACCGCGCGGGGCTCAGCCGCGCCGCCCAAATAGCGCTGCGCCACATAGCCGGCCGCCGGCGAAGCCAAGGCCAGGCCAGCCAGCCGCGCCGCGCCAGAGACATCCTCTGGCACCAGGCCCGGGCCGCTCACCAGGCCCACCTCGGCGGCGGCAAAGGGCTGGATGATTGTGCTCGGCCAATCTGCTTGCACCACCACATCATCATCCAAAAAGGCCACGATATCAGCTCTGGCTTGCTGCCAACCGGCGTTTTTCTTATTGCTGGAATCGCCTCTCTCAAAGGCCAGGGGTAGATGGCGGATTTGCGGATAAGCCGCGACCAAAGCCGCGATCCGTTCAGCCACAGCCGCCGGGGCGATCCGGCCAACCAACAACACTTCCAAGCTTTCGAATCCCTTGGCAGCTAGCAAGGAATTCAAGGTGCGGATAACTATCGGTCGCCCTAGAGTAGCAATCACTACACTAAGTTTCGGTTTGCTGGCAGCGAACTCGGCCTGTTTTGGGGGCGACGATGCAGCAGTATCCATATAGCTCCTAGGCCGCTAAGCAGCCCCAGGCCCTGCAGCAGCAAAGGCCATAACGGCGGGGCATAACGCAAAACAACCTCATGGCGGCCTGGCTCAATATAAACCCCTTGAAAAATATAATCCACCCTTAAAAGCGGCCGGGCTTGTTCGTCCACCCAGGCCTGCCAAGCCGCATCATATTTATTGGCTATTCTAAGGATGGCCGCGCGCTCGCTGCTTACGTCCAAAATTATTTTATGCGCGGTCAGCTGGCGCAGTTGAATTGACCCCAACAAACCCTGGCCAGTTGATTCCTGTAAAGGCAGCGTACTGCCCGGCGCCAGCAAAGCCTTCTCAAATAAAGGCTGCCCGGGCGCCGCTAAGCGTTCCAGGGCGGCGTCATCGCCAAGCGTTTCCCAACCCGCCAATAAGCTAAAGCGCGGCGCTGGCTTTTTCAGCCGCAGCACAACATGCTGGCCGGGCTTCGCCCGGGTTGCTGGCAAGACCTGCACCGTCTGATTGCTTAAGACAACATTATAGGCGTAAATCAAGTCGCAGGCCTCGCGCAACTGGGCATCCTGCTGCAGCTGACCCCAAAATTGGGCCGGCGCCAAAATGAACTCAACTGCGCTCAATTGCCACAGGCGCGGAGGTCCTAAGGCCTCCAAAAAACGTTTGTAATCCAGCGGCATCCGCGGCATCTGAGTTAGGTTAATGGTTTGAATGCCATGATAAGGGAACTGATAAGTAAGCCAGGTGTTATAAAAACCGCTCTGGCTGATCAAGGCCACGCGGCCCTCCGGCTGAGCCGTTTTCAGCAGCCTGATAACATCATTTTCCGCGAAAGCCGTCTGCGGCATGCTTTGCACATAATGGCGCGCCAGATAGACAGCGTCGGCCGCGACCAAAAGCACCAGGCCCCAACCAATCATCCGCAGGGCGCGCCGGCTGATTTTCGTGTAATAGCTCAACCAAGCCAACAATCCACAAGCCAGGCTCAGCAAGCTGCCTTGCCAGAGCGCGGCAATTTTATTGCGCATAATCGGCAGCGCCCAAGGCCCCCAGCCAGCGCGCATTAGCTCGCTAACCCTTTCGGGCCAGCCAAACATAAAAGTGGTTGCCGCTAGCGCCAAGCCAGCCGCCAGGACGATAGTCAGGCCAATAAATACCCTGATCCAACCAGGCCTAGCTGCCTCAAGCGTCTCGGATGTAGTTGGTTTTTGCATTGTTTGCCTGAGTGCCGCTGGCGCTAAGATCCGGCCGAAAAGGCCAACCGGTCCGACCGGATCATCAGCGCCAGCCTAGAGGCCAGCCCGATCCGCCCAAAGTCCCTTTTGACAAAAATTTTTATCAGTATATGATTTGACTTCTCATGCTTCAAGCGATCATTCTGCTAGGTGGCCTAGGCAGCCGCATCAGCCGGCTCTTTCCCGACCGGCCCAAGGCGCTGATCCCAGTTGCCGGCCAACCCTTTCTGGAGCGCCAGATCGATTGGTTAAGCTCTCTAGGCATCGCCAACATTCACCTTGCCGCCGGCCATTTGGCCGAAGCCATTAGCGCCTGGGCGCAAGCGCGCCGCGCCGATAAGCTGCAACTCACCCATTCGGCCGAACCCAGGCCCTTGGGCACAGCCGGCGGCTTAAAATTCATTGAGGCTCATGTTCAATCAAACCCCTTTCTGCTGCTTAATGGCGATAGCCTGCTGCCCAAGCTGGACCTGGCCGCCCTGCAGCTGGCCCAACGGCGCGGCGGCGGACTGGCCACCCTGGCGCTAGCCCAGGTGGCCACGGCCCAACGTTATGGGGCGATAAGCTGTGACGCCCAAGATCGGATCAACGCCTTCCACGAGAAAAGCAGCGCCGCGGCCGGCTGGGTTAATGCCGGGGTTTATTTGATGAGCAAAGCTATCTTCGGCTGGATTGAGCCAGACAAAAAGCTGGCATTGGAAACGGACATTTTTCCCCGCCTGGCTGCGCAGAGGCTTTTAACGGCCTGCCGCGTGCCTGAGCCCTTGCTGGACATGGGCACGCCGGCCGGGCTGGCTAACATGGAGCGCTATTTCAAAAACGCGCCGCCGAAAAAAACGGGAAGGCGCCTTGATTAAACGCCTTCCCGCTTGGCTTATTGCGAGCTAACTATTCGCCACGGACGATGGTCTGATACTCGCTGTAGATTCCCAAGATGCTTTTGGCATTCCAATCCACGCTATGAATCTTGGTAATGCCGCCATTCCTGGTTGCTGCGGCAATGCTAGCATCGCCCACTGAAACCAAGCCCAAGATGGAGGTGCATTCCGAGACGCCCGTTTTAGTAGCCTGGGCATTAGAGGTTGCCACCGCCGGCAAAGTAACCTCGGTGTAGAAAACTCCTATTGGCGTCGGCGAAGCACAGCCCAACAAGAGCACGCTCGCGCCAGCCACCAACACAAGACTCAACCCACCTAATAGCTTTCGCATACTTGCCTCCTTGCATGGTTTTGGGAAAATCCCATCCTAGACCACTGATCCTGATTGCGCTTATCTCAAAAATCCAGTTGGCTGTCAAGGTTGTTTGGGGAGATCCATTCAAGTAAAAAGCATTGTAGCTGCGCGCCGCTAACGCTAGACTGGCAAACGCAGCGGAGGACTTAAAAAAACATGGATGACGCCTTACTGGAACAACAAACTCAATATCAATGGCGCTTGCCAGCCAGTGGAGCGATGCGCGTGCCAGCCATTCTTTACGCCTCAAGCGCTTTGATCCGGCAAATGGAACGGCAGGTTTTAGAACAGATCAGCCGGGTAGCCGCCCTGCCCGGCATAGTCCAGGCAGCCTACGCCATGCCCGACGCCCACTGGGGCTACGGCTTCCCCATCGGCGGCGTAGCCGCCTTCGCGGCCGAGCAAGGCGGCGTGGTTTCCGCCGGCGGCGTTGGTTTCGACATAGCTTGCGGCGTGCGCACCATCCTCAGCGGCTTGAGCTCCGAGCAAGTCCTGGCTCAACAAGACCGCCTAGCCGAAAGGCTTTTCAGCCAGATCCCCGCCGGCGTCGGCAGCAGCGGCAAGCTGCGCCTAGATGCCAGGGAAATGGATGCCATGCTAAGCGGCGGCGCGCGCTGGGCGGTCCAACGCGGCCATGGCAGCGCCGCCGATTTGGCAAGGATCGAACAGCGTGGCGCCTGGCCCGAAGCTGGCCTGGGCCAGGTCTCGGCTCAGGCGCGCCGCCGCCAGCAGGACCAAATGGGCACGCTTGGCGCTGGCAATCATTACCTTGAAGTCCAGAAGGTTGCGGAGATATTTGACCCCGAGAGCGCCGCCGCCTTTGGTCTGCGTGAAAACGAAATAGTCATCAGCATTCACTGTGGATCGCGCGGGCTGGGTCATCAGGTGGCCACGGAGTTTACCCGCTCGCTGGTGCAAGCCGCGCGCGCCCATGGCATTGCCCTGCCCAATTACGAACTGGCTTGCGCACCAATAGCTTCGCGCGAGGGCCAAGCTTATCTGGCGGCAATGCGCGCCGCCGCCAACTGCGCCCTGGCCAACCGCCAAGTCTTAACCCAGCTGGTTCGCCAAATCTTCCAAGATATCTTCGGCTCAGGCCTGGAGCTGCCGCTGCTTTATGATGTTTCCCACAATATCTGCAGCCGCGAACAGCACCGCCTGGGCGGCGCGCGGCGGCAATTATACGTGCACCGCAAGGGGGCCACCCGCGCCTTGGGTCCCGGGCATGACGACCTGCCGGAAGAGCTGCGGCCCTTCGGCCAGCCGGTGCTGGTGGGCGGCACGATGGGCACCGCCTCCTATATCCTAGCTGGCTCAGCGTCAGGCGCCGAGCTAGCCTTCAGCTCGGCCTGCCATGGCGCCGGCCGGGCCATGAGCCGCACCCAGGCCCTTAAAAAATGGCCGGGCCAAGCCATTATCAGGGATCTGGCTGCGCGCAAGATCCTGATTAAAACCCGTTCCAAGCGGGCGGCCGCCGAGGAAGCTCCGGCAGCTTACAAGGATGTTGCTGAAGTGGTGCGGGCCACAGTCCAAGCCGGCCTGGCCCGCTCGGTCGCCCGGCTGTTGCCCTTGATTTGCATTAAAGGTTAAGGGCAGCGGCTTTACTCAGCCAGGCTGAAGATCACTGCGCCATAGCCAACCACCCAATTGCCGCGGCTTTCGGGAAAGTCGTCGCCACTGTTCCGATAATAGAGGATGCGGCCTTCCCGGCAGCCCTGGGCGCTTACAAAGTCCAGCGTGGCCGCGACCGCGGCCAGAGCGCAGAAAGTCTGCCGCTGGGGACTCCAGGCTCGACAGAGTTCGGCTGTTTGCAGAGCGGCCACCTGCTGCAAGGTGGCTTGGTCGGTCTTGGTAACCTTGGCATAGTCGGGATCATGCAACATATCTGAACTGGCGATAACCACGATGGGCTTTTTTTCAGCCAAGGCCGTCAAGGCTGCCAGCAAATCCCGCCTGGTCTGCGGATCGTGATCACCGATCAGCCCCAGCACCAAGCCAGCCTTAGGCAAAACAGTCTGAATAAAAGGAACTTGATTCTCGGCCGAATGTTCGCCCCGATGAGCAGCGTAATTCAGCCGCAGTCTGGGGCTGGCCTGCAGCAGCAAGGCCGTGGCGGCCTGATCCAAGGGCGCAGCGCCCAGAGGCGTCAGCAGGGCCCCGCCATCCATCAAGGCTACCCCAGGAAATCCGCTGCGGTGGCTCAAGCCCAAGACCACCACCGTTTCAGGGGCCAGCCCTTGGCTGGCCTGATCGCGCAGAGCTCGATAGACATAGCCGGCCACCCGCCCGGAATAGACATAGCCGGCATGCGGGGCGATCGCCCCTATTATCCGACCCTTAACCTGGCTGACCGAGGCCCCTTCAATACAATCGTTTAGCAGGCTCCGCAGCTGATCAGGATCGGCTGGGAACCAGCGGCCACTGCCCTGAGCTGTGCGCACGATCACTTGAGTGTTGCTATGCATGGCTACCTCCCCCCAAGCTTGGCTTAGCCAGCCAATCCCTGACAGCAAGCTGGCCAGTAACAGTTTTGGAATAAAACATCTTGGCGACATGCTGCTATCATCCCTGCTGGGCCACCCAGCCTGCCCGGCCGGCCACAGCGCCCTTAAGCAGGTTGCCGCCGGGAATCGATATGGGTTTATCCAAGAGCTCCCCCAAGGTCGAAAAAGTATGGCCTTGGCTTAAAGCCTTACGAATGAAGGCGCGCCAGAGCTCCAGGGCGCTGATCCCCTCCACCTCAGCATGAATCGTTAAAACATTAAAGTCTTGTTCATTGATGCGAGCCAACAGATAATCATTATAGTTGCTGAGGTCAACGCCTTGGCGGCCGATCAGCTCATCATAGGTTGGCAGCGACACCGGCACCTGAGGCTGAGTCAGGGTTTGGCCGGCCAGCAAAGGTCGGAAGATGGAGTGGCCGCGGCAATCGCTGTTATAGCTGAAGGCGCAACGTTCTTTAGCCAGCAGGGCCGCCGCGGTGCATTTCCAGCCTGGCGCGGCCGAACAGGTCGGCGCGGCAATCTCGGCCAAGGCCTCCAGACCACGGCGCAGCTGCTGATAAATGATTTCCTCGCTCCAGGATTCAAGCTGGGTCTGCCAGGCGTAATGATCCCAGGCGTGCAGACCTATCTCGTGCCCATCGGCGGCCGTGTCCTTGATCTGGGTCTTTAACTTTTGAGCGATCAGCGGGCCGGGCCAGAACAGGCCGCGCAGCAAGATATCCCAGCCATACAGGCTGGGCGCATTGGAACGCAACATCTTAAGCAGAAAGGCCGGCCGCAGCAGCCGCCAGAGGTGGCGGCCCATGTTATCGGGGCCAACAGCAAAAAAGAAACTCGCCCGAATAGAAAACTCGGCCAGCAGCCGGCATAAGGCCGGCACACCGCGCCGCGTCCCGCGGAAAGTATCCACATCTATACGCAAAGCTATATTCATATTGAAGGCTCAGTTTGGGAGAGCTCTCCAAATGGCAGTGTAACTAGCCAGCGCGAAGCTGACAATGCTTATTTATCGCCAGAGCATGCTCAGCCAAGTTTAGGCTTGCCGCCCTGTAAGGCCGCCGTTATATTGAAAATCACCAAGGCCAGAGAATCCTAGCCATCGCCCTGGAAGGAAACTATGCCAGAAGCAGCCAATAGTTTGCCAGCCATCACGGCAACCGGCCTGACCCTGGCACCCCTGATTGACCATACCCTCCTAAAAGCCGATAGCCGCTCTGAACAAATCAGTCAGCTTTGTCGCGAGGCGCGCCATTACCATTTCGCCGCTGTTTGCATTCTACCGCTCAATCTGCCCCTGGCCGTCGCCAGCCTGGCCGGCTCAGCCGTTAAACCGATCACCGTCATCAGCTTTCCGCTGGGCGGCGCCAGCTCGGCCGGCAAGGCCGCCGAGACGGCCGCCGCGGTGCGCGCCGGCGCGCAGGAAGTAGATATGGTTATGGCCGTCGGCGCCCTCAAGGAAGGCGCTTACGCCTATGTGCAAGAGGACATTGCCGGAGTGGTGGCAGCCGCCCAAGGCTGCACCGTCAAGGTGATCATCGAAACGGCTCTGCTCAGCGACCCCGAGAAAATAGCGGCCTGCCAGATCGCCCAGGCCGCCGGCGCCCATTTCGTCAAGACCTCCAGCGGAACCCTGAGCGGGGCGACGCTTGCCGACGTGCGCCTGCTGCGCCAAAATCTGGCTCAGCGGATGGGGGTCAAGGCCAGCGGCGGAATACGCACCAGTCAGCAAGCCCTGGCCATGATCGCGGCCGGAGCCACGCGCCTGGGCACCAGCGCCGGCGTTAGCATGGTAACTTCACTATAACCGAGGAGCGCATGCGGGCCCTCTTGATCATTCTGGATTCAGTTGGCATTGGCGCGGCGCCGGATGCCGCCGATTTTAATGACGCTGGCGCCAATACCTTGGCTCACCTAGCCCAGGCGGTCGGCGGGCTGCATTTACCGCTGCTGCAAAGCCTGGGACTAGGCAATATCCCGGCCCTGCTGCCCCAGGGTCAAGCCATCCAAGGCCTAGCGCCAACGCCGCGCCCCCGGGCCGCCTTCGGAGCCATGCAGCCAAAGTCGCCCGGCAAGGACACCACGGTTGGGCATTGGGAAATAGCCGGCTTGCAGCTAAGCAAGCCTTTCCATATTTTCCCGGCCGGGCCGCCGGCCTTTCCAGCCGATCTGGTCAAGGCTTTTGAGGAGCGCAGCGGCCGGCCGCTGATCGGCAACAAAGCTGCCAGTGGCACGGCCATCATAGATGAGCTGGGCCCCCAACATATGCGTGAAGGCGCTTGGATTGTTTATACCAGCGCCGACTCGGTCATGCAGATCGCCGCGCATGAAGAGATCATTGCTCTGCCGGAACTATATCGCGCCTGTGCGATAGCTCGGGAACTTTGCGATCCCTATCCGGTTGGCCGGGTTATTGCGCGGCCCTTTCTAGGT
This sequence comes from uncultured Verrucomicrobiota bacterium, assembly GCA_964444425.1. Lineage (GTDB taxonomy): Bacteria > Verrucomicrobiota > Kiritimatiellia > JAAZAB01 > JAAZAB01 > CAYUHK01. The sequence goes on from CAYUHK010000015.1 coordinate 23,017, forward strand.
AGCGCGGGCGCCTTTCGACGCACTGAAAACCGGCGCGATTACTCTTATCCGCCGCCGGGCCCAACCATCCTTGAGCGCCTCCAACAAGCCGGTCTGGCGGTGCAGGCCATAGGCAAGATAGAAGATATTTTTGCTCAACGCGGCATAACCCAAGCCTATCACACTGGCAACAATCAGGCCTCGCAAGCTCAAGTTATCCGGCTATTGCGCCAGAACAATCCTGGCTTAATTTTTGCTAACTTCATAGATTTCGATATGCTTTACGGCCACCGCCGCGACACACAAGGCTACGCCCTGGCACTGCAAGCCTGCGATAGATTCTTTGCGGATCTGCTGCCTCAGCTCGGCGCCAACGACCTCTTGATCATCACCGCCGATCACGGCAACGATCCCACCTTCCCCGGCAGCGACCATACCCGTGAATATGTGCCTTTGTTGGCTTATCAAGCTGGCCATCCCGGACGCAGCCTGGGGATTCGCCAGGGATTCTTTGATGTTGCTCAGAACCTGGCGGCCTTCTTTGGGATAGAACCATGGCCCTTGGGCCGGGCCTGGTAATTCAAGGCTGCGGCTGTTGGCGGCGATATAAATAGAGGGCCCGTTCGTTGGGCAGACAGAGCCGGCGAGTCGCCTCATCCATAATGTTGTAAGGCACACTCACCTCGCCCGAAAGAACTTTAAGCAGCAAGGCCTCGGCCTGATAACTGATCAGCGTGCCCGTCAGCGGTTCGCTGCGACCCTGCAATTGCAAGCTGATCGGTTGGCCGGGCTGAGGGCGTAGCTGCTCGCTTTGGCGCAGCAGGCTCTGATAGAGCTCGTTCTCTTGCAAAGATTCTTGGGCGCTCTGTTGGGCTGGCGCTGGCGTCTGGATCGGCGCTGGCGGCGGCGCGGCAGCCGGCGCCGGTTGGGCCGGTCGCATCGGAGCCGGCGGCGGCGCGCTTGGCTGGGGCGCGACGGCCGGTTCTTCGATTAGCGTCGGAGCCGGCGGCGGCTGGCTGGCGCTCTCAGGCTCCCCGAGCTCATTATCCGAGAGCGGCACTAATTGGCGGCGTTCCAGCCAAGCCTGATAATCTTCACGCCAGTAGGGATTATTCCAAGGCGCCTGTTCTAGCCAGGGAATAACAATCTCATAAAAACGTGAGCGGATTGGGCTAAAGATATCCTCATTCCTGACCAGTTTATAATAGCCATATACGCCCAAGAGGCCAAGCAGGGCCAGTGAGAAAAGGCTCTTCAATAGGTTCCAGAAGGAAAAGGGGCGCTTGATCTGCAAAGAGGGCAAGCGCTCCGGCAGCCTGGCCGCGGCTGGCTGGCTGGCCGGCTGGCTCTTCAAGGTCAGCTTGGCCTTGGTTCTATGCAAGGGGTCGCTGCTGGCCCCAGGCAGAGCCTTGCCACAATAACGGCAATAGACAGCCCGCTTATTGATTGGCTCAGCGCAATAAGGGCAAGGCGTCAAATCGAGCTGGGGCTGAGCTGGCGCGCTTGAGCCAGCCTGTTGATCGCTGATAACCTGCAGTGGAATAGTCACAGCCGAGCGGTCCGTTTGGCTTAAAGTTTTGCTGCCGAAGGCTATCTTCTCCAGGCGGATGATCTCCCGCAAAGTTTCGGTCCAGTTTTGGTAGCGCGCGGCCGGGTCCTTAGCCAGCATCTTCATGATCAGCCTGGCAAGGTCAGCCGAGATGCTCGGATTCAGAGCGCGCGGATCTTCCAGAAGACTGGTTTGCTGGCGCGCCACTATGTCGGCCGGTTCGGCATTGCCGAAAGGCAGGGCGCCGCTGAGGATATGATGCAAGGTTGCGCCCAGGGCGTAGATATCGGTGCGGCAATCCAGATTGTTTTCGCCCCGGGCCTGCTCCGGCGACATATAATTAGGCGTGCCCATGACGCAGATTTCATCGGCGGCGCAGGCCGTCTCCTTGACCGTGCTGAAGGCTTGCGCCAGACCCAGATCGGTTATCTTGACTGTGCCATCGCCATCCACCATGATGTTTTCCGGCTTGATATCGCAGTGCACCACCCGGGCCTGTTCCCAGGCGTAACGCAGCGCCTCGCTGACGCTATGGGCAATGATCAAGGCGTCCTTTTCCTCAAGCCGGCCCTTGCGGCGCAGCCAATCTCCCACGGTATAGCCGGAAATATATTCCATGACGATATAATAGCCGGCGCCTTGTTTATAACGGCCAAAGTCGTATACCTGCACTATGCCGGGATGCTTAAGATTGGCGGCGACCAAGGCCTCGCGTTTAAAGAGCTGGACATCGTCGGCATCGCGGGCCAGGTGTTCGTAGAGGCTCTTGATGACCACCAGGCGGCCCAATGAGATTTGGCGAGCTTTCCAGACCGAGGCTGTGGCGCCCTGGGCAAGTTTGGCGATGATATCATAGCCATCGACTTGCGGCACGCTCTCGGTCGATTTAGCGGCGGCGGATGACTGGGTCATAAAACATCTGGGCTTAAACGCCAAACGGCGCCGGCCCGGGCTAACTGGTTTGCGGGCCAAGATAATCTGCTCGATCCAACTTGGCAAGCCTTAATGCCAGGCGGCGCTTGGCTCCTTGACCAAGCCCAACAATTAAGGCATGCTCTCTGGCATGCTGAATATCACAAGCTTACAGGTAGGTCCCTTTCGAGTTAATTGCTATTTGATTTGGGGCGCGACGCGGTCCGCCTGGGTGATAGACCCAGGAGCCGAGCCAGAGCGCATACTGGAAGCTCTTGAGCGCAAAAAACTTAAGCCGGCAGCCTACCTATTGACCCACGGCCACATGGATCATCTCAGCGCCCTAGCCGCTTTGCATGAGCGCTGGCCGGCCCCCTACGCCATCCATGCGGCCGACTACGCTTGGGCCTTTGCCGCCAGCAACCAACTGCCACCCTATTACGCTAGGCCGCGCCAGCCAGCTGGCGCGCCTTGCCTGCTGGAAGCTGGCCAGGCGGCGCTCTTCGGCGATCTTGCCTGCCAGGTCCTCTCCACGCCCGGCCATTCGCCTGGCAGCCTATGTTTTTATTTTAAGGAGGCCGCGGTCCTCTTCAGCGGCGACACTCTCTTTCAAGGGGCGGTGGGCCGCAGCGACTTGCCCGGCAGCAATCAGGCCCAACTAACGGCCTCGCTAAAAAGCCTGGTCAGGCTTCCCGCGCGCGTGCGGCTCTATCCCGGCCATGGCCCAGCCTCCAGCCTGGCCGAGGAATTGCGCTCCAACCCATTTTTAGCCGGCGGCCGGCTCACAGCATGAACATCATTTCGGCGTAGGTCGGCAGCGGCCAAAGCTGCTTGGGCACCAAGGCCTCCAAATTATCCACCGACCGACGCAAGGCCAGCATGGCTTTAATGATCTGGGGAGCGCTTGAGCCGGGCCAAACAGCTTCCAGCTTGGCGATATTGCCCAGCAAGCCCTCCAGCTCGGCGGCCACTTTCTTCAGCCAGGCCCTTTGAGCCGGCACGGCCGGGCCGCCCAACGCGCCCAAGCTCAACAGGGCTTGAGCCAATTCGGTTTGATAACGCAGCGCCGCCGGCACGATCATGGTTTTAGCTATGGTCAAGGAGCACTCGGCTTCAACTGCCAGAGTCTTATTGTAGATATCCAGATAGACCTCATAGCGCGAGGCCAGCTCGCGCGCCGACAAGACGCCGTATTTGGCAAACATCGCTATCACGGCGCTGGCGCGATAAGCCCGCAAGGCCTGCGGAGTAGTGCGCGCCGCGCTCAGGCCGCGCCGCGCAGCTTCCTTGTGCCAGGCGGCCGAATAATTATCGCCGTTGAAAATCACCCTTTTATGCTTGCGCAGCAGCTCGCGCAGGATCGCCTGCAGCGCCAGGTTAAAGTCCTGGCCGGCGGCCAGCTCCTTTTCCAGACTGTCGCAGATCTCGTCCAAAGCCTCGGCCATGATGGTATTCAAGGCCACATTGGCCCCGGCGCAACTCTGGCTGGAACCCAGCGCCCGCAATTCAAACTTATTGCCGGTAAAGGCCAAGGGCGAAGTACGGTTGCGATCGGTGGTATCCCGTGGCAAGTCGGGCAGCGTTGAGACCCCTATGGCAAGGGCCCCGTTTTTGGGGGAGCTGCCCGGCAAACCCCGCTCTAGCTGGGCTAAGATATTGGTCAATTCCTCACCCAGAAAAACCGAGATGATCGCCGGCGGCGCCTCGTGAGTCCCCAGGCGCAGATCGTTGCCAGCCGTGGCCACGGTGGCCCGCAAGACATTAGCGCGGGTATCGACCGCCTTGATGAAGGCGCAGATTATCGTTAGGAACTTGGCATTCTCATGGGGATTATCTCCGGGGGTTAGCCAGTTACGCCCGTCCGGGCCAACGATGGACCAGTTATTATGTTTACCGGAACCATTGACTCCGGCGAAGGGCTTCTCATGCAAAAGGCAGGCCAGGCCATGATCATCGGCCAGCTCGCGCAGGACCTCCATAAGCACCATATTATGATCAACCGCCAGATTAAGCTCTTCATGTACCGGCACTATCTCAAATTGGCCGGGGCAGACCTCATTATGCCGAGTTTTGGCCGGTATCCCTAAGCGCCAGAGAGCCCGATCCAAATCGCCCATGAAGCGCATAATGCGAGGTTTGATCGCTCCGAAATAATGATCTTCCATCTGCTGATGTTTGGCCGGTTTACGGCCAAAAAGGGTTCGGCCAGTCTGCAGCAGGTCCAAGCGTTTCTCATAGAATTTCTTATCGATTAAGAAGTATTCCTGCTCCGCGCCTAAGCTGGCATAGACCCGTTGACGTGCCGAGGCTATGCCGAAAAGTTTGCCCAGCCGGCGCATTTGCCGATCCAATGCTTCCATGGAACGCAATAAGGGTGTTTTTTTATCAAGCGCCTCGCCATGATAGCCGCAGAAGACCGAGGGAATGCATAGGGTCGCACCATTGCGCCCGGCCTTGATAAAGGCCGGGCTGGTTGGATCCCAAGCCGTATAGCCGCGCGCCTCAAAGGTGGCCCGCAGGCCGCCGGATGGAAAATTGGAGGCATCCGGTTCGCCCCGGATCAAGTCGGCGCCGCGGAAGCTGGTGATAGCGCCGCCGGCATGATCCGGCAATATAAAGGCCTCGTGCTTCTCGGCTGTGCTGCCGGTTAACGGCTGAAACCAATGCGTGAAATGAGTGGCGCCCTTGCTAAGCGCCCAATCTTTCATGGCGGCGGCAACTTGATCGGCCACCTGGCGATCCAAACTTTTGCCGCGATAAATGGTTGACAGCAAAGAGCGGTAAGCAGCCGGCGGCAAATAGCGCCGCATGGTCTTAACGCTGAAGACATTCTCGCCAAATATGGCTTTAGGGCTAACAGCCTCTTTGTCGATTTTATCGGGCATGAGCTCTCCTTGAACTAGCCGCGCGACCGCAGCCACGGCTTGCCCGATAAAGGTAAGCCGGTCAGGCTGGCCGATCAAGCAAAATCGGCGGGGCGGCTGGTTGAGCTGGCTATTCCTCCAGAAACTGAGTCGGATAATGGCGGTCGTGCATAAGGCTGGCGCCGCCATAACGTTGCCATAAGGTCGCCATTTCGTAAACCTCCTCCTGCAACGCGCGCGAGCGCGACTCGTGATGCAGCAGCACCGCAAAGGGGGTATAAATTATCTTGAGGCCGGCGCGGCGCAGTTTCAGGCAAAGCTCGGCGTCGGAAAACCCGATCGGCCAATGGATTTCGTCGAATCCGCCCACGGCCTTAAAAACGGATTTACGGATCATCATGCAAGCCGCAGTAACTCCGGAAACATCCCTTTGCACCCGCGTATAAAACTCAACCGGATCGGTCAGATTACGAACGCCGCCCAGCAGGCTGGGCTGAAAGGCCAGGCCGCCATGTTGCAGGGTGCGCCGGTCTTTGAGCAAGCGGCAACCTACCGCGCCCACCCCGGCGCGCTGGATATGCTCGAGCATGGCTTCAATCCAATCGGCTTGGATGACCTCCATATCGTTATTCAAAAACAGCAGGATCTCATTGGCGACCTGAGCGACCACCTGGTTATAGAGTCGTGAATAATTAAAGGGCTCTTCGAATTCCAAGAGCGTAATGCGCGGGTCTTGGCGCAGTTCTTTTAGGTAGGCCAGGGTTTCCGGGCGCCGGGAACGGTTGTTAACCAGGAACAAGCGGTAATGAGGATAGCTGGTCTTTGCCAGGCTACGCAGCAGCCGGCGCAGTTGATCGGGACGGTCCTTAAAGGGCACGATGATGGCAACTTCCTCCGGCTGGGCTATCGCATAGCGCACGCGATACCAGGGAAAGCCATCATCGCTGACCTGCGCCGCCCAGCCCTGCCGATCCAAATAAGCCTGCAACATAGCCTTGCCGCTAAGATAGGCGCGCGGCCAAGTCGCCGCCGCGCCGCGGCGGGCCCGGCGCGTGCCGGCGGACATGGCCGCCGGGTGCATACGCCAGCCATACAGCAGATAAGGCAGGTGCTGAAAGGTCAGGCCCTGCTCCCAGGCTCTGAGCATGAGCTCGTGATCCTGAGCGCCATCATATTCACTTTTAAGCGCCCCAAGCCGGCGCAGCGCCGCGGCGCGGATGATGCAGAGATGACCCACCGCGTTGACCGAAAGCAATAGGTCAAGGGTGATGGCGCATTTGCGGGTGACCCCGATGATATAGCCGTGCCGGTCAATCAGATTCTCGTCGGAATAAAAGATATCGGCCGGGCGCTCAGCCGGGGGAGCGTTTAAGGTTCGTACGAACAGAGCCAGGGCATCATGATGCAATAAATCATCATGATCCATGAAAGCCACATAGGCGCCGGCGGCCGCGGCTAGGCCCAGATTGGTGGCCGCGCTTATGCCCAGAGCTTGAGGATTACGAATAAGTTTAACGCGCGGATCGGCCGTGGCCGCCGCCAAGGTTCGCTGAGTGGCCGGGCGGCTGGAGGCGTCATCCACCAAAAGCAGCTCAAAATGCTGATAGCTCTGTTGCAACACACTGGCCAAGGCCTGGTCCAGCCAGGCCGAATCACGCACCGGCATGATCAACGAAATCAAAGGCCGTTGTTGCAAGAGCTGCAGGTAGGCTGAAGCATTCGAGGGCAACGCCTGAGGAAATTTAGTCTTGGCGCGCAAGGCGCCGGCGCTGAGCTTGGCAAAGGTCATCTGCAGGGCGCGTCCAATCCCCTGATTCCAACAAACCCGCAGAAATAGCCACGGCAATATAAAGATATCCAGCATTTGTGCTTTAACGCGCCTGGCCCGAGCTGCTCGTGACCATTCAGCCCTTTTTAAGCCTAATCAATTCCAGCCAACAGCCCTGCAACTAGGGACCAGCCATGACCGCGCCATGCTGACGCGGAATCAACAGTTTGAATCCAAGCTAGGCTGATAAAAATACGCCGGCGCGTCAAGCCGAAAGAGGTTTTAGGACAAAGCTCTGCTAGAGCGCCATCCTAATATCCCTCAAAGGTTAAAGGAAAAAATCCTTGAGCTGCCAGGTCAGAGTCGAGTTTTACTAATAAAGGTCCTTAAGCAGCTGCTTCTTTAGATATAAATTATTGGCTCATAAACGGCTCAATCGGCTCATAAACGGCTCATAAACGGCTCAAGGGGGGCCAGTTCGGCGCCAAGCTTGCTTTAGCTCTTTTGTTAGCGATAGATCCCCTGCTCTTACAGCAAGGTTTTATTGAGGGAGACTATTGGCAAAAGAATGGCCAGCACTACCAGTAGAACAAAGCCGCCGATCAGAATAATCAAGGCTGGCTCCAGAATGGCTACGCGTCTGGTTAAATAACGTTCCCATTGCTGTTGAAAACGTCGGGCAGCATTATCCAGCATAATATCAAGCGAGCCGCCGGCCTCGCCGACCTGGACCCAGCCGGCCAGACTTTGTGCCAGAGGTGGAATGCGCCGCAAGACCTCGGCCAGGCTAGATCCATGGCGCAGCGCCTCAGTTGCCTGTTCGGCCAAGTCGCTCAGCCAGGGGCTACCGGTGGCGGCGCCGGCCATGCTAAGGCTATCGATCAGCGGCAAGCCGGAGCGCAGCAGCAGGCTTAAGGTGCGCGCGAAACGCAGATTAACCAGGATCGAGTAAGCCGGCCCAATGATCGGCAATTGAAAGCAGCGCCGATTGGCTTGGCGGGCGCTGGCGGGATCGCGCCGTAGCCGGCGGCGGAGTAGCCCCAAGGTCAGCGCCGCCAGAGCGATCAGGGGCATGGCCAACCAAGCCACTAAATGTCCGGCTTGAATCATGAGCCTGGTCAAGAGCGGCATGGGCAGACGAGACTGCTCGGCCAACATTTGGCCGAGGCGCGGCATGGCGAAGCCCAGCAAGCCCACCGCGATGATCAGGGCCAGCGCCAATAAAATAGCTGGATAAATCAAGGCGGTTAAAATCTTTTCACGCAAACGTTGTTGTTCCTCCATGAAATCGGCTAAGCGATCAAGGGTTAGGTCCAGCTCGGCGGCACGTTCGCCGGCGGCGATGACCGCTTTTTCATAAGGGCTGATAGCGCCAGCGGCGGCCAAGGCCTCGGCCAAGCTGGCGCCTTCGCGGATTTTATCTCTGATATTGGCCAGGCGCGGCCGCAGCGCGGCAAGCTCGGGAGCTTGGATCAGAAGATCCAGGCTGGCCATCAAAGGCAGGCCGGAATGCAGCAGGCTGGCCAATTCTCGGTAAAGCTCCGAGCGCTGTTGGCCGTCAAAACGCGACTGGCCGAAAAGGGCGTGGCGGCGCCGAGACCCAGCTGGCGCCAGCCAGCTGGTCAAAATGCCGGCCTGGGCCAGTTGCTCCCTGGCATGTTTGGGGTCCTGAGCCTCCAACAAGCCTTGTTGGGCCTGGCCAGCGGCATTATAGCCTTTATATTCAAAGGTTATCATAAGCGAGCCTGCCAACGGCGCGGATAATTTCAGATAGGCTGGTGATGCCCTGAGCCATTTTAGCCAAGCCGTCGTCGAGCAGGCTAAGGTTGCCTGGGCGCGCAGCCAGTTTTGGCAAGGCCTCTCGGGCGGCGGTGCCGCTATGCAAAGCCGCGGCGATGGCCTGATCCACTATCATCAATTCGAACAAGCCGATGCGGCCACGGTAGCCTTCCAAGCAGGCCGCGCAGCCCTGGGCCTCCCAGATGGGCAGGCCTTTGATTTTAGCGCGCAGGCCCTGGGGCACATTCGGGCCGGCAGGTATCTGGCGGCGGCAGGCCGGGCAAAGCCGCCGCGCCAGGCGTTGGGCCAACACCGCCCGCAAGGAGGCCGAGAGCAGATAGGGTTCAATGCCCATATCAATCAGCCGAACCACCGCGCTGGGGGCATCATTAGTATGCAGAGTGCTAAAGACCAGGTGGCCGGTCAGCGAGGCGCGGATGGCTATCTCGGCTGTTTCCAGATCGCGGATCTCGCCCACCAAAATAGTATCGGGATCCTGTCGCAAGATATGGCGCAAGCCGGCGGCGAAGCTCAGGCCTATCTTAGGCTTAACCTGGATCTGGCCGATATCCGGCAGCTGATACTCAATGGGGTCCTCGATGGTCAGGATATTGGCGCGGATTTTATTGAGCCTTTGCAGGGCCGCATAAAGGGTGGTGGTCTTGCCGCTGCCGGTCGGCCCGCACACCAGGATCACGCCGTGGGTTTCCTGCAGCAGCCCTTCCAGGGCGGTCAGCATCTCGGCGGCCAAGCCCAAGCCGGATAGCGGCAGCAGGGTGGCGGAACGATTCAACAAACGCAGCACCACCCTTTCGCCTTCAGCCACCGGAATGGTCGATACCCGAATATCTATTTCGCGTTCGCCGATGCGCACGCGGGCGGCGCCGTCCTGCGGCAAACGTCTTTCCGATATATCCAGGCGCGCCATCACTTTCAGGCGCGAAACCAGGGCCGCTTCCAGATGTTTAGGGGGTGCGGCCTGCTCATAGAGGGCGCCATCGATACGGTAACGCACCCGCAGCCGATCGGCGAATGGCTCGACATGCACGTCGGAGGCGCCAGCCTTGACGGCCTCCAACAGGATCAGGTTAATCAACTGGGTTACCGGCGCGTTTTCAGCCACCTGTAGCAAATCGTCGGCGCGGGTGCTGGCGGCGGCGATATTATCGGGCTGATCCAGGTCGCGCAGAAATTCCTGTGGGGTTTCCTGGCCGCTGAAATAGCAACGTTCAATGGCCGAGAGGATGGCCGCACGCGGCGCCAAAAGGGGCGTTAGCTCGCGACCCAGCAGCAGCGCCAGATGCTGTTCGCCGGCGATATCAGCCGGATTACAAGTCAAGACAGCCAGCTGGTCGGCATGGCGCACCGGCAACATGACATGGGAACGGGCCCACTCCACCGGCAGGCCAGCCAGCAAGGTTGGGTCCAACATGGCGTCAGCTATACTGCTCATAACCGGTATGGCAAACTTACGACCTAAATCTTCCAACTCCTGGTTGGCGGCGGCCGGGCTGGCGGGCGAAGCGGCGGTCATGGCTTAATCTCCGGGAATCAACGGGGCAACCGGCTGGGCGTTGCTGCTGCCCAAGGGGGTCTGCGCCCGCAGGCGGCTGGATAGATCGGCCAACTCATAGAGGTTGCTGGCCACGTGAGGGGTTACATAGATCAACAAATTGGTGCGCTCCAACGACTCGACCTTATGACGAAACAGCCAGCCCAAGCCGGGAATCGATCCCAAGATCGGCACCTTTCTTACGCTGCTGACGAGATCCTCCCTGATCAGGCCGCTGATCACCACGGTGGCGTGATTGGGAATGGTCATGGTGGAAGTGACCTCGCGTTTGGCAATGGTAGGAGTTAAGGCCATGCCGCCGGTTGATTCCTCCAGAACGGCCTCCAGAGCAGGGTTAAGCTTCATCAAGACTTCGCCATTAGGATTGATATGCGGGGTTACCTTGAGCTTGATGCCAACATCAATCCGCTCGATATTCTGAATATAATCGCGCGCTGTGCCAGTGCCGGCGGAAACAGTGGATTTCAAAATCGGGATATTTTTGCCTACCGTTACGCTGGCCTCCTGATTATTCTGGGTTAAAAGCGGAATATTGGAGAGGATATTGAATTTCACATTACGCTGGATGGCGTTCAGGTTAAGCAGCGCTGGAAAATAGGGTACCACCTGGCCGGCCGCATCCACGTAACTGCCCTTGGCTATGCCGAAGGTAAGGCCATTGGGCACAATGGAGTTCATGATCTGGGCGGCCAGTTTATCCTCGCCCTCGCTGGTCTTAAGGCCGCCTACCGCGACGGTCGATCCATTGTCGGGCGAGCCGCCGGCCATAAACTCGGCGCCGATATCGCTGCCCTGCCCCATGGTCAACTCGGCGAACAAGACCTCCACCAAAACCTGCTGCGGCGGCTGATCGAGTTGCTGCACCAACTGATGGAGCATTTCAAAATCCTGGGGGGCGGCGTCCACCAGCAGGGCGTTATTGGCGACATCAGATTCTAGCGCTATGCTCAGGTTTTGCGGCTTATCCCCCCCCTTGGCTAGCAGAGCGGTCAGGCTCTTGGCGGCATCCTCGGAAGAAAGATATTTCAAGAAGATGGCCTTGAGATGGCCGTGGCCGGTCTGAGGGCGCGTATCCATGCGCGCGATGATATTCTTTAAATCGGCTAAAATAAGACCGG
>CAYUHK010000016.1:0-33219 GCA_964444425.1 uncultured Verrucomicrobiota bacterium
AATACGGGGCTTTTTGCGAGCAACAAAACGCCTCTGAATTTGAAAAAAGTCTAATCTGGTCGGGGCGAAGGGATTTGAACCCTTGACCTTTTGGTCCCGAACCAAACGCGCTACCAGTCTGCGCTACGCCCCGCCTTAAAACTGCAGCCTAGGATAGCGCGAAATAAAAGAGAGTCAACAAAATCCCAAACATCCCCGCCGCTTTTGCTGTTCCCCTATAAAAGCAACTCTGCTAAAGTGCTGGGCGAGACGCTGAAGAGCTAATAGAAGAAAAGAGGGCCAGCATGATCCATCAACCGATCGAGATGAAGCAGCTGATCAAGCAGCAGGTATGCGGCGGCCAGGGCCAGGTGGCTTTCCAATACCTTTTTCAGAAAGAGGAAATCAAGGCTAAGACCCGTTTGTGCGCCCGGCAGACCTTGGCGCCCGGGGCTAGCATCGGCGCGCACCGCCACGAGGGCGAAGACGAGCTCTATGTGATCATCAAGGGGTCCGGCATTTTGGATGATGGCCATAGTCGCACGCGCGTCAGTGCCGGCGCCGCCATCCTGACCGGCGCCGGTGAGTCGCACGCTTTGGAAAATGACGGCTCTACTCCTTTAGAATTATTGGCTGTGATCATGTTGTATTAGATCTTATGAAGCAATTATGGCCTGAAACAATTGTTTTGCCGGAACGCACCCTGACCGGGGCTGGTCTGATCAGCGGCCTGCTGCTGGAATGCGCCCGCTTTGGCGGGCGCGGATTGCTGGTGCATGGCCGATCCCTGCGTCAACACGCTCGGCTGGAGCGCATCTTAAGCAATGCGCCCTCTGGCTGCCAGATCAGCTCTTGGGAGCATCTTGGCGGCGAGCCGACCTTAGCAGATCTAGAACGCCTGCAGCAAGCCGCGCAAGAGCATCAGGCCGACTGGTTGGCCGGCGTCGGCGGCGGCAGCGTCTTGGACTTGTCCAAGGCCTGTGCCGGATTGTTTCATGCGCCTCAGCCGGCGCAGGCCTATCACGATGGCGCGGTTTTGGAAAGGCCGGGCATTCCATTTATCGCGGCGCCCACGACAGCCGGCACCGGTTCTGAAGCTACCCTTAACGCGGTCTTAACCAATAGCGCCACGCGCTCAAAGAAATCCATTCGCGATCCCAAGCTGATGGCTCGTCTGGTATTGCTGGATCCGGAGCTTTTGACCGATTCGCCGCCAGCGCTAATCGCCCAGGCTGGCATGGACGCCTTGACTCAAGCGTTGGAGGAATTCAGCAGTCGCCATAGCACTTGGCTTAGCGATAGCTTGGCTTTAAAGGGCGTTGAGCTGATTGCCGCCAATTTAGAAACAGTCTATCGGGGAGGAACAGGGCGGTCAGCCCTGAGCTTGATGCAGGGCAGCTATCTAAGCGGATTAGCTTTATCGATGGCGCGCTTGGGAGTGGTGCATGGCTTGGCACATCCGCTGGGGGTGCGCTATCAGGCGCCGCACGGGTTGGTATGTGGGATCTGCCTGCCCCATGCCATAGAGTTGAACCGCGCGGCCATGGGCGCCAAGTATGAGCGCCTGAGCCAAACTATTGGAATGGATCTGCTGACTTGGACGCGGCGGACGCTTGAGCGGCTGAATATGGCCTCACCATTTAAGGGCCGCGCCATCATTGAGAAAGCGAGCATTATTCAGGAGACACTGACGGCCTGGTCCACTTTGGCCAATCCTAAAACTATCACGGTGACAGATCTGGAATGGCTCTTGAAGCGCATCTTTTAGCGCCACTCCCAGCTTTCACTAAGCTAAGTCAGGCTATGCCAAATCATCCCTCCGGGAGTCGCCCAGGGTAGGGGGAACATGCTTAGCCGCGGCTCCGCCGGCATCCCGTCCAAAGAGGTAAGTTGTAAGCTGCATAAGCAAGCTATTTACATGCCACGGCTTTGAATCAGGCGGGTTAGCTCTTGCTGAAAGGCTTGCAGATCTGGGGCGCTGGGCCGATAGCCTTGGCGCGCGACATTTAAGCCCAAGCGGCCCAATTGATCCAACGACCAAGCCGCGCTCTCGCCATCGCTGAAGCGCACCGTTCCGCTGATTAAGGCGCCCGGCTTCACCACTCGATCGATTTCCACGGCCACGCTGGCGCCACCGGCGGTTGGATCAGCCAGGATATCATCGCTGGGCGCCTGGGGCTGCCGATCCAGCTCGATGGGCGGCACGGCTGGAGCGCTCTTTTTATCCTTAAATTCAATGCCCAGATCCAGCACTAGCAGGCGGACATCCATGAAGGTTAGGGCGAGTTGAAATTCCTCGTTAAGCTTCTTCTGGATTTCCGATAATCCTGCACCCTGCTTAACCCATTCTTGGACTTTGGCTTTTTGATCATCGGTTAATTGCATGGTATCTTAAGTCCTTCCAAGGTTTATTTGATGAGGCTTAGTTCGCTGGAATGATATCTGGCCAGGCCGGACAGGTCAAGCAAGACCAGTTCAACTGCTGGGCACGCGATAGCGTCGCTCTAGGCCAAAGGCGTTCTGGATATGATTGATCTGGGGCTGCTGATCGCCCTCAACTCCGATAACTTCGATAACATCAAAGCGGAAGCTTGGCGGCGTTTTTTTAAGCGCTTTCAGGTAGCGCACGGCGGCGCGCGACAGGTGGCGCCGCTTGGCCTTATCAACCGCGGCCATTGGCCGCCCAAAATTCTGGTTGGCTCTGGTTTTTACCTCAACAAACACCAATTGGTTGCCATCGCGAGCCAGCAGATCAAATTCGTCGCGGCGGCCAATCCGCAGGCGGCGCCCCAGCAAGCTATAGCCCTTCTTTTTTAACAGGCGCGCGGCCAGTTCTTCGCCCCAGGCGCCGGCTGGCTGGGCTTGCGCGGCCCGGGGTTGCTGCCAGGGGCAAAAGAGTTTAATTATTGAGCGGATGAACATGAGCTAATTGGCGCCGCGGCTCCGGCGCCGGCGCGCAGCCGATTGCGAATGGCCTCGATATCGCGCACCGGGCGAAAGGATTGGCGGTGCCAGGGAGTTGCGCCGTATTTCAGCAAAGCTTGAATATGGGCTGAGGTGCCGTAGCCCTTATGGCGTTTGAAGCCATAAAGCGGGTATTCCTTGTCCAGGTCGTTCATCCACTGATCTCGCGTTACCTTGGCGATAACGCTGGCGGCGGCGATGGATAGGCTCAGGGCGTCGCCATGGATGATGGCGGTTGAGGAGCAGGGCAGCTCGGCGGCAGGCCGGCCATCCAGCAAGGCATGCTCGGGCGGGCTGGTCAGCTGGTTGATGGCGCGGCGCATGGCCTGGTGGGTGGCTCGCAGGATATTGAGAGAGTTGATTTCCGGAACAGCCCCGAAGCCTATGCCAATTTCGACATGGGAACAATTGGTCAGCAGGTTGAAAAATTTGCTGCGTTGGGCTGGGGTTAGTTGCTTGGAGTCGGTCAAGGTCGCCAACAGCCCGTGTTCCTCGCGTTCGAGGTATAGGGGATTAAAGACTACCGCCGCGGCCACAACCGGGCCGGCTAACGGGCCTCGGCCGACCTCGTCTAGGCCGGCGAGCCGCTTATAACCGCGCGCCCAAAATTCTCGTTCAAACTTCAGCAACTTTTTCGGTTCCAGCCGGCGAGTTATTGACGGCGACGACCTCTTGTTTATTCTTGAGACGCGCTTTTTTGCCGGAGCGTTTACGCAGGTAATATAATTTAGCTCGCCTTACTTGGGTAGAGCTTTCGACCTCGATCTTGGCCAGCGCCGGAGAATGAATGCTAAAGATGCGTTCCACGCCCTCGCCGAAGGATATATGCCGAACCGTGAAGGTTTCCTTGGCGCCGCCGCCCTGGCGGGCAATCACTATTCCGGAATAAGGTTGAATACGTTCTTTCTCGCCTTCCTTGATCTTCACCGATACTTTCACAGTATCGCCGACGCGGAAATGGGGTATCCCCTTGGGGTTGCTGTTTTCTTGATCAATTTTTTTAAGAATAGCTTTCATATACAACTCTGCTAATGCGGTTTATGCTTTAAAGCCCCTTATCATAAGCTTGAGATCAACGCCGTCAAGTTGATTTTCCGGGCTCGCGGCAATAGGGGGCGGATTGCTGACTGGCGTTTAAAATATTTCGTCAAACCCGGCTGGCCAATTGTCTGGGGCACTCAGCCGTAAGTCTGGCTGAGGAGATTTTGTTCATGAGGCATCCGAGGGGCGCTTTGCCGCATCATCATCTGGAGCTGGCTTGATCAAGTCTGGGCGCCGCGCCGCGGTGCGTTGGCGGGATTGTTCTTCGCGCCAGCGCCGGATGGCGGCATGATCGCCGGAGAGCAGGACCGCCGGCACGGCCATGTCTCGAAATGTTTCCGGGCGGGTGTATTGGGGGTACTCCAGCTGGCCGCCTACGAAGGATTCCTCCTCGGCGGCTCCAGCCCCTCCGAGCACATTGGGCAGCAAGCGCACCACAGCGTCTATGACTACCGCGGCGGCCAGCGCGCCATTAGTTAGGATATAATCGCCAATGGAGATCTCATCGCTGGCCAGCGCTTGGCTAACGCGCTCATCAATGCCTTCATAATGGCCACAGATAAAAATCAAATGGCTGGCGCTGGCCAGTTCGTGCGCCAGAGCCTGATCAAGGCGCCGGCCTTGTGGGGTCATCATAATGATCCGCGTCTCGGGCGCCCGCAGGGTTTCAACCGCTTTAAAGAGCGGCTCGGCCTTCATGATCATCCCGGGGCCGCCACCATAGGGGCGATCGTCCACGCTCTGGTGGCGGTCGGTGGTAAAATCGCGTGGATTAACTATCCGAAAACGGACCGCACCCATGGCGGCGGCACGTTTCAACATGCTTTCGCCCAGGAATCCCTCCAGCATGGCAGGGAAGATGGTGACCACATCAATGCGGAGTGGCTGCATGAGGGCAAGGTTATTCGACGACTTCGAGCAGCGCTTTGCGGCCCTGCTTGGCGGCCAAGCTCGAGAGCAGCACGCGCATGGCTCCGATGGTTTTGCCATTTTTACCGATAATGCGGCCCATATCATCGGCATGGCAGCGAACTTCGAGCGTTACGTTGCGAGCCCCATAGATCTCAGAGACAAGCACCTGATCAGGGCGATCAACCAACCCCTTGATTAGATGTTCCAAAAAAGTTTTCATGATGTTTGCGCGGGCGGCGGCGCCATGGCTCCGGCTTTAGCACGCCGCATGAGGCTTTTTACAATAGGCGTTATTTGTGCGCCTTGTTTTTGCCAGGTTTCTATGCGCTCGCTTTTTAGGAAGAAGTTGTGCTCTGTTTTTTTGGGATCATACCAGCCAAGAATCTCCAGCGCTTTGCCGTCGCGCGGCGCGCGGATATCTGCGGCAACTATCCGGAAGCAAGGGTCATTCTTGGCGCCGCTTCTCTGGCATCTGATTTTAACCGTCATTATAATAACTCCCATCTCATGGCTGTATTTCATTCGCCGTGTTAGTTGTTGCGGGCAAGTGGGTGATATAGGCCGTGGCATACTGAGCATTGGTCATGGAAGCGTTGGTGGCTCCCGCCAGGTTGGCTTGGCCGCTCATGCTGCTAAAGCGCGATGAAACCGTAACGACCTGCACTACCGGCAGGCCATCGGCTGGTCGATACTCACTAGTGTAAATCACTTGATCGCCCCGGCGTGTGTTCAAGCGGCCCCAGTTTTCAGTGGCCAGTGACCAAGAGCATTGATAGCCGCCGACGCAGGTCAAAGTTACCGATTGCCCAACGTCGGAAAGTGCTACGGAATCGGGCGTAATGTAAAGCTCGGATGAGGCCGAATCCACTTCACAGCCGCCACAAAACAACATGCTAACTAGCAGGCCGGCTATGCCGCCCCCGATTAAATAGTGCTTGGATTTGCTCATTAGATGACTTCAATTGGTATTGGCCGCATGGTTTAATGGCAGCAAGTTAGCATTGAGCCAATTGAATGACAATAAAAAAATCGCTCGGCCTGGATTGACTGGCGCTCGGCCCCAATTGGGGCTGGGATCTAAAAGGTTCGCTTGGCCGGAGCCGGCGCTGGGTTTTGGAGCAAAAGCGCGCTAGCCAAAACACCGCGGCGGCGGTTAAAATAATATTTTTTACGATTGACTGTTAGGGCGCTCCTGATTAAATGGCCAGCTTATGACTAGCAACCAACGCTTGCTCGACTGGGTTAAGGATATAGTCGCGCTTTGTTCGCCGGCGCGCGTTCATTGGTGCGATGGATCTCAAGCGGAATATGACGCCATCGCCAGCCGCGCCGTGCAGGAAGGCGCCTTCATCAAGCTGAATGCCTCCAAGCGCCCCAAGAGCTATCTTTGCCGCTCCAATCCGCAGGATGTGGCGCGCACCGAAGACCGCACTTTTATTTGTTCCCAACGCCAAAGCGATGCTGGCCCGACCAATAATTGGCGCGCGCCCGCGGAAATGAAGGCGACCTTGAAAGGCCTTTTCCAAGGCTGTATGCGAGGCAGAACCCTCTATGTGATTCCCTTCAGCATGGGCCCGCTTGGTTCCAATATCGCTCAAATCGGCGTTGAGATCACCGATTCGCCTTACGTTGTTTGCAATATGCGCATCATGACGCGTATGGGCCAGCCAGTTTTAGATGTATTGGGTAAGGACGGTAACTTCGTGCCTTGCCTGCATTCAGTCGGCGCACCACTAGCCCCGGGCGAACGTGATGTGCCTTGGCCCTGCAATTCCGATAATAAGTATGTTGTTCATTTTCCAGATGAGCGGGCCATTTGGTCGTTTGGCAGCGGCTATGGCGGCAATGCCCTGCTGGGCAAGAAATGTTTTGCTTTGCGGATTGCTTCGGCCATGGCTCGCGACGATGGCTGGATGGCTGAGCATATGCTGATCCTTGGCCTGACTCCGCCGCGTGGCAAGACCATTTACGTTGCGGCAGCTTTTCCTAGCGCCTGTGGTAAAACCAATCTGGCGATGATGCGTCCCAGTTTGCCGGGCTGGCAGGTCCGCTGCGTGGGCGACGATATCGCCTGGATGAAAATCGGCCCTGACGGTCGGCTCTACGCGATCAATCCTGAATCAGGCTTCTTTGGCGTGGCCCCGGGAACCTCGCCGCAATCTAATCCCAACGCGCTCTTGACTATGACCGAAAACAGTATTTTCACCAATGTGGCCATGACTCCGGATGGCGATGTTTGGTGGGAGGGGCTGACCCAACAAGCGCCGCCCCAACTGACCAGCTGGCTGGGCGAAGCCTGGACCCCGGCATCTGCCAAGAAGGCGGCGTACCCTAACGCACGTTTCACCGCGCCTCTGGCTCAATGTCCGGTTGCTGATCCGGCCTGGGATGATCCCCAGGGCGTGCCTATCTCGGCGATCCTTTTCGGCGGCCGCCGGCCAACTACCATTCCGTTGGTCTTCCAAGCTTTGTCCTGGCGGCATGGCGTTTTCCTTGGCTCGATTCAATCATCTGAAACCACGGCCGCCCAGGCGGGCGCCGTTGGCATCGTGCGCCGCGATCCCATGGCCATGCTGCCTTTTTGCGGCTATAACATGGGCGATTATTTGAGCCATTGGCTGAGTATGGAAAGGCGGACCGATCCCCAGAAATTGCCCAAAATGTTTTATGTTAACTGGTTCAGAAAATCGGCCAACGATCAATGGCTCTGGCCAGGCTATGGCCAGAACATCCGCGTGCTGAAATGGATCTATGAGCGGGTTGTCAGCCAAGCTGAAGCGCAGGAGACGCCGATCGGCTATCTGCCGCCGGCGCATGCTTTAGATGTTCAAGGTTTGGATATCTCGACCGCCGCTTTGACAGAATTGCTGCAGGTTGATCGAGCCAGCTGGCGTCTGGAGGTCACTGATGTTCGTAAACATTATGCTAGGCTGGGCGATCGATTGCCAGCCGAGCTGCAGCAAGAACTGGACGATCTGGAAGATCGTTTGAATAGCTCCGGCTAGGCATCTAAGCATAGCTGCTGGCTTAAAAATCTGCTCAACGATTAATCAGCCGAGCGTTCTAGGCTTAGGTCTGGCCCCCGGCCTTCGCGCACGTCGGATTTGTTGCCTTTCCCGGCCCTCTGGCTCATTGTTTGATGTTGGCGCCGCCGCGCTTAGCTCAAGCGGCGAGCGAGCGCATTAGTTGGGTTGCCTAATAACAGGACTTTTGCTAAGGTGAGCAGCCATGCAACAAAAAATATCTATAATGCCATCGCTCTTGGCCGGGGATTTCGGGAATTTGCGTGCGGCGGCCTTGCAGGCCGCAGAAGCTGGGGCCGACGCGCTGCATCTGGATATCATGGATGGCCATTTTGTGCCCAACCTAAGCATGGGACCAGATGTCGTTAAAATGGCCCGCAGCTGCCTGCAGATTCCGCTCAGTGTGCATCTTATGATGACTCGTCCGGACCATTACGTAGATGCTTTTAGCCTAGCTGGGGCAACTACCCTCAGCATCCATGTGGAGGCGCAATGTGATGTTTTGCAAACGCTGCAGCGCATTCGTGCCAAGGGCCTGCGACCCGGTTTGGTTCTTAATCCTGAAACGCCGGCCTTGGCCTTGGAACCTTACTGGGGTGAATTTGTGGAAGTGCTTTGCATGACGGTACATCCTGGCTTTGGCGGACAGGCTTTCATGCCAGAAGTTTTACCCAAAATCTCAGATATTTTTCATCAGATTCAGCAGCGCTCTTGGCCGGGTCAAGGTTCAGCCGGCGCGCTGGATATCTCCGTGGATGGGGGGATAGACCTGGATAACGTTAAACTGGTAGCCGGGGCCGGCGCCAATCTTATTATAGCCGGATCATCCTTATATCAGGCGCCGAATATGAGCGCGGCCATCGCCAACATGCGCGACCTGGCCGCCAAGGCCTGGCCTGGTAGGGTAGGGGTTAGCCTCTAGCCTTGTCGGCAACCCTCAACCTGATGTATAACCCTCGAGAGAAAAATTTAGCTAGCCCTAACCCAATGGATAATGGATGATAAACAATCTGTCTCAGATTCGTAATTTTTGCATCATCGCGCATATCGATCATGGCAAATCCACCTTGGCCGATCGCATGCTCCAGCTCACCCATACGGTTGCCGATCGCAATTTTCGCGATCAACTTTTGGATAGTATGGATTTGGAGCGCGAGCGCGGCATCAGCATAAAATGCCATCCGGTTACGATGACTTATCGCTCGGCTGAGGGTAGCCTCTATACCTTCAATCTGCTGGATACGCCCGGGCATGTTGATTTTACCTATGAGGTCTCGCGCAGCATGGCGGCTTGCGAGGGGGCCCTGCTGCTGGTGGATGCGGCTCAGGGTGTGGAGGCGCAAACCCTGGTCAATGCCTATCTGGCCATAGAAAACAACCTGAAAATTATTCCAGTTATAAATAAAATTGATTTGCCAACAGCTAATATAGAAGAAGTATCTCAGCAGATTGAGAATACCTTGGGTATTAGCATGGCCGATGGCTGCGCCATCAGCGCCAAAACCGGGCAAGGCATAGCCGCGCTGATGGAGCTGATTGTACATGCTATTCCGCCGCCGCGTAGCCTGGCCGGCCCAGGCGTCACTCGCGCGTTGGTTTTTGATTCGTGCTATGACTCCTACCGCGGCGGCGTGGCTTATATTCGGATGGTGGATGGCTGCTTGAAGGTAGGCGATAGCATCCGTTTTCTGGGAACCCAAGCCAATACTGAGATCAAGGAAATAGGTGTCTTCGCGCCTGAGCTCACGGCGCGGCCGGCCTTGCAAGCCGGGCAAGTGGGCTATCTGATAGGCACGCTAAAAAACCCTAGTGATATCCGCAGCGGAGATACAATCGCCACAACCGATCGCCAGGCTGCTGCGGCGCTGCCGGGGTTCAAGGCCGTGTTGCCGATGGTCTTCAATGGAATTTATCCGGTTAATACGGCTGATTACGAGAAATTGAAAGCGAGTTTAGATAGATTGAGCCTGAACGATAGCGCCTTCACTTATCAAGCCGAATCATCGGCAGCCTTGGGCTTTGGGTTCCGCTGCGGGTTCCTGGGCCTCTTGCACATGGAGATAATTCAAGAGCGTCTACGACGGGAATATGATCTGGATATCATCGGCACTTATCCGGCTGTGGTATACCATGTTTTTCAGAAGGATGGCACGATGCTTAAGGTGGATAATCCCAACCGCATGCCAGATCAGACCAAAATAGAACATATCGAAGAGCCCTGTATTCGGGCCTTTATCATCTGCCATAATGAGCATATTAGTGAGCTGTTAAAACTAATCCAGGATCGCCGCGGAACCATCGAAAAAACAGAATCGTTGGATACCCGCCGGGTAATGATGACCTGTGCCATGCCGCTTAATGAAATCCTCATCGATTTCTATGATTGCCTCAAAAGCCTTAGCCGTGGCTTCGCATCCATGGATTATGAGCATACCGGATATGCGCCCAGCGATTTAGTTAAGCTGGATGTGCTGCTGAACGGCGAGGTCGTGGACGCCTTTTCATGCCTGATCCATCGAACCAAGGCCGAAGCCCGCGGCCGCCAGATATGCAAGGCGCTGAAGGAAATGATCCCACCGCATTTATTTGCCATTCCTGTGCAGGCGGCCATCAATAAAACCATTGTAGCCCGCGAAACCATTCGGGCCTTGCGCAAGGATGTAACTGCTAAATGTTACGGCGGCGATATCTCGCGTAAGCGCAAGTTGCTGGAACGCCAAAAGGCGGGCAAAAAGCGCATGAAACAGTTTGGTCAGGTGAATGTGCCTCAGGGCGCGTTTATCGCGGTAATGAAAACCGGAGCAGGCTAGGGGAGGCCAGATGCTAAAATATTTCCAGCGCCGCCGTCAGCTGAAAAGATTACGGCTATTGCTGCGGGCCGCTCGGCATATCCAAAATTGGCAGGGAGATATTCTGCCCCCCCAGGCCGGCCAACTACTGGAAGAGCAGCTGCAGCAAGCGACCCAAGCCGCTGCCGCTGGAGATGCGGCGGTCTTGGCCCAGGCTACCCAGGAGCTTAAAAAAACGATTCAGAAACTGGCGCCGCCGCGCCCCCATGCCTTGTGGCGCGAAAATATCGAGGTGCTTATCGTGGCGCTGGCAGTAGCTATGGCCTTTCGAACTTATTTTATTCAACCCTTTAAGATTCCCACTGCCTCAATGGCGCCAACTTTATGCGGCATTCGCTATATGCCTCAGGAGCAGCCAGCCCTCAGCGATCGCTTTCCACTGAATTTGGCCAAATGGGTTATTTTCGGGCAATGGTATGTGGAAGTTCGAGCCCAGACAACTGGCTTGGTGCGGCTGGCACAAGACCAGGACGACCGCATTATGGTTATTAATGGGGTTTATCATCTGATCAACAAAAACATGACCACTCATGTGGCCGCTGGCGAACAGGTGGTCCGAGGGCAATTGTTAGCCTCTGGGGTGCGGGTCAGTGGAGACCATATTTTTGTTGATAAGCTCAGATGGAATTTTATTCAGCCGCGCCGCGGTGAAATCATGGTTTTTCGGACCAATGGGATTCATCACCCGCAGATTAAAACCAATGAACATTATGTTAAGCGTATCGTGGGGTTGCCTAACGAGCTCCTGCAGATTCAACCGCCTGATCTGTTGATTAATGAGCATAAAATCACCGCTTGCCCAGCGATTGCGCGGGTGGCTAGTCAGCAACAAGGCTACGATGGCTATCAGCGTGGCGGGCGGGATAATCTTCTGGCCAGCTATTTAAGCCAAGTTGACAATGCTGTGCACTTAAAGCAGGACCAATATTTTGCCTGTGGAGATAATCAGTTCAACAGCCTAGATAGCCGCTATTGGGGACCAGTCTCGAAACAGAATCTAGTTGGAGCTACCATCTTCGTCTATTGGCCATTTTCCCGGCATTGGGGCATAGCGAACTAAAGCTTAACCTGTAGATGTTTCCGTTAAAAAGCCTAGAGGAAAGGCTAAATCCGAAATAGATAACGTCGCATAATATATCTTATGTCGCCTAATTAAGCTATGAAAACATATCTAAATATAGCTTATTGGCTTTTGAATAGATCACTAGAGAGCTACTTGCTAAATGCGCGCTTAGCGCAGCTTAACCGATTGCTTGGCAGTCTTGCTGCTTAGACAACCTAAAAGCTCCGCGGCAGCACGAATTAGCCTGATCAACTCTTCAACGGATTAAATAAATCTTTTTCTGCGGCTGACCTTGTCTTTCTATGTCCAAGACAAAGCCATTGGCCCGATTATTAACAAATTCCTTGATAAAATACTCAGCGCGCGCCTGGCTGATCATGGGCATTGAGTTTACTTTACGAATGACATCGTTTTCCTTTAAGCCAAAGGCGTTAAACATGGCTTCTTCGCCTTCGACTATCAGGGTATAGCCAGCGATTTTATCGGCCTGATAAACAGGCTTTAACGAGTCAAATACCTTGGCGAGGCGCTCGCTGTTATTGAGTAATTCCTGATAATATTTAAGCAATTCAGTGCGTTGCAAGAGCCAGCGATTTTCCCCTACTCTCTTGCCAAAAGGATTTGGAGCTTCGGCTGATGCCGGGGCCTTTTGGTTATTTAGTGTGGCCGCCGTGGGCAGGAGGCCTGGGCCGCTGAAGCTTAATTGTAATTCTTCGGCATGGTTGCCTTCGCGTAGAATCACCCGTTCGGCAAAGATAGAGCCAACCATAATGGCCTGATCCAAGCAATCGCCCTCAGCCACCAGCTGTTGTTCGTGGCGTTGCAGGTCATCGATAATGGCCTTGCGAGATTGTTGGCTGGCGTTGCTGGCAAAAAAAGTTCCCGCCAGTCGGAACCTTTTAGCCAAGGGGCCCCAGGCTGCAGTCGGCTGTTCGGATGAGCTCTTTTGAAAGAGAGAACTATTCCAGTGCTGCTCAGTCGCCGGCGTCTCCGGCCATTTTAAGGCAACAGTTGGGCTGGCGTTATAGATTTTGGGCAGCTGAGCATGCCAGCTGAGGTAGCCGCTGGCCAGGATCAAGCTAAGGCTGATCGCAGCCCAGGATAAGCCTCTGAGCCAATCATGTTCGCGAATGGAAACTTTCAACATGGTCGCATGCTGTCTAAAAGATATCGGCGGTGAAGCTATAAGCCGGATTCTGTAACTCGCTGCCAAGCAAATACTTGGAACGACCGATGGCCATTTGTCTTGCTGTTGCAGCTGCGGCCAGTTGCAACAGACTTATTGCGATCAACCCGAAACCGCTGTTCCAGCTCGCATTGCGAGCATTAGAGCAGAAGGCGGGCCACCTTATCAGTTTCTTATTTGATCTTGCTCCAGGTGGGGTTTGCCCAGCCTCCGCCATTACTGACGGAGCGGTGGTCTCTTACACCGCCATTTCACCCTTACCCCGCTCCGGCGAACGGATCGGGGCGGTATAGTTTCTGTGGCACTTTCCGTTTCCGCGTGTTACCGCGGATCCCCGGCATTACGCCTAGGCACCCTGCCCTATGGAGTCCGGACTTTCCTCCCCGCTAGCCCGCCAATGCGGGCTAGCGCAGCGGCCATCCGCCTCAACCGCCGATATCCAAGTCTGCAAGACATGATAAATCAAGCCGCTTAGCGCGTCCAGTATAATATGCGGCCGCAATAGCTACAGGTTACTATGGCTTCGGCCTTACGGGTATCATGAATCACTTGCGGGGGCAGTTTCATGTGACAGCGGCCGCAGGCGTTATTGATGATGCTGACCAATGCCACATCTTTTTTATGTTTCATTACATGATTGTAGTGGCCCAGCCAGGATGGTTCAATCGTGCCGGCCAGGGCGGCGCGCTTGGCGTGAGTCTGCCGGATTTCTTCTTCCCAGCTCAGCCGCAGCTGCTCCAGCTTTTGCAGTCGCTCCTGGGCAAGATTCTCGGCGCTGACGACTTCGGCTTGGCGGCGCTTTAGTTCCTGTTGGGCCTGCTCGTTTTGCTCCATCAGCTCTAAGACGTTATCTTCAAGGGCGCCTATTTTATTTTGCAGGTTGGCTATTTCGTTATTGAGCGCGCGATATTCTTCATTTGATTTGATCTGATATTGCTGCTCGCGTAATTTAATGATCTGTTGGCGCAGACTCTCGATTTCCAGCTCCAGCTGTTTGATGGATAGCTGTTTGGCATTAAGCTGCTCTTGGGCGGCGGCGACGGTGGCTTGGGTTTGCGCCAATTGATCGGCTATACTTTTTTTAAGTGCCGGGCAGTTATTTAACTCCTGTTGGCATTGGGCAATGCGGCCATCGCATTCTTGCAGGATGAGGAGTTTGGCGATGATTTCAAGTACGGCTTGCTTTTCCATGAGCAGGCACTATACAATAAACAGCGAAATTTTCACAAGATAAATGTTTTTTTATGAGATGCTGATAAAGATGGCGCCCCGTCGTAAAAAACATGTTGCAGACGACCCGGCAAGGTTATCAATCTTGGGCCGGAAGGTGGCGCGCCTGCCGGATAGTCCGGCTGCCGCCTCCTTGGAAACTTTTCCAAACGCCTATCCTAAGCGGGCTTATTGGATTCATTTCGAATGTCCGGAATTCACCTCGCTTTGTCCCATTACGGCCCAGCCGGATTTTGGCGTTATTACAATTGACTATATTCCGGGGCGGCGCTGTTTGGAGAGCAAATCGCTCAAGCTTTATCTGTTCTCTTTCAGAAATTACGGAATTTTTCATGAGGCGGCTGTCAATCGTATTCTGGATGATTTGTTGCAGGCCTGCCGGCCGCGCCAAGCGCGCGTTCTAGGCAAGTTCAATGTGCGCGGCGGGATCAGCATCAGCGTAACGGCGGAATATCCCGTGCTCCGTCAGCGGACGGCTCGAGCATGAAGGGCTCGCTCAGATCATCTCCCATGCAGGCGGCCATTCGAGCTGCTCGAATTGGCCTGCGCAAGGGTCATGGCGGCCCTTTTGGCGCCTGCATAACGCAAGGCGATCAAATCATTGCCGTAGCTCACAATACGGTCTTATGGCGGCATGATCCTACCGCTCACGCTGAAATTAATGCCATTCGCTTAGCCTGCCGACGTTTAAAAACTCATATCCTAACCGGATGCTCTTTATATGCTACCGCCGAGCCTTGTCCGATGTGCCTGGGGGCGATTTACTGGTCTGGGATCAGAGTGGTGTTTAGTGGAGTAACTTTGAAAAAAACCGCTAGTTTTGGTTTTAACGATGCCTGGATTATGACTGAATTGAAGCGTCCTATCAGCAAACGCCGCCTTAAGTTTCACCAAGGCGTCCTGGCGGCGGCCTGCCTCGAATTGTTCTATGAATGGCGTGAGCGCAAGGGTATTTTATATTAGCTCAGGCTAGGTCATTGGAGCAGGGTTGGCCGGCGACCGCTCGGGTTTATCTAATTCCTGCCGAATCGCCAAGCCCAGTTCCTTCAGGGTATAGGGCTTTAGCAGATGTTGGCCGGCGCCGAGTTGCAAGGCTTCTTTGGTGCGTCCGATTATCGCGAAGCCGCTTAAAAGAATGGCTTTTTGGTTGGGATTGATAGTTAAAATATTACGATAGGTATCTAGTCCGTCCCATTCGTCGGCCATAATCATGTCAATGATCACCAGATCAATGGGCGTTTCCAGGGATCCGCTAGCGGATTGAAATATTTCAAAAGCGGTTTTACCATTTGAGGCTACCAGCACTTTATAACCGTGGCGCCGCAGCCAGTGCAGCATGGCCTTGCGTTCTTTTTCGTTATCATCTATCACCAGTATTGTTTCGGTGCCCTGGCGATAATCCAACGGCTCGTGTTGGTAGGCGCTGTCGCCGGCCAGCCCTGCGGCTGGTAAATATACGATGAAATCGGTGCCGCCTTCCTCGTTATTGATTACGTTCAGAAAACCCTTATGGGCCTTGATCACACCATAGACCACTGCCAGACCCAGCCCGCTGCCGATTTCTAATCCCAGTTTACGTTTAGTATAAAAGGGTTCAAAGATCTGGTTGATGTCATCATCGTGGATGCCTGACCCAGTGTCGCTGACTCGCAAAACCACATAGTGGCCGGGCGCTATCAGCTCATAGCCATCCTGGGCTTGGTTTAAGTGTTCTCGTTCCGTACGCAGGAGCACATGGCCTCCATCGGGCATGGTGGCAAAGGCGTTGATGATGAGGTTCATAACCACAGCCTGTAAATGTTGGCGCGATCCCATGACGGCCAACTCGTCATCTCGGGCCAAATCGGTCTTGAGCAAGACCAGGGGAACCTGCGCTTGGAGAGCCTGAAACTTATGCGACTGCAAGCAGGCCTCAACGATGGCATTCAACGCCAGAGTCTCTTTGGGCACATGGCCCAGCCGGTCCAGCGCCAGCAAATCGCCCACAATATCGAGAGCTTTATGGGTAGAGTTCTTGATTATATCCAGGTCGGCGCGCAGGGGACTATCCTCGGCCAGCTCTTTGGTGATTTGATCTGGATAGTTTATGATTGGGCCTAGGATGTTGTTAAGATCATGGGCGACGCCACTGGCTAGGATGCCCAAGGATTCCATCCGTTTGGCGCGCGACAGGCGTTCCTGTATGGCGCGCTCGCGCTCTTCCACCAGGCAGCGATCCTTGACATTGCGAAAAACCACAACCACCCCCTGGATGTTGCCATCTCCATTGACGATAGCCGCCGCGCTATGATCGATGGGCGCAGGATGGCCATCGCGGGCAATCAGAATGGAATCTTTGCCCAAGATTGTGGCTGGCTGGCCAGAGTTATTTTGGGTTTTAAAGGTATCTACGGTCAAAGTGGTTGGCTGATCTTTAAGGCAAAAAACCTCGCTCAGCTTGCGGCCAATCGCTTCGGCGCGCGGCCAGCCGGTCAAAGTTTCCGCAATCGGGTTGATCAGTTGAATGCAATCGTTAACGTCGGTGGCCACTACGGCATCGCCCAGGCAGCGCAGGGTGGTCTCGAACCATTCACGACTTTCCTTAAGCTTGCGATCCATCATGTGCTGGTAAAGCGCCATTTCAATGGTTGCGCGCAATTCGCGTTCATCAAATGGCTTGAGCAGATAGCCGAAAGCTTCGGAGTTTTTCACTTGTTTTAAGGTTTGGTCGTCGGCGTGAGCGGTAAGGAAAACGATCGGCACACCGCGGCGCCCGCGTATTTTTGCAGCTACCTCAAAACCATTGAGCGGGCCTTTTAACATGCTATCTATCAGGATCAAATCCGGCTTAAACTCCAAGGCTTTAGCCAGCGCTTCTGCGCCAGAGCTGGCTGTAGCCGTTGCTGAGTAGCCCAGGTTTTGCAAGCTGTTTTGGATATTCTGGGAAGTGATCTTTTCGTCTTCAACGATTAATATGCGTTCGCCAGGCATTATCTTCTCCCATCTGGATCAACCTAGCTGGCTGTGATCGGGCGCTCAGCCTGCCCGCAGGGCTCCCTACCCTGTTTCGCAGTCGCCTAAATCTGTTTCTGGGAAGATCAAGGCGGTACTGAATTCATCCTGAAATTCCGGCATCAATGATAGATCAAGATGCTGGACCTTAGCGGCGACCTCAGCCGCACGTTGTTTTTGGGCCACAGATAAAAGCGCGAGTTTAGCGCCCATTGAAGAGCTATTGCCAATAAAGCTGATCAGCCGACAAGGGATCGGCGGCAGCAAGCCGATGCGTCGCGCTTGGTTGCGCCTGATAAAATTGCCAAAGCCGCCCGCCAGCAGAATCCGGCTGATATCGCTAAATTGCAAGCCTTGGCGGCGCAAAATAATATTAATGCCCGCTCGGATAGCGGCGTTGGCTAGCTGGAGCTCGCGGATATCCTTTTGGGTAAGCAGCAAGGGTTCGCCGGAGGCTGTCGCTGTTTTTTGAGCCAGCATGAAATTCATTTGATCGTTTTGGGATAACAAGCGTTTGCGCAAAGATTTAGATAGGTTCTCTGGCAGTTCCTCTGGCGTCAGAATGCGCCCATGAGTATTCAAGATTCCCGCGCGCAACAGTTCGGCGGCTGTATCGATCAACCCAGATCCACATAAGCCGGCTGGGCGCAGATTGCCGATCACATTAATGCGTAAGTCGCCATCCAGAATAACTTTCTCGATGGCTCCGCTGACGGCGCGCATGCCGCAGGAAATACGCGCGCCTTCAAAAGCGGGGCCGGCGGCCACCGAAGCGGCGATCAGCTTGCGATCATGCGCCAACACTATTTCACCATTGGATCCGATATCTACAAAGAGAGTGGGTTCGCTGGCTTGATCCAAATGGCTGGCGATGATGCCGGCTACGGTATCACCGCCCACAAACCCGCCGATCTGCGGAAACACGTAGATTAAGCCATTGGGATTAATATCGAGATTCATTTCTGTGGCACGGGCCTGCAGGGCGTCGCTGAATGCCGGGGCGAAGGGCAATTCACCCAGGGCTGCCGGATCAATGCCGCAAGCTATCTGTTGCATAGCCGTGTTGCCTGCCAAGACCAACTCATAGATATGGTCGCTATCCACATTGGCGCTGGTAGTTAAGTTATCGATGATATCGTTGATGGCGCTAATGATGACACGTTGCAGCTGGGCCAGCGCCTTGGGTTCCGTGCGGCATTTACGGATGCGGGATATTACATCGTCGCCATAGGAGGTCTGGGGGTTGATCAAGGATCCCACTGCTAGTTCAGCTCCTGTTTTGAGGTCTATCAAGGTGCCCACTAGCGTGGTTGTGCCTAGATCTAGGGCTATGCCATAACATTGCTTCTCGGTATTGCCTGGTTCAAAATCTATCAATTCATTATTGACCAGCACGGCTGTGCCCTTGTATCTGGTCTGGCGTAAAATGCCGCCGAGCGCGCGCAGCGTTGGCAGGCCAATCTGGGTTAGCCGATTGGGATGGATGGCGGCGCGCAAGCGGGCTACATCGGCAGTGGCCTCAGCAGGATTGGGCAAGTCCAGCTCGCAATAGTGTTTGCTGGCAGCCGGTTGCAGGTTCACCGTTACACCATTATCGCTAGTGAGAATTTGTTGATGAGTTTCAAATAGCGATTTACTGGGGATTAGAATGGTCAAATCGCCGCTGACTTTGGCTTGGCAGGCCAGGCGCCATCCCTCGGCCAGCTCAGTCGGGCTTAGGGCGGCGGAACAAACGGCGCTTGGCGCGCAGTGGCCAGCGGTCACTTGTATGCGGCATTTAGCGCACTTGCCCACCCCACCGCAGGGCGTTTGCAGAATAAACCCTGCCAGCGCGGCAGCCTCCAGCAGAATGGTTTCCGGCAGGACAAAAACTTGCCGACCACTCGGCTCAAAGATAATTTTATACTCAAGCCGTTTCACGATGCCCCATTAAAATCATCGCCGGTCGCCATCATTTTTTATAAATTAGCTTTATGTAAACATAAGCTCGGAGCATATTCAAAACAAATATTGTTCAAGCCGCGCCGGGGATTTAGCAGCCCTTTCTTTTTTTTGATTATTTAAGCAACTTGTCTTATGCTGGTCCAGGCTGCGGAGTAAAACAAATTTCTTTTAATATGCGCTATCCCACAAAAGCTGTGGTCTTGGCTGCTGGCTTTGGCACTCGTATGTTGCCCTTGAGCCTGGATACGCCCAAACCTTTGATGCCTTTCTGGCGCCGGCCGATCCTTGATTTGCTCCTGGAGATGCTGGGCCGTTGGGGGGTTCAAGAGGTTTTGATAAACCTGCATCACCAGCCGGATGCTTTCTTGCAACACCTGCGCCGCCGCGCTGCGCATGGTCCCAACGTTAAAGGTTGCCGCACTGGCCCCCGCATAAATCTATCTTTTGAGCCGGAGATTCTTGGCAGCGGCGGCGCTTTGGCTCGGGCTAATTGGTTTTTAAATGAGGCCCCCTTCTGGATCATCAATGGGGATGTCGTGGCCGATCTGAACCCGGATCCTTTGGTTCAGGCCCTGGCGGAGCGCCGCTGTCTAGCGGCGCTTTGGCTGCACCCTGAGCAAGGACCGCGCAGCGTGGAAATGGACTCGGCCGGCCTGATTAGCAATTTTCAAAGCAGTCGCCCTGGCACTGCCGGCACCTATACTTTCTGCGGATTGCATTTGGTCAGGCCGGCGATCCTTGACTATATAGCGCCACTGCGTTTCAGCTCAATCATTCAAGCCTATCATCGCGCCATGGCAGCTGGCTGGCGCATCAGGGGGCTAGTTCTGCCGCGGGCTTACTGGGCTGATGTGGGGACGCCGGCCAGCTATCTGCAGGCTCATGCTGCCGTGCTGGATAGTTTCCGGCGCCGGCAGCCGGGGCGGCGCTTGTGCAATACGGCTGCTTTGCGGAGCATGACTGCGCTGCGCCAGCGTGGTGTGAAGATTCAAGGGTTTGTCGCCAGCGCAGCCAAGCTGGTTATTGCCAAGGGCGCGCGGCTGAACAATGCGGTACTTTGGGATGGCGCGCGGATTGCGTCTGGCGCCATCATTGAAAACGCCATTGTAGGGACCAGGGCCGAGGTAGCTGGGCGCGTTCCACGGCTGGCGGTTCGTTCCGAGTTACTGGTGTCAGCTGGCGCCAATGCATTAAAACATGCCCAGCCTTCTAGCGATGCCCAATTAGCTATAGCGCTTGCCAGATTGGGCTGGGACCCAGCTAGGACGATGCTGATCCCGCTCGCGCCGCGCGGCTCGGCCCGCAGTTTCACCCGTTTGATAAATGGCCGGCGCAGCGTGATAATGATCAGGCACAGTTTGAAACGCGAAGAAAATGCCCTCTATGCCGCGCACTCCCTTTTCCTGCAATCGATCGGCTGGCCAGTGCCGGCCATTTTAAAAGATGTCTCCACGAAACAGTTTGTGCTTGTCGAGGATTGTGGCGATCTGTCGCTGGAACGTCTGGCGGCCCTGGCCAAGCCAGCGCGGCTAGAGCATTATTATCGAATGGTCTTGCTGGCAGTCCGGCGCCTGCATACAGAGGGCACTCGCCTGGCCCGGCGGCGGCGGATCGAATTAGCGGCGCCTTTTTCCGCTGATCTATATCGTTGGGAAAGGGAGTTTTTCGCCCGCCAGTTCCTGCTAGCGCATCTGGGCGTTGCGCCAGCACAGCTCGATCGGATTCTTGAGGAGTTGGCCGCCGTGGCTCAGGTGCTGCAACGCGCGCCCCTGGTGCTAGTGCATAGGGATTTACAATCAAGCAATATCCTGGTGCACAAAGGCCAAGTATTCTTCATTGATTTTCAAGGCATGCGATTCGGCGCCGCGGCCTACGACCTGGCTTCCTTGCTCTGCGATCCCTATGTTGAATTGCCGCAGGCCAAACAAATCCAGCTGCTGGCTTTTTATAATGCTGGCTTGCGCGGCGCTCGCGCGGTGGCCGAGCGGCTATTCTGGCTGGCGGCGGTGGAGCGTCTGGCGCAAGCCTTGGGCGCCTTGGCCCGCTTAAGCGCCCAACCAGATACGGCCCGGTTTGCTAAATACATTCCGGCGGCCCTGCGCATGCTGCGGCGCGCATTGCAGCAGAGCGCCAGTTGCCGAACGCTAGCAGCTGTGATCGAGAATGCGATTGACAAACACTTTTCCATATAGAACAATTAAGCGCTTTTCGTTTGCTGTCCTGCATGGGTTGAGCCGCCGGGAGCCTAAAGGAGACTGGCAGTCGTGTCTTATCCGCAGTTAAACCGCGCTCGGCTGATTATGTATCCGCTGAGCCAACGTCGCAATCGTGTGTTGGTACAGCGCGATTTTGTATCCCTCGCTCAGAAGCCTTCTTTGGATGCCCAAGCTCTCAAACTGGTGGCCGAGTGTGCCGCGCGCATTCGGGCGGCGCGGCGTAAAAAACGTCCGGTGATGATCAGCTTTGGCGCCCATGTTATTAAAAACGGCTTGGCGCCTGTTTTGATTCGGCTGATGCAGGATGGTTGGCTTACTCATCTAGCCGCCAATGGCGCTGCCATTATTCATGATTGGGAGTTCGCCTATCAGGGGGCCAGCGGCGAAGATGTCAAAGAAAATGTTGCGCGCGGCGAGTTTGGCAACTGGCAGGAAACGGGATTTTTTATCAATCTGGCCTTGAATATTGGAGCCTATGAAGGCAAGGGTTATGGCGAATCGGTTGGCGCATTGATTCAGCAGGAAAAGCTGGTGGTGCCAAAGCCAGCCCTGCTTAGGCAACAAGCCCGCGCGCTGCTGCGCAGCGACCCGGAGCGCTCGGCGGCCTGTGCCGAATTATTGGCGCTCTTGCAAACCCATAAGATCAAGCCGGGGATCATGTCGGTGGCCCATGCTTGGAAAAGCGTCAGCGTTCAAGCGGCGGCCCGCCGGCTGAACATCCCCTTCACTGGCCATCCGATGTTCGGCCACGATATCATTTATAATCACCCGCTGAACAACGGTGCGCTTTTAGGCCGCGCGGCCCAGCGCGACTTTTTGACTTTTGCCGCCAACGTTAGCCGCATCCAGAATGGGGTCTATCTCTCGATTGGCTCGGCGGTAATGTCGCCGATGGTTTTTGAAAAGGCCATGTCCATGGCACAGAATCTGGCACGCCAGCGCGGCCGTTCTATTACTGGCCATTATATTTTTGTGGTTGATCTCGCTAAGTCGAATTGGGATTGGCGCCGCGGCGAGCCGCCGCCCGACACAGCTGCTTATTATCAACGTTTTCATAAAAGCTTCAGCCGAATGGGCGGCGCCCTGCGCTATCTTTCTGCCGATAATCGTGATTTCGCTCTGGCTCTATGTCAGCGTCTTTGTAAGAAATAATCGCCAAGACCTATGCGCTATCGGAATGCGAGAAAGTTTTATTGGGAATCGGCAGATCTGCCGGCTGAATTAGCGGCTGGCTTTCGCGCGCTAACGTTTGAATATCCGATTGTTTGCGATCTTAAACGCGGTCAGCGTATACGTTTTGAACGGATCAATCCTACTGGCCAGCTGCGGATCAGGCGCTGCCAAAAAGAAATCCACATTCAATATTCCCAGCCAGCCATGGCCTTTCGAGCGTTGGGCGCATTGCTGGCTGGCCTGGTGCCTCCCGGCGGGTCCTTAACTGAGATATCCCCTTTCACGACTCTGGGCGTAATGCTGGACTGTTCGCGCAATGCTGTCATGACGGTTGCCTATATGAAACAATGGCTGCGACGTTTGGCGCTGTTGGGCTATAACCTGGTGATGCTCTATACCAAGGATACTTATCAGCTGCCGGAGGAACCATATTTTGGCTATCTGCGTGGCAGCTATACTTTGGACGAGTTGCGGGAAATGGATGCTTACGCCGCCAG
Organism: uncultured Verrucomicrobiota bacterium; assembly: GCA_964444425.1. Lineage (GTDB taxonomy): Bacteria > Verrucomicrobiota > Kiritimatiellia > JAAZAB01 > JAAZAB01 > CAYUHK01. The sequence continues at coordinate 23,069 of CAYUHK010000016.1, forward strand.
CCTCGGCATCGAGATGACCGCTTGCATTCAGACCTTGGGACATTTGGAGCCGGTGCTGAAATGGCCTGCTTATGGGATGATTCGCGACACCAGCAGCGTGATGATGGTGGGCGAGTCAGCCAGTTATCGTTTGGTGGAAAAAATGATCGCTTTCTGGAGCGGCGCCTTGCGCAGCCGCCGCATCCATGTGGGCATGGACGAAACCCATGATCTGGGGCGTGGGCGCTACCTGGACCGGCATGGCTACCGGCGCGGATTCGATCTATTCAACCAGCATTTGAAACGGGTGACTCATATCTGCGAGCGTTACGGGGTAAAACCCTTGATCTGGTCGGATATGTATTTCCGCTTGGGCAGTCGGCAAATGAGTTATTATGATCGGCAAAGCGTGGTTCCCGCTGATGTGGTGGCACGCATTCCGCGCCAAGCGACCCTGGTTTATTGGGATTACTATCATAAAGATAAAGATTTTTATCTAGAATGGATTCGCCGGCATCGGCGCATGGGATTCGAGCCGATCATGGCTTCCGGTGTCTGGACCTGGTTTAAGCTCTGGCACGATGCTGTCCTCACCGAGCGCAATGCCGGCGCCAGCATCGCGGCCTGCCGTCAAGCCAAGCTGCGTGAATTGTTTTTTACCATGTGGGGTGATGACGGCAATTATTGCGACTTTGATTCAGCCTTGGCTGGATTGGTTTTTACGGCCGAGCAGGCCATAAACGGGCAAAGCAAAGCTGCTGTTGTGTCCAAACGGTTGCGGGCCATCTGCGCCGCTGAATACAAGATTACCCGCAAAGCCAGTCGGCTGGAATCTATTGCCGCGGCCGCCGCGATCTTATGGGATGATCCCTTGCTGGGAATTTACTTGCATAACCTGCGAGCCAAACGACCGGCGCTTTGGCGGCGGTTGCCCATGCGCTATCAGCAGTTGGCGTGCCAATTGCGTCGCTGGCGCCATGCTTCCGGCGCCGGCTCAATCGAGCATGCCTGGCGCTTGGCCCATTTATTGGCGCTCAAAACCGACTTGGCTCAGCGTATAACTCGCGCCTATTTTCGTCGGGACCCTCGCGCCTTGGCTAAGGCCCAACGCGATATACGGGCAGTGACTATGGCATTGCAAGAGCTAACCGGTTCCTATAGAAGGCTTTGGCTAGAGCGCTATAAGTCTTTTGGCTTGGAGGTTTTGCAGATCCGCTTGGCTGGTCTGCAAGCCCGCTTTCGGGAATTGGATCAGCGCTTGGATGATTACCTATCGGGTAAAATCAGCGTTATTGAAGAACTAGAGGCTAATCGCCGCCCACCTAAAGGCAATCTGTCTTCTCCTGTTTATCAAGGTTTGGCTACGGCTTCATATTTCTTATAACTTGAATCCCTACCTGCGCCAATCCAGATTAGAGCAGCCTGCCCTTGGCATACAACAACAAAACTAGATGCTGCGCCAAGCTTATGCAGCAATACCTACAAGCCGGCTCAGGGAAGCCGCTTTTTTTGGGGCACAGGATCTCCGTTGATTTGGCCGTTCCTGGGAATAATATTTTAACAAGCTCATTAAGAATAATTTATATTAACCCATCTAGCCCCTGTTGCTCAGGCTGAATATTTCTTGAAAAACCAGCGCGAGCTCCGGCTTGGCATGCCGCCGGCCCGGCCGCCATTCCCTGACCAAGGGGTTATTCAAAGGGCTCTGGCTAGCGGATTGCATCTGCTCCAAGCGTTGGCTCTGGCTATCATGCCGCATGCAGGGGTAGCGATTGGTTTTTGGCCGAGCTGCTTGAAACCTTGATTGAGGCCGCGCGGCGATCTGCTTTTGGAGCTTTAGCGCCAGGCAGCCGATTGCTTGATCGCGTCAAGGCTTCTGGCAGCCTTGCGGCCAGTCATTGAATAGCATTTGCAGATCGCGACGAATGTCCCCTTCGGTTAGCCGCCGGCCGGCCCGGATAAGATCGGTATATTTATCGGCTAGGACCTCAGCAATGATGGTTCGCGCATGTTCCCATTTATAAATCAACTGATCCAGAACCCGCGCATCGGAATGTTGCGGAATGAAGGAGATCCCCAACAATTCCAGGCGCATGGCGGTGACTTCGCGGATCAAGGAGGGAACATTAAGGAACCACCAGCAGCCGAAGGGCGTGATGTTTCTGAACTTCCGGGCGGCCACACAAAGCTCATGAGAATTCTCGCGCGAGAGGTAGGTTATCAGGAAGCGATTCTGTGGAAAATCGCCTGCCAGCTGCTCAAGCGTTTCTATCTCGGCCTGGCCGACCGAGTCTCCGGCCAGCCCCAAGGCAGGGTTAACCAGTTTTTTGACGCCGATCATCAAGGCCACTGGAATATTCAGTTCTCGGGCGACCGGCAACACCGTTTTGATTATCAGAGTGGTTAGGCTGGAGGCCAGGTTGGGATAGCGAAAAGTCGGCGGCAGGCTGATAGCCATATATTGGGCATCCAGCCGGCGGCACCAATCTTGCAGATAGCGACGAACTTCGGCCAAGGTCTTGCCGGACAAGGAGCTATCCACCGCGTAACCCAAGGCCTGTAGATCTGCGGCGCCTTGGGGCCAGTGCATCAGAGCGCTATCAAGGCGCAAGGCGCCTAGAAAGCGTGGATCGCGTTCAAAGCCCTTTTCCCAAACCGCGCGTTCGAAAGGGTTAAGCGGATCATTGGTCATGTAAACATGCTTGATCCGCGCCAACTTAAAGACTTTATCGGTATAGCTGCGTGCCGTTTGAGCGGCGAAGTAACGACGGGATTCTGTTAGGGAGCGCGCGTTTGGGTCTAGGCCCAGGGCCTGCAGAATAGTCAGCACGCCGCGGCAAGATTCAGAAAGTGGCGAGCGTTTAAGGAATAGCTCCTGCCATACCAGTTCAGCTTGGCGAGCTTGGGGCAAGGCAAAAAACGCTTGGTAATCCATGGCCGGTTGCACGCGAAAAAACTCAGCGATGATGTAATGATAGGTTAACAAATCATCTATGCCCCAAAGGAAAAGCCGCCCGGGCGCATCGGCTTTGCGCGCTGGGCTTTTAGGCCGCGGCGCTTTAGCGATGGGATGATCCATGGCCGGATCGAAAAGATGGGTATGGATGTCAGCAAGCCTGCCGCGGTCAAAAAGCTTGCCAACCACAGTATGGATTTTAGCCGATGATATCAGAGCCATAATAGCCTCGCTTGATGATGCCTAAGTTAAAAAGTGAGCGGCTGAGCGCGCTGCATGATTAGCTTAATGCAGCCGACATGTCAATTTATCTTTGGGCCAGCTGTTCCAGGGCGCCGATTTCTTCTCGCACCATAATGGCTATCTGTTGATAGCCTGTTTCGGTGCTGGCGAGCTCCCTCAAGGTTTCCGGCAGCAGCGGCTTGCCAAAATATACTATGGTTTTACAGGGTCGAATCCAACGGGCGCCCCGCGGGAAAGCCCGAAAGCTACCGTGGATATAGACTGGGACCACCGGCACCTGGGCCTTGGCGATCAGAAAGCCCAGGCCACCTTTTAAATGGCTTTGCATGCGCCCATTGCTGCTGCGGGTGCCTTCAGGGAAGAGGCATAGGATTCCTCCCTTTTGCAGCAATGCTAACGCTGTTTTCATTGCGCCGATATCGCCTTTTGTCCTATCCAGCATCACCACGCCGACCTGGCGAGCCCACCAAGCGAAGAGCCGGTTATGAAATAAAGTATCTCGGGCTATGAAACGGATGAAGCGATGGTCCAAATTGCATCCGACCAGGAGCGGGTCTAGGAAGCTGGCGTGATTGGCAGCCAGAATGCAGCCCCCTAGCCTGGGCACCCGTTGCGGTGCGCGCGTTTCATAGCGCAACCAGAGTTTTAGCGCCGTTTGTGCTAGAGCTCGGCTGAACCTGTAGAGCAGCGGGCGATATTCTGTTTTTACTTTTGGTTTTTTAGCCTGCATAGATTACATCCTATCATCTCGACATCTAAGCTTGATTTTTGGCGCAATTCTCATCGGCGCAGGTCCTTATGGCGCCGCCGCCCTAGCCCGCGTTCGGCGCTCCGCCGCACGTGCTCATTAAATCTAGACGTAAAATATTTAAGGCAGTTTGGGCTGCGCGATGACGGATTTGTTCGCGTCCACCCGAAAACACTTGGTGTTCCGCTCGTAGGATCAGCTGCTCGCCGCGCTGGCGTGCCAGCGCCATCCATACCGTTCCAATCGGTTTCTCGGGCGTAGCGCCACTGGGGCCGGCCAGGCCGGTCAGGGCCAAGGCATAATCAGCGCCGCTGCGAGCGGCCGCTTCCGCAGCCATGCGGCGGGCCACCTCCGCGCTGACAGCCCCATGGCTGGCGATCAGGTCTGCCGGCACTCCCAACAGGCTGGTTTTTAGGGCATTAGCATAGACGACCCATCCTCCGAGGTAATAGGCGCTGGCGCCGGCCGGTTCGGTTAACATGCCCGCCAGCAAGCCAGCGGTGCAGCTTTCAGCCGTTGCCAGGGTCAAGCCTTGTTTGCGCAAAAGTTGGCCGACAGCTTCAGGTAAACTGCCTGACTGGCAGCTATAGATGAGCTTGTCTAGGCGCTCTTTGATTTCGGCCAGCGTTGCGTCCAGGGCTATCTGGGCCGCTGCTTGGCTAGGGAACTCGCTACGTACGCGCACCGATATGATTCCAGCCGAGACGGTCAGGCCGACTTTGGGGTTGCGCTCGCGCTGCATCAATTCTCCCAAACGTTCACCGATCTGTGATTCGCTCATGCCGCAGGCATAGCAGGTTGCGGTCAAAATGGTTGGTTGGCCGAGCTTGGTCAGATAGGGCACCAGGTAGCGTTCAAACATGGTTTGCATTTCCTGGGGCACGCCCGGCACGGCAAAGATCAAAGCGCGCTTATGGCGCAGTTGTAAGCCGGGCGCTGTTCCAATAGGGTTTTCCAGGCATTCGGCGCCTTGGGGACAGTAGGCTTGAATTTGATTGCTGGGCGACATGGGGCGCCTCAATCTTTGGAAGAAACGCTTGATGGACTCCAGGGCGGGGGCATTCAATTGCAGAGGCACGCCAAGGGTGTCGGCCAAAGCTTGCCGCGTTAGATCATCGGCAGTTGCGCCTAAGCCGCCGGTCAAGATGAGCAAATCGGCCTCCTGGCTAGCTTGCTGCAAGGCCGTTACGAGGGCTGGCCCATTATCGGGGACGGTTAGATGATAGCGGGTGCTGACGCCATGTTCGCGGAGGCGGGCGCTTAGCCAGGCCGAATTGGTGTCGAGGCTTTGGCCTAGGATCAACTCATCGCCTATTGCAATGATAATTGCTTGCATAATGATAATCAGGTTGGCGGGCAAGCTATGCCAAGCTTAAGGCATTGGTTTTGATTTTCAATAGGTCTTTCATTAGATGATAAATGGGAATCGCTTTGGCCAGGCCATAGCTTTGAGATGTTGGCGTTCTCGGCATAAGCATTTAGTCTTGGCGCAAATAGATTTGGCAAACTTAGCCAATGAAAGGCTGGCCTAGATTATGCGCTGAGGATTTCATGCTAAAGAGCCAGTTTCACGTAGATCGCCTTCATCCGACCTTGGGTTCATCTAGCAGTTACTAGAGCCCTTGAGCGGATTTATGTTAGGGCTAGTTAAGGATAAACCATCAGCCTTTGTCAGAGAGCCCGAGTACTTCTAGAATGCGGGTTAAATCTTCGTTTGAGTAAAAATCCAATTCAATGATTCCCTTTATTTTCTTGCCATTGAGCTGGGTTTTGGGCGGGAAGACGCGCGCATCTGTTCCAAAATGGCGCCGTAATTTGTCGGAGATAAATTGGATGTGGCTATCGGGAATATCCGTGCGGACGGCCCGCGGCTTGCGCGGGGCTCGGCTGAGCCGGGCTACCGCCTTTTCCAGCAAACGCACCGACCAGCCTTCTAAGAGGGCGCGGCGGGCCATGATGCTTTTTTCCTTATCCAGAGGTATCCCCAGAAGGGCTCGAGCATGTCCGCTAGAGAGTTTCCCCTCAGCGACCATTTGCTTCACATCGTCGGGCAGAGCTAGCAGGCGTAAGGCATTAGTCACTGTGGTGCGGGCCTTGCCCACCCGTTTGGCAATATCTTCTTGATTTAGGGCAAACTTTTCTAGCAATTGCTGGTAGCCGGCCGCCTCCTCAATAGGGTTGAGATCTTCCCGTTGCAGGTTCTCAATCAATGCCAGCTCCAAGGCCTGTTGATCGTTGATGCCATCTTTGATAACAGCTGGAAGCTCGCTCAGGCCGGCTTGCTGGGCTGCCCGCCAGCGGCGTTCTCCGGCAATGATCTCAAATTGTGCGCCTACCCGGCGTAAAAGCAGTGGCTCAAGCACGCCATGGGCGCGGATTGATTGGATCATTTCTTCCAAAGCTGGAGTGGCTATGCGTCTTCTTGGCTGAAGGGGGTTCTGGTGAATCTGGCCAATTGGCACATTCATGCTGCCTGGTATGCTTGGCGCCAGCGGCTCAGATCGTGGAGCTTGCTGGGCCGCGGCGACTTCTTCATTTATCAGAGCGTTCAAGCCACGCCCCAGACCACGTTTAACGCTCATGGTTAAGCACCTCCTCCAATCCGAGCTTTTAAAAACCATTAAAGCATAGCAATAGAGTATGATGATTAGAGCTGCTTTCGTCAAGAGTTAGCCTGGCCCTCAGGAGCATTTAAAATAAAAGGTTTTAAAGGAGGCTTGCGGGCATCTCTGGATCTGCTGAGCAAAAAAATGGCCTGATGCTTGAATTAGGCCTGCTGAGAGCTGTTAGACAGCTGGGCCAAAGCGATTGACAAGCTATCTGGCCTGCTGCATAGTTTGGTATGCCTACTAGCTCTCTGCGTGTCTTACCAGAAGAAACGGGATGTTTATTGATCGAATTCCTGGCGCGCCGGCGCGCTAGTTCCCGCCGGCAAGCTAAAAACCTGCTTGATCAACGCTCAGTGTTCATCAACGGCCGCCGGGTCTGGATGGCGCGGCATTGTCTACGCTCTGGCGATCTGGTTGAAATCACCGCAAGCTCAGTCAGCAATGCGGCCCCCAACGCTGCTTCTGTTTTATTTCAGGATAAGGATTATCTAATTGTCAACAAGCCGGCTGGCATTTTAGCCAATGGCTCACATAGCTGTGAAGCGCAGCTGCAAAAGACTCTGGTCCTGCCGGGGTTACGTGCTGTGCACCGTTTGGATAGAGGCACATCCGGCTGTCTTTTATTTGCTCAGCATGCCGCGGCGCGCCAAGCCGCCTTGCCGCTATTTTCCAATCGCCAAATTGAAAAAATCTATCATGCCATAGTCAATGGCGAGGTTCGCCCGCGGCGTTTGCTTATTGATAAGCCTATTGCTGGCCAGACGGCGACAACCAGGATCGCGGTTTTGGATGCTAATCGCCAGGCCAGCCATTTGCGGATTAACATCTCCACCGGTCGCATGCATCAGATCCGCAAGCATTTGACGGCGATAGGCCATCCACTTTTGGGCGAGTCCTATTACGCGCCGCGTCGAGAGGTTCGGGCGGCGGAGCAGCGTTTAAGGCGGCCGCTGCTGCATGCCTTGCAGCTTAAATTCCGGCAACCTATAACAGGGATCCTAGTTCAGTGCGCGGCTCCCTTGCCCAAAGATTTTCTGCAAGCTTTGGCCTGGTTCCACTTAAAGTGATTGGCTCTAAGCTCGCTAGGCTGATCAGGGCAAGCTTATTTGAATCGCCCGTGCCTGCTCCCCCTGTCCCAGCACTTCATAGGCACCCACAGCGGCGGGAATCAGCAGAGTCCTGCCAGCTTCTGCGCTGACTATCGCGTAATTGCCCCTAACCTTTAAGCTGCCTTGTTCAACAAATAGAATATGAAACCCGCGCTCAGTTGTGCTGAAAGATAGCGTGCCGGTTGTTAACACTATTTGCTTCACATTAAAATAAGGCGTGCTCAAACGTTCGTAAATCGCCGGCTTAGTTAGGCCAGCAGTCCATAAGCTGGCCGGCGCTGGCAAGGCGGCTGGCTCGTTGTCCTGCCAGTGTATCACACGCATGGCCTCATCAATATGTAGCTGGCGCTGCTGGCCGTCATAGCCGGTACGATTCCAATCAAATACGCGGAAGGTAGTGTCGGAGTTTTGTTGCGCCTCAAGCAGTAAACAACCGGCGCCAATAGAATGAGCGCGGCCGCCTGGGATATATATCACGTCTCCCGGCACCACCGTAACAGCAGTCAATAGGTCGGTCACGGTGCCTTGCTGTATCGCCTTGCGAAATTGCGCAGCCTTTACTCCAGGCTTCACGCCAGCGAAAACCTGTGCGCCTGGCTCGGCGTCCAAGACATACCACATCTCTGCCTTGGCTTCTCCACCAACCGTCTTGGCGCCGGCCTCATCTGGGTGCACCTGGACGCTCAGGCGATCTCGGGCATCCAGGATTTTTATCAACAAGGGGAAACGATCCAGGGGGCTGGTGCTGCCTAGAAGCTCTGGGCCATAAGCGTGGACTAAATCATGCAGGGAGCGCCCCGCCAGCGGGCCATTGGCCGCAATGCTCATGTCGGCTGGGCGGTCAGAAATTTCCCAGGATTCGGCATAGATACCTGGCCCGGCCGAGCGGTGATAACGGCTGATGATGCGCTCGCCTCCCCAGATATAATCCTTATAAATTGGCGTAAAAACCAATGGGTAGAGAGGCGGATGAGCTGTAATCATGGTTGGTCTGATTCTCCGATTATATTTTTATGTTCATTATCGTTTTTATGGTTTGAGCAGTCCAGGCCCAGCTGATTTCTTTAATCATTTGGATTCATTGGCGATCTCTTGGCGCAGCTTTTCAATCAGAGGCGAAGAGGCATCCGCGTTTTTCATAAGTATCACCATCCGCAGAGCCTGCGGTGTATTGTTTTTCTTTAGATAAAGGCGTCCGGCCTGATAGGCATAATCGCAAGCGTTGGCGCTATCATGCTTTCGTAAATAGGCCAAGCCTAAATTATAGTAGGCGCCCGCCGCTTGCGGGTTCATGGCGACAGTTTTTTTGAATTCAATGATCGCGCCGTCGATATCGCCGCCATCCCATTTTTGAATGCCGGCTTGATAAGCTTGGTCAGCCGCCAATAAGGCCTGGCTAGCGCTCCGCGGCGGCGTTTCGCCAACCTGTCCTTCGTAGACTCGCCCCTCTGCAATGATTCTTTGTTCAATCGCCCGCAGGCCGCCATCCTCGGCCGCTGGTGCCAAGGTGCTGGCTGCTGCTTGCGCTGGCCTGGGCAGCTGAGCCATTTGCAACGACAGGGTTTTTAAACGATCTTCAGCCGCTTGGCGAGCAGCGTTTTCCTTTTGCAGTTGAGCCTCCAGGGCAGCCTGGTGTTGGTGGGTTTGAGCCAGGTCTTGTTGAGCTCGGCGCAGGGCCTCGTTGGGCTGGTTTAGCAAGGCCAGTTGCTCTGATAGGGATTGGCTTTTTTGAGTCAGCCAGTTTAACTCGGCGGCCAAGCGCGCTTGGGCGTTGGTTTCCACTTGAGCCTGGGCCGCGGTTTGTTGGCGGGCCAATTTGGCTCTTTCCAGCTCGATCTGAATTTGAGTAGGCTGTTCTGTGGAGCTGGCCAATTGGGCGATACGGTTTTCGGCCTTACGCAGTGCCGTTGCCAATTCAGACTGACGTTTTTCCTGGCGCTGCCATTCTCGGTCCAGCGTTTGGGATTTCTTTAGAGTTGCTTGCTGTAGGACTTTTTCGTTAGCCAGCTGTTCGCGGAGCGTTTGGCTGGTTTTAATCTGTTGGGCTTGCTGTTCTTGGCGCTGTTCGGCGGCGCCTATGCGCGCTTGCAGCTCGGCATTTTCTTTTTCTAGAGCAGCGATTTGTTGGGTGCGCTGCTCTATCTTGGCTGCGGCCGCCAGCCTGACTTTTTGCTCCTGTTTCAGATCGGCTTGCAGTTTTTCCAAAGCCAAGACTTGTTTTTGATCTTTAGCTAGCCGCTTTTCCACTTCTACGATTTGGCGTCGCAAATCGGCGATAAGGGCTATTTTGGTCTGATGATCCTTCTCGGTCTGCTGGACTTTAATTTCAGCTTCCTGGCGTTGGGCTGTGGCCTGAGCCAGTGCGGTTTGCAGCTGTTGCCTGGCCAGGAATTGAGGGGCATTGGTGGCGTCGGCCAGGCGCTTAGCAAGGTTATCCCATTGGGTTTTAACCAACAGGAGTTCTTTTTCGGTCTTCTCGGCGGCGGCGGTGGCTTCTTCGGCCTTAG
>CAYUHK010000017.1:0-32872 GCA_964444425.1 uncultured Verrucomicrobiota bacterium
AGGGATCAGGTGCGCAGGGAAGCCAAGGGCTTCCCCCCGGATTCTTCAGCTTTTTCCGGGGCGGCATGTTGGCCGGGAACGGCCGCGCCCGGCGCGAGGTTTGGCCGGGTGCGAAGACGCAGGAGACTGGCGGCGAGGATGGCGGCGACCTCGCGCAGGCGCTCCTGCGGCGTGGGTGGGATGTCCACCGGCGAGAGATCCGGGATGGCGGTCGTTGACATGGGCGCGCTCCTTTCGGGCTGTGCCCACAACGACCTCCGCTACGCGGCGGGTGCGCTGTCTGGCGGGTTGGCGATGCTCTACCGGATACTTACCCGCCGGGAGTTCGAGATGACGGTTTGGGGTGCGGTCGGAACGCGGTTGTTAACCGTTACTCTCTTGTCAAACGGAGAATCCGAGAGTTTTGGCGGCACTCTCTGGGGTCCGGTCGCAACCATCATGGTTGCGTTCGCGCCCCAAAAGCTCTCTCTCGAACCGGAGAAAACGGCCGGGCGGCGGGGGAGCGCGGAACCCCTTGGCGGGCAACGCGGAAAAGAGAAACGCCGAGGACTCTCGCCCTCGGCGTTACGTGTCAACCAGAGGGGTGCGCAAGTACCCCTTAGAAAGATTGGCTCCGCGAGCAGGGCTCGAACCTGCAACCTAGTGGTTAACAGCCACCCGCTCTACCATTGAGCTATCGCGGAACGATGGTCGTTGCAAGCATGCTATTGATTGGCAGGCCCTCTGTCAATAGCCAGAGTATTTTTTAGCCAGGCGGCTGGCGCCATAAAGCCCTAGTATTTTCTGGACGGCCGCGCGGGGGCGTGTCATAGTAAGACTCTATGGACGATCTACCCAAGCAGGAAGTAGAACATCTCAAGGTCGCCGAGACCTTGCCAGCCGTGCCCACGGCGATTCCAGCCGCCGAGGTTTTAAAACAGATCCTGGAGCAGATGATCGAGAACGAGCGCCGCCGCGCCCGCAACGAATACATCCGGATAGGCTCATTGTTTCTGGCTCTGCTGCTGCTGGTGATGGCAGCCGGCTTTTGGATAGCCCATGATCTGCTCAAGCAGGCTCAGGAAGCGCGTTTAACTTCCAGCCGCGCCCAGGCGGCCCTGATGAGTTTCTTAGCCGGGACTGGCCAGGACGCCGCCGCGCTGGAGGCGCTGATGCCAGCGCGCGAGCAGCCAACTGATGAAATAGATATCCCGGCGCGGCCGCTGCAGAAAAGTCTAAGCATTCCCGTCGCCGCCGATCTGCCCTTGCGCCTGCCGATTCCCGCGCCATGAACCGCCCGCGTCCTTCACGATGCCAACAGCGCGCCAAGGCGGTTGGGCCGGAGGCGCCGGCGCAAACCATTAGCGGCATTGTGGATCACATCGTTTACCGCTCGGAAGAAACCGGCTACACGGTTTGCGTTCTGAAGGCAGCTGGCCAGAGCGAAGCAGCGGTAGTTGTAGGCCAGTGCGCGACCATTTGGCCGGGAGAGACCCTAACGGCCACCGGCAACTGGATTCGCCACAAGAAACACGGCTACCAATTCAACGCCCAGCTAATGCATTGTGTTGAGCCACAATCGCTTATCGGCATTCAAAAGTTCCTGGCCAGCGGTTTGATCAAGGGTATTGGCAAGGTTTTGGCCGAACGGCTGGTAAAGAAATTCGCCGCCAACACCTTGCGCGTTATCGAAACGGAATCGGCCCGGCTGGAGACGGTCAGCGGCATTGGCCGCAAACGGCGCGAGCAGATCAAGGCTGCCTGGAACGAGCAAAAGGCGGTGCGCGACATCATGATTTTTTTACATGCCCATGGCGTCGGCACGGCTCAGGCCACGCGGATCCACCGCGCCTATGGCAACGCCGCCGTAGCCAAGATAAGGGAAAATCCCTATCGACTGGCCGCCGACATTTGGGGCATTGGCTTCAAGACTGCGGATAAAATAGCTCAAACTCTGCAAATTCCGCGCGACTCGCTCATCCGCGCCCGGGCCGGCCTGGCGTATATCTTACAGAGCATGATGGATGAAGGGCACTGTTATTGTCCACGAGACCTTCTCTTAGCAACGGCGGGCGAGCTGCTGGAGATAGCCTTTGGCATACTCAACGAGGCTTTAGAGGCCGAGCTGTTGGCCGGCAGCCTGATAGAGGATGGCGCGGCCGTCTATCTCGAGCCGCTGCATTACGCCGAGGTTGGCGTCGCCGCGCAGCTGCGGCGGCTGATGGCTGGGACCGCGCCGGAATTTATCAGCGCGAGCGCCAAGGCCATCGCCTGGGCCGGCGAGCAGATGGACATAAGTTTCGCGCCGCGCCAGGCCGCCGCCTTGAGCATGGCCTGGAGCCAGAAGGTCTCAATTATCACCGGCGGACCGGGGGTGGGAAAAACCACCATCATTCGCGCGCTGGTGGATATTTTTACGGCCAAGAAGCTGCAAGTTTGCCTGGCGGCGCCAACCGGCCGGGCTGCCAAGCGCATGGAGGAAGCCACCAAATGGCGGGCCATGACTTTACATCGGCTATTGAAATACAGCCCAGGCACAGGCCAATTTGAGCATAACCCCAGCTATCCCTTGCAGGGCGACGTATTTATCATAGACGAGGTTTCCATGGTCGACGTTCTTTTGATGAACGCTTTTTTGCGGGCTTTACCAAGCAAGGCCATCTTGATCCTGGTGGGCGATGCCGATCAATTGCCCAGCGTAGGCCCCGGCAATGTCCTGCGCGATTGCCTGGAATCCGGCGCCATTCCGACTGTGCAGCTGGACACTATATTTCGTCAGCAAGAGCGCAGCTGGATCGTGCACAACGCCCATAGAGTCAATGCCGGTCTCTTCCTGGAAATGCCCGCGGCGGATGCGCCAGCCGATTTTTATTTCATTGAAGAAAACGAGCCTGAACAAATCATTAGCCAGGCGGTGGAGCTGATCACGCGGCGCATTCCCCAGCGCTTCGGGCTAGATCCCAAAACCGATATTCAGCTACTAACGCCCATGCGGCGCTTTCAGCTGGGGGTCGAGAACATGAATGCGGTGCTCCAGAAGGCGCTCAATCCTCATGGCGTCTCCATTTCCAGATTCGGGCGGCTCTACCGCTCGGGCGACCGTGTTATGCAACTACGCAACAATTACGATAAAGACATTTACAATGGCGATATCGGGCTGATTTGCGAGGTCGACGCGGAGGAACAGCAAATCCGGGTGAATTTTGATGGCCGCGAGGTGAGCTACGATTTAGCCGAAATTGATGAGCTCGGTTTAGCTTACGCCTGTTCCATTCATAAGGCCCAGGGCAATGAGCATCCGGCTGTGGTAATTCTTATGACCACTCAGCATTTTAAACTGCTCCAACGCAACCTGCTTTATACCGCCTTAACCCGCGGCCGCAAGCTGGTCTGCTTGATTGGATCTAAAAAGGCGATTTATATCGCCATACGCAACAATCACGTGCTCCAACGCCGCACCGGGCTTAAGGAGCGCCTGAAGGAGCGTTAGGCGTGCTGTAAAATATTTGACTTTTTCCGCCAGGGGACTATAAAAGAAGCAAACGCTCCAAGTAGAGAGGAACAAGATGTCTCAGCATACCAGCCTAAAATGCGTCAATAAAATTACGGCTCGCCGCAATGTATTAAAGCGGTTTGAACGGATAGATCTCTTGCGCGCGCGCGGCAAATGGAAAGAAGGGGATCGGGCCTTTGGACTCCCCAAAATCAAGCCCCAAGCTTAACCCGCGGCTGCAGCATTTTCTTGCGCTATGCGGGCTGGGCTCACGGCGCTCCTGCGAGCGTCTGATCGCCAGCGGCCGGGTGAGCGTGGATGGCGTGGTGGTGGCGCGCCAGGGCGTTTGTGTTAATCCAGCTGCGCAACGCATTGAAGTGGATGGACGACCGGTCAGCGCCGAGCCTAAGATCCATCTCATGATCAACAAATCGCCGGGCACCCTGTGCACGGCCAGCGATCCACAAGGGAGAAGAACTTTCAAGGACTTGCTTCCAGCCACGCTAGCGCAAAGGGTTTATACGGTCGGCCGGCTCGATCGTGCCAGCGAAGGCTTGCTACTGGTTACCAACGATGGCCAGCTGGCTCAGGCCTTGATGCATCCTCGCCATCAAGTTGAAAAAACCTATCTGGTCTGGACCCAGCGGCCGCTGGCGCCAACTGAGGAACAGCGTTTGAGGCAAGGGATCCTTGCCCAGGGCGAGCGCTTAATGTTAGATGATTTAGCCAAATCCAACCAGGCTTATCGAGTGCGCCTGCACGCCGGCCGCAACCGCCATATCCGCCGCATGTTTGCAGCGCTAGACCTTAAGATAACGCGCCTGCAGCGGATAGCGCTGGGGCCATTAAAATTGGGCCAGCTGGCCGGCGGCGGCTGGCGCTATTTAACGCAAGCGGAGATAAAGGCGCTCTGGCATTACATTCAGGCGCGCCAAGCGAGCCCCAACAACCAAGGAATCAAAGGGGCCAGGAAGGCCAGCGGCGGCGCAAAGGGGGCTTAACCATCAAGGGTTGACCGCCGGCCACATAGAGGGAGGTAAGCAATGAAATCATGGGCGATTGCGGCGGTATTGGGTTGCGCACTGGTCGCGGCGGCGGCTGAGCCGGCGCCGCGCCAGGTCAAGGTGCTTAAAAACAACGTCAACTTGAGAGCCAAACCCCTGGCCAATGCTGAAGTGGCCGGCCAAGCCATGGCCAGGACCATATTGTTATCCAAAAGCATGGATGGCGAATGGGTGGAAATAGTTCCGCCAACCAATGTGGACTTCTGGGTGCTTGGCGATTATCTGCAGAATGATGTTATCCGCTCGATTCAGAAGGTTAATGTCCGTACCGGACCAGGCATCAATTTTGCCATCGTAGGCCAACTGGCTCCAGGCGACCAAGTTATCAGCCGCGGCGCTATGCAGGATTGGATTAAGATTGCCCCGCCGGAAAACTGTTCGCTATGGATAGCACGCCAGCTGGTGGAGCTGGTTAGCGATCAACCGCCCAAGCCTGAGCCAGCTAAAGTGGCTGCGGCCAAAGTTGAACCGGCTCCAGCGCCGCCAGCGCCGCAGCTTGCGGAAATGCAGCCGGCGGCGCCAGCGCCAGTCCCAGCGCCGGCTGCGCCAACCCAGCCGCCGGCTGTGACGGAACGGCCAGCCGTTCCGATCTCTTTACATCCCAGCCTTACCGGCGCAGCGGGCGCGGCGCAGGAAAAGCTGCTGGCGGGGGCTGAACCGCCTCCAGCCGATCTGGATTTAGTGCCCTCTTTAGGCCAAGGCCAGAGTAAGCAGTATGAGGGCACGCTACGGCTGCGCGGCGTGTTCTGCCGCACACCCAGCCGTTTCCGTTTACTTAGCTACGACCAGCAAGGCAACAGCAAAACGCTCTGTTACGTTAAGGGCAACAACGATCAGCTCTCAACCCTGCTACACCGCCCCATGCTGATTAGTGGGCGCGAGTATTGGGTTAAGCGCCAGCACTATCCTGTGCTTGTTCCCGAACGTATTATCTTGAAATAGGCCAGAAGTTCAGGCTAGGCTGCTGCGCGAAAGGGAGGAAGGCCTCAGGGATGGTTTCTGCGGCAAGCGACCGCAACGATCTGGGGAGTCAAGCCGGCCCTGTTTTTTATATGCAAGGCTCTAAATATAAATCAACCTACAAACCTCTGATGGCTTAAAGCCCTTAGAGTGGAGAGATGATAATGGAATACATCAAAGTGCGCCCGGATGGCTGGGGGTTCGAAGAGGCTGATTCCGCTAAACTAATGATACCGGTGGGCTGCAATTATTTTGACCCCACGGTTGGCTGGCCGCCTAAAATCTGGTCGCAATACAATCGCGAACGCGTGCAGCGCCATTTTGACCAAATGCAAGCCTTGGGAGTCAACACCGTACGGATCGTCATCAGCGCCGGTTATTTTATGCCGCAGCTGGGCGAATGGAATGCCGAAAACCTAAAAAAGCTTGATGACATGGTGGCCATAGGGCGGGCCCACGGCATTCGTTTCATTCTTTCGAGTCTCGATTGGTGGGATGGTTGGCCCAAGTGGATCCAAGGCGATGTCTATGTTAATCCAGAGGCCTTGGCGCGCCAGGCGATTTGGTTTGAGAAACTCTATGAGCACTTTCGTGGCGACGGCACTATTTTTGCCGCTGATATTCGCAACGAGCCGCAGATCCACTGGGATAACGAAGATATGCGCCGGGCCTGGGCGGCCTGGCTGAGCGCTCCGCAAGGCCAGGCGCTCGGCCAGCGTCTGGCTGGTGCCGGCCATCCTCTGACGATACCGGAAAACAAACCTGCCCCCTTTAACGAGCATCTATATGGCTACCAACGTTTTCGCGAAAGCGTGGCCGAGGCCTGGGTCAAGAACTGTGCCGGGGCCATTCGCCGCGGCGATCCGCGCCGGCTGGTTTCGGTTGGCCTGGTGCAGTGGTCTTTCCCCTTAGCCAATTCACCGGGCGGCTACGGGGCCTTCAATCCCAAGGATCTGGCGCCACACCTTGATTATATTTCGGCGCATTTTTATCCTATCCTGGCGTATGGCAAACCTCTGGGCGAGCAATGGGACTTGATGCAACGCTATGGCGAGGCCTGGCTGCGCTATGCCGCGGACGCCAACAAGCCGCTGGTGGTTGAGGAGTTTGGCTGGTATGGCGGAGGCACGATGAACGGCATATATTGCTCTCAGGAAGATCTGGCGAATTGGAATAAAGGGGTGATAGAATTCTCGCGCGCCTCGGCTTGCGGCTGGTTGAGCTGGGCCTACGGCGATTGTCCGTCGGCCAGCGATTGTTCCTGCTATGGCGGTCTGGTTAGCGTAGATGGCAAAAAGAAGCTTTGGGGCGAGACCTTCCAGCAGATGGCTCCCGATCTTAAGCAGAATTTAAGGCCGCGCCAGCCGGCTCGTTCAACAGTGCAGCTAAACTTGCGCGAGTGGCTTACTTCGTTGGGCGAAACCGCCACCATGTATGAAACGGCTTGCGCGGCGCGGCTGCTGGAAGAACTGGCCAGGCTGGAAAAACCTTGGGACTTTACGCTGGAACGCTAAAAGCCGCCGGCGCTAGAGTTTACAGATCCGAATCAGGTAGTACCAGCCCGGCACAGTAAGGATGCTCCAGAGGGTTGAATAAAAGATGGTCCGAGCTGCCAGCAGGGTATCGCCGCCGAAACTTTCCGCCAGAATGCTGCCGCTGATGGCCACGGGCATGCAGGCTATCAGATAATAAGTGATTCGGGTTGTTTCTGGCAGAACCAGCCCCAGCCGGCCGGCCAACCATAGCATGGCTATAGTGGCCGCCGGCGCAAGCAGCAAGCGCGCGATGATAATGCTGTTGAATTGGCGATTGGCCGGTTTGGCGATCAACAGGTTCAAGCCGCCTAGATGGATGCCGGTAACCAAAAGGGAAAGGGGAATAGTGAGGCTGCCGAGCATGCTCAAGGCCTGGACAACTGCCGCCGCGGTCCACAGCAGCGGCGCGCCATAGCCGCCAGAGAGGACGCTTGGCTGATCCAACTGGCGAGCCGCCGGCCAGATCAGCGCCAGGATAATACCGGCGGCGGTGGCGATCAGGCCGGGATTAAGCGCTAGATTTTTCAGCGCCGGCCCATTAAAGCGCGCACTCTGCAACGTCCAAATGCCCAAGGTCCACAGGGCAACCTGAAAGCCAACGTTAAACAGCAAGACATCGCGCACGCCGGCCGCGCCGAATAAACCTTCCACTATCGGCAGGGGCAGATAGATCCAGTTGGGCAAAGCCACAAGAAAAACAGCCGTGGCTATTTTAGCCTTCTGTTTAAACAGCGAGACGCTCAGCAGGCCGGTTAGCTCGGCGATGATCACCATTAGAATGGCCAAGATCGGCAGCAACCAACCGGCGCGCATAACTGCAGGGGTGACGGTTTTTAGCAACTGAGTAAAGACCAGAGCCGGAAAGGTCATATTCACCAAGAGCCGGCTCAAGGAACGGTTGGCCTCGTTGCTGACATAGCCGCGGCGCTGGGCCAGCCAGCCCAAGGCCATTACCAGGAACATAGCCGCTATTTTAAGCAATAGATTCAGGGTATCCATTTCTATTCTCCCACGCAATCAAAAACCGGCGCCAGCCGAGCGCTTGCGCCGATAGTGCACTCGCCACAGAAATAATCCTGTTGGCGGGGCCGTGGGCACCCGCGCCGAGCGCTCGCGCGAGCGCAGGATGGCTTGGGCCTCAGCCGGCGGCACTTGGCCGCTGCCGATCCGGATGAGCAGGCCCACCAAGCTGCGCACCATCTTATACAAGAAGCCTTCGCCGCAAGCACGGATAACGATTTCTTTACCGCGGCGGCTCACTGCTAAAGCAGTTAAATCGCGCACCGTGCTGAGCACCAGGCGGTTGGGGTTGGCGCTGAAGGCCGCGAAATCATGGCGCCCGACCAAGCTGCTGGCGGCGGCGCGCATGACCACAAGGTCCAGAGGCGCGCGGATCAGAGTGCGGTATTGCCTAAGGCAGGGCGGCAGAACCTCGGCATTCCAAATAAAGTATCGATATTCCTTGCTCAGGGCGCTGCGGCGCGCATGAAAATCGGCGCCGGCCCGAGCAACCTGCAACAATCGAATAGCTGGCGGCAGCAGCGCGTTGAACTTACGCCGCAGCTCCGCCGGTGGCCAAAGGCCAGGCAGATCAACATGAGCCACCTGGCCAGCGGCGTGAACGCCTTGATCGGTGCGCCCGCTGCCATGAATTTTTACCGGGCGGCCGGCCAGGACAGCGCCGGCTTGTTCCAACGCGCCTTGAATGGTTGGCCGGCCGGGCTGGATCTGCCAACCGGCATAAGCCGAGCCATCGTAGGCCAGGGTAAGTTTATAGCGCTGCGAAATGTTTGGAGGCGCGGCCAGCATAATCAGGTAATTGGGTTGGGTTGATCGCCATGCCGATGGCGTTGGTTGGCATCAAGATAACTTTGTAGAATGATTTGGGCGGCCAGCTGATCAACGATGTTTTTACGTTTGGCGCGGCGCAGGCCGGCTGCTATCAAGGTTCTTTCGGCCGCCTGGCTGCTCAGGCGTTCATCCCAGGTTACCACTGGAATGGTCAGCTCCGCGCGCAGGCGGCCGACGAAATGCTCCACGGCTTCGGCGGCCGGCCCGCGCGTTCCGTTAAGGTTAAGCGGCAAACCCACGACCACCCGGCCAACCTGTTTTTCCTGGACCCAGCGCCGGACCGCATTCAGGGCCTGGCGGGGATTTTCAACGCTGGCCATGCCCAAGGGCATGGCTATGATGGCGGCCTCATCGCTGATGGCAAAACCAAGGCGACGCTGGCCATAATCCACTCCGAGCAAGCGCGACATTGTCACAAGACATCCTTGTGGCGTTTACAGCGCAATAGCTCCACCATTTTTTTAACATCCTCGGCACGCTGTTTAGAGCAAACTAATGTGGCGCGGCCGCTGCGCACCACTATCAGGTCCTGCACGCCGATCAGCGCCAGCAGGCCTGTGCCGGCAACGACGATATTGTTGGTGGAATCCAAGGATACGGCGCGGCCCAGAATAACATTCCCGCGGGCGTCCGCAGCTACATGCTTTTCCAGAGCCGACCAGGAGCCGACATCGTTCCAGGCAAAAGTGCCTTTGGCCATAACGATATTAGGGGCTTTTTCCAAGATGGCATAATCCACCGATATTTTTTTCAAACGCTTGTATTCCGCCTGCAAGATCCGGCTGAATCCGGGGCTATTCAAACGGGGAACAATTCTATTGAGCATGGCGAACAATTCCGGGCAGAAGCTGGCCAGGGCCTGTTGGAAGGTATGCAACGACCAGATAAATATCCCTGAATTCCAGAAAAAGCGCCCGGTTTTCAGATAGCCCAGGGCGGTGGAATGATCGGGTTTCTCAATAAAACGTTTAGCTTTAACGAATTGCGTGCTGCGGCCGGCGCCGGGCGCTGACCAGCGGCGACCGGCCTCGATATAACCGAAGGCCGTGCTGGGAAAGGTGGGTTTAATGCCGATGGTCAAGAGGCATGAGCTGGAGGCAGCCGCCAGCAAGGCAGCTTTCAGGGTTCGTTGAAAGACAGGCCGCTGGCCGATTAGATGATCGGCGGTAAGCACGCAGAAAACCGCTTGGGGGTCGCGGGCCTGAATGCAAGCAGCTCCCAAGGTTATGGCCGCGGCGGTATCGCGGCCGACCGGTTCGCCAATGATGTTCGGGCACGGGAAATCCGGCAAGGCCTGGCGGGTAGGTTTTACTAAATTAGCGCGGGTAATGATATAGATGCGCTGGGGAGGGATAAGTTTCTGGACATAATTAACGGCCGCGGCTATCAGGGGCCGATCGCCAAAGAGAGACAACAACTGCTTAGGCCGGCGCGTCGTGCTCAAGGGCCAGAAGCGTTCGCCCTGGCCACCTGCCAGGATAACAGCATAGGCATGCTTTAACATGAGATGGCTCCTGTTTTATTATTCAAGTGATAAATCCTACTGATGCCATACAAGGTAAGCCGCGGCTCGATCGAGATGGCCAGCGGCGACCCAGCCAGGGCCCAAGAGGCATAACCGCCGGTGGCGCAGCAGCGCAGCCGCGGCTCGCGCAGCGATTTTTTAAGCCGCTGGATAGTTTCCCGCAGCAAGCCCTGATAGCTCAGCCAGACGCCAATGGCCATGGCCTGCTCTGTGCTTTTGCCTATCGCAGTGGCGCCAAGGCGCGGGGCGCGGCGGCCGCTGCATAAATTGATCCGCGGCAACAGCGCTGTTCGTTCAGCCATATAATCGGCCAGCAGCGGCGCGCTCGGCGCAATGATGCCGCCCAGATAGGCTCCGGCGCGGGAGACGACATCAAATGTAAGCAGCGTGCCGAAATCCGCCACCACCACCGGCGTGCCATAGCGCGCGGCCGCCGCGCTGGCATTAGCCAGCCGATCGGCTCCGATCGTATCAGGCCGAGGATAATCAATGCTTAAGCCGAGCCGCAAACGATGATTAATCAACAAGGGCGCGCTAGGGGCGCAGCGCGCCAGCGCGGCCAGCCAAAGTTTGTTTTTAGCAGGTACCACCGAGCACAGCGCCGATCCGCTAATGCGCTGGCGGCCAATCAGTTTAGTAAGGGCGCGCTGGATGCCGGCGCGGGTCTGCGCCAGGGTTGGCAGAAAAGCCACCCGCGCAATCTGCCCGCAGCGCGCCAGCGCCAAAGAGCTGCTGGTATTACCGACATCAACGACGATTATAAAGGGTTTCATGGTTTTATTTGATATCCGCTCCAAGCTTCCAGGATGCGATTCTCTTGGTGCTGATTGGCCCAAGCATAGCAAGATTCCAGTTTTTTTAATACCTCAATGAGCACTTGCGCGCGGCTGGCGCGAAAGCGCTCCAGATGGCAGGAGGTAGCGACCAGGCCCCAGCGGCGCCAATCAGCCTGGCCTTGAGTAACATTAATGCCTATGCCGACCACAGCGAAATCAATGCGCTGACTGTTGATCCGAGGCTCCACTAGAATGCCAGCGATTTTCTTGCCGTCAACTAGAACATCATTGGGCCATTTGAGCTGAACGCGTTTCAGCCCGATGGCCTCCAGGGCTTGGGCCACCGCCAGCCCAGCCAGCAGGCTAAGCAACTGGCTAGCGCTGGCCGGCCAGCCAGGCCTTAGCAAGAGCGACATATAGACGCCTTGACCATTCTCTGAGATCCAGCGCTTACCTTGGCGCCCACGGCCTTGAGTTTGTTCAGCGGCAACCACCAGATAGCCTTCCGGCGCAGCAGCTTGAGCCTTGGCTTTAAGGATATCATTAGTGGAGCCGGTAGTGGGCAGCCATAAAAGCGGCTGGCCCAAGCGGCGGCCGGCCAAGGCCTCTTTAAGCTGCTGATGATATTTGGCCATGAATTATATTTTAATTTGATGGCGGCTGGCCGCTTAAGCGCGGCTAGCGATCTTCGGCTAATTCCAAGGATAGATCGGCGGCTGGCGCTGAATGGGTTAGACATCCCAGCGAAATCGCATCCACGCCGCTGGCGGCTATTTTAGCTACATTCTTGAGGGTAATGCCGCCGGAAGCCTCAAGGCGACAGCGGCCAGCATTAAGGGCCACGCAGCGCCGCAAACGCCGGGGAGTCATATTATCTAGCAGGATCCAATCAGGAGCGGCGCTGATGGCATTGATCAATTCCGCCGGAGATTCCACCTCCACTTCAACGGCTAGGCCTGGGAAGCGGCGGCGGATGCGGTCGATCGCCGCCGCCAAATCGCTGCCGGAAGCCGCCGCCCAAAGCCGCCGATGATTATCCTTGATCAGGGCTTGATCATAAAGTCCCTGGCGATGGTTCGCGCCGCCGCCGCAAAGCACAGCGTATTTTTCCAAGCCACGCAGCAAAGGCGTGGTTTTGCGAGTATCCAGAATAAGCACACGGTAAGGCTTAACCTTAGCGACGAAGCGCGCGGTCAGACTGGCGATGCCGGTCATTTTTTGCAGAAAATTTAAGGCGGTTCTTTCGCCGGCCAAGATGGACCGCAGGCGCCCGGCCAAGCGAGCTATGGGTTGGCCCGGCCCAACCTGCTGACCATCGCGAACACAGACGGTAAAATGCAGCTGCGGATCCAGTTCTTGAAACACCCTGCGCGCGATCGGCATGCCGGCAACAACATAATGGCCTTGGGCCCAGATAGCAGCTCGGCCAAGGCGTTGGGGAGGGACCAGGGCGTTAGAGGTGAGGTCGCCGGCGCCCAAATCCTCGCAGAGCGCGGCGCGGATCAGGGCGCGAGATTCCGGCGCCAGCAGCTTGGATGGCGCTACGACCTGACGGCCGGGAGTTTGAGCGCGGGGCGCGCCTTGTTGAGAGTGTTTAAAAATTTTCATGGCATCTTATAAAAAAATATGCTAAGTTACCCTTGAAGCTAGCAAGGAGAATATCATTGCATGACCTATGAAACAAACGGTTTTTCAGCATGTCTGATCAGGCTTTTTGAAGACCTGCGCGACTCTCTGACCTTCGAGCAGGCCCAGCGCGCCATTCTGGAGCATTTGAAAGATATCGTTCCGCACCAATCGGTAGCCGTGGTGATGGTTGATGAAAACACCAACGAGCTGCTCATTCGCAATGCTCGCCAGATCAGTTATTTATTCATAAAAGATTTTTTGCGCCCGATCCGCGGATCCTTGCTGCTGCGCCGCGTTCTCTTGAAGCATGAAACTATCGTCTTAAGCAACGCCAGCCCCTCTGACCCAGGCTATGCGGAAGTGCGTCTGGAACATGATTTCCAGTCCTTATGCTTAGCGCCGGTGCTGCATCAACAGCGCGCAATCGGCTATCTGCATTGCGACCGCGCCAGCGCGGTGGAGTTCAGCGCCGAGGAGATCCGGCGTTTACAAACCATCGGCATTTTGATAGGCCTATTCGTAGAAAAATTCAGTTTATTGGCCTTAACCCGTCATCTTGATCGCATAGATGGTCCCAGCAAGGCCTTGAAGTACCATGCCTTTCTGGAAGAATACTACCGCGAGCACGCCCGCGCGCGCATCTATCATCAGCCGCTTTCACTGCTCTTTCTGGATATCGATAATTATACCCGCTTCGTGGCCACCTGCGGCATAGGCGCTGGCCACAATCTGCTTAATGAAGTGCGTCAGCTAATTGAGGAAAAGATTCGGCCCATGGATGTGGTGGGGCGCTTTTCGGCCGATCAATTCATTGTTTGTTTAGGCGGCATGAACAACTCTGAGGCCAGCGCCGTGCTAGAGGCGATCCGCAAAAGCGTGCAAGATTCCGCCGGCCAAGCAACCGGCAGCAAGATAACTTTAACCGGAGTGGTTATGACCTTTGAGCGGCCGGAAGATTTTGAAACCTCCCTGGCCAAGGCGCTGGCCGCCCTGGGCAGCGGCCTAATCACGGCCCATGCCCATGGCAATAACCAAAGCATGGCGATCAATCCGCCGCGCGCTTAAAGGGTTATTGATGAGAGCTTAAGCCGGGCTGGAGGATGGGCTTGGCTGAGTGGCCGCCAACGAATCCACCAGCAGGGTTACACCAGCGGCAGATACTTCCAGCAGGCCGGCGCCGGCGGCGAAGGTTTGCTCGGCGCCATCTGTTTTAATACGGATCGGCCCGGGGGCCAGGCCAGCCAGCAGGGGCGCGTGATGGGCCTGAATGCCCAGAAAACCCTGCCAACCCTTGACGATAAGCGAGCGGACCTGGCCCTGGTAAGAGGGCTTTTGGGGCGTGAGTATCTCTAGCTTAAAGAAGCTCATAGCGTTTTGGCTTTTTCCAAGGCTTCGTCAATGGCGCCCACCATATAGAAAGCCTGTTCGGGCAAGTCATCATGGCGCCCTTCCAATATTTCCTTGAATCCGCGCAAGGTCTCTTTCAAGGCGACGAAGCGGCCGGGCGTATTAAGGAACTGTTCGGTGACAAAGAAGGGTTGGGAGAGAAAGCGCTGGATTTTACGGGCCCGGGCCACGGCCAATTTGTCCTCATCCGATAATTCTTCCACCCCGAGAATGGCGATGATATCCTGCAGTTCCTTATATTTTTGTAAAGCCTGCTGGATGCCGCGCGCTATGCGATAATGTTCCAGGCCAACCACGCTGGCGTTAAGAATATTGGAGCTGGAATCCAGCGGATCCACCGCGGGATAGAGGGCCTGCTCTGCAATGGCGCGCGAGAGCACAATGGTGGCATCCAAGTGGCTGAAAACCGTGGCGGGCGCGGGATCGGTCAGGTCATCGGCGGGGACATAAATGGCTTGAACCGAGGTGATCGAGCCGCGGCGGGTGGAGGTGATCCTTTCTTCCAGGTCGCCCATTTCCGAGGATAGGGTTGGCTGGTAACCCACGGCCGAGGGGATGCGGCCCAAGAGGGCTGAGACCTCTTGGCCGGCTTGGGCGAAGCGAAAAATATTATCGATGAAGTAAAGGATATCTTGGCCAGTTTCATCGCGAAAGTTTTCAGCCATGGTCAGGCCGGTCAAGCCGACGCGCAGGCGCGCGCCGGGCGGCTCATTCATCTGGCCATAGACCAGCACGGTTTTTTCGAGCACTTTAGATTCCTTCATTTCCAGCCAGAGATCATTACCTTCGCGGGTGCGCTCGCCGATGCCGCTGAACACTGAAAGTCCGCCATGTTCGGTAGCGATGTTATGGATCAATTCTTCAATGAAGACGGTTTTGCCGACGCCGGCGCCGCCGAACAGGCCGATTTTGCCGCCGCGCGGGAAGGGCGCCAGCAGATCGACCGCCTTGATACCTGTCTCGAGGATTTGCACGCGGGTATCTTGATCTTGCAGGCCGGGAGGCTCGCGATGAATAGGCAAGAACTGCGTGGCCTTGATCGGCCCCAAGCCATCAATCGGCTCGCCCAGCACATTGAAAAGGCGCCCCAGATTTTGGCGGCCGACCGGCACGGTGATCGGCATATTAGTATTCAACACCTTATTGCCGCGGCACAGGCCATCGGTTGAGGAAAGCGCTATGCAGCGGACGGCCTTATCGCCCAAATGCTGTTGGACCTCGCAAACGACTTCGGCTTGGCTAGTATCGCCCGAGGCAGCGCTTTGAATCTTGAGGGCCGTATAAATAAGCGGCAATTGAGCGGATTCGAATTCCACATCCACCACACTGCCGATGATTTGTACGATCGTGCCAAATTGGTTATCATTATTCACAACATTTCTCCTCTAATATGTTCTCGGCCGCTTTAAGACATGGCCTCCACCCCTGTGGTGATATCGGAAAGCTCCCGCGTAATATTCCACTGGCGCGCCTTATTGAAGTCTAATTGCAGCTGGCTAATGAGATCATCAGCGTTTTTGGTGGCTTGGTCCATCATCTGCATACGGGTGCTCTGCTCGGAGGCCTCGGCTTCCAGCAGCATTTGCTGAACGCGGGAAAGCAGCCAACGGGGCAACAGATCGGCCAAGATAGCGGTCAAGCTGGGCTCAAGCAAGATGTCGGGTGCCGTGGCAGCCGGGTCGGCTGCACGGTGCAGGGGCAGGAGTTGTTGACGCACCACCTGGCTTTGCAAAACCGATTTGAATTCCGTGAAAAAAGCATCAACGCGGTCATATTGGCCAGTGCTGAAAAGATCGCTCAACTCTTCCGCTATGACGGCATAATCAGCCTGGGCTGCGGGCAGATAACGATGGATCGAGCAAGCCAGGCCAGAGAGCTGGCAATGCTTGAACAAATCTTTGATTTTGCGGCCAACCAACAATAGGCCCACTTCGCAGCGGCGGCCTTGCGGTGTGGGGGGCGCTGCTTGCAAGAAACGCAGAATGGCGCGGTAGATATTGCTGTTATAATTGCCGCACAAGCCCTTATCGCTTGCAATCACCAGCACTAAACGACGTTGGACAGGCACTTGGCGCAAGAGCGCGAGCGCGCCGGCGGCGCCATCAAACTGGTCTGCCCCGGCCAATTGGTTTAATGCATTAGCTGTGAGGCTGCCGAGGCGGGCGGCATAAGGCCGAGCATTGAGCAAACGGGTCTGGGCTTGGCGGAATTTAACCGCTGCCACCATTTTCATAGCCCGCGTGATCTGCTGCGTTTTGCGGATACTGCCGATCCTAAGTTGAATATCGCGAGGATTCATAACCTTTGCACTAGCCACTTAGCCGCCCAGGCTACAAAGCTGTCGGATCAGCCGACTGATCTGGGGTCTGCTTATGCGAATTAAATTTATTTTTAAACGTCTTAATGACGTCATGCAGATCCTTTTCCAGCGCGGCATCGAGGGCTTGCTGTTGTTTAAGTCTTTGCATGGTATTGGCGGCTTGCTCCTCCAGGTAACCCAATAAGCCAGCCTCGAACTCAGCTATCTGGGCTAAAGGCAGGCCATCGAGATAGCCATGCATGCCGGCAAAAATAACGCTGACCTGTTTTTCGACAGGCATGGGTTTATATTGCTCTTGCTTAAGGAGTTCCGTCAGGTGTTCGCCACGAGTCAGCTGGGCCTGAGTGGCTTTATCGAGATCGGCGCTAAACTGGGAAAAGGCGGCCTGTTCGCGGTATTGGGCCAGGTCCAGGCGGAGGCGGCCGGCCACCTGTTTCATGGCTTTACTTTGCGCTTTGCCGCCCACGCGGGAAACGGATAAGCCGGTATTAATGGCCGGGCGCACTCCGGCAAAGAACAGGCCGGTTTCCAGGAAGATCTGGCCATCGGTTATGGAAATAACATTGGTGGAAATATAGGCCGAGATATCTCCGGCTTGGGTCTCGATGATCGGCAAGGCTGTTAGGCTGCCGGCGCCGGTGGCTTGCGAATGTTTGGCGGCCCGTTCCAGCAGACGGGAGTGCAGATAAAAGACATCGCCAGGGTAGGCATCGCGGCCGGGCGGGCGCCGCAACAGCAGGGATAGCTGGCGATAGACCACGGCATGCTTGGATAGATCATCATATACAATCAAAGCATGCTGGCCATTGCTGCTGAACTCCTCGGCCATGGCGCAGCCGCTATAGGGCGCGATATATTGTAAAGGGGCCGGATCGGCCGCGGAAGCATTCACCACGATGGTATGCTCCATGGCGCCGTTTTCCTGCAGGGCTTTAATCACCCGGGCCACAGTAGAATTTTTTTGGCCGATGGCCACGTAAATGCAGATTACCCCCGCGTCTTTCTGGTTAATGATGGTATCGATAGCCACGGCGGTCTTGCCGGTCTGGCGGTCGCCGATGATCAATTCGCGCTGGCCGCGGCCGATCGGCACCATAGAATCTATCGCCTTCAGGCCTGTCTGCAGCGGCTCGCTGACCGGTTGGCGTTCGACCACCGAGGGCGCCCGCTGTTCTATCGGCCGAGTTTTTTTAGCGGGAATTGCGCCGCGACCATCAATCGGCTGACCTAGCGCATTGACGACCCGGCCAACTAATTCTTGGCCCACGGGAACCTCTATAATCCGGCCGGTGCTTTTAACGATATCGCCTTCTTGGATTTGGCGATGATCGCCCAGGATGATGGCGCCAATGTTATCGCGTTCCAAGTTCATGGCCAGGCCATAGATATGGTGAGGAAACTCCAGCAGCTCGCTGGCCATCGCATTGGGCAAACCATAGATGCGGGCAATGCCATCGCTGACCTGCAGAACCATGCCGGTATCGGTTGCCTGTATCCGGCCCTGATATTCGGCCAGTTGTTTTTTAAGCACCGCCGTGATTTCGTCAGGTCTAATTTTTATATTTTCCGTCATAATGCTTGCTTATTCTGGGGGGCGTGGCCGTGGCCGGCACCCGGTTCTTTTAGGATAGCTTGAGGCTGGCCGAGCCGGGCCTAAAGCTAATTTTTAGATAACTCATCGCGAATTTTTTCTAATTGCCCGCGGCAACTGCCATCCAGCAGGCTGAACTGCGTTTGTATAGTAAGGCCGCCTAGCAGGGCGTTATCGACGCTGCTGGAGAGCTCCACCGAGCAACCATAAATCCGCATCAAGCGCCGGCGGATGGCCTGAACTTGGGCCGGGCTAAGTTCCCGCGCGCTGACCAGGCGCACCTGGCGAACTCCCTGGCTCTGGCGCAGCAATTCGTTTAACTGCTCGATGATATCATCAAGGATATTTTCGCGGCGTTTGACAATTATCAATCTCAGAAAATCCAGGGTTAGCCGGCTGCCGGCGCGGCCGAACAAATCCTCAATGATCGCCGTTTTACGGCTGGCGGAGATGAGCGGGTGCAGCAGGCCAAGGCGCAACTCTGGGTGGTCGGATAACAGGCCCTGAAAATATTTAAGCTCGGCCAGGAATTTATCTTGCAAGCCCTGCTCCTGCGCTAACGCAAAAGCGGCTTGGGCGTATTGGCGGCTCAATAAATGCGGCGGCATAATTATGATTTACTTTCCATTTGATCAAGAGTTTGATCTATCAGGCGCTGTTGCAGCTCGGCCGTCATGGCTTGGCCTATTGCCTTTTCGGCTATCTGCAGCGACAGGGCCACGACTTCCTGGCGAAGTTCCTTAAGGGCTTTTGCCTTTTCGATAGCGATACGTTCGGCGGCTTGGCGCAGCAGCTCTTGGCCTTGATTACGGGCCTGGCCTAAGAGATCGTCACGAGCCTGTTGGCCGGCGTGGGCGGCCTGCTGAACTATTTGCTGAGCTTTTTCAGCCAGGGTGGCCATCTCTTTATCATATTGGGACTTGATGGCTTCCATTTCGGCGCGAGCCGCTGCGGCCGCCTCCAGATCCTGGCGGATCTTATCGGCGCGGCGCCGAAACACGCCCAAGATGGGCTTATAGGCCACCAGCCAAAGCAGGAACAAGCCCACCAGGAAGGTGACGATCTGGGCGATGATCAACTGAATATTAACGGTCAGCATATTACAAATTTATTGCATCAGCGCGGGCGGGTTTTGGGAGAGAGCCTCCAATTGGGTTTGAGCCTGAATGCGTTCGGTTTCCAACTTGATTAATTCAACTTGGGCGCGGGCTTCGTTGATATCTTTATGTGCCTGGGCAAAGGGGTTAGCGAAAAGCAGCAGCAGTGCGATAACCAAGGCGTAGATACACAGCGACTCAATGAAGGCCAGGCCTATGATCAAGTTAGTTTGGATTGTGCCGGATGCTTCCGGTTGACGGGCAATGCCTTGCATCGCGCCATTCACGGCCATGCCCTGGGCCACGCCGGTTCCCAAGGTTCCCAGGGCGATCGTCAAACCAGCCACCATGATTGAAGTTGATAGAATATCCATTTAGCATTCCTCCTTAGATTATGCCCGTTTAGGGCGGGATTGATTATGTTCCTGCAGCGCCTCCCCGATATACGACATAGCAAGAGCGGTAAAAACCAACGCCTGAATAAAAGCCACCAAGATGCCCAAGAGGATGATGCCCGGGCGCAAGAGCAAGGGGACGATCGTCATGGTTTTAGCTATGATACCAGATGAGAAGAAGAAGAGGGTAATTAAATAAACCAATACGCCCAGCATGATTTCCTTGGCCAGCATATTGCCAAACAGTCGCATGGTTAGCGAGAGAGGCCGCGTAAATATTTCCAGCGTACGAATGACCACAAAGAGAGGGGCCAGCCAATAAGGCGGGCCGCACAAATGCTTAAGGAAACCGCCCAGCCCTTGATGGCGCAGGCTCAAGCCCAGGCTGGTGCCGGCCACTATGATAGCCATGGCGGCGTTGATGTTAAGGTTGGTGGTTGGCGAGGCCAGGCCGGGAATGAGCCCGCTCAGGTTGGACAGCAGGATGAATAAAAACAAGGTTGCAAAGAGTGGCAGGAAGCGGGGGCCTGCGGGCCCAGCCAGCTGCAGGCTTAAGCCCCGCAAGCCATCCAGGGCCATTTCGATTATATTCTGCAAAGGCGCCGGCTTGAGTTGGCAGCGCCAGGCCGCCAGGCTAGCCAAGATGATCAAAGTCAGCATCACTAGCCAGGCGCTAGCTAGCGGCAGAAACCAACTGGGCGGATCACTATTTGGAGCGAAGAGATGCCACAAGCCTATCAATAGAAAAGGGCCTTCAATTGCTTGCATGGTCTTTACTAACTTTGGCGGCCAGGCGGTTTTTACGTTGTTGGACAACTATAGCCAGGCCAACGGTCAATACCATCAAAACCCCTAAAACGGTTAAGGCCATCATCACCAGCTGAGCCTTCAGCAGCGCAAAGACAACCAAGCCGATCAACAGGTAACGCAAAATATAAATAGCGAAGATGAGCGTCAGCGCTTTCCAGCTGCGCTGGCAACCCAGCCCGCGACGGACCGAGAGCCGGAGCAAGCCGCTATTCATCAAGCCCAAGAGAACTCCGATCAACACTCCGCCGGCTATTTCGCCAATCATTATTTATAGGTATCCTTATGTTTTAAGCCGTAGTGGATCATATTAAAAAAACCGACTAGAATGCCAAAGACAAGCAATCCTATCGTGAACCGCGGACTCGTGTCCAGCCGCTTATCCAGCAGGCAGCCGCCCGCCAGGCCCAAAAAGGTGGCGGCCACCAAGGTAAAGCCCAGCGAGCCAGCCGCCCCCATTTTTTTCCACGCATCCTGTTGCCTAAACATCAACTGCTGCCGTTTTTGGTCAGAGCCAGATTATCTAATTAATTTCCGGCGGGTCACTATCTAACTTATCCGGCTGAGCGCCTTCGGCCTTACCTTTTTTAAATTCGCTTAGGCTACGGCCGAGGGATCGCGCCAAATCAGGCAATTTCTTGGCACCGAAGAGAAGGAGAATCACGGCGATGATTAATAGAATTTCACCCCAACCCATGCGCATCGCGTCCTCGCTTTCCTTATAAAAGCCGGGCGCCCAATCAGCCACAGCGCCGCTGGGCATCCCCTTGAGAAGGTTAGATTTCGATCGGAGATCATAATAGCTATCCCAGAGCTGAGGTCAAGGTTGATTTGGCGGGCCAGGGGCGAAATAGTTTTTGATTGTGATTAGGCTGCTGGCCAGTTAGGATTAAAAAACAGGGGCTGGGGAATGCTCCATTACGATTCCAGCGTAAGGCTGCACTGGCTAAGAGGCAATAGATTTGTATGAACGATTTAAACCAGGATGCCGCCTGGATGCGCCGAGCGCTGCAGCAGGCCCAACAGGCCGCCGCCGATGACGAGGTGCCGGTTGGCGCGGTGATCGTCCATTGCAATGCCATCATCGGCCAGGCCCATAACCAGACCGAACGCCTAAAAGATCCCACCGCTCACGCCGAGATGATCGCCATCACCCAGGCGGCAGCCGCCCTGGGCGATTGGCGCCTGACCGACACAACGCTATATGTAACCAAAGAACCCTGCCCGATGTGTGCCGGGGCCATCGCCTTGGCGCGGATCCCGCGGGTGGTATTTGGCGCAAGCGATCCTCAACAGGCCGGCCAGTTGGGCGACCGGCAAGTTGTTCCGGGCGTGTTAGAGAGTGAATGCCGCGCTCTTTTACAGGGCTTCTTTCGCACCTTGCGTCAGCAGCCAAGCTGGCGCGAGCAGAACGAAAACGGCTAGAGGTTCGCCCTGGGTCAACAAGCCTGGGTTTATTTCTCGACCAGCGTTTCGTCGATCTTCATGCCGAAATGGCGTCCGCCGCTTTGCAGATGCACCAGCACCTGATCGCCCGGCTGCAGCCGAGTCACAGATACAGGCTGGCCATCCGGTCTAACCAAATTGATGGTTTCCGCATTTTGCAGATAGATGGATATGGATTGGTCTTGCAGCTCGGCGCTGACCAGCAGCATGGGCCTGGTCTCAATTTTACAGCGCCCGATCGGCGCGGAGCGTGTTTGCCCCTGAGCATTGACCAGCAGCATTTCATCGCCAACCCGCAGATCAGCCAGGTAGGAAGTCTTATTCTCAGGGCGCAGGATATAGGCATGCACGGCGCTGGCATTCACCCGGAAGGGCCGCGCGGCCACGTAAGGATTTTCGAGACTTTCGGAATGCACCAGGAAGAAAGCGCTGCTGGTATTGCCTACCAACATGCCTTCGCCGATGGTCATCGCGGTGCAGGTATCCACGCAGACGCGGTCGCCCATGCCGCTGGGTTCAATCTTGGTAATGACGGCTGGCTGCAAGGCTACGGTTGGCGCCAAGCCATGCACCAGTTCCACGATGCGCCGAATGCTGGCGGGATCGCGGCTGTCGACCACAACTCCATCCACGCCCTTTTCCAGGATGCCCAACATGGTGCGGGCTTCCTCGAGGGTGCGGACCTCGGTCATCAGCCGATCTCGTTGAGCCAGCAGGTTTTCCAGCGGAATAATGGTCCAATCCTGCATGCGCAGGAGCAAGGTGGCCGTGCGCGGTGCCGCGGCGGCGCGTTGTTCATCAGCCTTGGATTTAATATCCAGCGGGATAACGTCCTGGCCCAAGACCAGATCGCCATCCTCGGCTACCGTGATCATGCGGCCCAACTCCTTGACGCGCGGCGAACGGCCCGGATCAACCAAGACGGCATCGGCTCCGCTTTCGATCGCGGCTATCGCCAACTGTTTATCCCAAGGAGTAATTTTAACCCAAACTTGTTTCACCGCTGCTCCTTATTTATTTCAACATTTTAAGCACTTCTTTGGCCGAGGCCTGCTCATGCACTATCCGGCAGATGGCAGCCACCATGCGGCAGGGATCGGCGTGTTGGAAAACGTTACGCCCGATCGAGGCGCCGGCGGCGCCGGCGCGCATAGCACTTTCGATCATATTAAGAATCTCGGCATCGGATTCCATTTTTTCGCCGCCGGCAATCACCACCGGCACTGGGCAGCCGGCGGTAACTTCGGCAAAAGTCCGCAGGCTGCCGGTGTAGTTGACCTTGACGATATCGGCGCCGAGCTCGGCGCCCACCCGCGCGGCATGTTTTACATATTTAACATCGAATTCATTTTTAATTTTGGCTCCGCGAACATATATCATGGCCACCAACGGCATGCCCCACTGTCGACAGCTACGAGAGACCCTGCCAAAATGTTCCAGCATTTCATCGTCGGTTGGCGCGCCCAGATTGATATGGATAGACACGCCATCGGCGCCGATCTGAATGGCTTCCTCTACCGAGCAAACCAGGACTTTACTGGTAGGATGCGGCGAGAGCATGGTGCCGGCCGAAAGATGCACGATCAAACCGATATCCTGACCCGACTGACGATGCGCCGCCCGAACGATGCCTTTATGCAGAATGATGGCATTAGCCCCGCCATTGACCACATTATCAACAGCTTTTTTCATATCGATCAGCCCGGCGATAGGCCCCATGGTGACGCCATGATCCATGGGCACAATGACGGTTTTACCGGTAGTCCGGTTGATAATGCGTTCCATTCGAATTTGTTTGCCCGTTAACATGGTTGAATGCCTCGGTTTAATAGAGTTAATTGATGCTCCAGCAATGGTCCATACTTTAACCGCTGTTGCCAGCAATGGCAACGCCGAAAATCAGCTGGAGGGGCCAAGGGCAGCAAGCCCGCCAAAAAACAAAGTTAGATGGTCGGGCTTGGCATGTTATCAGGCAAGGCAGAGGCGTTAAAACACCTGGTGAAGCATCTGCAGGATGATCGGGCCCAGCAGGATCAGGAAGACAGCCGGAAAGATGCAAGCCATCAGGGGGAACAGCATTTTCACCGGAGCCTCATTGGCTAATTTTTCGGCCCGCAGAAAGCGGCGGCTGCGAATCTGTTCCGCTTGCACGCGGAGAATCGCCCCGATGCTGACACCTAATTCATCGGCCTGCACCAATGCCGTCACCAGCGATTGAATATCGGCATGGCGGATACGCGCTGCCAGGGTTTTTAGTGCTTGGCGGCGGGTCTTGCCCAACTGAATCTCAAAGAGCGCCCGGGTTAGCTCTTCGCCCAGCGGGTCAAGGGCGCGGCGGCTGACGATATTTTTTATGGCAGTCATAAAATCCAACCCAGCCTCGACCGAGAGGGTCAACAGATCTATCACGAAAGGCAGAGCTCGCAAAATCAATTTATGCCGCAGGGCAATGGCTTGCTTAAGCCAGAGCTGCGGGTACATTATCATCCCCAGGACTATGGCCAGGGCGAGCAGGATCAAGCGGCTTTTGGTCTGGCCTTCCAAGGGGCCGTGCGCCAAGGCAAACAGGCTGATCAATATAACGATCAAGAGCGGGCTGATCAGCAGCGGGCAAAGCACGCGCAGAGCCAGAAATTCCGCCGGCGTAATGACATCATCAAACCCGGCTGAGGTCAGGCGCGCGGCCAGATGTTCGCGCGTTTTTTGGAAACGCGGCCCGCTAAACCAGCGGGCGAAATATGGAGTCAGCGGCAACAACATGCTAAGCAGCAACGGCAAACGTCTTTCTTGGCGGCGCCCATCCGATAGCGTGACATAGGTGATTTCGCGGGCCGCTTGAATAATATACCAGGTTAAGCCGGCGGCAAAAACAGCCCAAAGCATTCCCAGGATCGCAGTCAGCATTACAGTTGCCTCTTATTTCTGATCATATTTCAAGAGCTCGGCGGCGCCACCTATTTACACATCGATATCGATTATCTTTCGAATCAACAAGGCCCCAACCACTTCGAGCACCAGGACCAAGGCGCCGACCAGCAAGCCCAGCGCGGTGGTAAAAAAAGCGTTCATCATAAGCGGATCGATAACGAACATGACAATCACCAAGCCAATCGGCATCAGGCCCACGACGATACCCTGCATGCGCCCCTGGGCCGTCAAGGTGCGCACGCGCGCCTGAATGCGCATGCGCTCACGGATGGTGGCGGAGATTTTTTCAAATACCTCGGTTAGATTGCCGCCGGTCTGACGCGCTATTTCAATGGCATTGATCATCAGCGAGAGATCCTCGCTATTGACGCGTTTAGCCAGGTTATCAAGGGCTTCTTCAAATTTTACGCCGACACGGGTTTGCTGAAGGAAAAGGGCGAATTCCTGAGCAATGGGGTTAAGGCCTTCCTTGACGATATGTTCGAAGGCCTGCAGGATGCTGGCTCCGGCCCGCAAGGCATTGCTCATGGTCATGAGCGCATCCACTAACTGCTCATTGAATTGCTGTAGGCGGCGAGCTTTCAGAATGATCAGAACGCGTCTGGGCATATTCAGGGTCAGCAGCGCGGCGGCCAGGCCCAGAACCAGTCCGCGGATGATGCCGGCCGGCGAGCGAAAATCGCCGACCAGCAAAAGAATTATCACGAAAAGAGCGGCGGCTGTTGTCCAGGCCAGCTCGAGGATACGCCGCGGCGGGATGAAAAAGAAAATATCGGCGAACTGGCGCGAAGTTTGTTCGGTATAGACGCTGGCATAGCTGGAGGCCCCCATCTTGATGGCATGGATAAAGGAATAAGCTAAGCCCACGAAACAAAGCAGATACAGGGTGGGGATCAGCCAAAATATAACAGGGGAAGTCATTGTTTCCATAAGCGCGGATTAAACATATCCATATCTAGAGTCAGCCCTCGTATTTTAAAGTCTTCGATAAAGGTGGGCACTGATCCCGTGGCCAGCATATGCCCTTGGACCTGCCCCTTTTGATCTATGCCCGTCTGGGTAAAAACAAAGATATCCTGCATGGTTATCCGTTCGCCTTCTAGGCCTGAGATCTCGGTGATATTCACAACTTTGCGAGTGCCATCGCTAAGGCGGGCGGTTTGAATAATCAGATGGATCGCCGCGCCGATTTGTTCGCGAATGGCGCGGGCCGGCAGGTCCATGCCGGCCATCAGCGTCATGGTTTCCAGGCGGGAAATAACATCCCGCGGCGAATTGGCATGCACTGTGGTCATTGAGCCATCGTGGCCGGTATTCATGGCTTGTAGCATATCCAGAGTCTCGCCGCCGCGACACTCGCCGATCACCAGCCGGTCCGGCCTCATGCGCAGGGCGTTTCTCAACAGATCACGAATGGTTACCGCGCCGCGCCCTTCGATATTTGGCGGGCGCGATTCCAGACGCACGACATGCGGCTGATTCAGGCGCAGCTCGGCGGAATCCTCGATCGTTACAATCCGGTCGCTGGCCGGCAGGAAAGAGCTCATGATGTTAAGAAAGGTAGTTTTGCCCGAGCCGGTGCCGCCGGCGACAATGCTATTTTTCCGCAGCAATACGCAGAGCCGCAAGAAATCGGCCATCTGAGGGGCGATGGCGCCAAAGGCGATCAAATTTTCTATCGTTAGGGGGGTTTTTGAAAATTTACGAATGGTTAGACAAGGGCCGCCCAGGGCCAGTGGTGGAATGATGGCATTCACGCGCGAGCCGTCTTTCAGGCGCGCATCCACATAGGGCTGGCTTTCATCAATGCGCCGGCCAATCGGCGCAACGATGCGCTCTATGATGGCCAGCACCGAGCTATCATCCATGAATTGGTTATGGGTTAAAAGCAATTTACCCTGCTTTTCCACATAGATCTGGTCATAGCGGTTCACCATGATTTCCGTGATCTCCGGATCGGCCAGCAGGTCTTCGAGCGGGCCTAGCCCGACAGCTTCGTCGTAGATTTCTTTTATCAGGAGCTGAGGGTCTACCCAGCCGGGCAGGCGGTTGCGCACATCGGCAACGATCAGCTCCAGGGTGCTGCGGGCGCGTTCATGCAGCTCGGCTTCCTTGACATGTGTCGCGGTCAAACGCTTGATATCCAAACGCATCAAGAGTTCTTCATGAATCTGTTTTTTAAGCTGCAGCTTCTGCTGGCGCTGGGCGGCAGGCCGGTCGGCCGGCGCCGGCGCATCAAGCTGCGGCGCTGGTTCAGAGGAAGCTGGCGGCGCCGCGGCGGCGCTGGCCGGAGCGGCCGTGGAGCTTATCACAAGCGTGTAATTGCCAAGGCTTATTTTTTGCCCGGGCTGCAGCCGGGCGCGGCCCTGCACCGGCTGGCCGGCGATGAAGGTCCCCGATTGGCTGTTGAGATCCTCCACCCAGAGCCCATCGCGGTGAACAATCAAGATAGCATGGCGACGATCAACGCTGTGATCGGCTATTAAGATCTTACTGCCTTTTTCCGAGCCGATCGGATAGGCGCCGAATTCAAGCGGATGAGATTCCGCCGAGCCATCCAGCCCTTGAATTTCCAATTGCAGCGCTGCTGCCATAGGCATACCTATAAATCTTTTTTATGCCGAATATCGCGTTGGCGAATCAAATTAAGCTCCGGCAGCTTCTGATGCAGATGCTCAAAGTTGATTTGAGGCAGATCGGTCACAAAGGACACATCGGCGGGGTTACGCAGCGCCAGAAACAGGCGGCCTTTAACCGTTTGGGCAAAAACCAGCAGCTCGGCCTCGCGCGGGGTGACTTCAAAGGTGATGGTGCTATAGCCGTGGGCGGCGCGCGCGGGGAGCTCGCCCGGGCCGGCGCTTTGGCGCGCCAGCGTTTGGCCGGCCGCCAGCACCGTAACATCTTGCAGAACTGTTAAGGTTACCGTTTCCATTTCACCGGATAGCGCCGCCGCGGGAAAGGAGAAGGTGCCCAGTACATCCACGCGATCATTGGGCTTGATCATGCCGCTGACCGAAGAAACTGTGTCGACCGAAATCGAGATAGCGCGCATGCCGGGATTAACCATAGCGGCCAAGCCGGCCTCGCCGCGGAAAGGCACGTCCACATCCGACCATTGGATCGGATTACCCCGATTGATGTTGAAGAGCAGTTTCTTGCCGATGATTTCGCGCACCGCTTCCGGCAGCACGGCGCGATCGCCAACCGCGCTTTGAAAGACAAGGTTTTTAGCCAGATCGGAACTTTTCAAGATCGATCCAGCTGGCAGATCATTGGCAGCAACTACCACCATAACCTGGCGCGTAGCGCTAAGTATTTTTTTCTTTTCCGAACGCAAATAGTTACCGGTTAGCCAGAACGCGGCCAAGCCGACTATGATGGCCACAATCAGAATCCATTTTTCTTTCATGGGTGTGCCTCCTTGCAGCTTCAAGCTTATTCTATTCCAAGCCGTTTATGCAACATCGTAATCATCGATCCAGCCGCCAGGGGCGAGGACTGCACCAAGACACAACTGATCGCCATATCCTTTTGAAACACCGCCATAACGCCGCCGCTTTGATCGGCAAGCGGCGTCAGGGCTAAACAGCTATATTGATCTTGGGCGAAGGCGGATTCAAAAAAAGAACTCACGGCCCGGGGAGGCGCCGCCGCGCTAACTATCTCCAGCTGCGCCGCCGCGCTTTCATCTTCAATAGAGGCTAATAGCTGGCTGCCCGGATAAACAGGTGCCTGGCTCGGCCAATAATCCGGCGCGGGCTGCAGGGAGCGTTCCAGATCCTTTTGCGTTTGAGTTAACACGAAGATGAGCGTCGGCGTCGGCGCCGGCGCGCCCGGAGATAGAGCCAGGACGCGCATGACGCTTTGCTTATCTTGGATCAGACCCCATCCAGCTGAGGCGCTGGCGCGCCAGAAGGGCGGCGGCGTTTGAGCGGCGAAGGCAGTCGACAACTTGGCCATGACTGCAGCGAGGGCTTCATCACAGCCCCAGACTTGCAGGCGGCCGGGCTGCCCATTGATGCTAACCCGGGTTTGGTAGATCTGCTGCCATTGGGGCATAGCCTCAAAGACGCCGGGGCCCAAGGCGCCGCCGCGCTGCCAGAAAACTCTAGCGAAGCCCGGAACGGCCATGCTGATAACCATCAGGCAAACAAGAGATTTAAGCAGATGCCTTTTCATATTGAGAGTTTAATAAATGCCTTCCGTCCAGACCAAACAGGCCTCGCTGACCACCGCAATGGAATCTTGATCATAAATCAATTTACGAATGGCTTGGAGCGTTGGGCAATATTGGGTATCACGGCCCTTGACCAGAAAAAATGCATCTAAATTATCCGCGGCCGCAGCTGCGGCCGAAAGAGGATTATCGGGCGCCAATATCCTGAGCTGAGCCGGTTGGGCCAGGGCCAGCAGATCATGGTTAACTGCAACAGTATTTGTGGCGATGGCGGGAATATCATCACGCGTATAGCGCTTGGCATCGCCGCCCGGCAGCCAAGCATAAATATATTCAGCGCCCCAGGGGTGGCTATAGGATTCGGACAGAGCCGCCCGGGCTGCCGCCGCGCGGGCATTGGCCATGGTTTGCGTATGGGCGAAGCAGAGCTGGCCGATTTGGATCAAGCCCGCCAACAAAACCATGATTACTATCAGGGCTACCGCAAACTCAACCATGGCCTGGCCGTTGCGGCTAGTTATATTTTGTGATCGGAACATAATCTTACTCAATTTAGCCCTGGGCCTGAGCCCTTAATAGAGCCGCTAGCCCAGCCGGCAACGACCATTTTTATTTTTCTTAATGTCCGCGCCGGCGCCCGCCGCCCGGGCCGCCGGGGCCGCCGCGCAGTTCACAAGGATGCTCTGCTGCGCCGTGCGCGTTGGCGGCGCGCAACCAGTTTAAGCCTTCGGCACGAAAGGCGGCTTCTTCCCAAAGGCGCAGCTGTTGGCATTGCCAGCAAGTAGCCCTAAGCCCAGCCAAGCCATGTTCCAGATAGTGGGGCAGATGCTCGCTGATATGTTCACGCCAAGCCAGATTATAGGAGCCGCCCTCCGGGGCCGAGGAAGCATCCACCGGAATCAGGCGAACGTTATGGAAGGCCGGCAAGACCAAACCATAGGCATCCGGCCGGATCGGCGAACCAGCGGCCAGCAAATAGCCAAAAGGCTTTGCCGCGGCTGTCCAGGTAATGATGCTGCCAGCGGATCCGGGCGTTAAGCGATCGAGGGTGGTTTCTATCCGAATGGCAGCGTCGGCGCCGGCATAATCATATTGCGGCCTGACCGGAGCCAGGACTGGAAAAGGATCCGCCGCGCTGGAAGAGATATTTATCCAAGAGGTCCAAATCAATGGGTCGTAGACATACCAAAGAGTATTGATGACAGCCAGCGCATCGGAAATAGCCGGGGCGGCCAGACGGCGTTCTGAGCGCAGCTGATTGAGTTGCAGCAGGCTATCCAGACCACCGGGCAAAGTCACCGCCCTAGGGAGCAATCCCAAGCCAAAGATTTCACTGCCGCTCGGCTGGCTTTGCGGGATCAAGGCTGGCAGCTCGGGCCAATAATGATAATCGCTATAATTTTCCAACAAACTCATAGCATGAAAATAGAACCAACACCAATCGTGTGCGGCGACCGCATCATAAAAATCCTGCTCTAGCAAGGTATGGCTGCCGGCATAATCCGTATATAAACGGGCATTATCGGGCGCCGCCGCCAGGCCCTGGCTGGCGATGTTTTGCAGCATGCCGCCATATTCTTGCCAGCAATTAGGATATGGCTCGGCAAACACCTCCTGATATTCCGTAAGCACGGCGTGGGCATGCTGCCCCAGGTGCGCGCTGAAATCCGCATTCACATAAAGGCCATTATTTTTGGCGGCCTGCTGGGCCGCCAACAAACCGATGGCTGGACCAACGAAACACAGCCGCGCCTGCAGTTCGGCGATCTGGCTGGCGACA
The DNA here is from genome assembly GCA_964444425.1 of uncultured Verrucomicrobiota bacterium. GTDB lineage: Bacteria > Verrucomicrobiota > Kiritimatiellia > JAAZAB01 > JAAZAB01 > CAYUHK01. The sequence continues at coordinate 30,761 of CAYUHK010000017.1, forward strand.
GTGCCATCGGCTCCACTGAGCGCGACAGCCTGCATGATGTTTAAATCGCCAATCAGATTCAAGCTGATGCCTTGCCAACGAGCCGCTCCCAAGGCGGCGGCGTCACCCGCATTTTGGGCTCGCGACTTAAGGTGCAGAATGGCGTGCAGATCAAAATTCCAAAGCAGGATGAAGGCCAGGATTATCAAGGCCATGATCATGAAAATCATCGTCTGCCCAGAGCGGGAAGAATTTGGAGGAGCTTTAGACATTGTTGGCTGAGCCACTCATTCAACATTCAAGTATAAAGGATAATGGTTATCGAGCGTAAGCGTGCCGCTTAGCGGAACTGCATCATCAGCGTAAAACAGCCTATGCCAAGCAAATTTTAGCGGAAAACGTTGGCTTATAGAAAAACTAAGCATGGCCGGCGAAGCCTGCTCAACATAGGCGTAGCGGATATCGGGCCAGTCCGCATAATCCAAAATGGCTGCTAAGCGGCCGTGCCAATCAGCGCCTAAAAACAAGGGAATGCGCGCGCGCTCCACGGCCCGCTGGGCCAGCGGGCCGTTAGCGGTTAAAACGGGCGAGCGGGCTTGAAAACGCGAGCCCAACCTCAAAAACAATGGCTGGGCAGCTCCCCTCTCAAGGACGGGAGCTAGCAGGCGACCGGCATTAGCAATCGTGCCCACGCGCACAGTCTTAAATACCATAAACTCGTTGAACCCAACTATTTTAGCGCGGGCGCCGCGGGCGGCAGCATAATGCAGAATTTCCCGCGCCATAAACAGCTGTGAAAGTTGAAAGAGCCCCATCAATAACAAGCATAAAATGCCGATGACAATGCAGGATTCCAGCAGCGCTTGACCGGCGCGGCCGCGCCTGAACATATCAGAGGCCGGGGGCTGGCGCCGCTGGGAAAGGCGCAGGCCAGGCGGCCTGATGATAACAGCGACGTTGATCAACTGAGCCATTGCAAAGCTCGGCGCCGTTATTATTGATCTGATGGTTTAAGATCTTTCAGCTTTTGGAGCGAATCGCCTTCAGAGCCCACAGCGGATTGCACCGATGAGGCATTGCCGCCAAGCTCTTCAGTCGCGCCGCCAAGCATAGCGCGCAGGCGGTCGCCGAACAGGCCGAAAACCGCCAAGGCTGCCAAGGCAATGATGGCAACGATAATGATATATTCGGTCATAGCCTGCCCACGTTTATGTTTTGCTCTGTTAAGCATGGTAGCCTCCTGAGATAAGAATGAACTCAGCGTTCTAACGCCAACCTCTTTCGTCGAACGACATCAGATCCATGAGCTTCCCTGCACCGAGGCCAGAAAAGTTGTCCAAAAGAAGTCTAACATAAGCCCAAGATTGAAAGAAAGACAAAATTTGATGAAGCCGACCCGGGCGGATTGAAGGCCAGCGCTTTAGCGCGGAGTTAGCGAGCGGAAGGCATAGGGCAGGCATTCAATCAGGTCGCCGGCGACAAGGCTAGATTGCGTTTGTTCAGCGGCGGCGAGATCGCCGGAGCGGCCGTGCAGAAACACGGCGGCGCGAGCCGCATCAAAAGGCTTCATTCCCTGGGCCAAGAAGCCGCCCAGGATGCCGGCCAGCACATCGCCGCTGCCGCCGGTAGCCATGCCGGGATTGCCGGTCAGATTAATTTGCAAAGGTTGGTCGGCTTGGGCTATCAAAGTTCCCGCGCCCTTCAATACCACCAAGGCCTGACTGCGCTGCGCCGCTTGGCGTGCCGTGGCCAAACGTTGGGCCTGCACCGCCGCGGCGGAAGATCCCAATAAACGCGCCATTTCAGCTGGATGCGGGGTGATGATCAAAGGAGCCTGACGCCGTTTGAGTTCGTCCAAACGTCCGGCCCAAACATTCAAAGCATCGGCATCGAATAGCAGCGGCACGGAGCAATCCTGCAACATCCGCTCGACCAACTTTTGGGAATCCGGATGCAGAGTCAAGCCGGGACCAACCAATATGGCGCTGAAGCTAGACAAGCCGGCGCGCCAGTTATCCCAGCTCGCCGCCGCTAACGAGCCTAGTTCAGTTTCCGGGGCTCCATGCACCATGGCCTCCGGCGCCGTGCTCGCCACGACCGCCGCGATGCTCCGCGGGACAACCATGCTTAGCA
>CAYUHK010000018.1:0-3808 GCA_964444425.1 uncultured Verrucomicrobiota bacterium
CCTGGCCGCTCAACAGATTGGCCAGACCGTCCAAATCTGCGTAATTGACTTTCCTCTTAAATACGACACAGCTGAGCCAGCTGGACCGCGCCTGAATCCGGAAGCACTCTTGCCGTTGGTCATGATCAATCCAGTCATTCTCTCGCGAACTGGCCTAGCGGCGGACAACGAAGGCTGTTTGAGTATTCCTGAAATCTGGGCCCCGGTGCAACGGGCCCAGGAAATCTCCGTTGCCTTTTTAAATCTGCAAGGCGAAAAACAAACTCTGCGCGCCCGAGGACTATTGGCACGCGTCATCCAACATGAGCTGGATCATTTAAAAGGCGTGCTCTTTGTAGATCGCGTTTCGGCAATTAAAAAAATAAGCTTATCGGCGAAATTAAAACGTCTCAAGCAAAAGACCGAAGTCAAGTTAGGCCTAGGTTGACTCAGTCGACGGCTTGTCCTCGCTGAGCTGCACTATGACTGAGGCGCCTGGCGCTATAGTCGCTGGCTCGATATCCGCTGAGGTCGGCGCTTGGGTTGGAGCTGGTGCATCCTTGCGGCCATCATCCAGAACGGCCGGCTGATGACGCCTGAGGAATTCACGCGCCAGCGCGCGATAAGCCAGTGCACCAGCGCTGCGGGGATCATAGTGGCTGATGGGCAGACCATGGCTAGGAGCCTCGCTGAGGCGCACGCTCCTAGGAATATAAGTCTCAAAAACTCTATCGCCGAAATGCGCCTTGACCTCCTCCAAGACCTGCGTAGCTAAATTGGTGCGGCTATCAAACATGGTCATGATAATTCCATCCAATTTCAGTTCGGAATTAGCTCCACTAGCTTTCAAGTGCTCTATCAGGCGGGTTATCATGCTAAGCCCTTCCAAGGCTAAATATTCGCATTGCACCGGAATAATCAATTGCTGAGCGGCGGTCAAGGCATTGCAGGTCAAAATCCCCAATGAAGGCGGTGCATCAATAAAAATATAATCATAAATGGATTGGGCCAGCAGCGGCGCTAAGGCTTCACGGAAACGTTGTAGATAACGTTGCGAACGGGCTATATCCACCTCGGCTCCCGCTAGATCCAACTCCGAAGGGATCAGGTCCAGACCTTTAAGAGCGGTGGGGAGAATCTGTTCCTGGAGCAATCCGTTGCCCAGCAACGGTTGATATACGCTGCGCCCTGGTTGCTTAGCAATCCCTAAAGCGCTGGTGGCATTGGCCTGGGGATCGAGATCAATCAGCAGGATATGTTGGCCAGCTTCGGCCAGACAGGCCGCCAAATTAACGGCGGTAGTGGTTTTGCCAACTCCGCCTTTCTGGTTGGCCAAGGCTATGACTTGCGAAGGCATTATATATTCTGCTGGGGAATCATGCCGGTTTTGCGAGCGTGAGCAAATAGACCTCCCGCCTGCACCACCGCCAAAGCAGCACCCAAAGGGCGCAAAACAAATTGCTGTTGAGTCGCCAGGCGGGTGATGACCCCTTGCTCAATTTGAATTTCGGCCAAGTCGCCAGTTTGAAAAATCTGGCGCAAACTGCTGCTGACTTCCAAAGGGTATAATTCACCGGTAGCGATGGCATTGCGAAAAAAAATACGGGCATAAGATTCAGCCACAATAGCCTGAATGCCGGCGGCGCCCAAGGCCACAGGCGCATGTTCGCGTGAGGAGCCGCAACCAAAGTTACGCCCGGCTATAATGATAACATATTCCGAAGCTTCCGCGCCTGGGAGAACCAGTGGCGGATATTCGGGCGGCAGCCCGCTCAAGGCCAGCGTACCTAGCTTATGATATTCGGCAGGAATGGTAGGCACCAGGTTCAAGTGCTGCGCCGGGATGATTTGGTCGGTATCTATGTTGTCTCCCAAGACATAGACCTTGCCACGCATAGTTGCTGATTTTATTTTATCTATCATAAAAAATCTCTACTGAGTTGATCGTTTGGTTACGAGGCGTCAAAGATGTCTTAGCGCGCCGCCAGTATCTTGCTCATCCCACTAAAGCAAGCGCCGAATTTTATTTCACTTAAGATAACCTTAAATCCAGCTTAATCCTTTAATTGAGTTAGATAAATTCTCGAGGGTCAGTGATATGCCCAGTCACAGCCGAGGCAGCAACCGTTAATGGCGATGCCAAATAAATAGGCGCCTGTTTAGATCCCATCCGACCTATGAAATTGCGGTTAGTGGTGCTGATGACCACTTCTGATCCATGGGTTCGCCCAAAGGTATCTTCCGGCCCGCCTAAACAGGCAGCACAAGAAGGCGGCGCAATATCCAAACAGCCGGCTTGTTTGAATATTTCCGCTAAAGATTGGTCTGCTATTTTTTCAGAACGTAGCCCTGCAGCAACCTCTTGTGTTGCCGGCACCAAGAAGGTATCCAAGGTTACCTTGCGGCCGCGCAATATCCTGGCTGCTGCTATAAAATCGGCGAGCTTGCCGCCGGTGCAAGAACCGATATAGGCTCGATCCAGTTTTATTTCGGCCAGATCGGCCGCCGGCGCGTATTTATCCGGAGAATGCGGCTGGGCAACACAAGGTACAAATTCAGCCACGTTATAGCGATATTCCTTCTGAACCTTGGCATTGGCGTCACCAGTGACCGCCTGAAAAGGCTTATTAGTGCGGCGGCGCACATAGTCCAGGGTCAACTGATCCGGTTCAATAATTCCATTTTTGGCGCCGGCCTCCACCGCCATATTACAGATGGTCATACGTTCCTCTATCGCCAGCTGCTTGATGGCGCTGCCACAAAATTCCATGGCACAGTAAGTGGCGCCATGGAATCCGATATCGCCGATGATGCGCAAGACTATATCCTTGCCCATAATATAATCGGGCTGATTACCATCCAGGATGAAGCGGAGCGTTGGCGGCACTTTAATCAAGAGCTTGCCTGTGCCCATGATAAAACCGGCATCGGTATTCCCTATTCCAGAAGCAAACGCGCCTAAGGCGCCATGCGTACAGGTATGCGAATCTGTCCCAAAAATAACTTCGCCGGGACGAACATGGCCTTCTTGAGGCAAAGCTACATGACAGACCCCCCGATAGGATTGATCGGCCGGATCATAAAAATAGGACAACTGTTGTTCGCTCGCGAAGGCGCGCAAAGTTGCCACATTACGATGAGCCTTTTCATCCTTAGTGAAGATAAAATGGTCTGGAATGATCACTACTTTAGCGCGGTCCCAAACCTGGGCATGTCGACCAAACTCGCGTTGAAAAACACCGATGGTGCCCGGCCCGCAAATATCATGAGTCAATAAAACATCGACATTGACCCAGATGTTGTCGCCAGGACGCACGCTGACCTGGCCGGCGGCCCGCGCCAGTATTTTTTCGGTTATCGTCATGCCCATGGAGCTTCTCTCCAACCTGCTTTTAGCCATGTTTATTATGACATTATTGCTCTTGTCCTGGAAAGCAATGAAGCGGCCCAAGAAAAACTAGCAATTGCGCAGTAGCATACACCAGCAGGCTCTCCGAGGCAATCGAAAAGCAGGCCTGTTTTTAAGACTTGACTGACCCGTGCCATAAAGCTAGATAATCAGATGTCTCTTAAAAGGTTTAGGGCGGCGCAAGCCATTTGTCCGCGAGCTAGAACCATTTAAGAGCAAGCCCTGAAATCCGGCTAGCTAAGCTGGCCAAGATTAACTTTTGACCATCCCCAATGGAGAGATTATGAAATTAGTACGCTTCGGACCCAGCGGAGCTGAGCAGCCAGGCATATGGCTAGAGTCAGCTGAAGGCCACTCTCAGCCTATGATCCTCGACGTACAAGCCATGGCTTTTGATATTGAGGATTATAATGCGCACTT
>CAYUHK010000018.1:3818-12804 GCA_964444425.1 uncultured Verrucomicrobiota bacterium
TCATCATGGCTTGGAGCGACTATCCAACCTGCTTAAAGAGAAAAAACGCAAGCTCATTCCTGCCAAGGGCCAGCGTTTGGGAGCAGCTCTGGCCCGCCCTGCTCAAATAATCGCTCTGGGTAAAAATTATGCAGCGCATGCCAAGGAATTTGGTAGCCCAGTGCCAGATAGCCCCATTATTTTTGCCAAGGCCACCACGGCGCTTAACGGGCCCTATGATCCGGTGATTCTACCCCGAGGAGCCAAGCTGGTGGATAGCGAGGTAGAATTAGCCATAGTTATCGGCCGGGCTACACACCGGATAAGTAGCGCAGACGCTCTGCAGGCTATCGCCGGCTATACCGTCTTGAATGATATAACCGATCGCACGATCCAACGCGGCGACGGTCAATGGTTTCGCAGTAAAAGCGCGGTAACTTTTTGCCCAGTCGGCCCCTATCTGGTCACAACGGATGAGGTTCCTGACAGTAATCGCCTGCGCTTGGTTTCTAAAATCAACAACACGATTTTACAGGACGACAACACCGCTAACATGATCTTTAAGATTCCTTTTCTAATCGAATTCATCAGCGCCCGCATCGCCCTGGAGCCAGGCGATATCATCGCTACGGGAACGCCAGCTGGGATCGGATCGGCGCGCCAGCCAGCACTGTTGCTGAAGCCGGGCGACACCATAGAAATCAGCGTAGAAGGCATGGGGCGCCAGATCAATCGTGTGATTGCTGAAAACTGAAGGCCTAATTCTAAATCCGCGCAGCGGAAATTTCCTCTTGCGCCGGAAGCAGGGGCGTGAAAATTTGTACCTGCCCTCCTCGAGCAACTGCGATCTTAGGCGAGAGCGCAGGAGCAACATCGCTATAACGCGCCAGGAAGGCAGCAGCTCGCAAAATATTCTCTTCCGTTGCCATGCCGTCCAGCAGGCCAAAGGGGCCGACGCAATTAGTTGGCTGCAAAGATATATCCTCGGGACGCAGCAAGGTTTGTAGTCGCGCATTTTCATCCTGATTGCGGCCGAGGATAAGCCGGGCGCGCCCCAACCGAAAATGGCGTCCCAGCCTCAAGCGAGCAATAGCCTCAATAGCATCCAATCCTTCATGTTCCTTCAGCTCTTGTAGGCGGCGGGCGTAGCCAGGATCAGCCAACAAACAACCCCCGGCCGGTTGAGGATATTCTCTAAGACCCATTTTCATGGCCAGCACCATCTGCGCCTTACGGCTGCGCCCCTCAATGGCGAAAAACTGTTGGCGATCAACCCAGCCAAGTTTCTCTGGTGTAGTGGCCGGCAATAGTTTAGCGCTGAGCGGGCGTAACAGTCGTTCGCCATAGCCCGATTCACGCGCTATCAACTCCAGGGCCTGGCGATTTTGCGACATAGGTCGTTGATTTAACACTTCACCAGTGCTGATCAAATGGAATCCTTGTGCATCCATGATTTGGCCGGCGCGGCGAATCATGGCGATATGACAGTCAAGGCAGGGATTTAATCCTACGCCAAAACCATGCCGTGGATTTTTAATCAAAGATAGGATTCTCTGCGAGAAATCTTCTACGATCAAGGGTACTGTTAATTGCTTAGCCGCGGCCACGCCCTTTACAGAGCTAAAAAACAAACTTTGAAAAACAAGGGCATGGACCTCTATGCCTTGCATTTGTAGCGCCCTGATAGCCAAAAGGCTATCTAACCCGCCTGACAGCAGACTCACAGCGCGAAGCGGCTCAGGCTTTTCTGTTGTTATTTGCATATGATGGAAGAAAAGAGATTTAATGCAGCAATCACTGTTCTTTGTTGATTCTTGTTGAGCAGCCCTCTAGGAGTAGGTCTTAGGCTAACTTACTGGTTTGCGATAAGATCAAGAAAAAATCCAGTCAACTCCGAAAAGGATGCAAAAACCTTATCGTGGGGTTGCTGCTGAGGTCGGCCAATGCCATAGCTTACAAAGACGCTGCGGACTCCAGCACGCTGTGCCGCCGCCAAATCCGTCGCATGGTCGCCGATCATCCAAGTATGCTTGGAATCGGCTCGGCAGATTTGCATCGCTGTTAAAATGGATTCTGGATGTGGTTTTAATTCTCTGCCGCTCTGGCCGCCCAGGACGGCACAAAATAACTTTTCCAGTTGAAAATGTCGCAATAAAACATGGCAGGCATTTTCCGGTTTATTGCTGTTTAAAGCCAAGCTATATCCATGGGCGGCGAGCTGCTGCAGGCCTGCAGCAACGCCAAGATAAAGGGTAGTATTATCATATAAATGTTGATGATAGAATTGGCTATTGATTAGCACCGCCTCATCCAAATCAACAGGCTGGCCCTGCAACGAACGAGCCACCAAGCTGCGTAGCCCGTCACCAACATAGCTAATAATCGTTGCCGGCGCCAGTGGCGGCAATCCGTAATGCCGCCGCATCAAATTAATGCCTTGGCATAAATCCAGCCGCGTATCCATTAAAGTGCCGTCGAGATCAAAGATCAGCAAGCGCCTGATTTTCATGTAATTACGCTTGGAGTAGTCGCACGCTGATAGCTCATAGATAATTGGCGGTAATCTTCTGAATAGATTTTTTCTAATTTAGTTTCTAGCTCGGGAAGCGCGCTAACCCTGCCATCTAGATAGTCCTGCAAACGCATCACAAAGCTTTCCAAGCGCGTTCGCAAAGCGCCATAGCGCTTTTCAAGCACTTCCAACCCAAAGGGTTTATAAAGATTGAGCCATAATTGGCGATGTTGCCTCCAAAGTTCATCAGTTGCCTGCTGAATAAGAGGGAACTCAGAGGCAAGCAACTCACGCAGACGTTGACGATTACCAGCGCGATAAGCATCCCAAACATGACGTCGTAAAACGCATTTAGCGGCTAGAGTTTTAGCCAAACTTGCTGGAAACAGCAGACGCCGATCGCCGCCAGTGCTAGCGGCGCCACGCAGCAGAGTTTCTGCTAAAGCGGCATAATGTGCGGATAAGCCGGCCAGATCATCCACCTGTGGATCCAAGAATCCCAGCAGAGGATCCTGCCATAACAACCACTTGCTTACATTCGCCCAGGATTTTTGCGCATCGCTAGCTCCAGGGATTGTATCTAGCTCGCAGGCCTTCAACCAGAGGTCAAAATCGGCATCGCAGGAGCCGCGAAAATTATCCCGCAAAAGAGCCGGATTAACCTCCTCAGCATAGGCATGTTCTGCACAATACTGCAGACCAGGCAAGGCTGAAAACAGATCGCATTCCATGCCATCATCGCCCCACATGGTGAAAAATACTTGGCGCAATTGCTTGCGCTTACAGGCGTTTAAACAAGCAGCCGCGCTGGCCAGTGAAAAGGGCAAAGCTGCCCAAAAATGGTTCCAGGTCCAAATGCCTCCAGCCATGACCGGCTCCGAACCCAGGGCCCGATGACGATCGATCCATTCTTCATAAAAATCCTGTTCCAGATGGTAATAATCCCAATAAACAAGATCGACACCCTTAGGGATCCGCGCCACCACCTCCGCGGGAATCACAGCTTGGCGATCATAATAATCATGCGTCTTGCTTCCTAAACGAAAATACATGTCACTCCATATCATCGGTTTCAGCTCCAGACGTTGACAGATCATCTTGACCTTAGCTAAGTGGTCGTTCAGGATTTCAAAAGGCTCTTTTACGCCAAAGCGCTTACGGAATTCACCAGATCCGATGCCATGGGCCTCATCCATGCCGATATGAATACGCTTGGAACGAAAAGGAGCACTGGCGGCGGCTATCATTTTTTCTAGCAAACGATAGCTAGCCTCATCCTGCGCTAACAAGATATCGGCTGTATCGCGATAGGCATGATAAGCCGGCCACTGCAGGATTTGAGATAAATGCGCCAAAGTTTGAATACAGGGAAACATTTCAATGCCCAAGGCGTCCGCATAATCATCCAAAGACTTCATCTCTTCCTGAGTATAGGGGCCGCGTAAATAGCCTATGAATGGTTCGCCTGGCACCTCATAGGTATCTTCCGCATAGAGGATCAGGCTGTTAAAGCCCATTAGGGCTAAGCGGCGCAAAAACGCTCGGGCGGCGCTTGGCAAAAGCACTCCATTGCGAGAGATATCTACCATTGCTCCCAGATAATCCAAGCGCGACTGTTCACTAAACTCGCCCTGCTGGAGCCCTTTATGACTTTCTCCCAAGAGGCGTCCCAAGGCACGAAAAGCATCTGTTTTACGTCCATAGTGAATAGTGGCTTGATGTTTCTCTTTCACAACCTTTAAGCCACTACTGCCTTTTGAGTCTGGCACAAATGTGATCCGAATAGCACTAGCTGAGCGGTCGAAACGTACGGCGTATTCATGCTTGATTTCAGCTAAACCAGGCCGCAACTCTTCCGGACAGGAAGCCAAATCAATATGTAGACGATCCATTTTCATAGCTCCTTTTTTTAGGATTAATATTCAAAATCACTAGCCCCAATAAACTCACGCAGGATAGAAGTGCCCGGCACCGCTGTGCTCAAGACCTCAAGGAAATTCGATAAGAATGCCTGCAACCGTCGGGCCTCGGCATATTCGCGATCACAAGGTTTCACCTCCATTAACAAAGGCTCAATAATTGGCTTGAGCACCGCCAATTCATAATCCAAGGCCGAATTGAAGGTAGCTTGAGCCCATTTCTGGAAGGGGAAAATCCAAGTTTTTTCGCCACGGCGCACAGAAGGCCACATGCGTAAGGTGGCCAAGGCAGAATTACCTCGATAGGTGTAGTCGCGCACCAGACGGCGCATTAAACGATTATCGGTGGTTGAAACACGATTATTAGCATCAATGTTCAATTGGGTAAGCGCACTGATATAAATCTTAAATTTATAGCGCTCCGGAATAGGCCGCGTAAAATAAGGGTTTAAACCATGGATACCCTCAACTATGACTATCTGATTATCGGTGATGGCCAAACGTTCACCGCGAAACTCGCGGCGCTTTTTCTGGAAATTGAAATACGGCAAAAGAATTTCCCGCCCAGCTATCAGACGCAGCAGATGGCGGTTAAAGAGATCAAGATCAACCGCTTGGATATGCTCATAATCCGGCTGTCCAGCGGAATCACGGGGTGTTTTAGCATCGTTTTTATAGTAGTTATCCAGCGATATCATTACAGGTTTTATCCCCAGACCTTCCAGTTCTATCGCCAGACGTTTGGAGAAAGTTGTTTTGCCCGACGCCGAGGGGCCGGCTATCAGAATCAACCGCAGATTAGCCCGCTGCGCAAAAACTTGGTCGGCTATCGCCGCGATTTTCTTTTCATGAAAGGCTTCAGCAACCTTGACAAAATTTCGAATGCCGCCGGCGGCGATCAGCTCGTTAAGTTTACCAACGTTATTGATGCCCAGCGTGCGCCCCCATTCCTTATGCTCTTGAAATACCTGAAATAGATGCGGCTGTTTTTGAAAAGAGGCCACGCGGCGCGGCTTAGCCGGATTAGGAAACTGCAAGATCAATCCCGGTGGATGATGGATCAGCTTAAAAACATTCAGAACGCCAGTACGCTGAGCCAAGGGACCATGGGCCAGATCATGGTAATTAGCGCATTCATGAATCTCGATTTTAGGGGGATTACGAAAGCGCAGCAAGTTGACTCTATCAATCTGGCCAGATTTAGCAAACATGGCCAAGGCCTCACCAAAAGCTAACTTGCGCCGCCGAATCGGCAAATCCTGGCGCACTAGATCACGCATGGCCTCTTCCAGGCGACGGACTTGTTGAGCCGTGATGGGACGACGGGGAACCATTCCCCAACAGCCAAAAAATCCAGTGCCCAGCGAGTGTTCAATAATAAAGCGGGAGCGCGGGAACAAGGCTGCTGCGGCCTGAGAAAGCAAGAACACCAGAGAATTACGGTATAGGCGCATGCCAGCTGGATACTGCATCGTCAGGAAACGCACCCAACAATTAACATCCAGCGGATAGGAGAGCGAAGAAAGATCGTTATTGACCAAACAAGCTATATAGGGCAAGCCGTCAGGCGCTGTGCTATTTGGCAACAGCGCACCGGCTTCGATTCCAGCAGCGCGCCGCAGGATACGGCCGCCGACTAATCTGACAACGATCTGGCTCATGTCTTCAGGGAGCCGTCTGGCGGCGCTAAAAAAGACGAAGCGCTCTGTTAGATTAGGCTTTCCGACCTGTGGTGCCTTTAGCGGACGAAGCTTGAGCTTTAGCCTTTTGGCGCGGACGCAAAGAACGGACAGCACGACCTGCGCGCCACATTTCCGAATTGCCCATGGCGCCCAATTCGCGCGCTAGCTGCTGCTGATAATTACGCTTGCCGCAAGAAGCAATAACCCGCGCAGTTTCTTTACCAGACTTCACCGACTGATATAACTTCTTAAACACCGGCAGCGCGGCTTGTTTAAACTTAGGGCGCCAATCCAAAGCTCCGCGTTGAGCAGTAGCTGAAGTATTAGAGAACATCCAATCCATACCGTTCTCATCCACCAAACGGATCAGGCTCTGAGTAAGCTCTTCCACCGTCTCGTTGAAGGCTTCACTAGGCGAATGGCCATGCAAACGCAGGACGTCATACTGAGCCTCCATAATACCAGCCAAGGCGCCCATCAAAACTCCGCGCTCGCCGGTCAAATCGCTATAGACCTCTTTCTCAAAGGTCGTCGGAAATAAATAGCCTGAGCCAACGCCCACGCCAATGGCCAGGCAGCGATTACGGGCCCGACCTGAAGCATCTTTAAATATGGCATAGCTGGAATTGATGCCACTTCCAGAGAGAAAGTTACGGCGCACATTCAAGCCTGAGCCCTTGGGCGCGACCATGATGACATCTATGCCCGCAGGTGGGATAACACCTGTCTGTTTTCGATAAACAATGGAAAACCCATGCGAAAAATATAAGGCGCTGCCAGGCTGTAGATTTGCTTTAACCATCGGCCAGATTTGCTTTTGGCCTGCATCGGAAACCAACAACATGACAATCGTAGCGCGACGCACTGCTTCATCAATAGCAAAAAGGGTTTTGCCCGGTTTCCAGCCATCTCGACGTGCCCTATTCCAGTCGCGGGCAAAAGCTTTGGACTGACCAACTATCACCTTAAAGCCGTTATCCTGCAGATTTAAGGCTTGAGCAGGCCCTTGCACGCCATAGCCAATAACCGCAATCGTTTCATTTTTTAAAACTTGCCTGGCTTTGGCCATAGAAAATTCACGGCGAGTGACGACTTTTTCTTTAATGCCACCAAAATCGATTAAAGCCATGATGCGCTCCTTTTTCTAATCAATATTTCGTTAATGATTGCTCTCGAATTTCACAGTAGACTCCCAGACTTAAAAGTCAATAAAAAAACCTTGTCAATGTAGAATTTTTTTTAAGGGGCCGCCTAGGAGGACTGGCGGAATCAGCAAGCTTGATACTGGTGGAGGATAAGGGAGTTGAACCCTCGACCTCGTGAATGCCATTCACGCGCTCTAGCCAACTGAGCTAATCCCCCAAAAGCCGATTAGACGCCGCTTTAAGCCAAGACATGACTGCCTGCAGTTTAGGGCGGCCAATAAATGGCAATACTATAAGCTATCCTTAGAGCTGGTCAATCTCTTTAAGCAAGTTAAAAGTTGGCCTCTGGAGGCCAAAATCTCTTACGGTTTGTTTTTAGTCTTAGTCGCCACTGAAGAGCTGAAAGCCTTGGAGCCTTTGACAGCCAGTTTAAATCTTGAAGGCTTAGTGAATTCAAACTCTATTTTGCCACCACGTTTCACCAAGAAAGCCCGGAAGGGCCGGCCTTTGCGAGATATAAATTTGGTGAGCAAATCTGTTTTGCCTGTTGTTAATAGTTTAGCCATTTGAGCGCGATCAATGATTTGCTGCAGAATGATCGTGCCGGAACGGAATTGACAACTAGGCGCGGCACCAACTGCTTTTTCACAAACATAATATTGGCCATTTTCAAATACTGCGCCGGAGCAAACTGGGCAAGGTCCCAAGGATTCTTGCCCCGTAAAATCTGCCAGCGCCGCAGCGGCGGCATCGTTCTGACCGAAATCAAATTCGACTTGAAAGCTAGGCGTCATAATAACGCGTGCCGCAAATATTTTGCCTTTGCGGCTGCGGAAATGATCCAAGGGCCCTAGGCTGCGTTGGCTGATGAGAGCTTCCATCTCGCTTGGCTCAAACTGGCGCCCGGCCATAATTTTCCAAACGCCAAAATCACAGTTCTGGCACTGAAACCTCTTATATGTTTCTTGCAATTGGCCAGCGCATTTAGGGCAAGGTACTTTCAGTATACTAAAAACACCAGGGACAGTATCCTGCTCGTAATGCTTAGCTTTTTCAACAATGCGCCGCGTCATCTCAGCAATTTCTCGCATAAAATCCGAACGATTTAATTGGCTGTGTTCTATTTGTTTGAGCTTAAATTCCCATTCGCCGGTTAATTCCGGGGAACGGAGTTCGGGTATCCCTAGCCCGCGTAGCAGAGCAAAGAGCGAAAAAGCTTTAGCCATCGGGTAAAGTTCACGGCCCCGACGAACCAAATAGGCCTCATAGATCAGGCCTTCGATAATAGCGGCGCGGGTGGCCGGGGTACCCAAACCTTTAGCGCTCATCGCCTGGCGCAGCTCTTCATCTTCCACCAGCTTGCCGGCGCCCTCCATCGCGGAAAGCAAAGTAGCCTCCGTGAAGCGCGCCGGTGGCTTGGTTTTTTCGGCCAGCAAATTAATCTCAAGCGTTAGCACCTTTTCGCCAGGCAGGACCGGAACCAAGCAGGGGGCCTCATCCTTTTGGGATTCCTTGCCATAGATAGCTAGCCAGCCCGGATCAATCAATATTTTACCTTCACTTTTAAAGGCATCTTGGGCCACTCGTGTAATCCTAAGCGTGGTCATAAATTCCGCCGCTGGATAAAATACAGCTAGGAAGCGGCGGGCCACCAAATCATAAATCTTACGTTCATCCTGGTTAAGCGTACCAGGCATTTGTGCGGTAGGAATGATCGCGAAGTGATCAGATATTTTGGCGTTGTTAAAA
>CAYUHK010000018.1:12864-32640 GCA_964444425.1 uncultured Verrucomicrobiota bacterium
TAGACCGTAGCCAGCCGCGCTGGAGCACCAGCGCGGCTGGCGAGGCGAAGGAAGTATCCGCCATGGCCGCCAAGATTTTTTTAACAGTATCGATATAATCTTCCGGCAAAGCGCGGGCGTCAGTTCGCGGATAGGTCAAGATCTTATGGCGCTCATAAAGCGTCTGGGCTAATTGCAAGGTACGCTTGGCTGAAAAGCCGAAACGGCTGTTGGCCTCGCGTTGCAGACTGGTTAGGTCGAAGAGCAAGGGCGCCAACTGAGTGGTTGGCTTGCTCTCCTCGCTAACCTGGCCGGGTTGCCCCAAACAACGCTGGCGAATGGCCTCAGCTTGAGCCTCTTCCCAGATCCGCTCCGGCTTTAGCTCGCCATCGGCATTTTTATCTTTAACGAACGATTCATCAAACCAACGGCCCTGGTATGGGCCGGCGGCGGCTTGAAACACGGCATGCGCTTCCCAATAATCGCGCGGCACATGGTTACGAATTTTTTCCTCGCGCTCCACTACGATTGCCAAAGTAGGCGTTTGCACACGACCTACCGTGGTAAGATGAAAGCCTCCCTGCTTGGAATTAAAAGCGGTCATCGCACGGGTGCTATTAATGCCTACCAGCCAATCGGCCTCGGAGCGGCAGATGGCCGCAGCGGCCAAGGGTTGCATGGCTTGGTCTGTCCGCAAGGTCGTGAACCCTTCACGAATAGCATTGCTGGTCATGGACTGAAGCCAAAGGCGCTGGATAGGTTTCTGGACACGCGCATATTGGACAATATAACGAAAAATCAATTCTCCTTCCCGCCCGGCATCACAAGCGTTAATCAGCCTGACCACATCCGGCCGGCGCATCAGACGCAGCAATAATTTCAGACGGGCTTCTGTCTTGCTGATGGGCTGGAGCTCAAAGGCGTCGGGAATAACCGGTAAGTTGGCCAAATCCCATTTACCGCGGCGAACTTCAACATGCGCAGGAGGACAGATTTGCAACAAATGCCCAATGGCTGAAGAAAGCAGATATTGTTCGCTTTCGTAATAATCGCCCCGTTTAGTGAAGCCGCCTAGAGCTTTGGCAATATCGACAGCAAGAGATGGCTTTTCCGCGATAATCAGCGCTTTTTCCATAAGCTATTCCCTATCCGCTGAAACTCTGGTGACTAGACAATCGGCAGGTTCACTTTAGCTGGCTGGTTCCTTGAATGGACTGAACGAAATATCGAGGCCGGGCACGGACATCCTGATAAGTGCGGCCAATGTATTCGCCCAGGAAACCCATGGCTACAAATTGACCACCGATAAAGAAGAATAATATGGCAAAGAGGGTAAAGACGCCTTTAGCCGCCCACTCAGCTCCCCAGAGGAAGCGCAGGATTAGAATCAATATGCCAAGCCCAACTCCCATCAGACAAATCAAGACGCCTAAAATGCTCAACAAGCGCAAGGGGGTTGTCGTGATGCTGGTCAATAGATCAAACTGCAGATTGATTAGCTTCCACAAGCTATATTTAGATGATCCCGATTTGCGCTCCATGTGCTGGACCTCAACTTCGGCGGTGCGCCGAGCAAAGCTGTTAGCTAATACGGGGATGAAAGTGCTATGTTCATGACACTGCAACATCGCCTGCACAATATGCCGGCGATAGGCCCGCAGCATACAGCCATAATCATGCATTACTACGCCAGTAACCTGGGCGGTCAAGCGGTTGATGATATATGATGACAAGCGACGAAACAGGCTATCTCGGCGCGGCACGCGGACGGAGCCTAGCACTTCAAAGCCTTCATCCATCTTGCGCACCAGCTTAACTATTTCCTCTGGCGGGTTCTGTAGATCGGCATCTAAACTAACAATTATCTCGCCACAGGCGTGGGCGAAGCCTGCCAGCACAGCAGCATGCTGACCATAATTTCGGTTCAACAGCACGCCTAGGATCTCGCCGGCATTATCCAATGCGGCTTGGCTGATCAATTCTGCGGAGCGATCGCTGCTGCCATCATCCACTAGTATTATTTCAAAAGGTCGGCCCATTGATCGACAGGTCAGCAAGGTGCGCTGGATCAATTCATTAAAATTGGCTTCCTCGTTATAGACCGGGATCACAATGGAAATACTGCTAAGATTAGTCATGGTCGCCCGCTTTCAAGCTATTTGCGACAGAGAGGATTCAAGCGCGTCGGGCTAAGATCTAATGCAAAACCCAAGCTCGCTAAGGCCCTCCTGCGCTTAAACGGTTCGTAAAAAAGGAATTATATGAAAATTAGCCTGAAACTCAACAAGAAGTTGCTGGATTGGAAATTGATCCGCAAGCATATTTTTAATAACTTCGCATTGGCCCCTTCAAGATCAAGCTTGCGCTAATTCTATTCCTGCTGGCCCAAGGTTGGCGCAGCCAAAAACGGTAGCTCATGGCTTCATCGTTGCGTCAATACATCTTTGATAGCCGCCACAACATCATCCACATCCTCGGCGCGCATCTCAGGAAAAAGCGGCAGAGAGCAAATCCGATCCGAGTTCCATTCCGTATTGGGCAATAATCCTTTTTTAAAACCCATTTGCTCACGATAAAATTTTTGCAAATGAACGGCACGAAAATGCAACCCGGTGCCAATGTTCCGTTCTTTCAAAGCCTCCATGAAAGCATCGCGGCTCATCTTAGTTCGATCGGTATCCAGTCGAACTATAAACAGATGCCAGGCATGTAGAAAAGGATAATTCGGCTCTCGCAGAGGCCAGACTTCGTCAACATCGGCTAGCAATTCATGATAGCGCTGGGCCAGGGCCGCCCGACGGCTATTGAATTCATTCACCCGCAATAGTTGGCGCCGGCCCAATACAGCAGCTATATCAGTCAAATTATATTTATAACCTGGCTCAACAGCCTCCGCCTGGGGCGAGCGCCCTTGTTGCTGGCGGTTAAAGGCATCCACTCCCAAGCCATGAAATTTCAAGCGGCGAATATGATTAAGAAAATCTTCGTTATCGGAAGTAACCATGCCGCCTTCACCAGTGGTAATGTTTTTTATGGGGTGAAACGAGAAAATGGAGGTGCCGGTTGCACCGATGCGCTGGCCACGATATTCGGTGCCAAGAGCATGAGCGGCATCCTCTATAACCGAAATGTCTCGTGAGTAAGCCAAACGCCGAATCGCACTCATATCCGCCGGAGCCCCCGCAAAGTGAACGGGAATGATCAGGCGAGTTCGTTCAGTTATGGCTTGCGCGACAGCTTCAGCCGATAGCATAAGGGTATCGCGGTCAATGTCCACAAATACCGGCGTGGCGCCAGCCAAAACGATTAGATTAACCGTGGAAACCCAGGTCATTGAGGGCGTAATGACCTCAGCGCCAGGACCAATTCCCAAAGCGCTTAGAGCCACGTGCATACCTCCTGTAGCCGAAGTTAGGGCTACTGAGCCTTGTGCTCCTAGATAAGCTGAAAATTCTTCTTCAAATTTAGCCGCATGTTGGCCAGTGGTAATCCAGCCGGAACGCAGGATATCCCCAACGGCGCGAATATCATCCTCGTCAAAACTTGGTTTGGAAAAGGGTAAAAATTTAGTTCTCTTATTCATGTTTGGTTATATTTCTGTTTTCCGGATCAGCCGTCACCCATTCTAAGCGGCGGCTGATTCCCATACGCACTATCTCATGGACTCTCCAAGGAGGCCATTGTAGGTTCGCTGGTGGAAACCCTTTAGACAATGTTAAGATGCCATTAAAACGAGGGTGTTTCCCTTCCAAAATCGAATAAAGCTCCGAATTATCAGACAGCGCTGGAAAAATCAAGTCACAATAATAATAAAAACCAGCACGGGTGGTTTCATCAAAATTCCAAGCGGCTAAGCTGGCTTGCGGATCGCGCTGGATCTGCTGGGCCATAGTTCGAAAAGCTGGAGCATAATTTTTCAGCGGATCAAGTAAGGGGAGAAGAATGCTTAAGCTGGCAATATAGGCCAAGGCCGTAACCAGAGCCCATTGTCGAAGCCAAGCAAACTGACGGCGCGTAAGGCCCACTAGAGCTATCGCCAAAAATCCAAGCGCCAGGGCAAAATAGCAACGTCGCTCGATAGCAGGCATTCCATATTGCACGCCAAATAGAGGAGCTAAAACCATAGCGACTAAAACCAGCCCCATCAACCATGCCCAAACTCTTAAGGAGAAACGAATCCAAGCCGATAGCGGTTCGCGCAAAACAGGCACCACCATCAAGCTAAAGGCTGGCAGTAAAACACTAAGATAAATTTCTCGTTTGGTTGAAGAAATCGTCAGTAAAGCCAGGCCGCCCAACCCCCAGCCTAGCAACAAAAACCAAGCTGGCTCTAACGCTTCACGGCGCCAAATCCGCCTGCAGACCTGGCCCAAGCTGATTAGCCAAGCCAGTAGCCAAGGTAATAAATAAAGCGGTAGAACCCCTAAATAATATCCGATCCATTGGCGATGCCCCAAAGCGGTTATCTGTCCGCAGAAACGCCCTACTTGATTATCCCAAAACCATGCCCGCCACAATTCTGGGCTACCGACTTGGCGGAAAACAAGTACCCAAGTAAGCGCGAGACCGGTCAACAGAGCCAAGGCAAGAGCATGCCAGGCCAAGCTTCTAGCAGAAAATAAATAAGCCCAACCATGGCGCTTGACCCAAGCGCTTAATAATCCGATGCCGCCTAAACTGACCACAGCCGGGCCCAACAATCCTTTACTTAAGAAGGCGCCTGCTCCAAACAGGCCGGCCCAGGGTAGCCAATAAAATTTTTCTCCAATATAGGCTTCAGCTAGACACCAGCAGGCGCCCGCTACAAAAAACATCAAGGCATTATCCACCAATATCCAGTGAGTTACATGCACAAATCCAGGCATAACTGCTAGGACCAGCAGGGCCACTAAGCCAGAGCGCGCATCCCATAGCCGGCGCGCCAACAGATAAATTATCGCCAAGGTGCCCAAACCCCATAGAGCCGAGGTTAAACGAATGGCAAAAGTATTGCCCAGCCATTGACCTAAGCCAGATATCGCCGCCGCCCCCAACCAATAAAATAAAGGCGGCTTTTCAACAAAAGCTTCGCCGGCTAAGCGCGGGATAATGATGTCTCCGGTCCGGCTCATCTCCAAGGCTAAGGCGGCTTCGCGAGGCTCATCCGGCGTCCATAATTCGTGATTAACTATTCCAGCCAAAGAGATCAAAAGACATAAGGCAATTATCCCCTTACTTAATGACGGCCAGGTAGAATTGTTTTCAGTTGACAATAGTTGACCTCGAAATGATAGCTTGACTGAGTTGCCGTAGTATATAGATTGACAGGCTCAACATAGAGAGACCGCCCTAGGGCTCCATTAACTTGGCAAAAACGATGACTACACCTATTTCTCTTTCGTCCAAGCAACGCAAATTATTAATCAGCGCTTTGATTTTACTAGGATTATCCTACGGACTCCTCCTGTTCTTTCGTGGTTTTTTTGATCCAGACGAGGGGCGTTATGCTGAGATCCCACGAGAAATGGCTATGACCGGCCAATGGAAAGAGATGCGTTTGTTTGGTTTTCGCTATTATGAAAAACCTCCACTCGCCTATTGGATGGTTGCTCCAGCTATTGCCGTATTTGGCGCTAAAGATTGGGCAACACGGATTCCTTTATTGTTCAACATCGCAATGATTGCTGGTCTTTTTTACCTTTTAACCCGCCATTACTGGCCCGGAACCCTTGGCCGATGGGCCTTGCTATGCATGCTGTCTATGACGGGATTTATGATTGGTTTTTGTCTTTTAATAACTGATGGATTTCTGGTGTTCTGGTTCAGCCTAACTTGTACCGCGCTCTTTCAAGGATTTCAACAAAAAACGCGACCGCGGCCTCAACTCCTTTGGCTGCTCTTAGCAGCTCTAGCAGCGGCGGCCGGTTTTTTAACTAAAGGCGCTATTGCTGCTGTGCTGCCCGCAGCGATCCTACTGATCTGGCTATTCTGGGAAGGCCGCCTACGAGATTTATTAACCCTATCCTTGCCGCTGGCCGGAATGGTTTTTATGTTAGCCCTATGGCCTTGCATGCTAATGCTTGAGCGTCATAATCCCGGCTTTATCCGGCACTTCATTTTTGAAGAACATACCGCTCGCTTTCTGGGCACCCGGGCAATGCAATTACATCCTGAACCCATTTGGTATTTTGTCGCAACCCTTATACCCTTGCTGCTACCTTGGACTCTTTTCTTAGGACGAGCCATCCGCTTGTTTTCCACGCGCCGCATATTAAAGACTGATGCGCTCTCGCGTTTTTTTACTGTTTGGGTGCTGGTGGTGATTGTGTTCTTCTCATTGAGCAGTGGCAAACTGATGTCTTATATATTACCAGCCATCCCACCGTTGGGGTTGCTTGTAGGCCGCTGGGGCCTGGCCGAACCAGCGGATGGCAGTTTACGAGACCGCCAATACTGGAAACTAGGTCTGAGCGGCCCCCTGCTGCTGGCGCTGATGGTTATCACGACATGGCTGATCAGCTACTTCCAACTGATCCCGCTACGGGTCTATTCGATCTCCGGAATAAGTGTACTAGCTTTAGCCCCGCTGATTATCGGCATGCTGATTTTAGGGCTAATGCGAGGATGGGCGCATTTCTCTGGCGCCATCTTTGCTAGCTCGGTTTTATTTTTCAGCTGCGCCTTGTTATTATCGCCTTTAGCCGGGCGTGACTTCAATGTGCTGCTGCATATCAATTCGTCCCATGTCTATAAAACCTTGGCAGCTAAGCTCAAGCCCGAAGATCAGTTGGTGTGCTTCTGGAAATACCGACCAGCTTTATCATTTTACGCTCAGCGCAGCGCTTATCTGTTTCAAACGCGCAATGAGCTCACCTACGGCATGCTGATGGAGCCAGAGCGGCCTGGCTACCTGGATGATTCGGATGATTTACAACGGCTGCGTGAGCAGGCACCTGGTCGAGTATATGCTATTGTGGAGCCGAAAGATTACCAGAAGAGATTCTTGCCCTTGCAATTGAATTTCGTTACAACCGCCATCCCTACTGATCCAGACACTATGATTTTAGAGTTACTGCCCCAGAATCCGATAGCTGATTAGCTAGAATATCTTAGCCTGGGTCTTATCCAAGCGGCGCACCGCAAGCTCTCCGCACAAGGATTAATTAGAGCGTTGAATCAAATAAAATCCGATCAATTCGGAAAGCACAAAAGGAACCCATACTATCAGATGCGGCTGATAGCACGGACGACTAACCAGGGCATCGGCAATGATAATAAATAAGTAAAAGGTAAAAACCAGCGCCAGGGTTATGGCGATGCCGATAGAAGATTCTTTGCGATGGACCTTCATGCCTAGAGCTGCTCCCAGCAGGACAAAAGCATAACAGGAAAAAGATAGCGCCAAGCGGGTGCTAGCTTCAACCATCAAAGACATACGGTGGATATTGAGGTCCTCTGGATTCAATTCCGAGATCAAATTACGGGCGATAAAAGCTGGATAGGCATCTTCCAAAAGCATACGATTAAGCAGAGCCAGCTCCTGGCCGCCGCGGGGTAGCTGAACAAGGCGCTCTTGGGTAGACCCCTTTAAGCGTACATTGCCAAAAAGCTTCTGATCATAAATTGGCGGCCCGTAGATCAAGCGATTAAAGTCATCAGCCAAAGCCCTCTGCAATAATCTTTGATTCGCTTTGATTCTTTCGAAATTATTTAATAAATCCAAGGTGGTCGCCGAGCACTCTGTCTGTATCCATGCGGCTAGACTATCGGCAGGCTGGCTAATCTGGCGCGCCAATTCCAGGGGATTTTTAAAATCAGCTGGATCAAAAAGGATGCCGCTGCGCAGATTTTGTATCAGCTCGCGGAAGGTGAGGTCAGCCCGTTTCTTGTAAATAATTCCGCGGCTGAGGATGTCCGCCATATTGACTTCCAAGGGGTATTCCTCGGCGCTGAATTGGTGTGAGGAAAAAAACTCATTGGGCTTGCTTTCATCAGCCTGATCCATGCGGACTTTATAAAGATTGATAAGGATTTTTTGAGGTGCCTGAGCATTGGTCACTATTATGCCGGTCTTGGCTCGGATAGTTTGCTTTAAACCTTTTTCTGTAAAACTATAGATTACTATATCCTGAAGTTTATAGCCGTCCTTTTGACCAATATAGATGGTCAAGCCTGGAAAATCGCGGATGAAACGGCCCTCATCTAATAGGCTGAGCGGCGTTTCCACGCTAACTTGACCAAGCAACAGCCGGCGCTGATAATGGCTATTGGGAGCCAGGTTAGCATTGATATAAATACAGATCAAACACAGCAAGGTGGCTATCAATACCGGTGGCTGGACAATCTGCCAGATACTAATTCCGGATGCTTTCATGGCAATGATTTCACGATCGCTGGCCATTCGGCTAAAGACGAGAAAAATCGCCGCCAAGACACTCATAGGAATCGCGAAAATCAAGGAGAAGGGCATGCCATAAGAAAACACCTTCAAGATCAGCCACCCGGATACCCCACGCGAAAACAGATCAATCACCCGAAAGATGTTGGCTATCGCCATAACGAACAAGAAGACCAACAAGGTGACAAAGAAAGTAGCCAGGAAGTTGCGGGTAATATAAGAATTCAAAATGCGCATGATGAAAACTTAAAAACAGTTAGCGATAGACGACTTGATCAGTAGAGCAAAAGAAGCCTCCATAGGATGCCGGCCTTTGCTTAATAGCGATACAGATCAGATTTAAAAGGGCCTTGGCTAGGCACATTCAAGTAAGCCGCCTGTTGAGCGGTCAACTTCTCCAGCTTAATGCCCAGTTTATCCAGGTGCAGTCTAGCAACTTTTTCGTCCAGTATTTTAGGGAGCACATAAACGTCCAAGGGGTATTTTTGTGGACAGGTGTACAACTCGATTTGCGCCAACACCTGATTGGTGAAGCTGTTAGACATCACAAAGCTAGGATGGCCGGTCGCACAAGCAAGGTTAACCAGGCGCCCTTCGGCCAATAGGATAACACTGCGACCATTTGGCAAAGAGATGATATCTACCTGCGGTTTAATGGCGGTCCAGGGATATTTACGAAGCTGAGCCACCTCTATTTCAGCATCAAAATGGCCGATATTACAGATGATCGCTAAGTGCTTCATGCGGCGCACGTGCCGTTCAGTGATGACGCGACAGCAACCAGTTGCGGTAACAAAAATATCGCCCAGCGCACAAGCCCGATCCATAGGCATAACTTCGTAGCCTTCCATGGCTGCCTGCAAGGCGCAGATCGGATCTATTTCCGTAACGATTACCCGAGCTCCCTGTCCGCGCAGCGACTGGCAAGAACCCTTGCCCACATCGCCATAGCCGGCGACCACCGCCACCTTGCCGGCCAACATGACATCTGTGGCTCGCATAATGCCGTCTACCAACGAATGCCGACAGCCATAGAGATTATCAAACTTAGACTTGGTCACTGAATCGTTCACATTGAATGCAGAAAACAAAAGCTGTTTTTTATCGCGCATCTGATAGAGGCGATTGACGCCGGTAGTGGTTTCCTCGGAAACGCCCCGGATCAAAGATGCCATTTTATGGAAGCGCTGCGGATTTTTACTCAATGATTTTTTAAGTTGTGCTAGCAAAAAATGCTCATCGTTGCTAGTGGGCTTCCTGTCTAATATCCGATGATCATCTTCAGCTTGGTAGCCAAGGTGAACAAACAGGGTTAGGTCACCGCCATCATCCAGGAGCATAGTGGGCCCTTGACCGGCACCCCAGTCTATAGAGCAATCAATAAAGTCCCAATATTGCGCCAGAGTTTCGCCTTTATAAGCAAATACCGGCGTTCCACGGACAGCAACGGCCGCGGCGGCATGGTCCTGAGTAGAATACACATTGCAACTGGCCCAACGAACTCGGGCGCCAAGGGCTTGCAAGGTCTCGATCAAAACAGCCGTCTGCACAGTCATATGCAAAGAGCCGCTGATTTTGGCCCCACGCAAGGGGCGCTGCTGAGCATATTCCTGCCGCAAGGCCATTAATCCAGGCATTTCCTGCTCGGCGCACTGGATCTCTTTGCGTCCCCAGGCAGCCAGTTTCATGTCAGCCACCACACATTTTAACTGCCGCGATTTAGCCATGATTATAGCGCTGCCTTTAACTCTTTGATTTTATCGGTTTTTTCCCAAGTATAAACATCCCAGTTACTCAAATGACCAAAATGGCCGCAGGCCGTAGTGGCACTGTAAATGGGGCGCAATAAATTTAAATGTTTGATGATATCAGCCGGCTTAAGCCCAAAAACTCGGCGGACAGCCCGTTGCAGACGCTCTTCAGAAATGCTGCTGGTTCCAAAAGTCTGCAGCATTATCGACACCGGTTCCGGAAAACCAATGGCATAGGCCAACTGGACCTCACAGCGCCGCGCCAGTTTTGCCGCCACAAGGTTTTTGGCAATGTAACGAGCCATATAAGCCGCGCTGCGATCAACTTTCGAAGGATCTTTCCCCGAAAATGCACCGCCGCCGTGGCGGCCCATACCGCCATAGGTATCGGCAATGATTTTACGCCCGGTCAAGCCGCAATCACCTTGTGGTCCACCGACGACGAAGCGGCCGGTGGGGTTAATCAGATAACGAGTCTTTGAGTTTAAGAACTTGCTCGGAATCTCCTTGCGAATTATTTCCGTAATTATAGCCTTCTTGAGCTTAGCATAAGAAATATTCGGGGCATGCTGTGCCGAGACCACCACGGTATCCACATAAGCCGGCTTACCATCCTGATAGGCTATGGTCACTTGAGATTTGCCATCCGGGCGCAGAAAGGGCAGTTTGCGAGTGCGGCGGGCCTTGGTCAAGGCCCGTGTTAAACGGTGCGCAAACATAATTGGCATAGGCATCAATTCACGAGTTTCATCGCAAGCGTATCCGAACATCATGCCTTGATCGCCGGCCCCCTGTTCCTTAAAAAGGCCTTGGCCGGCGGTAACACCCTGAGATATGTCTGGCGATTGCCGATCCAGTGATACAAGCACAGCGCAGGAATGAGCGTCGAATCCCATGGCAGCATCCATATAGCCAATGCCTTCTACGGTATCGCGAACTACATCAGCATAATTCACCTTGGCCTTGCTGGTGATTTCGCCAGCCAACACCACCATGCCGGTCGCCACTAGGGTTTCGCAAGCCACCCGGCTGGCTTTATCTTGGGCCAGACAAGCATCCAATATAGCATCGGAAATCGCATCGGCGATCTTATCCGGATGACCTACTGTTACTGCCTCAGACGTAAATATATAAGAAGGTTTTGCCATAATGTTTCCTTATAATATATGATCAATCTAATCTTTACAGAGGATCGGCATTGGGGCACTATCTAAGCAGATCAATCCACCAATTCAAGAATTTCCGGAGCTATTTTTCTGGTCAATTCTTGCGATATCTCAATCACATCCGTATCGGCCGAAGCAAGCGCTAGCGCGGCGGCCTCACGAGCTTCGGCATAACTGATACTGCGAATGGCGCCTTTCACTGCCGGGATAGCCGCCGGATGCATGCTGAGCTCATCGATCCCTAGCCCAATCAACAGGGGGATCATAAGAGGATCGGCGGCAATGCTTCCACATATGCCGGTCCAGATGCGTTGACGATGGCCGGCATCAATTGTATTCTTTATTAATCTTAAAACCGCGATATGGGTAGGCTCATAGAGATAGGCCACCCGCTCATTAGTGCGGTCAATCGCCAATGTATATTGGATCAAATCATTAGTCCCCAAGCTAAAAAAACGCACATGCGGCGCCAGCAAATCAGCCACTATTGCCGCCGAAGGCACTTCGATCATGGCGCCGACCTCAATGTGAGGATTAAAGACATGGCCCTGCTCCATCAATTCCTTTTTAGCCTGATCCAAGATCTCGTTGGCCCGTACTATTTCATCAATAGCGCTGATCATAGGATACATGATTTTAACATTGCCGAAAACGCTGGCTCGCAGAATAGCCCGCAATTGCGTCCTAAACAAATCCGGCTGAGCCAGGCAGAAGCGGATAGCGCGCCAACCCATAAAGGGGTTGGACTCCTTCCGCGACATTGCTAGATCTGGCGAAATTTTATCCCCGCCAAAATCAAGTGTGCGAATAATCACCGGAGCAGGCGCTAAACGCTGCGCAACATCTCGGTAGGCTGCCAATTGCTCATCCTCCGTCGGCTGGCCCTGACGTGACATATAAAAATATTCACTCCGAAACAAGCCTACCCCTTCGGCGCCAGAATCCAACACCGCCTCAACATCTTGAGGCACCTCAATATTGGCCGAGAGCACTATCCGATATCCATCACTGGTCTCAGCCGGTTGATCTTTCAGCTGGGCCAATTTGGCCGTTATCTCCAAACGCCCTTGAATAGCCCGCTTAGCCCTTTCGATGCGTTCCTGAGTTGGGTGAACTACAATCACTCCTTTGCTGCCGTCAATCAGGATCATATCGCCATCGCGTATTGCGGCGCTAAAATTATGCAGCCCCACCACCGCGGGAATCCCCAATTTGCCCGCTAGAATAGCTGAATGCGCAGTAGGGCTGCCTAAATCCAGAGCTATGCCTGTCACCAAATCCTTATTGATCGCCACTACTTCCGATGGCGAAAGATCACTGGCCACTATGATCGTCTCGGGGGCAATGCCTTCCAGGAACATGGTATTTTGGCCAATAAGATTCTGGCGAATGCGGCGGGTTACATCTTCCACATCGGCCACGCGTTCGCGCACGTAAGCATCCTTTACCTTGGCCAGCGATTGCATGAAACCTTTAGCGGCATCGTGCAGGATGATATCAGCGTTCTTGCGGCGATTCTCAATGCCCAGAATAATATTTTCTATGAAGGGGCGATCGTCGAGAATCAGCAAATGAGCATCAAAGATACTGGCTACCTCAGGAGCGCAATCTTTTTGTAAATCCCGGATTTGGCGGCGGGTGGCAATCAGCGCTGATTCCAAACGAGCGATCTCGCGCGGCACTGCATCTCGGCTAATATCCTTTTCCTCCACTTGATCATCTGGGGAGGCCTTCAGATAAGCTCGGCCACTGGCTATGCCGGGAGAAACACCAACGCCACGGAAAAACATTTCTTGTGGCGCCGTAGATTCGGTTAGTGGATGATCCAGCATGGGCCCTCGATCTATTCCTCGTAAAATTTCTGTTCCACCAGTTTTTGTAATTCATCCAACACCTGTTCGGCGTCGGCGCCTTCGGCACAAATTTTAACGATGGCCCCATTGCCAGCCTCCAGAGTCATCAACCCCATGATGCTCTTGCCCGAGACCTTCATGGCGTTCTTTTCCACGGTTACCTCAGCATTGAATCTGGAAGCTGTCTTAACAAATATCGCCGCTGGACGCGCGTGAATACCATACTGATTCTGTATAATCAACTCGCGTGCCAGGGCTGGTTTAGATGTTGAGGCTTTCTTTTCATTAGGATTAGGATCACTCATGCCATTTAACCCTCTTTAACATAGCCGCCTTTAATTTTTCATCTAGCTCCTTGGCAGCGTCGTATCCCAAACGCCTAAGTTTTTCATTCAACGTTGCCGTTTCAATAAGGTTAGCAAGTTCTCGGCCTGGTGCCACTGGGATAGTTAAGTGCGAAACCGCCACCCCCAACACTTGACGCGTTTGCGGAATCAACCAACGACCGTTATCTTCCAGCTCTTCCATGTGCCGCAAAGTTATGATCAGATTCAGCTCTTTCTCGCTGCGTATCGAAGCCACCCCAAAAAGACTCGGCACATGAATGATGCCCAAGCCACGAATCTCCATATGGTTGCGGGTCGCCGCTGAAGAGGTTCCCACGATAGTGCGATCATCAGCACGACGTAAAAAGGTAAGATCATCGGCCACTAGGCTGTGTCCACGTTTAATTAAAGTCATCGCGGCCTCGCTTTTGCCAATGCCCGGCTTGCCTTCTATCAAGACACCGATCCCCATAATATCCACCATAGTGCCTTGCAAGGTAGCGCAAGGAGCCATCAGGTTTTCCATAACTAATGTGGCGATATTGATAAAAGTTCCAGTGATCAGCGGAGTGCGCAGTATAGGCACTTTAGCTTCTTGAGCTAGCTTTAGTATCATCGGCCAGACCCTGCGGTTGCGCGTAATGACTAAACAAGGAATGCGTTGTTGAAATAGGCTGCGCAATGCTTGCGATCTTTGCTCTTCATTCATGGTTAGCAGATATTCGTGCTCAGCCATGCCCAGAACCTGAATGCGCCGGAAAGCATAATAGCGAAAAAAACCTGCCAGGGCTAAGCCCGGCCGATGAATAGCCGGCTCATGAATCTTGCGCAATAGTCCCAGCTTGCCTGTCATCACTTCCAAGGGCGCTTTTTTCTGCGCTCCTTCATAAAAATCCTTGACTGTTACTGCCATACTCCCCCCCTCTCTCCAGAACAGGCTATCAATCCGCCGAATTATTCTGTTTGCGGCAAGGCTGGTTCAATATCGGCCAATTTAAGGCGGCGCTGATTGCCCTTATATTTCACCTGCTTAGCGCGGGAACGGCGCAATTGGCGCGCTAGCTTATCCACTACCAGATCAACCGATTTATAAAGGTCATCGCTAATATCCTTGGCTTCAATGTGGATACGCCCTTTAGCCCAGACCGAGACATCCACGCTATGCCTAAATTTCTGCACATCAAGCACCACCCGAGCTCGTATTACTTGGGGAAACTTCTGGAGTGCCGCCAGCAGTTTGCCGCGCACATGATTCTTGATAGCCGAGGTGATCGCCACATGCCGACAGGTAATACTAAGGTTCATGTGATAGTGTCCTCCTCTGTTAAGATTACATACTAAATCGCGGCCCCAAATAGAGCTCCCGACTCAACGGGTCCTCAATAAGAAAAGAACTGCTGCCCTCACGCAAGACCTTGCCCTCGCAAATCAAATAGGCACGATCCACAATGGTCAAGGTTTCGCGAACATTATGATCGGTGATCAGAATACCCAAGCCGCGCTGCTTGAGGTCCCGGATTATTTCCTGTACGTCGTAGACGGCCAAAGGATCAACGCCGCTGAAGGGTTCATCCAATAACAATGCCGCCGGATTGGTAACCAAAGCGCGCGTTATCTCCAAGCGGCGCCGCTCCCCGCCACTGAGGGTATAGGCTTTCTGGTGCGCAAGATGGGTCAAGCCTAATTCATCTAACAGTGTAGCCAAACGTTCCTGGCGCTCCTTGGCCGATAAGGGCAACCACTCTAGGATAGCCATAACATTTTCGGCTACCGTCAGTTTTCGAAACACCGATGGCTCTTGGGAAAGATACCCCAGGCCCAAACGCGCCCGCTGATGCATCGGTGCGCGCGTGATATTGTCCCCCTTAAACAGCACCTTGCCGCGATTTGGAGTGATCAAGCCTACGATCATATAAAAAGTTGTTGTTTTGCCAGCTCCATTCGGCCCCAACAGCCCGACTACCTCGCCCCGGCGCACATGAATATTAACCCCATCTACGACGTTACGGCCATGGTAATTTTTCACCAATTCTTGCGTGTTGATAAGCATATCGTTTACGGACATAAAGGCTTACTCCTTTAAAATAGCTTCGTGGAAAATATTCTGCTCCGAACGAATCACCAGTTTTGCCTTGGGCTCACAGAGGATCCGTTTAGTGCCACGCCAAAAGGTAATGGTTTCAGCAGCAAGCTCATCGCGGCCATTGCGCACCCAAGGGTCTCCCGAAAGCACAAACTTGCTAGCTGCAACCTCATAACGCGCCCGTGCTCCACTGGCGATCGTATCTTCTTGTTGGATCACGACGTTCCCCTCGGCCTCAATAAAAATCACCAGATTATCTTCGGAAAAGGCCACTGTAATCATATCGGCAGCAATGTTAACCTGAGGATCGGTTACCACTACATGCCCTTCAAAAATAGCCCGGCGATCTCCCTGATCGAAACTTAAACGTTCCGAGGTAATCACTGTGTTGCCAGCGGCGGCGGAAAGCGACCGGGCCTCAGCCCAATCCAGCTGCGCTGATTCTGCCGCCGGGCTGATCTGAATGCTGAACAGCCCAGTTAGCAAGATCGCATAGCCGCTGAACGCTAAGCGGTGGCCTTTGCCTATGCAGCTTCTTATCCTCATGAAAGATCTCGTTGCAAAACCACTTTGGCCTGGCTCAGGATATCCAGGCGCCCTTGATCGTTATCCCAAGTGAACAGATAGCCCTTACCAGTAAGAATCATCTCAGGTCGTATCACTCGGACAAGGGCGGCTGAAGTCGCCGTCTGCTTATTGCGATCCAAGAGGCATTCCGGTGATGTCACCTCCATAATAACTTTGCCCTCTTCATAAAAAACCAGTCGCAGATTAATGATACGAATTTGGCCATCCGCTAAAGCTTGAGCCTCATCGCCTTGCACTTCAAACTTAAGTTGACCTTGCGTATCATAGTTTGGGTAACGAATCTGCTTGGCTGTCTGCGATCCAAAATCCAAGGCGTAGCTGCCCGGCGGCGCGCTGATAAAGATCATCGTCAGCAGATAGATAATATAATAGCAAAAGCGCATAGCTAAAGCACTAAGGTCAAAATGGACCAGGATGTCCAATCCTGATAAATCATAACTTATCCATCATAAATATTTAGTTAGGACAGCTGTAGCTAGAGCAGCGTTCATGTTTTTGAACGCACCTCTCTATCGATGCTATTTAAAAGACGCCATACGGCGCGCAATTGAGCAATGGGCAACATGGTATCCTTATCGGACAGCGCACGACTGGGGTTGAGATGGGTCTCAAAAAATACGGCATCGCAGCCGGTGGCCACCGCGGCCCGCGCCAACCCTGCCGCCAAGCGTGCCTCGCCGCCACTGCGATCGCCGGCACCACCAGGCAGCTGAACGCTATGGGTAGCGTCAAATACCACTGGATAGCCCCATGAGCGCATCAGTTGCAAACCACGCATATCAACGACCAGATTATGATAGCCAAAGGTGCTGCCGCGCTCGGTCACGAGAATGCGCCGATTGCCAGTGGATTCTAACTTGGCCAAAATCGCTCGCACATCATCAGGAGCCAAAAATTGTCCCTTTTTGATATTCACTGGTTTGCCACTATAGCCCAGCGCCAAGACCAAATCAGTCTGGCGGCATAAAAAAGCCGGACACTGCAAAACATCGGCAACCTGCGCCGCCAAAGGCACTTCGGTTTCGCTGTGCACATCTACCAAGATCGGTAAAGCAAAACGCTGCTTGACTTCCGCCAGAATATCCAGGCCCCGCGATAAACCTGGCCCTCGAAATGATTCGTGAGAAGTTCGGTTGGCTTTGTCGTAAGAGGCCTTGAAAATCAAGGGAATTCTTTCAGCTTTGGCCAGCCTGGCTAGGCGGCCGGCAAGGTCTAAACATTGTCGGCGACTTTCGATAACACAGGGGCCGGCTATCAAGACCAAGGGCTGGCGGCCGCCAATTTTTATTTTATCCACGGTAATTATCTTTGCCATCTTTACACTCCAACCCCATTTGTCGCAGCTTAGCTTCCAGAGGCGGCACGTCGGCCGGCGTATCCACTCCCATGCCGACGTAATCGCTTTTAAGCACCTTGATCCGCGCGCCAAGATGCAAGGCCCTGAGCTGCTCCAGCGCTTCGGCCTGCTCCAACAAGCTCGGCAGCTCCGCCACCAGCCGCTTTAGAAATGCACGCCGATAGGCATAGACGCCTATATGACGCCAATAGATCGGCTGATTGGCTGAGAAGCCCGATTCCCGGATAAAAGGAATCGGGCTACGCGAAAAATAAAGCGCTTGGTCTTTCTTATCAAAGACTACTTTACAGACCGCCGGATTTTTAACATCCGCAGTCAGACGCGTTGCCGCAGTAGCCATATCCCAGGATCGCTCCGCCTTCAACACGGCTACCAATTGATCAATCAATTCCGGGTCAATCAAAGGCTCATCGCCTTGGATATTTACAAAAATTTCTGCCGACATGCCCCGCACAGCCTCAGCCAAGCGATCGGTTCCCGATGGATGCTTGGGGCTTGTCATGACAGCCTGCGCTCCCAATTTAACTACCAAGCGCTGAATACGTTTATCATCGGTAGCCACTAGCACCTGAGACAAACTTTTGGCCTGATGCGAGCGCTCCAACACCCATTGGATCATAGGCTTGCCACATAAAAGCGCCAAACTTTTACCGGGGAAACGGGTTGATCCCCAGCGCGCTGGTATAACTCCAATGGCTTTCATAAAGCTCCGTCTATCGCCTTGCCAGATAGTTTATTTAGACTTAACGGTTCTGTCGAGTCCGAAAAACTGCCACGAGAGGCATCCTGGCGCGGAAAATCATGCCGTCTGAGCATCGCTATATTTTTTAAGAAAAAGAGATGCTTTATCTAGCGCGGCGGGCACGTTTGCCAACCCCGGCCAGCTCCCGATAAAACGCTAGTAACTCCTCGGCAGTGCAAACGGCTGTGCCCAGTTTACCCACAACCACCCCGGCGGCGCAGTTGGCCATCTGGACAGCCGTTCCAGCGCTAGCGCCGGCGGACAATGATAATGCTAAGGCTGCAATAACAGTGTCGCCTGCTCCGCTGACCTCGAACACCTCACGAGCCACCGTAGGGATATGAATCGGCGCTTGGCCGGCGCGCGCCAAAAGCATGCCCTGCGCTCCCAAAGTGATCACTAAAAAATCCGGCAGCCATTGTTTCAACAGTTTTTCCGCCACTCGGATCAAGGCGCTATCGGCCAAAGGATTGGCACAGGGCGGCTCTTCCGGCAAGCCAGCCAGGGCAAAGGCCTCTTTGCGATTAGGAGTCACTACGCTAAGACCTTTGAGCTTAAAATTGGAATCATGTTTGGGATCAAGCGCCACAGGAACGCCTGAGCGCCGGGCGGCCGATAGCACCGTTTTTAATAACTCTTGCGATATCGCGCCTTTGCTATAATCTTCGATGATGACGCCGCTGGCCTGACGCACCGCCAAGCTGGCCTGCCGACATAAGCTCTGTAAAGCTGCGCCGGCTAACTTCAAACGATCTTCGCAATCCACCCGAGCAACCTGTTGACGTTCGGCTATAATTCTGGTTTTCACTGTTGTCTGTAAGCCAGGCAAGCTCAAGATAGCAGAAGCATCAATGCCCTTACGGTTCAATACCTGCAGCAAGTCTTGTCCGGCCGCATCCTGGCCAAGCACCCCGCATAACATAGCACAGCCACCCAACGCCTGCACATTATAGGCAACATTAGCAGCGCCGCCCGGCATGTTTCTCTCATCTTGGGTGCGTATCACTGGAACCGGTGCCTCTGGTGAAATGCGCTCAACCGTGCCATAGATATAACGATCCAACATCAGGTCGCCGATCACCAGAATCCGTTGATTGGCGAACTTCGCTAGCAGCGCCTGGGCGCGTTGAATTTTGTTGCTCATGCTTGCTCCTATCATTGGGTCGCTACCGCCTTCTATAACCGAGCAGCTCTATCTGACCAAAAATCATCGCCGGGCCCCTCTACCTGTTTTAGGGTTATGCGAATACTCCCTATGGGAAAGGGCACGCTGGCCGTCCCCTTGGTCAATAAACAACGATCGTCATCCGAAACCCAAACTTCCAGCCGGCCCACTCGTAAAAATAAGCCCTGAAAAGCGGCCTCTGGCTCCATTTTCAAGCTGACCACCTTGCCGAATTCTGCCAGCCTAACACTTTCATAACCATGTCCGATGATATACAGATCATATAATTTCTCATCAGCCATTACTCGGAAGTAATAGCATTTATAATCTTCCCAAGCCTGCGAGCGCATAAAAAACATAAAGCTTAGTAAATCGCGGGTGTCATCTTG
>CAYUHK010000019.1:0-13291 GCA_964444425.1 uncultured Verrucomicrobiota bacterium
TGCCGTGCCGTGAGTGGCCTCAAAGACAGCCTGGCAACTCACGGCACGGCACCTAAATACGCCGGCCAGGATAAGGTTAACCCTGGCTCCTTGATCCTTTCCGGCGAAATGATGTTTCGTTATCTAGGTTGGGCCGAGGCCGCTGACTTGATCATTCAAGGCATGGAGCGTAGCATCGCTGCCAAAACCGTTACCTATGATCTAGCACGTTTGATGGAGGGCGCGCAGCTGGTTTCCTGCAGCGAGTTCGCTCGCGCCGTAAGCCGCAACTTGGCGAGAAACTAACGCGTTTCCAACTCTCGGTTGAGTTATCAGCTTAGAATGGCTCCGGCGCCGGCGCTGCTAACTCGTTCGGCATAACGCCTTAAATATCCACTAACCGCCTTAGGAGCAAATGGCGGCAATTGGGCCCGGCGCTGCGCCAGCTCTTCCGATGACAAGATTGTTTCCAAGCGATGATTAGGAATATCAATACGAATCAGATCGCCATCCTTGAGCAAGGCCAGCGTGCCGCCGGAGGCTGCTTCCGGTGAGATATGTCCAATACAGGCTCCGCGCGTGCCGCCGGAGAAACGTCCATCAGTGATCAAGGCTACCTTTTCGCCCAGCCCCTGCCCCATCAGATAAGCTGTTGGGCCAAGCATTTCCTGCATGCCAGGACCGCCGCGGGGACCTTCGTAGCGAATAACTACCACTTGGCCTGGCTTGACCTGCCCGCCCAGGATGCCAGCATTGGCTTCCTCTCGCGAATTAAAAATAATCGCTTGCCCCTCAAAGGTTAACATGGAAGCTGGTATCCCTGCAGTTTTGGTCACAGCGCCTTCCTCTGCCAGATTGCCCCATAAAATCGCCAAGCCACCATCAGGCGAATAGGGATTGTCTAACGGCCGGATAACGGCTTGATCTTCTACCTTAGCGCGCGCGATAGTACGACCAATAGTTTTGCCTGTTACCGTGGGCGCGTCCAGATGAAGCAGCCCAGCGATGGCACTGATGGTTTTTAAAATCGCACTGACGCCGCCGGCGCGATCCACGTCTTCGATGTGATAATTGCTGGAGGGCGATACCTTGCAGATATTAGGGCATTTCTTGGCGATCTGGTTAATCCTATTCAGGTCATATTGTACTCCGGCTTCATGAGCTATCGCCAGAGCATGCAGGATGGTGTTGGTGCTTCCGCCCATAGCCATATCCAGGGCAAAGGCATTATCAAGCGCCGCGGCAGTAACTA
The DNA here is from genome assembly GCA_964444425.1 of uncultured Verrucomicrobiota bacterium. GTDB lineage: Bacteria > Verrucomicrobiota > Kiritimatiellia > JAAZAB01 > JAAZAB01 > CAYUHK01. Next base: position 1,232 of record CAYUHK010000019.1, read on the forward strand.
TCGAACGGGGTTTAGGGCTATTGGCCTTGGCCATGGCAACAATACGCTTGGCAGCCGCGCTATAGAGTTTTTTGCGCCGGGGATCTGTGGCCAGCACGGTGCCGTTACCGGGCAAGGCCAGCCCCAGCGCCTCGCACAGACAGTTCATGGAATTGGCCGTGAACATGCCCGAACAAGATCCGCAGCCAGGACAGGCGGCCGATTCGATCGCCTCCAATTGAGCCGCGGCGATGGTGCCCTGTTGACAGGCGGCCACCCCCTCGAAGACGCTAATCAGGTCTAGGGCCTGGCCTTCCGGAGTACGGCCCGCAGCCATCGCCCCGCCACTGATCATGAGGGTGGGAACATTCACGCGCAAGGCACCCATCAGCATGCCAGGAACGATCTTATCACAGTTGGGAATGCAGATCAGCGCATCGAAACAATGAGCCTTGACCATGGATTCGACGCTATCGGCGATGAGTTCCCGACTGGGCAGAGAATATTTCATACCATCGTGCCCCATGGCAATGCCATCGCAAATGCCGATAGTATTGAACTCAAAAGGTATGCCACCGGCCTGACGTATGCGGCGGCAGATCCAACGCGCCACGGCATTTAAATGGACGTGTCCGGGGACAACTTCGTTAAAGGAATTACAGACGCCGATAAAAGGTTTATTGAAATCATCGGAACTTAATCCAACCGCCCTTAAGAGGCTACGCTGGGGCGCCTTTTCCAATCCTTGTTTCACTTGGTCGCTGTTCATGACGAGCTTCCTTTCTTAATAAAATTGACATTAATCGTAAAGGCAGCTGGCTAAAAACACAATTAAAAAACCTTTAAAAACGCTGGTGCTCTGGCGCGCCGATGAACAGCCAGGCTAGAGCTAACTTCTAGATGTTTTAAAATCAAACAGACGGGCAGAATCCGACAGCCGTGCGTTTTTAAAGCTAACACCTTCGGCTGCTAATAACTTAATTTTACGCGATAGCGCCACTCCCTTACGGCAGCCTTGAAAGCCGCCCAAGCCGCCATCGGCCGCAATCACCCTATGGCAGGGGGTAGCTCGCGCATTGGCCTGGCGCGAACCAGTCATGCAATAAGGACGAGGATTGCGTTTTAAGGCCTGGCCAACTGCCTGGCAAGAACGGCATTTGATAAACCGAGCCAGCAGTTTATAGGAAGTAACTCGACCGCGGGGAATCAGGCGAGTGGCGGCATAGACGCGTTGTTGAAAGGGAGTAGGCATTGAGCTATGATTTTAACGCTTGATGAAATAGTTACAAGATTAAACAACTAACGCGCCAGCGCTATGCTTAAATAAAAACAGCCTGGGGCAAAAAATATTTTTATCATGATGAAACAAGGTCTGGGCATTATTTTAATAGCGGCCCTAGCCTTGCTGTTGTTCCTCAATCTAAAAGGCATCCCGGGATCTCGCCTAGCGCCCTACCTGCTGCGGATCTGCCCGGCGGCGGATTACATCGAAATTGGACGAGTCCGCCTGGACCCCTGGGCCGGCTGCATTATTGAGCACATCGCTGTCGCCAAAGCTTATGAGCAACTCAAGCTCAGCTGCCAAGCAGAACAGGTTATTTTAAGCTACAACCCTAGCGCGTGGCTGCGCGGCAAAATTGGCTTGCAGAGCGTGAAGGTGCATAATGGAGCGCTGTGTTTATGTCCAGGCGATCAGCCAGCCGCCCTAGATAGTCTGGCTATAGATCATATTGAAAACACCCTTTATCGTAAGGCCGATACTTGGTATCTGGATAATCTCTCGGCGGATTTTTTAGGCCTAAAAATTAATTGCCGCGGCCAGATCCAGGCCCTGGATGCTCTGGGCCAAATGCTGCCGCCGGCCGCGCGCAATGTCGAGACGGCTTGGTCAGATCAGCTGCAGAGCTTAGTGCACTCGCCGACTCTACAAATGCTGAGCTTTATCCAACAACTCAATGGCATTAAATTCGCCGGCAGGCCGCACCTTGACATAACCTTTCTATTTAATGCCAAGGATGTCTGCGCCAGCGCGGCGACGATCCGTATGGCCGGCTCAGCCACTCAGGCCTTTGAGCTCAGCTTGGATCAATGGGGCTTGCAGGCGGAATTTAAAAACAACCGCCTCTACCTCCAGCAAGCCTACATGCAGCTGCCGGAACAACATTTGACCTGCTCCGGCTCCTACTCTTGCGCAGAGCACTTAGTGGATGCTCATATCGGCGGCCGCTTGCTTCTGAAAGATTGGCTCAAGCTGCTGCCGGCGGCCTGGCGCGCTGGCGTTGCTGAACCCCTTTCTGCTCTAGATGGCATGCTGGAAGGCGAAGTGCAATTGGGCCCGGCAACCCTTGAGCAGCTCGGCGGGCATCTAAGTGGCCACATGGCCCTAACACAGGCTAAACTCAAGGATATCCCGATCGAGCGCGCCTATCTTGAATGCGCGATCCAGGGCAACCAGATTCAAGTAGACCCTTTTTATTGCGCGTTGGGGCGCGCGGATCCGCCGGGGACATTACAGGGACATATTTACTACGACGCCAACTCAGGCGATTACGAAGGCTATGCCGCCGCACAACTTGATCCCCGGATTATGGCAGCGCTGTTGGAACCCGACTTATATGAACTGGCTGATAGGTTTGCTTTCGAGGCAACACCGGCTTCTTGCGAGCTTGACTTTGGCGGGAACCTAAATCGCCTTGATGCCTTGTGGATGAGCGGCCGGGTGCAGGGCTCAAATTTCACCTTTCGTGGGACACCAATCTCTTCCTTTCAATCCAAGTTGCTTTATCAAAACGGGATTCTGACTCTCGACAAACTACGTTTGCTTCGACCCGAAGGCGCCGTAACCGGCTGGTTGGCCGATAACTTGACTGGCACAGTTAGCGATTTCGATTTAGTCAGCAGCGCCGATCCAAAGGCAGTGGCCCAAATTCTTGATGAGGACCTAGTCGGCTATCTGGATGATTTTAATTTCGCGGGAAATATGCGGATCGCCGCCCGGGGGCGCTTTGATTATGGCGCCGGCACGCTCACTGACTTCAAGGCCGAGGTAGCCGGAGAGCATTGGGGCAGCAGCTATTTTCAAATTGATCGCTATGCCTTTAACGCAAGCATGCGGCCACAACGCTGCGATCTAAGCGAGATTACTGGAGAGGCCTATCAAGGTGCTTTTTCCGGACAGGCTTCCTTTTACCAAGCCGCCGGCAATTCAAATCTTCAATATGAAATGGCCGCACAAGCCAAGGGCATGAATCTCGAGAGTATTTTAAGATCGTTGGGATATCAGGGGTCTTATAAAGGGCGCTTGGATTGTGAATGTGGGCTGGTCGGCTCAATCGGCCCAGGCCAGGGCGCCACTGCCCAGGGCGGCGGCGCGCTTAGCATCGCAGACGGAGAATTTTTACAATTGCGGCCGTTACGGCCTTTTTCCCGATTAATCACTAGCCTTGATAGCGAGGTTGGATCCATAAACTTTACTAAATGCAAAGCTAATTTTATTGTCAAGAATAGCCAAATCAATACTCGCGATGCAGTGCTCGAAGGGCCGGCTATCTCAATCTATGCCAGTGGTTATTATGCCTTTAATAATTATTTAGATTTTATTATCTGGTCTCAATTCTCGGAAAATCACGAGCTCCTGCCAGAATTTAAAAAAGCGTTAACGCCTCTTTCACAGCTATTGGCCTGCCGTCTAAACGGCCAGGTGAATAATCCCCAATGCTGGCCGCTCAATCTAAGCCGCGAGCAAACCTTGGCGCTGCCCAAGGATATCCTGCTCAATATGCCCAAAGATGTTTTAATAGGATTACCAAAGGATATCCTGGTAAATCTGCCCAAGGAGGTGCTGGCCAGTTTGCCTAAAGAATTGTTAATCAAGCTGCCCTACAATACCTTGATACGGCTGCCTAAAGAAGTTTTGGCCATTTTGCCACGGGAGCTTTTACTGAGCTTGCCAAAACATTTGTTCATCACCCTGCCCCTTGATCTTAGGAACAAGCTAGCCCCTGAGAAACCATGATCAATTAACTCAGCTATTGGGGCGGATCGCTAATCAAGCTTGGCGGGGAGTGCCGGGAACAGCCGGTAAAGTGGGCCCGGTAGGACTTGAACCTACGACCAAAGGATTATGAGTCCTCCGCTCTGACCAACTGAGCTACGGGCCCTCTATTCATTGCGCTATAAAAAGATGCTTAGCAAGGGACCTCTCTGCATACAAGCCATTTTTTCCGGCAAGCCTCTAAGCCAGCGCTCTCAAGAGCAGGAGGCCAAGATTCAAATAGCCAATTTTTATCCTTGAGCTTCCTAAATGGCCCCTCTAAAAACCGGTGTTTGGGGCAGCGAGCTTAGGGCAGAAATCTTGGTAACCAATATTTCCATCACTAAAGCAGCCGGCTGCGAGCTCAAGACCAATCGCCGCCGCACATCCAAAATCCAAGCGCGACAACGATCTAGTTCAGCCCGCTTAAAATTGGCCGCCTGGCGAGTTTGTCTTTGCAGAACATAGGAGTTTTGCAGGCGTTTATCAGCCTCCAGGGCTTGACGCAGCCACTGCTGCCCCGGCGCCGCGGAAGACTTAATGATTTCCCCACGCGTAGTCAGGCTTAAGTAGCCCTGATCTAATGCTTCGCGTAATATCAATAAATTCCGGAATCGGTTTTCCAAGCCAGCTATCAGCCGGATGGGGTCCTCCTTCTGGAAGAGCAGCTGGCGCAGAATAGGGATGGCCGCCGCCAGATTCTTGTCCGCAAGGGCATCCTCAAAATTCCAAACGTACAGCTCCCGTCCGCAAGAAACAATGGCGTCAAGATCTGCGCCGCGCACATTATGGTCTGAGCCCAAGTACAGGGAAAGTTTTTGAGCTTCCTGCTGCAGTTGGCGGAAATCTGTTCCGGCCTTGAGCACAAAGGCATTGATCAAGTCAGGCCTGGCAACAAGCCCCAGCTTTTTAAACTGGCGGGCGGCGAATGAGACAGCCGCTTTATCGCGGCGCCAGGGTTTATCCACTTCAAATTGAATAAGCTTACCCAAGCTTTGGCAAGCCTTGTACAGAGGCGATTTTTGATCCACTTGGGTGGCGCTAATTACGAGGAGCAATCCGACCGGCAAGCCGCTTTGAATGATATCGGCCAAATCTTGCACGCGGGCGCGCACCTCCTTAGACTTGGCGATAGGGCCTTGATCTAAGAAATTAGCATCTCGCAGCCAGACCGCCTTACGCCCTTCCAGGAAGCCAATCGTTTGCAGGGCCTCCCGGCATTGTTGCAGAGAGGCTAACGCTTCGCTGATCTTATCGGCTTGAGCATTAATTATTTCCAAGCCCCAGGCCGCTTCGGAGGGCAGCACTGCCTTATCTATGATTGCCTTGGCTTGCGAGGTGACAGCAAGCTCATCCTGGCCATAAATGAGATAGAGCTGATTTTTATTTTTGGTTGCCGTTGTAGCCATATCGGTTTTAACTGGCCATAAAATCCGATCTTGTCGCCGGCCAGGTATCGTGCTAGGTTCGCTTGCGTATGAACTATTGCAAGCATTATTCCATAAAGCGATCCCGCGGACAAGAAGGCAAATGATTCATGAAATGTTTATGGGCGCCCTGGCGCATGCAGTATATTCTTAAAGCACAACAACCGGGTTGTTTCTTATGTGATATCGTTCGCGGCAATAAGGATCAAAAAAACCTGGTGCTGCGCCGCGGCCAGGCCTGCCTCTTGCTGATGAACCGCTATCCTTATAACAATGGACATTTAATGGTAGCGCCCTATCGCCATTTGAAGGATCTGGCAGCTCTGAACAAACAAGAATCTCTGGAAATGATGGCTCTGGCAACGACAGCCTGCGCGGCCTTGAATAAGGTTATGCATCCAGATGGCTTCAACCTTGGGATCAATCTTGGCACTGTCGCCGGCGCCGGACTTAAGGATCATATTCATTTTCATATTGTGCCGCGCTGGAAAGGCGACACTAATTTTATGCCGATCATTGCCGGAACGAAAGTGATACCCCAAGCCTTGACATCTTTATGGCGGCAGTTGCGGAAAGGCTTGGCTTAATCCAGCCGGCGCTGGCGCGGAGAGCGAGGGGCCAGGTCGCTCGTCGCTTGTATTATAAGGAGATATTCATAGCTATGCGTACAACTATTATTTGCCCCAATCTTGAACTATTGCGCTATGGCATCAGAGAGATCGTAGATGTTTCCCTGCAACTGAAGGCGCTCAATCCCGGCTTAGAGATAATGAGCGAAAACATTGGCGATCCGGTAGCTAAGGGCTGGGAAGTGCCTGGATTCATAAAAAATATCTTAACCGATCTGATCAGCTCGCATGGCCAGCAGGTGTTTGCTTACACCCACTCCCGCGGGCGCGTGGAAACGCGCAAATGGGTGGTAGAATACGCCCGCCGCTTCTCTCCCTCCTGCAATCTGGACTATGAACAGGTGGTCTTTGTAAATGGGTTGGGCGCCGGCATCAGCGTGATTTACCGCATGCTGGCTTCCAGCGCCCGCGTGATTCAACCCCACCCGGCCTACCCAACTCATATTTCTTCCGAACGCTTCCATGCCGGCGCGCCGGCTATCGGCTACCACCTGGACCCTGCCCGCCAATGGCAACCAGATTTGGATCATTTAACTTACCAATTAAAGCATCATCCCGAAGTGGTCGGAATTCTGCTGATCAACCCCAATAATCCCACCGGCGCGGTATATCCCGAAGCTGTCCTGGAGGAAGTGGTGCGCTTGGCGGAACGTCACAAGCTGATGCTGATATCGGATGAGGTCTACTTCCGTATGGTCTACAATCAAGCGCGCTACGCCCAGATCACTGAGATAGTGGGCCAGCGCGTGCCCTTGCTGGTCATGCGCGGAGTGTCCAAAGACGTGCCTTGGCCAGGAGGACGCTGTGGTTGGTTGGAATTTCATAACACCGATCGTGACCAAGATTTTCAATGTTATTGCAACGGCATTAAAAAAGCTGTCATGTTGGAAGTATGCTCCACCTCTCTGCCGCAAGCGGCTGTTCCCTTGATTTACGATCATCCCGAATACGAGCGCTGGCTGAGCCGTTATTGCACTGATTTACAAGCCAATAGCAATGCGATCCATGCTATTTTAAGCAAGACCCCCGGCATCCAGATCAATAAGATCCAAGGGGCCTTTTACATGACCATCCTATTCAATCAAGGGGTTCTCAACGAGCGCCAAACCCTGCCAATCAGCGACCCTAAGTCTGCTGATTTTATTCGCGCCCTAGTGGCTAATCCCAAAATGCCCTTGGATAAACGCTTCGCCTATTACCTCTTGGCCGCCACGGGAATTTGTGTTGTCCCGGCGACCGATTTTGAATCATCCTGGCCAGGCTTTCGCATTACCACCCTGGAACGCGATGGCAAGCGCCGCGATCAAATCTATCAGCGGCTGGCTCAAGCGCTGACTCAATATTTAACTTCCGGATAGATTTTTGGATAGCCAACGAACATTATACCAGCGAGAGAAAATCATCCCCCGATTGTGAAGATAGACATTAGCAACCGGCAAAAAGTTAGACGGCTAAACATTATAAATCTGCGCCGACTAACAGCTTTTTTTATGAGTCAACCGCACCCCAACCGGGCCGGGGAAGTTTGGCGCAACCTGTCCTTGGTGCTGAGCGATGATGCCGGTATCACAAAAATCAACCGCTTATATCTTAATAGCGCTCAGGTCACCGATGTCATCAGCTTTCGATTAATGGATGGGCTAGCAGGACCTGGTTGCCTTAGTGGCGAGTTATTTGTTAATGTTGAGTGTGCTGTGCGAGAGGGAGCTCAACGCTGGAGCGTTACAGAGGAGCTGGCCTTGTATATCGCGCACGGATGCGATCATCTTGCGGGAGCCCAAGACAACAGCCCGCAAGGGCGCGCCAGCATGCGGCGGCGCGAATTGCGTTGGCTGCATGCTGCCAGACAAAATAATTTATTGGATATTCTAAAGGAACCTGAAAATCCGGGCAAAAAGGAGCAGGCCTTATGTTAGCAGAAACGATCTCCCGATCCATCCGGACCAATATCTTGGTGGGCTTGTTTTTGATCACGCCTTTGATCATCACCCTGATCATTATTTATTTCCTTTTCACCTTCGTCACCAACTATCTGGTGCCCAATACCTGGCTGCAGACAGAGCTAGGGCTATTGTATCGCCTGATAGCGCTGATTCTCGTAATGATCGGCTTATATTTCATTGGCCTGCTGACGCGCAATATCATCGGCCGCAGCCTCTATCGCCTGGGCGACCGCATCATGACCCGCATTCCGATAATCAAAAGCATTTATATCGCAGTGCGGCGAGTCAGCGAATCTTTGATCAGCACACGCAGCGTTATGTTCAGACAGGTCGTCGCTATACAATTTTTGCGTTCAAACATATATTCAATAGGTTTTTTAACAGCGCAGCTGCCCCCAGAATTAAGTCAGGAGATCTTGCCCAATGAAGCAGCCAATGATCATGTTTGCGTCTTTGTTCCCACCGTGCCGAACCCGACCAGCGGCTTCCTGCTAATGGTATCTCGCCAAGAGATCAAGCCATTAAAGATCAGCGTGGTCAATGCCATGAAAATGATTTTATCGGCCGGCACTGTCTTGCCAACCAATCAGGATGAAGCCAAGCCGCCCAGCCTGCTGGATCATTTGGAAGAATGGATAACTCATAAACCCAAAGATCCTCAAGCCAAGACCCCCAAGCCGTCCGCGGACTCGCCCCTGCCATGATTTTCAACACTCGGGCCATCGTGCTGAAAGTAGTTCCGTTTTCGGAAACATCGCGAATCGTGAGCTGGCTGACAGCCGAACATGGCCGTTTAACAACCATCATTAAAGGGTCCCAACGCAATAAAAGCTTATTTCTTGGCCAATATGACTTATTTTACACTTGTGAACTGCTTTTTTATTTTCGTTTACATCAAGGCTTACACATTGTTAAAGAATGCGCGCCACTAAAAAATAGAGCCGCTCTGCGCTGGCGCTGGCGAGCGACGGCATGCGCATCCTATTTTGCATCCCTGCTGGCGGGAATCACTCCCGCTTATGCGCCGCAGCTAGAGCTCTTTGCTTTATTGGATAGAGCGTTGGACGCCTTCGCCGAGTCGCGCGATCTAGAGATGTGTCTATATTGGTTTGAGCTAAAAATAATCTCGGCCTTGGGGATCGCGCCGCAGCTAAGCAGCTGCTTGCAATGCAAGCGCCCTTTTAACGCTAACTCGGACCAGGCGGAAGGCTTTTTGGATAGTTCGATTCCGCCAGCAGCACCGTTTTTTTCTTATGTTGACGGGGGCGTGCTATGCGCGGCTTGCGCTCGGGCCACAGCCTTAAAAGCCGAAAAAGTATCTCCAGATGTTCTTAATATTCTACGCTTTTGGCAAAGGTCGCGCAGCTGGCGTTCGGGCCGCAATGCCCGTTGTTCGACTGCTCAACTACGCTCCCTAGAACGGCTGATTGGCTTATTCTTAGGCTACCACCTGGATATCAATACAAGCAGCCGGGCGCTGGCATTGGAAGCTGTTAGATATGGCCGGGTAACGGCTAGCCTTTAAAGATAATATATTTTCTGACTACAAAGTTAATCAAGGCGGCGGCAACTATTTCAGCTCCAAAAGCTATGCTAGTGGTTAATGAGAGATAATTGATCAGCACCCACATCAGAGCCGTGCCAATCGCAAAACTGCTTCCAGAGACCGCATAGAACATGCTGATTTCAATGGCTTTATGATAACGGCCCGGCTCAAATACCCAATAGATATTAAGCAGGTAAGCTACCAGGTTCGAGAAGATGAAGGCGATGCAGTTATCAATAACGGCCCGCTGGGCCCGCAGGGTGTCATCGAGCGGCTGCAGATTCCATCCCAGCAGTTTCACCACCGGATCATCGGGATTTAAGGCTGGCAATAGCAGCCAAGCCAACAGATAGAACAGGACTGTGTTAACCAACACGGCCATGCCGCCGGACAGGCTGTATTTAATGAATTGAATCGGCGCAGATGCCTTGCGCTGCATAAATTGCTTCAGGATTAAATGCATGCTATTATCACTAGATGCTTAATGAGCTCTTTGTTTAGACAGCTAGTTGCTTTAAGATGTTTAGCAATCTAGCGCCAAGGAGCCGCAGAGCTCTATGCCGCTAGAAAGCCCTTAGCTAACAACATCTCAAGCAGAAGTTAACTGAGAAATCCAGGCTACAAATATCTTTTCAACCAAGCTTGGCTTTGACGATCAAGTTTAGTTATATCCGGCACCGCGAATAAGTTATTCTCCGTATCCCTCAAGAGATAATGTTGCTCAGAAATACGCACCGCTTTAGCGCGTAAATCGCGCGTTGTAAAGGCGCAAGACCCACGGTTGGTTTCAACCTCCCAATCGACCGAGCCGAATCTAGCAGTCAGCCGCAGCACCCGTTCAATAACCGGCACCAAATAGCGTCGGCGCAGCTCCTCCTCCACCAACTGACGACTGGCGGCATCCAGCTCATCCAGATTAACAATGACGCCGATTTCCTTGTCGTCGCTGCTACGGACACTGAAATAACTACTGGGCAAGGATAGCGGAAAAGCTTTCTTTATCGAAACCTTAGGATGAGAATAGGCATTGTTAATGGATAGCCCTAAAGTGGCGCCGGTTTTAAAGAAACGCAGTTGCCGTGCTTTCAGAAAGGTCAACTGATGAGCAGAGTCCGGACTGCCAAGCTGCTGATCTGGCATCCGGATTGATGGAACAGGTTTTTCAGAGATCATAGCGCCTTTGCTCTAGATGATGGCCGACATTTCCTCATGCATTTTAACCAAGCGGCAAAACTCACCATTCTTGCTCAAGAGCTCTTCATGGGTGCCCATCTCTATGATTTCGCCCTCCTTAAGAAGCACTAATCGATCGGCATTGCGCAGAGTGCTAAGACGATGAGCAATCACAAAAGTGGTGCGTTCCTTCATGATTCGTGCTATGGCTTCCTGAATTTGTTTTTCGGTATCAGTGTCCACCGAGGCCGTAGCTTCATCAAGAATTAAAATGCGCGGATCGCGCAAAACCGCCCGGGCGATAGCCACTCTTTGGCGTTCTCCACCAGAAAGCAATTGGCCGCGCTCGCCGACTTTTGTGTCATAGCCATCCGGTTTCGCGATGATGAAATCATGCGCATTGGCGGTGCGGGCCGCCGCCATTATTTCGGCCGGCGAGGCATCCGGTCTAGCATAAGCTATATTTTCGGCAATAGTGCCATTAAAAAGAAAGGATTCTTGCAGAACAACGCCAATCTGCGAACGCAGATCTTTAAGCTTGATTTGCTTGATATCTACTCCATCCACCAATATCCGGCCCTGAGTGGTGTCAAAGAGCCTGCAGAGCAGATTGATCGTAGTGCTTTTACCAGCGCCACTGCGGCCGACAATGCCGATTATCTCGCCAGCCTTGACCTTAAGATTCATCTTCTTAATGACTGGGCGGAATGGCTCATAGCCAAAGACCACATCTTGGAATTCAACCTGGCCTTGCATCGCCGGCATTGACAGGGCGGCGGCAGCCTCTTTTATTTCAATATCGGAGTCCAAAACTTCAAAGACGCGCTCTGCGGAAGTTAGCGAGCGAGCCAGAAAATCGGCGATGCGACTAAGGAACTGCAATGGGCCATAAAACAACCCCAAATAAGCGATAAAAGTCATCATCGTGCCCAGGGTCATGCTGCCGCCAATAACCCCCCGGCCGCCAACATACCATACCATTAAGGATCCAGTGCTGGTAATGAACCATAGCATTGGGAAAAGGGTTGCCCACATTTGTTCAGCCGATTGATTAGAAGCTTGCAGGCTTATGCTGTTCAGGCCAAAACGGGCAACCTCCTCCTTTTCTCTGGCAAAGGTTTTAACCACTCGCGCGCCGGAAAGGGTATCGCTAACAGTGGCAGTCAGACGTGAGCGATAATGCCAATATCTATGCCATAGGCTTCTAATTTGTTGCCAGAGTTTATGCGAGAGCAAAACAACTATGGGAACAGGCACCAGCACCAGCAAAGTGAGCTTCCAGTTCATGAGCAACAAAACCACGCCGATGCCCAACAACATCAACACGTTG